>JBGAGZ010000001.1:0-196479 GCA_044226465.1 Burkholderiaceae bacterium | reverse complement strand
GCTGTAGATGCCGATCTTGAAGCCGTGGGCGTGGGCGTGGTCGGCCAGCCAGCGCAGGCCGTGCGGGAACTTGACCGGGTCCGGCTCAAGAGGGTGGTCGCCGCGCCCTTGTGGCGCTGCCGGCTATCGTCGAGGTCGTCGCCGACGTAGCCGGCGTCGCGCAGGCCGTTGGCGGCCATCGCGTCCATGGTCTGCGCAGCAGGCTACGTTGATCTCCTCGCCGAACTGGTTCCAGCTGCTCCAGCCATGGGTGGCGTGCAGGCCGAACTGGTCGAGCAGCGTGGGCGGCGCCCGCGAGCAGCAGCGAGACGATGAAGGACAGTGCGCGCATCGTCGTTAGAACTTGATCGTGGCGCCGACGGTGTAGGTGCGGCCCGGGTCTCGAGCCGGCCATCGCCGTCCGGCCGGCCACGTTGGCGCGGTAGAAGGCGTCGGTGAGGTTCTTGCCCTCGAAGAACAGCGTCACGTCCGGCGTCAGGTTGTAGGCCAGCGAGGCGGTGACCCAGGTCAGCGGCTCGCCGTAGCGGGTGTAGCCGCCCACGGTGTCCAGCGCCTCGGTGTAGCGGCCGTTGTGGTCGACCGCGATCTGGGCGTTGACCTTGTCGTCTTCATAGAGCAGCGCCGCCGACAGCGCCGAGCGCGACACGCCTTCGAGCTGGCCCACGTGCACGCCACCCACGTAGGCCCGGGTGTCGGTGGCGGTGTACTTGAGGTTGACGCCGAAGCCGTTGTCCCACAGGTGCTGCAGGCCCAGCTCCAGCCCCATCACCTGGGCCTTGTCGCCGTTGATCGGGTGCGAGATGTCGTAGAGGTAGCCCGGGACGCCGATGTCCTGGTTGTCGTCGACCGCGTAGGTGACGAAGTGCTTGATGTTCTTCCAGAACACCGCGCCGGACAGCATGGACTTGCGGTTGTAGTACCACTCCAGCGAGAGGTCGCCCTGCGTGGCCTCGACCGGCTTCAGGTCGGCCGAGCCGCGCACGTCGATGCGAAAGTTGCGGTCCAGCGTGTAGTCCTGCGCCGTCGGTGCGAGCTGGTCCAGCGAAGGGCGCGACATCACCTGCGCCGCGGCCGCCCGCAGCTGCAGGTTGGGCGCGAGCTTGTAGATGAGGTTGGCCGAGGCAGCAGCTTGGTGTACTCGCCCCGGGCCGAGACCGGCTCGGGGTCGCTGTAGGTGACGTTGGGGCTGGACGTGGGGTCGTTCGGCGTCGGGTCGTCGATGGCCAGGATGCGGCGCACGGCCGTGCGCGAGGTGGTCTGGGTGCGCACCAGGCGCAGGCCGACGTTGGCGAACCAGTCCTCGCCCGACAGGTCGGCCTGCAGGAAGCCGGCCAGCGTGTCCTCGGTGACGCGGTACGAGTTGGTCGGGTTGAAGCGCGCCTGCATCAGGCTGGAGTCGTAGTAGGTTCCGGTGCCCTCGCCGTTCTCGTCCAGGATCTCGACGCCGTCCAGCGCCTTGAGCGAGTTGAAGTAGGCCGCGGTGTCCGAAGAAACGCACGAAGGTGCTGGGGAACGCGCCGCCGCCGTTGCGCATGAAGTTCTTCAGCGTCAGCGGGCGCACCACGTCCGCGCCGAGCTGGCTGAAGGTGTAGTGGTAGCCGCAGTACTGGCAGGCGTTGTCGAGGTTGTCGAGGCGGGTGCGGCTCTTGGCGCGCTGGGTGTCGCCGAGGCCGAAGCGCAGCGCTTCGAGGGCGCCCCAGTCCGTCGCGTACTTGCCGTTGAACGACAGGCCCTTGACCGTGTCGCTGATGTTGTCGCCACCCAGCTCGGCCCAGTGCAGGCCGTAGTCGGCGTTGCCCAGCGTGGGGCTGGCCTGGGCCAGGTCGCGGCCGTCCTGCAGCGTGACGTGGATGCTGGGCAGGGCGTTCGGGTTAGCTTGGAAATAGCCGGTGTGGTCGCCGGGGATGCCGGCCACGACCCAAGTGTCCTTGCCGCCGGAATTGCGGGTCGAGCGCAAGGCGTAGGCGTCGCCGCCCAGGCTCAGGTCGGACGACAGCTTCCACTCGCCGTTGAGGCCGAACTGGGTGGTGTCGACCACGCGGTGCTCGGTGCGCGTGACCACCTCGGGCGTGAGGCCGTGGATGGTCATGCTGGTGACCAGGTGGTCCTTGATCACGACGTCGGACCAGCGGTCTTCGGCGTACTCGACGTAGTAGGCCTGGTTGTAGCCGATGGCCGGCGCGTCCAGCCGGGTGGCCAGGGCGTCGAAGGTGAGCTTGCTGTCGCTGGTCGGCTTCCACTCCAGCGCGGCCGACAGGGCGGCACGCTTCTTCTTCTGCTCGACGGCGCCGAAGGCCACGCAGCACACGCCGAGCAGGTTCTGCTCGTCGGGGTGATCTGGCCGTCGCCGTTGGCGTCGAACTCGCCCGGCGCGTCGGGGTTGTAGCTGTAGTCCAGCACCGAGTCGGACCGGGTGCGCTGCTGCCCGTAGACCGCGCCCAGCACCAGGCCGACGGTGTTGTTGGCGAAGGTGTCGCTCCAGACGCCGGAGATCTTGCCGCCGCCCGTTTCGGACAGGTCGTTGAGCACCACCGACCCGCAGCGACGCATGACGCGGCCAGGGTTGTTCAGCGCGCGTGCCGAGCGCAGGTTCACCGAGCCCCCGATGCTGCCCTCGATCTGCGAAGCCTCGGCGGACTTCATCACGTCGGCGCCGAAGATGGTCTCGGACGGCAGCACGTCGAAGGCGAACTCGCGGCCGTCGCCGTCGGTGGCGAGGATGCGGCCGTTCAGCGTGACGATGCTGTAGTTGGGCCCGAGGCCGCGCACGTTGACGTACTGGCCTTCGCCGCCATGGGTGCGCGAGATGGTGACGCCGGTGACGTGCGACAGCGAGTCGGCGACGTTGTCGTCCGGGAAGCGGCCCAGGTCTTCGGCGGCAATCGAGTCCTGCACCACGGCCGAGTTGCGCTTGAGCTCGCGCGCCCGCAGCAGGCTGGCGCGGGTGCCGCTGACGACGATGCGCTCGGGTGCGGGCTCAGCGGCCGGGGCGGGGGTGGCGGCGGGTGCCGGTGCTGGTTCGGGCACGGCCTGCGCTTGGGCCCGGGCCGCGCCCCACACCGCCATTTCCACCGCCGCCATGACCAGCGTGCGTGTCCACCGGGTCCGCTGTCGAAGCCTCATTGCCGCTTTCCTTTGATCGTTGAAACGATTCTAAGAACGACATTTCGAAAGAACAATATCCTTCGAATACTTTCTTTTCGAAAGGCGAGCCGAAAAAAGGGGAGCCATCGCTCCCCTGGGTTGGCCAGGTCCGCGCAAGCCGACGGTGCCGGCCGTCAGCGCAGCGGCTTGACGCCCGACCGCTTCTTGGCCGCCTGGGACTGCCGGGCCGCCTGGGCGCCGCTCGGGCAGATGTCGTCCGAAAGGACGCGCGTGCCGACGTTGAAGAACGTGTTCTTCACCGCGCCGGCGTCGGCACCTGGCCCCACCAGCAGACCGGCGCAGGCGGCGTTGATGGTGTTCTTGGTGACGCTGTTGCCGACCGAGGCCACGCCGCGGTGTGCCGGCGACCGAGTTCTTGCCGACACGGTGTAGGATGCTGCCGCACAGGCGACGTGGATGCCGGCCTCGCCCGTGCCCTGGATGACGTTCTTCGACACGGTGTGGAAGCTGCTGCCGCACAAGTCGATGGCGTCCCAGTCCCGCGTCGCCTGCAGGTGGTTGCCGGTGACGATGGCATGGTCGGCGTCGCCGTTGCCTTCGCCCACGACCGCCACCGCGTACTGGGTGTTGCTGACCGTGTTGTTGGTCACCGCGACGTTCGGCGAGGCATACACCAGGATGCCGGACGAGCCGTAGCTCGGCCCGGTGTAGACGGCGTCGCCGACCACGTTGCCGGTGACGGTGCCGGTCGCACCGAACGAGACCTGGATGCCGTTCTGGGCGATGTCGGGCGTCGGCCCGATGCCGAAGACGGTGTTGCCGTCGATCAACGCGCTGGTGCCGGCCGAGCGGGCGGTGATGCCGTTCTTGTTGAAGTTGGCAACGTGGCTGTCGCTGACCGTCACGTTGGCGGTGCCGCCGACGCCATCGGTCTCGATGTAGATGCCCTGCCCGGCCTGGCAACCCCGGTAGTTCGGCGCCAGCAGCTGGTTGACCACCGCAGCGCGCGTCACCGAGCCCGACGCGTTGAGGAACGCGATGCCCACCAGGTCGATGCCGCAGCTGGCGATGGTGTTGGCGCTGCCGTCGACCGTGAGGTTCGAGATGGCCACCGTGGCGCCGTTGCTGACCAGGACCTGCGCGGCCACCGGGTCCCGCCCCGGCAACAGGTCGGGGGTGGTGGTCAACCCGCCCGGCGGCACGGCGATGACCGCCGCGTCGTTGTCGGTGACCGTGTCGACCACGCCCTTGAGCGTCAGGCTCTTGTCGATGCTGACCTGCTCGGCGTAGGTGCCCGGGCACACCAAGACGACGCTGCCCGCGGGCACCGAATTCACCGCCTGTTGAATGGTTGCGTAATACGGGTGGGACATGGCTGCCGAACAGGTGGCCGGCCCGGCCACCACTGTCGCCCCCCAGCTCGACCCCGCCGACAGCACGAGACCGAGAACTGCCAATCCGCCATTGACTCGCATGTGGTTTCCTTTCCCTCGGGTGTTGTCCGGCACGGTGATTCGCACCGGCGTTTATTCCCGCGGGGAAAGTAGCAGCGCCACGACCCGCCGCACAGCGGGATTGCGCGCAGTGTGATCAGTGATCGGCGCGATGAGTTATGCGCCGCACCGGTCGCGCACGGCGCGCGCCGACACCGCGTGGGCTACTGCGATTCCTTGATCAGCCGACCCGCCACCTGCTGCACCGGGCGGGCGTTCATCGGGTACAGGCGGGCGAAGATGTCGACCTGCTCGGGTGTCACCGGCAGCGGCGTCTTCATCACCATCCACAGCACGCCCTCGCTGCAAGGCGGCGTGGTCAGCGAGCCCATGTAGGTGTAGTAGCGGCGGTCTTCGGGCAGCAGCTTGTTCAGGTCCATCGGCGCGGGCGCGGCCTGCTCTTCGCCCTTCTCGAGCGGCAGCGCGTTCCACACCGCCTGCACCAGCGGCTGGCCGGCGCCGCCACGCTCCAGCAGCACGGCCACCACGGCCAGGCGGCCTTCACTGTCTTTGTGGACGAGGTGGGCGACCATGTCGTACTGCTTGCCGTTGATGCGCTCTTCCGACGGGCGGTGGAAATGGAACTGCAGCAGCTCGTAGCGGCGGCCCAGCACGGTGATCGAGTTGCCCGCCGGCAGGTTGACCTGCACGGTGTGGCCGTTGTCGATCACCTTGAAGGGGCTGACGCGGTAGTCGAACTGGATCGGCTCCAGTTGCACGGCGATGCCGCCGCGGATGTCGATCGGGCTCTGGCGCTGGCCGGTCGAGCACTTGTTGAACTCGGGCTTCATGCGGCCCCAGGCGTCGGGGCCGTTGTCGCCGGCGTAGTCCCAGTGGCCCTCGTGCGCGGCCGGGCCGGTGGCAGCGATATGGGCATCGGCCGCCGGGGCGGCAGGCGGGCGCACGGTGAGCGAGCGAGCGGTCGTGGCGGCCGTCTTGCCTGCGCCAGTGGCGGTGGCCACGGTGCCGGCGGCAGCGGCCGGGGCGGCGCCCGAAGCCGGCGTGTGGCGGTTGTCGACCCGCATCACGCTGCTGTTGCTGCTGCGCGAGTCGGCCGGCGGCTGGGCGCCCAGGCGCTCGGCCAGGCGCTGGCGCAGCAGGTCCATCGGGTCGTCGGACGAGGCGGCGGGCTTCTTCGCCCCCGCCGGGGCGCCTTCCGCCGTGCCGCCGCCAGCCCAGGCCAGCGTGCAGGCAGCCGCCAGCGCACAGGCGGCGCTGACGCGAAACAGGGAAGGCAGTGAGAACGACGACGACATGGCGGCTCCAATCCGGCCCTGGCGGGCGGGCCGGGGCGTCGCCGGGGTTATCGGCCGCCGTCGATCATTCTTGAGCCCGGGTGTTCGGAGCAAACGCCAGCCGCGGCTTGACCCAGGCCCAGGCCACAATGCCGATGCCCATCATCACCAGCGAGGCCACCGCCAGCGCGCGGGTGGAATGCATCACCAGCGGCGCGATGCCGCCGGCCACCAGCGCGTTGGCCGCGCTGCCGATGCAGGCCTGCAGCGACGAGGCCATGCCGCGCCGGTCGGGCGCCTGGTCCAGCACCAGCAGGGTCACCACCGGCACCATCAGCGCCCAGCCGAAGGCGAACAAGGCGATCAGCGGGATCGCCCACCACGCGTGCGGCTCGAGCAGGAAGTTCAGCGCCACGTTCAGCACCGACACCGTGGCCATGATGCGAAAGCCGCGGCGGATCTGGCGCTGTGGCGGCAGGTGGCCGGCCAGCCGGCCCGACCACCAGGCGCCGGCCATGATGCCGCTGATGGTGGACAGGAAGAACCAGAAGAACTGCGTCGGCCCCAGCCCCAGCAGGTCGCCCAGGAAGACCGGCGCCGACAGCACGTAGAGGAACATGCCGTTGAAGGGCACGCCCGAGGCGAAGGCCAGTGCGATGAACTTGGGGCTGGAGCCCATCTGCCAGTAGGCCCGCAGCAGGTCCCACACGCCGAAGGGCTGCACCTGGCTGGGGTGCAGCGTCTCGGGCAGCAGCCGCCACATGGTCAGCCACAGCAGCGCGCCCACGCCGACCAGGAACCAGAAGATCGCATGCCAGCCGGCGTGCACGAAGAGGAAGCCGCCGACGATCGGCGCGATGGCCGGCGCGACGCCGAAGTAGATCGTGACCTGCGACATCACGCGCTGCGCCTCGGACGGCGGGAACAGGTCGCGGATCACCGCGCGCGACACCACCATGCCGGCGCCGGCCGACATGCCCTGCACCGCGCGGAAGAACACCAGCGCGCCGATGGACTGCGACAGCGCACAGCCCACCGAGGCCAGCGTGAACAGCGCGACGCCGCCCAGCACGATGGGCCGGCGGCCGAAGCTGTCGGCCAGCGCGCCGTGGAACAGGTTCATCACCGCGAAGCCGAGCAGGTAGGCCGACAGCGTCTGCTGCATCTGCACCGGCGTGGCGCCGAGCGAGGCCGCGATGCCGGTGAAGGCCGGCAGGTAGGTGTCGATCGAGAACGGCCCCAGCATGCCGAGGCAGGCGAGCAGCGCGGCGAGCGCCCAGCGCGGGCCGCGCCAGATGCGTGAGGCTTCGGGGTTCATGGGCGCAAAGCGGGCAAGTGTAGGCCCGGCTGGCGCCCCCGGTCTCCGCGGTGGCGGCCCGGCTCAGCCTTGCTGCCAGCGCAGGGCCCAGCGCTGCAGCGGCGCCATGGCCTGCAACAGCTCTTGCCCGAGCGGCGTGAGCGCGTAGCCGGCTTCACCGCTGTCGACCAGGCCGGCTTCGCGCAGCTCGGCCAGGCGCTGGTTGAGCACGGTGGGCGAGAGCTCGCCGCAAGCCGCCTGCAGCGCGCGGAAAGTGAGCGCACCGGCGCGAAGCTCCCACACCACGCGCATCATCCACCGGCGGTGCAACAACTCCATCGCCGCGTTGATCGCTTGCTTGCACTGTGCGGGGGTGGGCTTCATTGCTACGTTTAGTGTAGCATTCCGATCGCTACTGTTTCTGTAGCAATCAAGGAGCCCCGCATGCCGAGAATCGAACCCGTCGCCGTGCCCTACCCGCCCGCCGTGGCCGCCCACATGGCGCGGCTGGTGCCCGACGGGCATGACGCCGCCGGTGATCTTCCGCACCGTGGCGCGCAACGCCGGCCTGTTCGCCTTCCTGGTCGACAGCGGCCTGCTCGGCCCCACCGGCCTGCTGGACCGCCGAACGCTGCCGAAGGCACTGCGCGAGGCGCTGATCCTGCGCACCTGCCACGCCGCGCGCAACGACTACGAATGGCACCTGCACGTCGAAACGCTGGCGCCGCGCATGGGCCTCAGCGCCGGGCAGATCGCCGACACCCGCGCGCCGCAACCGGCGCCAGGCCTGTGGACCGAGGCCGAGCGTGCGGCGATGGCGCTGGCCGATGCGCTGGTGGGCCGCCTTGAGGTGGACGATGCGCTCTATGCCGAGCTGCGCCGCCATTTCGACGAGCCCACGCTGATCGAATTGACGCAGCTGGTGGGCCTGTACACCGGCGTCGCGATGCAGGTCGCGCTGGCGCGCCCCGAGCGCGACCACTACGCGCCGGGCACGCTGCCGGACAGAAAAGTGTGAAGCAGGCCGATAGGCCGGATTCTGTGCAGCGGCTTGTCTTGCGACGCACCGCCGTGACCGCCATTCCTCTGGGCCAGGCGGTTGCCCGCCCGGCTCGATGCCACCTACCCGCCGGCTCAGCGAGCCGCGTCAATGCCGGCCTATTTGGTGTTGCTGCGCGTAGAGATTGCCGCGTTTCACTCCGGACTGAACCGGCTCGTCTCTGTGGCTCTGATCCGCACCTCGCGGTGGACGGGCGTTACCCGCTACGCTGCCCTGTGCAGTCCGGACCTTCCTCCAGTGCCACCTTTCGGTGATTGCACCAGCGGCGGTCTGGCCTGCTTCACGGGGGCGATTGTCCCATGCCCGCGTCAGGCTCAGCCTTGGGCGGCGGGTGCGGCCGCTTGCGGGGCGACGGTGGGGGCCGCCTGCTCTGCCTGACCGTAGTAGCGGTAGTGGTAACGGTAATAGCCGCGGGCCGGCACGACCACGCAGGCGGACATCAGGCTGCTGACGGCCAGCGCGGCGGCCAGTGCCAGCAGGGGGCGTCGATACGAGCGCATGGAAGATCCCTCTTCGGTTTGGAGACCTTCCTACAACGCCCCTCGGTGCCAGGTTGTCGACCTCGGCGGCGGCGCTTTACACAGCTTAGCCTTGGGCAAACCCTGACAACGTCCGGCCGGCGTAGCCAGTGGCCGGCCAGGGCGTTTGCGGCATGATCGGCGACAGCCCCATCTCAAACAGGAGACTGCCTTGAAGGCCACGAACGTCCTCGCCACCATCGGCAACACGCCGCACATCCGCATCAACCGCCTGTTCGGCGCCGGCCACGAGGTGTGGGTCAAGTCCGAGCGCAGCAACCCCGGCGGCTCGATCAAGGACCGTATCGCGCTGGCCATGGTTGAAGACGCCGAGCGCAGCGGTGCCCTGGCCCCCGGCGGCACCATCATCGAGCCGACCTCGGGCAACACCGGCATCGGCCTGGCCATGGTGGCCGCGGTCAAGGGCTACAAGCTGGTCCTGGTGATGCCCGACAGCATGAGCGTCGAGCGCCGCCGCCTGATGCTGGCCTACGGCGCCAGTTTCGACCTGACGCCGCGCGAGAAGGGTATGAAGGGCGCCATCGCCCGCGCCGAAGAGCTGAAGGCGCAGACGCCGGGCGCGTGGATCCCGCAGCAGTTCGAGAACCCTGCCAACATCGAGGTGCACGTGCGCACCACGGCCGAAGAGATCGCCGCCGACTTCCCCGACGGCCTGGACGCGCTGATCACCGGCGTGGGCACGGGCGGCCACATCAGCGGCTGCGCCCGGGTGCTCAAGGCGCGCTGGCCGAAGCTGAGGGTCTTCGCGGTCGAGCCCAGCCAGTCGCCGGTGATCAGCGGCGGCGCGCCCAGCCCCCACCCGATCCAGGGCATCGGCGCCGGCTTCATCCCGAAGAACCTG
Source organism: Burkholderiaceae bacterium (assembly GCA_044226465.1). Lineage (GTDB taxonomy): Bacteria > Pseudomonadota > Gammaproteobacteria > Burkholderiales > Burkholderiaceae_C > Ideonella. The sequence goes on along the minus strand of JBGAGZ010000001.1, from coordinate 186,909 downwards.
GACACCGCGCTGCTGGACGGCGTGGTCCAGGTCGAGGCCGAGGCGGCTCGCGAGATGGCCCGCCGCTGCGCGCGCGAAGAAGGCCTGCTGGTCGGCATTTCGAGCGGCGCCACGCTGGCCGCCATCGCCCAGAAACTGCCGGACCTGCCGGCCGGTGCCAAGGTGCTGGGCTTCAACTACGACACCGGCGAGCGCTACCTCTCGATCGAGGGCTTCCTGCCCGCCTGATCAGGCACTGAACGCGTCCTCGTCCGGGTAGGGGAACCATTCCGGATCGGCCTCGGCGGTGGGCGCGATCATCACCATCTTCGAGCGCTGGAACTGGGCCAGCCCTTCGCTGCCCAGCTCGCGCCCGCTGCCGGTGAGCTTGCGGCCGCCGAAAGGCACGGCGTCGTTGTCGTTGAGCGGGGTGTTGACCCAGACGATGCCGGACTCGATCTCGTGCACGGCACGCATCGCTTCGGCCAGGTCTTGCGTGTAGATGTTGGCGCCCAGGCCGACGTCGGAATCGTTGGCCCCCGCGATCGCCTCGTCCAGGCTGGCCACCTTGGCCACCGGGGCCAGCGGGCCGAAGCACTCGCCGTGCATGATGTCCATCGCATGGTCCACCTCGAGCACGGTGGGCTCGTAGAACCAGCCACGCGCCAGCGCCGGCGGGCGGCGCCCACCGCACACAACGCGTGCGCCCTGTTCCACCGCTCGGGCCACGATGCGCTCGACCCGGCCGCGCTCACTTGACGAGGCCATCGGGCCGATGTCGACCTTCTCCAGGCCGCTGCCCAGTCGCAGCGCCCGGGCCCGCCCGGCCAGCGCTGCGACGAAGCGCTCGTAGACCGCTTCGTGCACATAGAAGCGCTCGGCCGAGGTGCAGACCTGGCCGCAGTTGAGGAAGGCGGCGAAAGCGGCACCGCGCGCGACCACGTCGATCGGCGCCGAGGGCATCACGATGAAGGGGTCGTTGCCCGAGGCCTCGATCAGCGTGGGCTTGAAGCGCCGCGCCGCCGACTGCGCCACGGCCTGCGCCGCGGGCACGCTGCCGGTGAAGGCCACACCATGCGTGTGCGCGTGCTCGACCAGTGCGCGGCCGGTGGCGGCGCCGCCGGTGAGCACCTGCACCAGGCCGGGCGGCAGGTGGTCGAAGGCCTCCATCGCCGCCAGCAGGGTCAGTGGCGTCAGCTCGCTGGGCTTGCAGATCACCGCGTTGCCGGCGGCCAGCGCGGCGGCGGCCTGCCAGCCGAACAGCAACACCGGGAAGTTGAAGGGCACGATCGAAACCACCGTGCCCAATGGCTCCTTCAGCACCAGGTGCATCTGGCCGGCGATGGCCGGACCGGCGACGCGGCCCTGCTCGTGGCGTGCCAGCTCGGCGAAGTAGCGGAAGGCCGAGGCCGAGGCGCCGCCTTCCCAGTTCGACTCGCGGTAGGGCTTGCCCATCTCGCGCGTGAGGCACTCGCCCACCTGCGGCGCCAGCGCCTCCAGGCGCCGTGCGACCTCGTGCAGGGCGGCCGCCCGGTCCAGGGCACTGAGCGCCCACCAGCCGCGCTGGGCCTGGCGCGCCGCAGCCACGGCCTGCTCCACCTCGGCCGGCGTGGCCTCGGCGAAATGGCCCACCACCCGCTCGGTGGCCGGGTCGGTCACCGGCCGGCGCTCGCCCGCGCCAGCCACGAGGCGGCCGTCGATCCAGTGGTGGCCGGACAGGGTGTCTTGCAGGCGGTCGAGCATGGCGGACGGTGGAAGTGTTGGCTTCAGTCGACCTGGCGCCAGGCCAGGGTCTCGCCGGCGCGCAGCGGCTTGATCGTCGCATCGCCGAAAGGCAGGCTCTCGGGCAGGGTCCAGGGCTCACGCTTCAGCGTCACCGTGCCGCGGTTGCGCGGCAGGCCATAGAAGTCAGGGCCGTGGTGGCCGGCGAAGGCCTCGAGTTTGTCCAGTGCGCCGATGGCCTCGAAGGCCTCGGCGTAGAGCTCCAGCGCGCTGGGCGCCGTGTAGCAGCCCGCGCCGCAAACCGAGGCCTCTTTCATCACCGCGGCGTGCGGGGCCGAGTCGGTGCCGAGGAAGAAGCGGTCCGAGCCCGAGGCCACCGCCATCAGCAGGGCCTGGCGGTGCACTTCGCGCTTGAGCACGGGCAGGCAGTAGTAGTGTGGGCGCAGGCCGCCCTGGAAGATGGCGTTGCGGTTGTAGAGCAGGTGGTGGGCGGTGACGGTGGCCGCGGTGTGGACCCCGGCGCCGGCCACGTACAGCGCAGCCTCCTTCGTCGTGATGTGCTCGAACACCACCTTCAGCGCCGGGAAGTCCTTGCGCAGCGGGCGCATGACGCGGTCTATGAACACCGCCTCGCGGTCGAACACGTCGACCTCGGGGTCGGTGACCTCGCCATGCACCAGCAGCAGCAGGCCCTCGCGCTCCATCGCCTCCAGCGTGGGGTAGCACTTGCGGATGTCGGTGACGCCGGCGTCGCTGTTGGTGGTCGCGCCCGCCGGGTACAGCTTGAGCGCGACGACGCCGGCGGCCTTGGCACGTGCGATCTCGTCGGGCGGCGTGTTGTCGGTCAGGTACAGCGTCATCAGCGGCTCGAAGTCCGAGCCGGCCGGCCGGGCGGCGAGGATGCGCTCGCGGTAGGCCAGCGCCTGTGCGGTGGTGGTCACCGGCGGGCGCAGGTTGGGCATGACGATGGCGCGGCCGAACTGGCGCGCGGTGGCTGGCAGCACGGCCGCCAGCGCGGCGCCGTCGCGCAGGTGCAGGTGCCAGTCGTCGGGCCGGGTGATGGTCAGGGTGGTGGTCGGGGAAGCCATGGCCGGATTGTCGCAGCGGGCTTCGGGCTCGGGTGCATCCGGCCGGTGCCGGCTGACGTAGAGCAGGTACCGGCACTCCCTGCCCCATGCGGCCGGCCCTCACAGGAGACACGACCATGAGCACCACGCCCCTCGCCCTCGTCCAGAGCGCCTACGCCGCCTTCGGCAGCGGCGACATCCCGGCCCTGCTGAACATGCTCACCGCGGACGTCCGCTGGCAGTTCGTCGGTGACCGCCGCGCGCCCTATACCGGCGTGGTGCAGGGCCGCTCCCAGGTGGGCGAGTGGTTCCTTGCCGTGGCCCAGGCGGACGGCATCCAGGCCTTCGAGCCGCGCGAGTTCCTGGTCGGCGCCGACCACGTCACCGTGCTCGGCTGGGAGCGCACCCAGGCCCTGCCAGGCGGCGGCGTGTTCGAGACCCCGTGGGTGCATGTCTGGCAGCTGAAGGACGGGCTGTTCTGCCGCTTCTGGGGCATGCTGGACACCGAGGCTGCGGCCAAGGCCCGGCCATGAGTACAGGCATGAACACGGACATGAAGGCGGCTCCCCAGGCGGCCGCATCTCTGGCAGAAGTGGCGCAACAGCCCTATGAATACCTCAGCCACTGGCACCTGGCCGCGCCGCCCGAGGCGGTGTGGCAGGCCTTGACCGAGGTCGGCGACTGGCCGCGCTGGTGGCCCTACGTGCGGCGGGTCGAACTGCTGCGCCGCGGCCGCGGCACCGACGGCCTGGGCGCCCTGCGGCGCATCGCCTGGGCCAGCCGCCTGCCCTATGGCTTCACGCTGGACGTGGAATGCGTCGAGGCCGAGCGCTGCCGGCGCCTGCGCGGGCTGTCGCGCGGCCACCTGGAGGGCGAAGGCCTGTGGGAGTTGCAGCCCGACGGCGGCGGCACCTCGGTCCGCTACACCTGGCGCCTGCACCTGAACACCGCGTGGATGCGGCGCCTGGCGCCGGTGATGGCGCCGGTGTTTCGCTGGAACCACGAGGGCGTGATGCGCGCTGGCGCCGAGGGCCTGACGCGGTGGCTGGCCAGGCCGGTTGCCGAATCCTCCACGCTCTAGGTGTTTCCTTGGGGGACGGGGCCCCCAAGGCTGGGGACACGCGCTTGCCGACCGAAACCGCAGGACTATGATCGCCCGACCCCGGACGAGAACCCCGCCCCCGGATGTCCGACACCCTGCCGCCCCCCGCCGACGCCGACGACTTCAGCGCGGACCAGTTCCGCCTGCTGGCCGACAACGTCCCAGCCCTGATCGCGTGCTATGACGCCGAGACCCGGCGCTGCCTGTTCGCCAACAAGCAGTACGCGCGCACCTTCGGCTGCGACGAGCGCAACATCGTCGGCCGCACCTTCGCCGAGGTGATCGGCGAGGCCGCGGCACGCGAGATCGCCCCGCACGTGGACCACGTGCTGGAAAAGCTCGAGGCGGTGAACTACGAGCGCCAACTCAAGGACAAGCAGGGCAACCCGCGCTGGATCGAGGTCAACCTGCTGCCGCACGTGGGGCCCGATGGCATCGCGCAGTCCTGCTTCGTGCTGATCAACGACATCACCAAGCACCGCCTGGCCGAGGCCGCGGTGCGCGAGTCCGAAGAGCGGCTGTCCAAGTTCATGCAGGCCAGCATTGAGGGCATCTGCTTCCACAAGGACGGGCTGGTGACCGACGCCAACCCGCCGCTGCTGGCGCTCATCGGCCAGACGCTGCCCGAGATCCTGGGCCGCCACGTGCTGAGCTTCATCGCGCCGGACCACGTGGCGCGGGTGCTGGCCGTGATGAGCGCGGGCCAGGAGACGGCCTACGAGCTGGCCATCCTGCACAGGGACGGCACGGCGATTCCGGTCGAGTTCATCGTGCGCACCATGCTGCGCAACGGCGAGCGTATCCGCATGACCATCGTGCGCGACATGCGCGACCGCCATGCGGCGCAAGCGCGCATCCACCACCTGGCCCACCACGACGTGCTGACCGGCCTGCCCAACCGCGGCGCCTTCATGGAGCGACTGGACCAGCTGATGGCCGCTGCGCGCGAGAGCGGCGACCGGCTGGCCCTGCTGTTCATCGACCTGGACCACTTCAAGCGCGTCAACGACTCGCTCGGCCACCTGGTGGGCGACGCGCTGCTCAAGACCGTGGCCGCGCGCATCACCGAATGTCTGCGCACCAGCGACCTGGTCGCCCGCTTCGGCGGCGACGAGTTCATGGTGCTGCTGCCCGCCGCCAACCAACGCTCGGACATCGAGGAGGTGGCGCACAAGCTGCTGCGCGCGATCGAGGTGCCGATGGAGATGGAAGGCCGCTCGATCTCGGTCACCCCGTCGATCGGCGTCGCCCTTTACCCCGACCATGGCGACACGGCCGCCACGCTGATCAAGCACGCCGACACGGCGATGTACGTGGCCAAGTCGCGTGGCCGCGCGAACTGCCAGTTCTTCGAGTCGGCGATGGCCAGCCTGGCCTACGAGGCCCTGGTGCTCGAGAGCCAGCTGGCGCAGGCGCTGGAACGCGGCGAGTTCGAGCTGCTGTACCAGCCGCTGGTCTCGGTGGCCGACGGTGTCTGCGTCGGCGCCGAGGCCCTGATCCGCTGGCACCACCCCGAGCGAGGCCTGCTGGTGCCGGAGGACTTCATCCCCATGGCCGAGCAGCGGCGCCTGATGCAGCGCATCGGCCGCTGGACCATGCGCCAGGCCCTGCGCGCGGCGCGCGCCTGGCAGGCCGAGCGCCCCGGCCACCCGGCGCTGACGGTGGCGGTGAACCTGTCCAGCCTGGAGTTCCACGACAGCGATTTCGCCGACAGCGTGGCCGCCGTGCTGCGCGACGAGGGCGTGCCGGGCGAGTGGCTGGAGCTGGAGCTGACCGAGCGCGTGCTGATGGACGACATCGACTCGGTGAAGGACACGCTGGCCGCGCTCAAGCGCCTGGGCGTGCGCATCGCGATCGACGACTTCGGCACCGGGCATTCGTCGCTGGCGCACCTGAAGGAACTCGCGGTCGACAAGATCAAGCTCGACCGGTCCTTCGTGACCGACCTGCCGGGCGACAGCGGCGCCATGGCCATCGCCCGCGCCGTGGTGCAACTGGCCCATGGCCTGCGGCTGGACGTGACGGCCGAAGGCGTGGAAACCGAGCAGCAGCAGCAGGTGCTGGTGGCCATGGGATGCGACCAGTTGCAGGGCTACCTGATCGGCCGGCCGCAATCGGCCGCCGCCATGCTGCGCTGGCTGGGCGAGCGGGCCGAGGCCTGAACCGGGGCACCCGGCCGCGGGGTACCGCAGCCACCCGCCGTGCGGGTCTCAACCGGCTTGGGCCGACCCTGCGCTCGGCTGCGCCCGCGGCGGCAGGCTCAGGCCGCGCCGCGCTCCTGCTGACTCGCGAAATACACGGCCTTGCGCGCTCGCATCACCTCGCCCAGCGGCCGGTGCGCCTCCAGGGCCTGCCAGGGGTCGAACACCGAGCGTTCGACCTGGGCCGAGAAGGCCTCGGCCTCGGGGCCGGCCACCGGCGGCAGCAGCGTCAGCGTGCCCACGTCCACATAGGGCGCCACGGCTTCGGGCCAGTCGACCGAAGCGTCCTCGATCGGCGTGCGCGCCTCGTCGACGAAGAACTGCAACTGCAGCCGGTAGGCCAGCGGGCCGGCAGCCAGGCGCTGCAGCACGTCGTCGGCCCAGTTCAGCGGTGCGGTGGCCGCGGGCGCCTGCCCGGCCGGCGGCAGCAGCCGCACCCGAGCGGCCCAGGGCCCGCAGGCGATCGGCGCGGCGCTGAAGAAAGGCTCGGTCGCAAAGCCGCTGAAGGGCGCGTTGAACGAGCCCAGCAGGCGCTTGAGCGCCGGGAACATGCCCAGCGGGCCGTAGGTGCGCAGCGCCCAAGGCAGCAGCGCGGCCGGCCCCTTGGCCGCGGCCATGACCAGGCCGATGAACGGCTGGCTGTCGGCAAAGGCGAAGGCCGGCCGGTTGATCAGCGCGAAGTCCTGGTGGTCGGTGGGGCTGCCCAGCGCGCCAGGGCCGTCCACGCCGAAGACCCGAAGCGAGAAGCCGCGGATGTCCGGCCGCCGGTCACTCTGCACGTCGGTGCCACCGTTGGACAAGCGGACCCAGGCCTCGTGCTCGCCCGCGGTGGCGAACAGCCCCTGGCGCGCGGGCTCCGGCAGCCCGGACGGCACCGCCAGCGTGGCACGCAACGCGAGCAGCGGCTTGCGGTGCAGCGCGCGGCCATTGCCGAAGCGCGCCGACTTGGCCCGTTGCATGCGCTTGAAGTGCTCGGCCGCCTCGGCGTGGCGCGCCGCTTCGTCGGGCTGGACGCGTTCGGCCCAGGCGGTGCTCGGGCTCATCCCGGACATGGTGTGCGCCTCAATGGGCGAGGATCTTGGACAGGAAGTCCTTGGCGCGCGGCGAGCGGGCGTCGGGGTTGCCGAAGAACTCGTCCTTCTTGCAGTCCTCGATGATCTTGCCCGCGTCCATGAAGATCACGCGGTGGCTGACCTTCTTGGCAAAACCCATCTCATGGGTCACGCACATCATGGTCATCCCTTCGTTGGCGAGCTGCACCATCACGTCCAGCACCTCGCCGACCATCTCCGGGTCCAGCGCCGAGGTGGGCTCGTCGAAGAGCATCACGATCGGGTCCATGCTCAGCGCGCGGGCGATCGCCACGCGCTGCTGCTGGCCGCCGGAGAGCTGGCCGGGGAACTTGTCCTTGTGCGCCATCAGGCCGACACGGTCCAGCATCTTCAGGCCGCGGGTCTTGGCGTCGTCGGCCGTTCGGCCCAGCACCTTGATTTGCGCCAGCGTGAGGTTCTCGGTCACGCTCAGGTGCGGGAACAGCTCGAAATGCTGGAACACCATGCCCACCCGGCTGCGCAGCTTGGGCAGGTTGGTCTTGGGGTCGGCGATGGACACGCCGTCGACCACGATGTCGCCCTTCTGGAAGGGCTCGAGCGCGTTGACGGTCTTGATCAGCGTGGACTTGCCCGAGCCCGACGGGCCGCAGACCACCACCACCTCGCCCTTCTGGATGCTGGTGGTGCAGTCGGTGAGCACCTGGAAGGCGCCATACCACTTGGAAACGTTCTTGATGTCGATCATGGGGCGGGCCTCAACGAATGATCTGGATCTTCTTCTGCAGCCGGCGCACGAGCATCGACAAGCTGAAGCAGATGACGAAATAGACCACCGCCGCGACCAGGTAGGTCTCGACCGGGCGGTTGAAGTTCTTGCCGGCCACCTCGAAGCCCTTGAGCAGGTCGTAGGCGCCGATGGCGTAGACCAGCGAGGTGTCCTGGAACAGGATGATGGTCTGCGTGAGCAGCACCGGCAGCATGTTGCGAAAGGCCTGGGGCAGCACGATCAGCTGCATGGTCTGCGCGTAGGTCATGCCCACCGCATAGCCCGCAAAGACCTGGCCGCGCGGCACGCTCTGGATGCCGGCCCGCATGATCTCGGAATAGTAGGCCGCCTCGAACACCGTGAAGGTGATGATGGCCGACAGCTCGGCGCCCATCGGCCGCCCGATGATCAGCGGGATCAGCAGGAAGAACCACAGGATCACCATCACCAGGGGCACCGAGCGCAGCGTGTTCACATATACCGCGGCCGGCATCACCAGCCAGGGCTTGCCCGACAGCCGCATCAGCGCCAGCAGTGTGCCGATGACGATGCCACCGATCATGGCCACCAGCGTGAGCTGGATCGAGAAGAAGAAGCCCTTGGCGACGAAGCTGGAGACGACGTCCCAGCTGAGGAAGGCGAAGTCGAGGTTCATCGTGCCTCCCGCCGGGCCGCCCCAAGGGAGGCACGCGCCCCCTCGGGGGGCAGGAACGAAGTGACGTGGGGGTAGATCATTTGCCGCCCCCGATGAGCCCAGGCACCTGCATCCGGCCTTCGATCACCTTGGCGATGCGGTTGATCGCGAAGGCCGAGATGAAGTACAGCCCCGTGACCGCGAGGTAGATCTCGATGCCGCGCGAGGTCTCTTCCTGCGCCTGCATCGCGAACTGCGTCAGCTCGGCGATCGACACCGCGAAGGCCACCGACGAGTTCTTGATGATGTTCATGCTCTCGCTGGTCAGCGGCGGGATGACGATGCGGAAGGCCATCGGCAGCAGCACGTAGCGGTAGGTCTGCGGCAAGGTCAAGCCCATGGCGAGGCCGGCGTAGCGCTGGCCCTTGGGCAGGCTCTGGATGCCGGCCTTGACCTGCTCGGCAATGCGAGCCGAGGTGAAGAAGCCCAGGCCCAGCACCACCAGCACGAAGCTGGGCACGCCCTTGAGCGGAGGGACCAGCGACGGGATCACGTGGTACCAGAGGAAGATCTGCACCAGCAGCGGGATGTTGCGGAACAGCTCGGTCCACGCGTTGCCCAGCCACACCAGCGGCTTGCTCGGCGTCGTGCGGAAGATGCCCATCAGCGAGCCGACCAGCAAGGCCACCACCAGCGCCAGCAGCGCCACCGACAGCGTCCAGCCCCATGCCGACAACATCCAGTCCAGGTAGGTGATGTCGCCGTTGCTGCCAAAGCAGCGCGGCACGACCTCACCGTCGATGGTGTTCTTGCAGAACACCTGCCAATCCCAATTCGCCACGCGTTCCCCCCGGCGCCCAAAGAAAAGGCGCGGCCACCTTCCGGCGCCGCGCCGTCAGCCTATGCAAACGCCGGGCCCGAGGCCACGGTGTTTGCCAGCACTCGCATCACTTCTTGGCGTAGTCTTCCATCGGCTTGTCGTTCGGGCTGGCCCAGGCCGCCTTGGTGGCTTCAGACACCGGCAGGCCCACCTTGGTGTTGGCCGGCGGGATGGGCTGCATGAACCACTTGTCGTAGATCTTGCCGATCTCGCCGGACTTCATCAGCCCGGCCAGGGTGCCGTCGACCTGCTTCTTGAAGGCCGGGTCGTCCTTGCGGATCATGATGGCGATCGGCTCGACCGAGAGCACCTCGCCGACGATCTTGAAGTCGGCCGGGTTCTTGGACTTGGAGATCAGGCCGGCGAGGATCTGGCCGTCCATCACGAAGGCATCGGCGCGGCCCGATTCGAGCAGCAGGAAGCTGTCGGCGTGGTCCTTGCCGAACACCTCTTCGAAGTTCACGCCGGTGGCGCGCTCGTTCTTGCGCAGGGTCTGCACCGAGGTCGTGCCGGTGGTGGTGGCGACCTTCTTGCCGTTGAGCTGGCCGATCGAGGTGATGCCGGAATTGGCGTGCACGGCGATGCGCACTTCCTCGACGTAGGTGGTCACGGCGAAGGCCACGTCCTTCTGGCGGGTGGCGTTGTTGGTGGTCGAGCCGCACTCGATGTCGACCGTGCCGTTCTGCACCAGCGGGATGCGGTTCTGCGAGGTGACCGGCTGGTACTTGATCTCCATCTTGGCCAGGCCCAGCGCCTTCTGCACGTCGGCCAGCACGCGCTGGCACAGCTCGATGTGGTAGCCGACGTACTTGCCGTCGCCCAGCGTGAACGACAGCGCGCCCGAGGACTCGCGCACGCCCATGGTCACGGCGCCACTGTCCTTGATCTTCTTCAGCGTGTCGTTGGCCTGGGCCTGGGCTGCGCCCGCCGCCACCAGGGCAGCCAGGACGAGCAGGGTCTTCTTCATGCGAACTCCTTCGTGGGGATACTGTGGTGCAGGTGTAACGTCAATCGCCATCGATGGGACTACGTGCTAGCCCGTACGGCTAGCAGGAAGCGGGCCGACGCGTTGGGCGCGCACTGTAGCGGCAGGGGCACGGCCCCGCCAATGCCGATTGTCTGATGCCCCATGCAGGAAGCGCATGAGGGCTGCGGGTTTCTACCATGAGGCGGCATCACTGCCGCGACTGAAGAAAGCCCCACAACTCCTGCGCGCCAGCCTTGGCATGGCGCGCCACCTCGGGGCGCTCGCGGTAGATGCGCACCTCCATGGTCAGCTCGTAGTCGCTGGGGCCAGCGGCCACCAGGCGCTTGCCGCGCAGTTCCTTGCGCACCGAGCTGGCCGGTAGGAAGGCCAGGCCGTGGCCTTCGAGCGCCATGGCCTTCAGGCCTTCGGCCATGTCGGTCTCGTAGATCGGGTCCAGGTGAGGCGGGGTCGGCGCGTGCTTGATGATCTGCTCGACCAGCCGCGCCATGTAGGCCCCCGAGGCGTAGCTGAGGAAGGGCACCGGCGCACCGGGCCGGCCGGGCAGGTGGAACAGTGGGTCGCCGTCGCTGCCGGCCTTGGCATAGGGCGCCAGCGTCTCTGTGCCCAGGCTCAGCATGTCGTAGCGGTCGGGGCTCAACTGCAGCGGCTGGCTGGGGTGGTGGTAGGCGATCAGCAGGTCGCAGCTGCCCTCGGTCAGTCGCATCACCGCGTCGTGCACGTTCAGCGCAATCAGCCGGCTCTTGAGCAGAGGCAGGCGCTTGCGCAGGTCCATCAGCCAATGCGGGAAGAACGTGAAGGCCAGGGTGTGCGGCACCGCGAACTCGACCATGTCCTGCCCGCCCACCTGGTGGCCGCGCATCATGTTGCGCGTGGCCTGCAGGTTGCCGAGGATTTCCAGCGCCTGGGCGTGGAAGGTTTCGCCCGCGGGCGTCAGCCGCGTGGGGTACGACGAGCGGTCGACCAGGTCGATGCCGGCCCAGGCCTCCAGCGCCTGGATGCGGCGCGAGAACGCGGGCTGGGTGACGTGGCGCAGCGTGGCCGAGCGGGAAAAGCTGCGCGTCTCGGCGAGGCTGACGAAGTCCTCAAGCCACTTGGTGTCCATAGCCCGGCGTCTCCGTCTTGTCCTCTGGCGCCGCGGGCTGCGACGGCCCCTGTTGCGCCTGCGAATGCTGCAGCTGCCACATGCGAGCATAGCGCCCGCCCTGCGCCAGCAAGGCTGCGTGCGCGCCACGCTCGACGATGCGGCCGGCTTCCATCACCAGGATCTCGTGCGCATCCACCACGGTGGACAGGCGGTGCGCGATGACCAGCGTGGTCTTGCCGCGCGAGACGCTCTTGAGCTCGGCCTGGATGGCGCGCTCGTTGGCCGAGTCCAGCGCCGAGGTGGCCTCGTCGAAGATCATGATCGGCGGGTCTTTCAGCAGGGTGCGGGCGATCGCCACGCGCTGCTTCTCGCCGCCCGAGAGCTTGAGCCCCCGCTCGCCTACCACCGTGTCGTAGCCCTGCGGCTGAGCCACGATGAAGTCGTGGATGTGCGCGGCGCGGGCCGCCGCCTCGACCTCGGCCCGCGTCGCGCCGGCGCGGCCGTAGGCGATGTTGTATTCCACGGTGTCGTTGAACAGCACGGTGTCCTGCGGCACGATGCCGATGGCGCGGCGCAGGCTTTCTTGTGTCACGTCGCGGATGTCCTGCCCGTCGATCGTGATACGGCCGGCCTGTACGTCGTAGAAGCGGTAGATCAGCCGTGCCAGCGTGCTCTTGCCCGCGCCGCTGGCGCCGACCACGGCCACTGTCTGCCCAGCCGGCACCTCGAAGCTCAGCTCATGCAGGATGGGCCGCGCCGGGTCGTAGGCGAAGGCGACGTTCTCGAAGCGCAGTGCCGCGCCCTGCACCTGCAGCGGGCCGGCTCCGGGCGCGTCCGCCACCTCGCGCTCTCGCTCAAGCAGCACGAACATCTTGTCCAGGTCCGCCAGGCTCTGCTTGACCTCGCGGTACAGCACGCCGAGGAAGTTCATCGGGATGTAGAGCTGGATCAGCAACGCATTGACCAGCACCAGGTCGCCCAGCGTCAGGTGGCCGTCGACCACGCCACTGGTGGCCCGCCACAGCATGGCCAGCAGCGAGGCAGCGATGATGAGCTGCTGGCCGGTGTTGAGCAGCGACAGCGAGGTCTGCGACTGGATCTGGGCCTTGCGGTAGGCGTCCAGCCCCTGGTCGTAGCGCCGGGCCTCGAACTCTTCGTTGTTGAAGTACTTGACCGTCTCGTAGTTCAGCAGTGCGTCGATGGCCCGGGTGTGGGCCTTGGAATCGAGCTCGTTCATTCGGCGGCGGAAGTGCGTGCGCCACTCGGTGACGGTGATCGTGAAGACCACATAGGCCGCCAGGGCAGCCAGCGTGATCCACACGTAGCCCATGTCGAACTTGGTGGCCAGCAGCACCAGCGCGAGCAGCAGCTCCACCAGCGTGGGCAGGATGGTGTAGAGCGAGTACGACACCAGCGACTGCAGCGCCCGCGTGCCGCGCTCGATGTCGCGCGTCATGCCGCCGGTCTGGCGCTCGAGGTGGAATCGCAGGCTGAGCGCATGCAGGTGGCGGAAGGTCTCCAGCGCGATCTGGCGCGAGGCTCCGTGCGTGGCCTTGGCGAAGACCAGCTCGCGCAGCTCGGTGAACACGCTGGTCGACAGGCGCAGCGCGGCATAGGCCAGCAGCAGCCCGGCGGGCACGACCAGCAAGGCACGCAGGTCGCCCGCGGGCACGTCCAGGGCGTCGACCAGGTGCTTGAGCAGCAGCGGCACGCCCAGGTTCGCCACCTTGGCCGCCACCAGGAAGACCAGGGCCGCGCCGACGCGCCAGCGGTACTGCCACAGGTAGGGCAGCAGGCGCTTGAGCGTGGCGCCATCGCTGTGGCCGGGTGGCGCGGTGGCGCCGGGCTCACCAGGGGTGGCCGGGGATTGACGACGCATCGTGGAAGAATCGGCTGAGAAACGGATGAGCAAAACGGCGAAGGCGCCAGGAACACAAGGACATGCCATGAGCAACGACAGCCCCCCCGGCAGTGTGCCCGAGCGCCCGGGTGCGCGCTTGCCGGACGACAAGGAACTGGTGCTGAGGGTGATGCCCATGCCGGCCGATGCCAACGGCAACGGCGACATCTTCGGCGGCTGGATCATGGCCCAGGTGGACCTGGCCGGTGCCGTGCTGCCGGCACGCATCGCCAAGGGCCGCATCGCCACCGTGGCAGTCAACGAGTTCATCTTCAAGCAGCCCGTCTCGGTAGGCGACCTGCTGAGCTTCTATGCCACCGTGCTGCGGGTGGGCAACACCTCGGTCACGGTGCACGTCGAGGTCTATGCCGAGCGCAACCCGCAGGATCTGTACGTGGTCAAGGTCACCGAGGGCAAGCTGACCTATGTCGCGATCGACTCGCTGGGGCAGCCACGGCCGATTCCCAAGGGCTGAGCAGGCGAGGGTTCAGCGCCGGCGCGGCAAGGCCGGGTCAGCGGCCATCTGGTTGGCCAGGGCCTCGGCCCAACGGCGGTAGCCCTCTGGGCCGGGATGGAAGCCGTCCGCCGCGATCCAGCCGGCGGGCAGGTTGCCTTCGGGCGCTGGTGGCAGCACCGCGAGGCGGCGGTCGGCATGGCCCGCGAGGTGACGCGCCAGCGCGCCATCCAGCCGCGCGGCCTCGCGGCCCATCACCCAGCGCAACGGCTGCGGTAGCAGCGGGAATCGCCCCATCGGCGGCAGGCCGGTATGCCAGGTCTGGCGCACGCCGGCCCGGCGCACTGCAGTGTCGTGCAGCGCGTCGAGCGTGCGCAGCCAAGGCGTGGCTTGTGACAGGGCCACCGCGTCGTTGACGCCCAGCACGGCCAGCAGCACATCCGCCGGCGGCAAGCGCTGCTCGGCGCGCAGGGCCTGCAATGCGTCGGCAGCGCGGTGGCCGGTGGTCGCCAGCAGGCGCCAAGCCACCGATTGGTCGAGCCGGCGCGACAACGCCCTGGCGAGCAGGGCCGCCAGGGCCTGTTCCTGCCGGGTGACGCCCACGCCGGCCGCCGATGAATCGCCCACCACCAGCAGGCGCAAGCCCGGTTCGCCCGACCCGCCGGCGACACCCTCCCGCGGCCCAGCGGCCTCGGGCAGGCGCAGCGCTCCCCCGCGCACACGCCGCCCCTGCCAGACCAGCAGCGGCGCGAGCGCCAGCTTGGCGGGCCAACTCATGCGGCGGTGGCGCGAGTTGTCAGGAAAACTTGGAGAAGTCCGGCTGGCGCTTTTGGAAGAAGGCCTGGAAGGCCTCCATCGCCTCGGGGCTGCGCAGGCGTTGGCCGAAGATCGTGGCCTCTTCGGTGACCGCCTGCATGATGCGCTCGCGGTCGCGGCCATGCATCAGGCGCTTGCTGTCGCGCACCGCACTGGGCGGCAGGGTGTTGAAGCGCTCGGCCACGCGGCGGGCGTGGTTCACCACTTCGCTGGCCGGCAGCACCAAGTTGGCGATGCCGCATTCCACCGCCTGCTCGCCGGTGAAGGGGTCGCCGAGCAGCAGTTTCTCGGCCGCCCGGCGCGGGCCCATCAGGGCCGGCACGACCAGGCTGGACGCGAACTCGGGCACCAGGCCCAGGCCGACGAAGGGCATGGCCAGGCGCGCCTCGTCGCTGACGTAGACGAAGTCGCAATGCAGCAGCATCGTGGTGCCGATGCCCACCGCCGCGCCGGTGACGGCCGCGAGCACAGGCTTGTCGCTGGCGACCAGCGCCTTCATGAACTGGAACACCGGCGAGTCCAGCCCCTGTGGCGGGCGCTGCATGAAATCCTCGATATCGTTGCCCGAGGTGAAGATGCCGGGCTGGCCGGTGATCAGGATGGCACGCACTGCGGCGTCCGCCTGGGCGGCATTGATCGCGTCCGCCATGGCCTGGTACATGGCCTGGGTCAGCGCGTTCTTCTTCTCGGGGCGGGCGATCTCGATGGTGGCGACGCCGTTGAGCGTCGCAGTCTTGATGGACATGGCTGTCTCCTGGTCGGGATGCCGACGATTCTGACAGCGGCACCCCCACGCGCGCCATGGCGCGCTGGGGGCGGCTCTCCATTTCAGGCGCGGGTCAACCCTTGCCGTCGGGCGCAGGCGGCAGCAGCTTGGGCGCCGGCGAGCTGGTGACGTAGCGCGTCACCAGTTCATAGCTGTCCGGCGTCTTGCGACGCCAGACATCCACCACGAACAGCTCGCGTTCGACCAGCCGCAGGCGGAAGCTCGCGATGGCGTGTTCGCCGCGGTCGTGCACGGCCATGGCAGACATCTGCGCGATGCCAGGCAGCTTGGTCTCGCTGGACTTGATCCATTCGTCGCGCGCCACCGGCTCGGCTGGACGAGTGGACTCGCGCTGCTCGAAGTCAGCGGCCAGCAGCTTGTCCAGCGCCGGCTTGTCTTCGGCGCGCAGGGCGTCGATCAAGTCGTATTCCAGGTCGGTGAACACCCGCACGAAGCGGGTCATGGTCACGGCGCGCGTTCGCTGCACACGCTGGGGAATGGGCACGCCCGAGGCGGTGGTCGGCGGCCCAGCCACGGCGGCAGGGGCGCTGGCCTGGGCATGCGCCAGGGTCGGGGCGGCCGCAGTGAAAACGGCGCTGGCCAGGGCCAGCGCCGTCATCGTTGCTCGAGCGGCAAGGCCCCACCGGGGCCCTGCGCTCACTGGCCGCATGCGGTCAGTGCGTCTCGTCATCTTCAGGGATATTGCATGGCGCACTTGCCGCCGTTGGCGTTGACCCAGTTCTGCTGGATCAGGAACTTGCGGGTGCCCCAGGTGACGTTGTACTTCGAGCCGTTCGGCGCGGTCGAAGTCGTGCCGAAGGTCCAGGCGCACTTGTCGGCGTTTTCCATGCCGGTCGAGGTCTGCCACCAGGCGTTCAGATCCGGATCGCTCGCAGCTTCTTCCAGCTCGTGCATGATCACGCTGGCCATGCCGTCGACACCCGGGTTGTCGTTCGGGCTGGTCTGCTGGATCGCGCAGGAGTTGATGCAACGGGCGGCATCGCCGACGAAGGAGTACTTGATGTCCTTGCCGAGGAGCGTCGCGTGGGTGTGCCAGCCGCAGTACTGGGTGCAGAAGCCCGAGGTCTCGTTCACGTCCTTGGTCGTCAGGACGAAGTACACGCCGTTCGTGTCGGTGGGCAGCGTGCCGGCCGTCAGGGCGTTCTGCACCAGCGTGCGGATGTTGGCATCCGTCAGCGCCGAGCCCAGCGACTTGCCAGCGTCGTCGATCTGACCCTTCAGGTTGATCTTGTTGCGAACGAACTGGGTGGTGTCGTTGTTCTGGTAGTAGGTGGTGTTGATGTTGAAGTACGGCGTGTTCTTCTTGATGCCCAAGAACATGTCGTTGACGATCTGCTTGCCCGTCGGGCTCTGGGTGGCCCAGTCACCGTACCAGATGATGTAGGCGTTGACACCCTTCTTGGTCGTGCCCATCACCGGGCCGCCGTGGTAGTCAATACCGTTGGCGTCGGGGTTGATCTTCGCTTCGAACACTTGGCCAGCACCCGCCGGAACGGCATAGCCCTTGCCAGTCGGAACCAGTTGCACGCCTTGAGCCGCTTCGGAGGCCTGGGAGGCCTTCTCGCGCGTAGCGGCGGCTTGCGCGGTGGATGCCAGGCCCAGAATCATCAGGGCGCAAGCGGTCCACACGGTCGAGGAACGTGATTGCATGTACATCTCCAAAAGATCATGGAAGTCAGCGCGAGCGGATGGCGAAGCGCTGAACGAATCCGACCCCTTTCAGGCAGCGCTATCGACGCACCCGGAGGCCAGAGCCGCATCCTAGGAAGACCCCATGGGCCCGTCAAAGGCGAAATGCCCCTCAAACAAGGGGGGAGAAACTATCAATTTCTGTCCACTGGCCGGGTTGGCACTGTGGACCTTCTGGGCCGATTCGCGCTAGCTTGAACCCGCTGTGATCACGGGTGACGGAACTCCGACCAGTGATCGGCCAGGTGCATCAGGTGCGCTCGCGTGTAGGCCGCCTTGGTCATCGCCCCATACGCGAAGTGCGGTTTCAGTGACCCCTGGTGCCGCTCGAAACGGTCGAAGGCGGCGATCAATCGGCGCACGGCGGCGTCCAGCGACGCGTCGACCGCCAGCGCCGGCGCGCCCGGGATGGGCGCGTCCAGCGGGTGGCTCATCGCCCCGCGCAGCTCGAAGACCTTGAAGGCCAGCGGCCCCACGGTGGCGCGGAACCACGCGGACTTGGGCTGCGGAAAGCCGTCGAGCGAGTACTCGACGCTCTGCGCAGCGTGGTCCAACACCTGCGCCACGCTCCAGGCGCCGACCACTCGCGGGGGCCGCTCGGCGAGCGCAGCCAAGGCGCGCCGCGCCTCGGCAATGTCGGCGAAGCGCGGCGCGGTGCTCACACCGCCTCGAAGATGCCGGCGGCGCCCTGGCCCGTGCCCACGCACATCGTCACCATGCCGTACTTCAGCTGGTGGCGGCGCAGCGCGTGCACGACGGTGGCGGCGCGGATGGCACCGGTGGCGCCCAGCGGGTGGCCCAGTGCGATCGCGCCGCCCATCGGGTTGACCACCTCCGGGTTGAGGCCGACCGTGCGGATGACCGCCAGTGCCTGCGCGGCGAAGGCTTCGTTCAGCTCGATCCAGCCCATGTCGGCGAGCGACAGGCCGGCCGACTTCAGCGCGGCCGGGATCGCCTCGATCGGGCCGATGCCCATGATCTCGGGCGGCACGCCCTTGGACGCGAAGCTGACGAAGCGGGCCAGCGGCTTCAGGCCGAACTGCTTGACGGCCTTCTCGCTGGCCAGGATCAGCGCGCCAGCGCCGTCGCTGGTCTGCGAGCTGTTGCCGGCGGTGACGCTGCCCTTGGCGGCGAACACCGGCTTCAGCTTGCCCAGGCCTTCGAGCGAGGTGTCCGGGCGCGGGCCTTCGTCGAGGCTGACGGTGCGGGTCGATAGATTGATCTCGCCGGTGTCGAGGTTCGGAAAGCGATCGATCACGTCCACTGCGCAGATCTCGTCGGTGAACTCACCGGCCGCCTGCGCCTTCAGCGCCTTCTGGTGCGAGGCCAGCGCGAACGCGTCCTGGTCTTCGCGGCTGACCTTCCACTGCTGGGCGACCTTCTCGGCCGTCAGGCCCATGCCGTAGGCGATGCCGACGTTCTCGTCCTTCAGGAACACGTTCGGGTTGAACGAGGGCTTGACCCCGGTCATCGGGATCATGCTCATGCTCTCGGCGCCGCCGGCCAGCATCACGTCGGCCTCGCCGACACGGATGCGGTCAGCCGCCATCTGGATCGCCGACAGGCCCGAGGCACAGAAGCGGTTGACGGTGATGCCGCCGACGCTGTTGGGCAGGCCGGCCAGCAGCATGGCGATGCGGGCCATGTTGGCGCCCTGCTCGCCCTCGGGCATCGCGCAGCCGATGATGCCGTCTTCGATGGCCTTCGGGTCCAGCGAGGGCACCTGGGCCAGCGCGGCTTGCACGGCGCGCACCAGCAGGTCGTCGGAGCGGGTGTTCTTGAAGTAACCGCGGCCGGACTTGCCGATCGGGGTGCGGCTGGCGGCGACGATGTAGGCGTCTTGCACTTGCTTGGTCATGTTCGTCGCTCCTTGTCAGTTGCGCACGGGCTTGCCGGTCTGCAGCATGCCCATGATTCGCTCTTGCGTCTTCGGGTGGTCGAGCAGGCTGCAGAAGTGCTTGCGCTCGAGCGTCATCAGGTACTCCTCGGTCACCACCGTTCCGGCATCGACCTCGCCGCCGCAAACCACGTCGGCGATCAGGCTTGCGATGTGGAAGTCGTGCTGGCTGATGAAGCCGCCGTCACGCATGCCGACCAGGCTGGCCTTGATCGTGGCGATGCCCATGCGGCCGGCGACCGGGATCTGCACCTTGGCCGGCGCGCGGTAGCCCGCGTCGGCCATGGCCTTGACCTGGCTGATCGCGACGTACAGCAGCTCGTCCTTGTTCGGCACGATCACGTCGGTGTCCAGCAGGTAGCCCAGCTTGCGCGACTCGATCGCGCTGGTGCCCACCTTGGCCATCGCCGCAGCTTCGAAGCCACCTTTCAGGAAGTTCAGCAGGTCCGAGCCCGGGCCGGCTTGCGCGTTCTCGGCCGCACGGCGGGCGATGTAGGTCAGGCCGCCACCGCCCGGCAGCAGGCCGACGCCGACCTCGACCAGGCCGACGTAGGTTTCCATCGCAGCGACACGCTTGGCGCAGGACACCGCGATCTCACAGCCACCGCCCAGCGCGATGCCACGCATCGCAGCGACCACCGGCACGCTGGCATAGCGCACGCGCAGCAGCGCGTCCTGCAGCTTCTTGACCTCGGGGTTGATGCCCTTGCTGCCGCTCTTCATGAAGACCGGCATCAGCGCTTCGAGGTTGGCGCCGGCGGAGAACACGTCGTCCGGCGACCAGATCACGAGTCCTTGGTACTTGGCTTCAGCCAGCTCGACGGCCTTCAGCAGGCCCTCGGTGACGGCCGGGCTGATCAGGTGCAGCTTGCAGGTGATCGTGGCGATGACGACCTCGTTGTCCAGCGTCCAGACGCGGACGTCGTCGTTCTTGTACAGCTCGGTGCCGGCCTTCAGCGGGTCGGCCGCGCCGGAGCCGTAGAGGCTCTCGGGGAAGTGCTGGCGCTGGTAGACGGCCAGGTTCGAGCGCGGGATGTACTGGCCTTGCGAAGCGGACCACGAGCCTTCCGGCGTGTGCACGCCGGTGCGGCCGTCGAACACCCAGGCGGGCAGCGGCGCATTGCACAGCGCCTTGCCGGCGTCGATGTCTTCCTTGACCCAACCGGCCACCTGCTGCCAGCCGGCCTCTTGCCACAGCTCGAACGGGCCCTGCTTCATGCCGAAGCCCCAGCGCATCGCGAAGTCGACCTCGCGGGCCGAGTCGGCGATGTCGGCCAGATGCACGGCGACGTAGTGGAACGAGTCGCGCAGGATCGCCCACAGGAACTGGGCCTGTGGGTTGGTCGATTCGCGCAGCAGCTTCAGGCGCTCGGCCGCGGGCTTCTTCAGGATGCGGTCGACGATCGGGTCGCCCTTGCCACCGGCGACCACGTACTCGCCCTGGGCGGGGTCCAGGCGCAGGATGTCCTTGCCCACCTTCTTGTAGAAGCCGGCACCGGCCTTCTGCCCCAACGCGCCCTGCTCGATCAGCTTGGCCAGCACGGGCGGCGTGGCGTAGCTGGGAAAGAACGGGTCGTCCTTCAGGTTGTCCTGCAGCGTCTTGATGACGTGCGCCATCGTGTCCAGGCCGACCACGTCCGCGGTGCGGAAGGTGCCCGAGCTGGCGCGGCCCATCTTCTTGCCGGTCAGGTCGTCGACCACGTCGTAGCTCAGGCCGTACTTCTGCGCCTCGTGGATCGTCGCCAGCATGCCGGCGATGCCCACGCGGTTCGCGACGAAGTTCGGCGTGTCCTTGGCACGCACCACGCCCTTGCCCACGGTGCTGGTGACGAAGCTTTCCAGCTGGTCGAGCACCTCCGGCTTGGTGGTCGGGGTGGGGATCAGCTCGACGAGGTACATGTACCGCGGCGGGTTGAAGAAGTGGATGCCGCAGAAGGCTGGCTTGATCGACTCGGGCAGGGCCTCGCTCAGCTTGGTGATCGACAGGCCCGAGGTGTTCGAGGCAACGATCGCGTGCGGCGCGACGAAGGGCGCGATCTTGGTGTACAGGTCGAGCTTCCAGTCCATGCGCTCGGCGATCGCCTCGATCACCAAGTCGCAGTCCTTCAGCAGGTCCAGGTGCTCCTCGTAGTTCGCCGGCGTGATGCGCGCCGCGTCCTCCGGCACGCCCAACGGGGCGGGCTTGAGCTTCTTCAGGTTGTCAATCGCCTTCAGCGCAATGCCACTCTTGGGGCCTTCCTTCGCGGGCAGGTCGAACAGCACGACCGGCACCTTCACGTTGACCAAATGGGCGGCGATCTGCGCGCCCATCACGCCGGCGCCCAACACGGCGACCTTGCGGACCTGGAATCGACTCATGCTTTGTTCTCCTTCACAGCGTCATTCGACGCGGATCCATGTCTGGGTGCGGCCCAGCAGCGGCATGCCGATGTAGCCCCGCACCTCGAGTGCCTTGCCGCCCTGCACGGGCTTCAGGCGCAATTTGTAGACCTTGCCATTGCCCGGGTCCAGGATGTCGCCACCGTCCCACAGCTCGTGGTCGTCGGCGCTGGCCTTGGCTCCGCGGATGATGGTCAAGCCGACGACGGGCTGGTTCTTGCGCTCATCGCTGCACTTGTCGCACACCGCGTCGGCCTTTTCCGTCGGGTCGATGATCTTCTCGATCTTGCCGACCAGCACGCCACCGGCCTCGACGATGCGCACCAAAGACTTTTCCTTCTTCGAGGCGTCGTCGATGGTCTTCCACAGCCCGACCGGGGTCACCGATTGCGCCGCGGCCGCCGTGGCCACCAGTGCAAGCGAGGCCGCTGTCAGCAGTTGAACGACGGCTTTCATCAGAACAGGGCTTCGTCCATCGCCATCAGCGGCTCAAGGCCGGCGCGGCAGCTGCGAATCAGGCCGGCCGTCTCGGGCAGCAGCTTGGCGAAGTAGAAGCGTGCCGTCGTGAGCTTGGCGCTGTAGTACGGGTCAGTGTCGCCGGCCTTCTGCGCGTCCAGAGACACCTTGGCCATGCGGGCGAAGAAGTAGGCAAACACCATGTGGCCGACCACGCGCAGGTAGTCCACCGCGGCGGCGCCCACTTCGTCCGGGTTCTGGAAGGCCTTCATGCCGATCTCGGTGGTCAGCTTGGTGACCTTGTCGCCGATGTCGCCCAGCGGGTTGATGAACTCCTGCATGTCCTCGCGCACGCCCTCGTCCTCGACGAAGGCGGCGATCTTCTTGCCGAAGGCCTTCAGCTTCTTGCCGTTGTCCGACAGGATCTTGCGGCCCAGCAGGTCCAGCGACTGCACGGTGTTCGTGCCTTCGTAGATCATGTTGATGCGGGCATCGCGCACGTACTGCTCCATGCCCCACTCGTGGATGTAGCCGTGCCCGCCGTAGACCTGCATGCAGTGCGAGGTCGCGATCCAGCCGTTGTCGGTGAGGAAGGCCTTGATGATGGGCGTCAGCAGCGCGACCTCGTCGTCGCATTCCTTGCGCACATCCTCGTCGGGGTGGTGCAGCGCCTTGTCGAGCTGCACCACAGTGTGGATGGCCAGCGCGCGGCCGCCTTCGGCGTAGGCGCGGGCGGTCAGCAGCATCTTGCGCACGTCCGGGTGCACGATGATCGGGTCGGCCGGCTTGTCCGGCGCCTTCGGGCCGGACAGCGAACGCATCTGGATGCGGTCCTTGGCGTAGGCCACCGCGTTCTGGTAGGCCACTTCGGTCAGGCCCAGCGACTGGTTGCCCACGCCCAGGCGGGCCGCGTTCATCATCACGAACATGGCCATCAGGCCCTTGTTCGGCTCGCCGACCAGCGTGCCCACCGCGTCTTCCAGGATCAGCTGCGCCGTGGCGTTGCCGTGGATGCCCATCTTGTGCTCGAGGGCGTTGCAGTGGATGCCGTTGCGATCGCCCAGCGAGCCGTCGGCGTTGACCTTGAACTTGGGCACGATGAACAGCGAGATGCCCTTCGAGCCCTGCGGCGCGTCCGGCAGGCGGGCCAGCACCAGGTGGATGATGTTGGCCGCCATGTCGTGCTCGCCGGCCGAGATGAAGATCTTCTGGCCGCTGATCTTGTAGCTGCCGTCCGCCAGGGGCTCGGCCTTGGTGCGCAGCATGCCGAGGTCGGTGCCGCAGTGCGGCTCGGTCAGACACATGGTGCCGGTCCATTCGCCGCTGGTCAGCTTGGGCAGGTAGGTGCTCTTCTGCTCGGGCGTGCCATGGGCGTGCAGCGCCTCATAGGCGCCGTGGCTGAGGCCGGGGTACATGGTCCAGGCCTGGTTGGCGCTGTTGAGCATCTCGTAGAAGCACTGGTTCACCGTGTGCGGCAGGCCCTGGCCGCCGTACTCCGTGTCGCAGCCCAGCGCCGGCCAGCCACCTTCCACGTACTTCGCGTAGGCCTCCTTGAAGCCCTTGGGGGTCTTAACCTCGTGGGTCGCCTTGTCCAGCGTGCAACCCTCGGCATCGCCGCTGATGTTGAGCGGGAACAGCACCTCGGTGGCGAACTTGCCGCCCTCTTCCAGCACGGCGTTGATCGTGTCGACGTCGACCTCGGCGTACTGCGGGATGTCCTTCAGTTCGCCGGTCACGTCGACGACTTCATGCAGCACGAACTGCATGTCGCGCAGGGGCGGGGTGTACTGGGCCATGGTGAGCTCCTTGAACGAATGGACGAGTTATCCGGCCTGGATGGCCGTGGCGGTGGGCAGCGACACCCGGGCCAACGCCCCCGGGGCCGCGTAGTGGGAAACGGTGCGGGCAAAGCCGATGCGCGCGCGCTCGACGGCGCCGGGGCTGCGCAGGAAGCGCGCGTCGTGGTGCAGCGCCAGGATCAGGCCGTGGACCTCGAACAGCATCTGCGCCGCGTCGGTGCCGGGCTTCAGGTCCTCGACCTCGACCGCGATCTCGATCGCGCGCTTGAGGGCCGTGTGCCAGGCGCGGACCATGTCGGCCAGCGCGTCGCGCACCGGGCCGGGCCGGTCGTCGAACTCGACCGCGCCGCTGATGTAGATGCAGCCCGAGTCGATCTCGACCGCGACACGCTTGACCCAGTTCTCGAACAACGCCGCCAGCCGCGGCAGGCCGCGCTGCTCGCGGATGGCGGGGAAGAACACCTCTTCCTCGAACTTGGCGTGGTACTCGCGGATGACGGAGATTTGCAGTTCCTCGCGCGAGCCGAAGTGGGCGAACACGCCCGACTTGCTCATGCCGGTGACCTCGGCCAAGGCGCCGATCGACAGGCCCTCCAGGCCCATGCTGGAGGCCAGCGTGAGCGCCGCGTCCAGGATCGTGGCACGCGTGGCCTGCCCCTTCTGGAGCGAGCGGGCGCTGGTGCTGCGGCGGTGTTCGGCGGACAGGGACACGGCAAGAACCTCGGGGAGCACACCTCCAGAACAGGAGGCAGGCATTGGGGACGTTCGCGCAGATTGGAACGAACGATCGTTCTATTTTGCAGAAATCGCCCCGACCAGGGGGGGCGAAGTCGAGACTTTTTCTAGGGTCGGCGGCCTAGAAGTCGCCGCATGGCATCGCCTTCTCGGGTTAACCCGCAGAGAACTGGGCCGCGGGCAGAGCGCGCAAGCGCCAAAGCTGACTGTTGAGCCCTGTCACAGAAGCGAGCTATGCTGCGCAGTGAACCCGTATCTCGGGTGAAGCGAAGGTGCCCCAGACCATGGAGGTATTGCAGCTCGACGTTTCCGGTCGCCCGCAGGCCTGGATGACGGTCCGCGAAGCGGCCGTGCTCTATGCCAGCGACAGCATCGCCTGGACGCTGGGCGACACCTGCCATGTGCTGCGCGGGGGCGTGCAGCGCACCACCGGGCTGCAGTCGCGCATCGAGGTGCACCCGATCATCGCCGTGCGCGGCGCCGTGCCCTCCCGCGCCTGGCGGCAGTCGCCAGCGCTGACCAACCCCAAGCTCTTCGTGCGCGACCGCGGCATCTGCGCCTACTGCGGCCACCGCTTCGCCTTCGACGACCTGACCCGCGAGCACATCGTGCCGGTGTCGCGCGGCGGCCAGGACAGCTGGATGAACTGCATCACCGCCTGCCGCGGCTGCAACGGCCACAAGGGCAACCGCATGCCCGAAGAAGCCCGCATGAGCCTGCTGTACCTGCCCTACGTGCCCAGCCTGCACGAGGACATGATCCTGCGCGGCCGCCGCATCCTGGCCGACCAGATGGACTTCCTTCTGGCGAGCGTGCCGCGCAGCAGCCGACTGCATGACTGACATCGACACCGGCAACTGACACGGGTCAAACCCGCGACACGCTTCTTTACCCGCGGGGCGAACTTCCCCAGCACGGGTGGCTCACACTGTTCAGGCCAACCTCTGTCAACGCCGGACGCCCGGCGCCCGTTGGCTGTGAACAACCGATCCCCGAGCCCTTCGACATGATGCGCACCCCTCTCACCGCCGCTGCACTGGCCGTTCTCGCCTTGATGGCAGCCTGCACCACCACCAACCCGGACGTCGTCCAGCGCCACGAAGCGCAACGCCTGTCGACCGTGCAGGACGCGACCATTCTCACCATCCGCCCGGTGGTGGTCGACGGCACCCAGACCGGCGCCGGCGCCATGACCGGCGGCGTGGTCGGCGGCATCGCCGGCTCGTCGGTCGGCGGCAGCCGCGAAGGGGCAGTGGTCGGCGTCATCGGCGCCGTCGCCGGTGCGGTGATCGGCAACGCGGTCGAGCGCGGCGCCACCCGCGAAGAGGCCTACGAGATCCTGGTCCAGCTGCGCAACGGCGACCGGCGCTCCATCATCCAGGCCAAGGGCACCGAGCCGCTGAACCCCGGCGACGCGGTGATCCTGGTCAGCACCGCCGGCAAGACGCGCGTGATGCGTGCCCCGGCCGGCACCGCGCCCATGGCCACACCGGCGCCCACGCCGAGCCTGCCCCCGCCGGTGGCCTCGACACCGCCCCCCCCGCCGCCGGCCACGGGCGCGTCGGCACCGGTCTACACGCCCCGCTGATCCCCTGATCCCCGCTCCAGAAGGCCCGCCCAGCGCGGGCCTTCGACTTGATGGGCTCGGGCATATCATCCGCCGCGCCGGCCCATGAACCTCAAGCAACTCGAATACTTCGTCAGCGTCGCCGAGCTGGGCAGCTTCAGCAAGGCCGCGCTGGTGCTCGACATCGCCCAGCCCGCGCTCAGCCGCCAGGTGCGTGCGCTGGAGGTCGACCTGCGCGAGACGCTGCTGCTGCGCAATGGCCGCGGCGTGACGCTGACCGAAGCCGGCCAGCGCCTGTTCGAGCACAGCGTGTCCATCCTCAACCGCGTGTCCCAAGCACGCGAGGACATGGGCGCCCAGCGCGACGAGCCGGTCGGCCGCATCACGATCGGCCTGCCGCCCAGCATCGGCCGGCAGCTCACGCTCCCACTGATCGACGGCTTCCGCCGCCAGCTGCCCAAGGCGCGGCTGGCGATCGTCGAAGGGCTGTCGTCGCACATCGCGGAATGGTTGAGCACCGGCCGCATCGACCTGGGCCTGGTCTACAACCCCGACGCGGCACCTCACCTGACGATAGCGCCGCTGCTGCAGGAGCCGCTGTGCCTGGTCAGCGCGGTCGCCAGTGGCTCGGCCGTGCCGCGCGGCCCGGTGCCGCTGAAGACCCTGGGGCGCTACCCGTTGGTGGTGCCCGAGCGCCAGCACGTGATCCGGCGCCTGCTCGATTCCCAGGCCACGCTGGCCGGCCTGGCGCTGGACATCGCCTGGGAGGTCTCCAGCATCGCCGCCATCATCGACCTGGTCTGCGCGGGCTACGGGCATGCGGTGCTGCACGCCAGCGCGGTGGTCGCCTCGGGCCGAGCGGACGAGCTGGTCGCCCGGCCGATCGTCGAGCCCGCGCTGGCCAGCGTGCTGTGCCTGGCCACCTCGGCGCACAAGCGCGCCGCCCCGCTGCAGCGGGCGGCGGCCCAGTTGCTCACCGACCTGGTGCGCAGCCTGCCGCAGGGCAACGCGGCGCAGTCCAGGCCGGGCTGACGCCGGCTCGGGAATACCTGAGGCGCTCGCTCGGGTTCACCCCATTGCCCCGTTGGCGCCGGCCTTCGACAGTCGAAGCAGCGCTGGGTCCGATGGAGGGCGTTGGCGCAGTCCGTCATTCAGAACTGCAGGAGACAGCCATGAGCGCCAACCCACCCGCCCCAGCTTCGCGCCGGAGATTTCTGAAGAACGCCACTGCCGGCACCGTCGCCGCCGGTGCCCTCGCCGCACCGATGGTGTCGCGCGCCGAAACCGTGAGCCTGCGCTTTCAGAGCACCTGGCCGGCCAAGGACATCTTCCACGAGTACGCCAACGACTTCGCCAAGAAGGTCAACGACATGGCCGGCGGCCGCCTCAAGATCGAGGTGCTACCCTCGGGCTCGGTGGTGCCGGCCTTCCAGCTGCTGGACGCAGTCAACAAGGGCACGCTCGACGGCGGCCACGGCGTGGTGGCGTACCACTACGGCAAGAACTCGGCGCTGGCGCTCTGGGGCTCGGGCCCGGGCTACGGCATGGACCCGAACATGCTGCTGTCCTGGCACTACTACGGCGGCGGCCGGGCCCTGCAGGAAGAGATCTACAAGGCCATCAACATGGACGTGGTCTCGTTCCTGTACGGCCCGATGCCCACCCAGCCGCTGGGCTGGTTCAAGAAGCCGATCGCCAAGGTGGCGGACCTCAAGGGCCTGAAATACCGCACCGTGGGCCTGGCCGTCGACATCTTCACCGAGATGGGGGCTGCGGTGAACCCGTTGCCCGGCGGTGAGATCGTGCCGGCACTGGACCGCGGGCTGATCGAAGCGGCCGAGTTCAACAACGCCTCGAGCGATCGACTGCTGGGCTTCCCCGACGTGGTCAAGAACTGCATGCTGCAGAGCTTCCACCAGAGCACCGAGCAGTTCGAGATCCTGTTCAACAAAGGCAAGTACGACGCCTTGCCGTCGGAGTTGAAGGCCATCATCGACTACGCCGTGCAAGCGGCGAGCGCCGACATGAGCTGGAAAGCCATCCAGCGCAATTCGCAGGACTACGTCGAGCTCAAGACGAAGGACCGGATCAATTTCTACAAGACGCCCGACGCGATCCTCAAGGCACAGCTCGAAGCCTGGGACAAGGTGATCGAGAAGAAGGCGTCCGAGAACCCGCTGTTCCGCAAGGTGCTGGACTCGCAACGTGCTTTCGCCCAGCGGGCTGGGCAATGGCAGAACGACTATCTGGTGGACTTCAAGATGGCGTGGAACCACTACTTCGGCCGCCGGGGTTGACGGCGCGCACGGGCCCGGCAGTGCCGGGCCTTTTTCATTGAACACGCGCGAGGGACCGCCATGCAATCCATGCTGCTGAAGGTCGACCGGCTGTCGACCTGGCTCGGCCAGGTGTTCGCCTGGGCCATCGTCGGGTTGACCGGCCTGATCACATGGGAAGTGGTCTGCCGCTATGCGCTCAACGACCCGCATGCATGGGTGCTGGACGCGCAGATCATGCTGTACGGCACCTTGTTCATGATGGCCGGCGCCTACACCCTGGCGAAGAACAACCATGTTCGCGGGGACGTGCTGTACAGCTTCTTTCAGCCACGCACGCAGGCCGCGGTCGACCTTCTGCTGTACCTCGTGTTCTTCTTGCCGGGCATCGTGGCGCTGACCTGGGCCGGCTGGGGCTACGCCGTGGAGTCTCTGGCGATCAGGGAGCAGACGTTTTCGGCGTACCCCCTGCCCCTTTATCCGTTCAAGTTCGTCATCCCGCTGGCCGGCGGCATGCTGCTGCTGCAGGGCATCGTCGAGATCGTGCGCTGCCTGATCTGCCTGAAGCTGGGCGACTGGCCCTCGCGCGGTGAGGACGTCGTCGAGGTCGATGTCGACAAGCTGAAAGCGATGGTGCAGGTCAAGGACGAGGACATCGCCGCGCTGGACAAGTACATCACCCCGCCCAACGACCCGTCGTCGAGAGTCCGGTCATGAAGATCCGCCGTGAGCTGTGGTTCGGCTTTGCTCTGATGGCGGTGATCCTGGCCGGCGTCGCCTGGATGCTGATCTCCGCGCCGACGATCACGCGCGGGCATCTCGGCCTGCTGATGCTGTCGCTGGTGGTGGTGGCGATCATGCTGGGTTTCCCGACGGCGTTCACGCTGATGGGGATGGGCATGATCTTCACGTGGCTGGCCTACGACCGGGACACGGGCAAGACGCTGACCCTGATGGTGCAGTCGGCGTTCAAGGTCATGGGCAACGATGTCCTGATCTCGATCCCGCTGTTCGTGTTCATGGGCTACCTGGTCGAGCGTGCGAATCTGATCGAGAAGCTGTTCCGGTCGCTGCACCTGGCCATGGCGCGCGTCCCCGGCTCGCTGGCAGTGGCAACGCTGTTGACCTGCGCGGTGTTCGCCACTGCCACGGGCATCGTCGGTGCCGTGGTGACGCTGATGGGCCTGCTGGCGCTGCCGCAGATGCTCCGGGCCGGGTACGACGTGAAGGTTTCGGCCGGGGTCATCACCGCCGGGGGATGTCTCGGCATCCTGATTCCACCGTCGGTGATGCTGATCGTCTATGGGGCCACCGCAGGGGTGTCGGTCGTCCAGCTGTACGCCGGCGCATTTTTCCCGGGCCTGATGCTGGCTGGTTTGTACATTGGCTACGTGATCGTTCTGGCCCGGCTGAAGCCTGCACTCGCGCCGCCTCTGTCCGCAGAGGCACGCCATGTGGCGCTGCCCGAGCACGCGGCAACGCTCCGCGCCGCGCTGGGTGGCCGCGCCGTGGTTGCGCTGCTGCGCGGCTTCGGCAAGTCGAGCCCACCGACCGTGCCGCAGCGCTACCTTCTCGGCCAGTTGGGCATCGCGATGGCGCCGTTGCTCGTCTTCCTGGCAGTCGGCGCGGTGGCCTACGACTTTGCAAGCACGCCGGCCGAATCGGCGGTGGTGGACCTGACACCTGGTGGCGTCGGCGCGCCCCCCGGCGCCGAAGACGCCGACGCCACACCGAGCCCTGGGTTGGCGGAGCCGCCCGGCGCCGAAGCGGTGGACGACGGCGGGCTGAAGGAACCGCCGGGCGCCGAAGCACCTTCCGCCCCCGGCGCCTTGGGCCGGCCGTCGTCGCCGGGCGCACCGCAGAGCACGGCGGTGACAGCCGATGGCGGGTCGGCCCCCGGATCGGGCTTCTGGGTCGGGGCCGGCGTGGCCGCCTCGGTGCTGGCGCTGTTCTATGGGCTCCTGACCTTCGAGCGGCTTGAGATCTTCAAGATGCTGCTCGCGTCGTTCTTTCCGCTGGTCCTGCTGATCCTCGCTGTCCTGGGGTCCATCGTCTTCGGGCTGGCGACGCCGACCGAGGCGGCGGCGGTGGGCGCCTTCGGCGGGCTGGCACTGGCGGCCGCGTATCGGCAGTTGAGCGTCGGCGTCGTCAAGGATTCGGTCTTCCTGACCGCGAAGACCAGCGCCATGGTGTGCTGGCTGTTCGTGGGCAGCGCGATCTTCAGCGCCGCCTTCGCGCTGCTGGGTGGGCAGGAGTTGGTCGAGCGATGGGTCCTCTCGATGGAACTCACACCAACCCAGTTCCTGCTGCTGTCGCAGGTGATCATCTTCGTCCTCGGGTGGCCCCTGGAATGGACGGAGATCATCGTCATCTTCATGCCGATCTTCATTCCGTTGCTGGACAAGTTCGGCATCGACCCACTCTTCTTTGGGCTTCTGGTGGCGCTGAACCTGCAGACCGCGTTCCTGAGCCCCCCCGTGGCCATGGCGGCCTTCTACCTCAAGGGCGTCAGCCCGCCACAGGTGACGCTGAACCAGATCTTCCTGGGCATGCTGCCGTTCATGGGCATACAGGTGCTGGCGATCGCAATGCTCTACCTGTGGCCGCAGGTGGGCCTGTGGCTGCCGCACCTGTTGTACAAGTAGCGTGGCGGCGGTCTTCAGCACGCGTCCGGCAACGGAAGCCGATGTGCCGTTCCTGCTGCACCTGCGCACGGTCGCGATGGACCCGCACCACCGGGCGGCCGGCATCGTGCAGACGCCGGCCGAGATGGAAGAGCGGGTGCGCAGCCACTGGAGCGAGGCCCAGGTCGTCGAGGTGGACGGCCAGCCGGTGGGCCTGTGGAAGCTGTGGCGCCAACCCGAGGTCTGGTGGATCCTGCAAGTGCAGTTGATGCCCGAGGCGCAGGGGCGTGGCATCGGGGCTGCGCTGGTGCGCGCGCTGCAGGCCGAGGCCCGGGCGGCCGGCATGCCGCTGAAGCTCAAGGTCCTGAAGAACAACCCGGCGCTGCGGCTCTACCGGCGGCTGGGTTTCGCCATCGTGGGCGAGGACGAGCACGGCTGGGAAATGCAGAGCACGGGCTGAGCGACGGCTGGGGCCCGGCCGCGCCGGCCGTCAGGTGCCCGTCGTTGTCTGCACGCCCCGCGAGGCGTGCACATGGTGCTCGCCATGGCCCACGGCAGCGCAGGCCTCTTCGAACACCATCTGCGCGCACTCCATGCAGGTGCCGCAGTTCGAGGCGACGCGGGTCAGGTCTTGCAGCAACTCGAAATTGGTGACGCCCTCGCCGACGACCCGGTGGATGTCGCGGTCGGACACGCGGTGGCAGAGGCAGACGATCATGAGGCCGAAGGCATGCGAGGTACGGATGCCACCATCCTACATTGGATGAGAATTATTCGCAATTAGAACCCCGCCGTTTTGCCAGGGCATGCGAAGACGGCCGGCGGCTCAGCTGCCCTCGCCGCCCGCCATCTGCGACTGCAGCCAGTTCTGCTCGCCGACCTGGGCCACCAGGCCAATCTGGGTTTCCAGGTGGTCGATGTGCTCTTCGGTGTCTTCGAGGATGTCGCCCAGCAGGTCACGCGAGACGTAGTCGCGCACCGACTCGCAGTGCGCGATCGCCTCCTTCAGGTGGGCCTGCCCGGCCACCTCGAGCTTCAGGTCGCAGTGCAGGGTCTCGACGGCCGACTCGCCGATCAGCAGCTTGCCCAGGTCCTGCAGGTTGGGCAAGCCGTCGAGCATCAGCACCCGCTCGACCAGGCGGTCGGCGTGTTTCATCTCCTCGATCGACTCGTCGTACTCGTGCTTGGCCAGCTTGGCCAGGCCCCAGTTCTTCTGCATGCGGGCATGCAGGAAGTACTGGTTGATCGCCGTCAGCTCCATCTTGAGCTGGGCATTGAGGTACTGCAGCACCTTGGCATCGCCTTGCATGTTTCTTCTCCTGCCTGTCTGGCGCCTGCCGGCGCCGGCGCGAAAGACCATTGTGCGGCGTGACGCCGGTCAAGAAAAGGGTGACGTGCGCCGCGTCGCCCGATGCAGTACCGTGCGTCGCTCATCCCCAAGGAGACCGCCGATGACCGAAGCCGCCGCGGCCCTGGCCCAGCGCCTGATCAGGAACTACCACGAGGCGCCGCGCACCCGCGAGCAGCGCCCGCCCTTGTACGACTCTCTGGGCGCGCGCCTGGCCACGGGCACCGCGGCACGCAAGCTGGGTGCGTCGGTGGACACGCTGCCACCGGGCATGCGCAGTTGCCCCTACCACCTGCACCACGCGCAGGAAGAAATGTTCATCGTCGTCGCCGGCAGCGGCACGCTGCGGGTGGCCGGCGAGATGCTGCCGATCCGCGAGGGCGACGTGATCTTCATTCCGCCGGGCCCGGGGTACCCGCACCAGATCATCAACACCTCGGACGCACCGTTGAGCTACCTGTCGATCAGCACGCGCGAGCGGCCCGAGGTCTGCGAGTACCCCGACTCGGGCAAATACCTCGCGATGGGTGCGGACATGGGGCCGGACGGCTTCGACGCCATCCAGCGCCGCACCGCCACGCTGGACTACTGGGACGGCGAGCCCTGAGCCTCCTCGCGCCGCGGGTATGCTGCCCGGCGCCTACCCCCACGAAAGAACGCCACCATGGCCAAAGGATCCGTCGTCTCGGCCCTCGTCACCGCTGCCGTCTTCGTGGCGGCGATCGCGCTGAACCCGTCGGCCGAGGCCCACCGCGAGAAGATCAAGCAGGCCACGGCCGAGCGCAGCCCGATCGCCGGGGCGCTGGGCCTGGGCGCGATCACCGCCTTCGTGTCGAGCTACCACTCCTGGGGCGTGGCCTCGTACACCACCACCGGCAAGGGCCAGGTGCTGTCGGTCGGCGCCTTCGGCGTGGTGATCGTGCGGCAGCCCGGCGACGACAACCACTGACGGCGGGCTGGCCTCAGCCGGCCGCCAGCAGGTAGCCGACCGTGGCCACCAGGCTGCCCAGGCTCAGGGCCACGGTGGACAACCGCATCGGGTGCAGGCGCGACCACAGCAACAGCCCGGTGACCGACAGCAGCACCATGCCGCCGGCCAGCGTGTCGGCCAACAACACCCAGAAGACCGACACGCCGTTGCCGCTGTGCAGGCGCATCAGCGTGCCCATCGCGGTCGCCTCCTGGGTCTCGACCTTGACGCTGCGGTTGCCCACCCAGTACTCGGCGCGCACCTGGCGCGTCACGGTGGCGAAGTCCACGCTCCAGCGGGCCGGCTGTTGCAGGCGCTTGTCGCCCCAGGCCACGGGCCGCGGCGGCTCGCTGCGTACACGGCCATGGACCTTGCCCAAGGCCAGCTCGCGCTGCACCCAGCCGGCCATGGCCTCGGCGCTGTCGAAGGGCACGGGCCCGTCGGCCGGCAGCGGCAGCTGCGCTTGGCTGGGCACCATCTTCTCGACCGGGATCTTCAACACCGCGCGGTGGTTCATCAGGAAGCCGGTCACGCCGAACAGCAGCCCCAGCGCAGCGCCCCACAGCCCCACCCAGAGGTGGATGCGGCGCAGCCAGCGCAGGAACACCACGCTGCGGCGGTGTGCGCGCTGGGCCGGCGTCAAGGGGATGGCCATCGTGGCCGCGTGGTCGGTCGCGCTCATGGGTGTGCCCAGCGTCGCAAGAGGTTGTGATAGCAGCCGGTCAGCTGCAGGCGCGCGCCCTCGTCGGCCCCGGTCTGGGCCAGGCGCTGGATGGCCGTGTCCAGGTCGAACAGCAGGCTGCGCTCTCCCTCGTCGGCCACCAGGCTTTGCACCCAGAAGAACGAGGCCAGGCGCACGCCGCGCGTGACCGGCTCGACCCGGTGCAGGCTGGTCGACGGGTACAGCACCAGGTGGCCGGCGGGCAGCTTGATGGCACGCGCGCCGTAGGTGTCCTCGATCAGCAGCTCGCCGCCGTCGTAGCTGTCCGGCTCGGCCAGGAACAGCGTGGCCGACAGGTCGGTGCGGATCTTGCGGCCCGTACCGGGAAGCAGCCGCACCGCGTTGTCCACATGGGTGCCGAAGGTCTCTCCGCCCTCGTAGCGGTTGAACATCGGCGGGTAGACCTCGCCCGGCAGCGCAGCGCTGATGAACAGCGGGTGGCGCTCCAGCGCCGCCAGCACCTGGTCGCCCAGCGCGCGCGCCAGCGGCAAGCCTTCGGCCAGTTGGCGGTTGTGCTTGACCGCCGCCCCCTGGTGGCCGGCCGTGGCCAGGCCGTCGACCCAGGGCGCGTCGAGCAGCGCGGCGCGCATGGCAGCGACCTGCTCGCCAGCCAGCACTTCGGGGATCTGGACGATCATGCTCAGAACCTCAGCAAGGCGCTGACCAGCGCCGTGCGCCCGCGCACCGGCGTCGCCCGGCCGGCGCTGCTGGCCTCGAAATACACCGCGTCGCTCAGGTTCTGCAGGTTCAGCCGCACTTCCCACGACTTCTGCAGGTAGGCCACGGTCGCGTCCCAGCGGGTGTAGCCATCAACCTTGGCGGTTTCGTAGTTGTTCAGCCAGCGCTCGCTGGCGAACTGCAGGCCGCCGCCCAGTTCCCAGGCCGGGGTGAGGCGGTAGGTGGTCCAGACGGTGGCGTTGTGGCGCGGCGCGTTCGGCGCGGTCTTGCCCTGGGCGGCGATGCCGGTGTCGCTGCCCGTGCCGATCTGCGGCGACTCGACGATCCGCGCGTCGAGGAAGGTGTAGCCCGCGAACACCTCCCACTGTGGGCTCAGTCGGCCGGTGGCGCCGAGCTCGAGGCCGTCGACACGGATCAGCCCTTCCGTCACCTGGGTGCCGGCCGCGTCCTGCGTGCGCGGGTTGGTCTTCTCGACCCGGAACAGCGCGCCGGT
The DNA here is from genome assembly GCA_044226465.1 of Burkholderiaceae bacterium. Lineage (GTDB taxonomy): Bacteria > Pseudomonadota > Gammaproteobacteria > Burkholderiales > Burkholderiaceae_C > Ideonella. The sequence goes on along the minus strand of JBGAGZ010000001.1, from coordinate 151,845 downwards.
GACGCTGAGCTCGCCGTCCAGCCACTCGAGCTTGGTGCCCAGCTCGAACGAGCGGTTGCGCTCGGCCGCCAGCTGGGCGGTGCTGGCGCTCTGCGTCACCGTCTCGGCCGAGGGGTTGAACGAAGTGCCGTAAGAGGCATACCAGGTCTGGCTGGCGCTCGGCTGCCAGATCACGCCGGCGCGCGGGCTCCACATGCTTTCCGACTTGGGCGCCGCGGCCTCGGTGGTGTCGGCCGGAAAGCCTGGCGGCAGCTCGTACTTGACCAGGTCGGAGCGCACGCTGAAGCGCTCGTTGCGGAGGCCGCCGACCAGCTTCCAGTGCGGGCTCAGGTCGATCTGGTCGTTGAGGTAGACGGCCACGGTGTCGGCCTGCGTGGTCACCGTGCGCGACAGCGCGTGCTCGCCGGTGATGCCGCGGTAGACCGGATGGCCCAGGTTGACCAGCGCATCCGCGGCGGTCGTGTTCCAGACGTAGCGGTCGTCACGGTTGCGCTCGTGCGCCAACTCGACGCCGGCGGTGAACTGGTGGCTGATACCGCCACTGGCCACGCGCGTCGTGACATCGGTCTGGCTGATGATCGAACTGTCCTTCAGGCGCCGTTCGCGCGTCGAGCGGGGCGCGCTCAAGTCGTCCAGGTCATCCTGCAGCGACGGCGTGCCGCCGTTGGCGCTGACCACTGTGCCCAGCGGGTTGGCGCGCGCGTCGGTGCGGTTGTCGCTGACCGACAGCCGCGTGCGCAGCGTGGTGGCGCTGCTGGCCTTGTGCTGCAGCGACACGCTGAGCACGTTGACGTCCTGGTTGAATTGGTCGTCGGTGTAGCCGTAGTAGTTGTGCGCCGGGGCGGCGATCGGCTGGCGCACCGTGCCGGCGCCGGCGGTGGTGACGAAGGGGAAGCCGTATTCCGGGATGTCGCGGTTGCGCTGCAACAGCGCGGCCACGCTGAGCTCGGTCGGCGTGCCGATGCCCAGGCGCAGCGACGGTGCGATGCCGGCGTCCTTGTTGCGGGTGATGTCGCGCGTCGACTCCACGCTCTGGCCGAAGGCCGCGACGCGGAACGCCGCCTGGTCGGACAAGGCCTGGTTGAAGTCGCCGGTCGTGCGGTAGTAGCCGTCGGTGCCGATGGTCACGCCCAGCTCGCCACGCGTGCGCCCGTCGGGCTTCTTGCTGATCTGGTTGATCACGCCGCCGGTCGAGCCGCGGCCGAACAGCATCGACGACGGTCCCTTGAGCACTTCGACGGCGTCGAGCGCGAAGACGTCGCGTGTGTACTGCCCGCGGTCGCGCATGCTGTCGAGGTAGACGTCGGTGCGGGCCGAGAAGCCGCGCAGGTTGATGTTGTCGCCGATCACCCCGCCCTCGCCCGCGCCCAGCGTGATGCCGGGCACGTTGCGCAGCGCGTCCTTCAGCGAGGCAGCGGCCTGGGTGTCCAGCATCTTGCGGTCGAGCACGGTCACGCTCTGCGGCAGGTCACGCAGCGGGGTGTCGAACTTGGCGCCGGTGGCGGCGCGAGAGTTGTCGCGCTCCGCGCTGGCCGTGGCCTTGATCGGCGGCAGGCTGGTCTCGTTGGCCGCCGGCGCGGGCTCGGACGGGGGCGTGGTCTGCGCCTGGACAGCGCTGCCGAAGACGAGGGCCAGGGTGGCAGCGCGCAGGCTCAGTGGCACCGGGGTCGAGGGGGTCGGGGTCGGGTTCAAGTTGCGGGTCTCTCGGGAGTCAGGTGAAGGGGCGTTCCTGGCGGGCGAGCGGCTGGCGGTGGATCGGCGGCGAAAGGGATCAAGGGGCTTCGGGCTGGCTGACGAAGCCGATCTGGTGCAGGCCCGCCTTGGCGGCGTCGGCCAATGTCTCGGCCACGGCGCGGTAGGCCACGGCCTGGTCGGCGCGCAGGTGGACCTCGGGCACTGGCTGCAGGCGGCCTGCGGCGGCGAAGCGCTGCGCCGCATCGGCGCGGCTGAGCGGCTCGCCGTTCCAGTAGCGCCGGCCCTGGGCATCGATGGCGAATTCGATCTTGTCTGGCTTGGGCACGTGGGGCTGAGAGCTGACCTGCGGCAGGTCGAGCTTGACGGCATGGGTCAGCAGCGGCGCGGTGACGATGAAGATCACCAGCAGCACCAGCATCACGTCGATCAGCGGCACCATGTTGATTTCGCCGATCGGGGTCGCCGCACGGCGGCTGTCGAAGCTGGCGAAGGCCATGTCAGGCTCCGGCGCGTGCGGGCATGGTGTGCACATTCGGCGCGGCGGCCGGCTCGGCACCGCGAAGCGTCTGCCCCATCGTCAGGAAGCTCATCAACTCGAAGGCGAAGGCGTCGAGCTGCGCGGTCAGCACCCGGTTGGCGCGGGCCAGCCAGTTGTAGGCCATCACCGCGGGGATCGCCACCGCGAGGCCCAGGCCGGTCATGATCAGCGCCTCGCCGACCGGGCCGGCCACCTTGTCCAGCGTGCCGGCACCGCTCATGCCGATGGCCACCAGCGCGTGGTAGACGCCCCAGACGGTGCCGAACAGGCCGACGAAAGGCGCGGTGGCGCCGATGGTCGCCAGCATGGTCAGGCCGCTTTCGAGCTGCATCGTTTCCTCGTCCAGCACCTTCTTGATGGTGCGGGTCAGGAACTCCTGCTCGCCGCCGGCCTCGGCCAGCTTGGCGGCGCCGTACTTGGCGTGGTGGGCCTTGGCGTGCATCGCGTGCGCCGTCAGGTGGGCGAAGGGCTCGTGCACGCCGTGCGTGTTGATCTCGCCCTGCACCTCGAACAGCGAGGTCGCGTTCCAGAAGAAGTTCAGGAACGCGGCCGAACGCCGCTTGCGGAAGAACTGGCTCAGGCCCTTCTTCGCGATCAGCACCCACGAGGTGACGGACATCAGCAGCAGGATCGCGAGCAGCGTCTTGCCCACCGCGTCGCTCTGGCCCAGGAAGTGGGCAAGGCCCAGCGAGCCGGTTTCGGTCATGGCTTGTTCTCCAGTTCGAATTGAATCGGGACGGTCGTCCACACCACCTGTGGCACGCCGTTGTCTGTGTAGGAGCGGAAGCGCGCCGCGCGCACCGCGGCCAGCGCGGCGTTGTCCAGCCGCGGCGAGCCGGACGAGCGCGAGACCAGCACCTGGCGCGCATGGCCATCGGTGCCGATCTCGACCCGGACCAGCACCTCGCCCTGCTCGCCCAGGCGCCGCGACGCCAGCGGGTAGACCGGCGCCGGCGGCTCGAGGTAGCTGACAGCCGTGGCCGGGATGCTGCGCGGTGCCGGCGGCGCGGGGGGCGCCTCGGGCGCGGGCGGCGCCATGGCCACCGGTGCCGTCGGTTCGGGCGGCGGTGGCGGCACCACCATCGCGGCGGGCACGGGCTCGGCCACCGGCGCGGTGGCCAGCACCGGCAGAGCGGGCGGGGGCGGCAGCACGCGGGGCACCACCGGCGGCGGCGGGCTGGCGGGCGGCGGCGCGGCAGGGGCCGGCGCCACGATGTCGACCACCAGCGGTGCCAGCTCGGCCACGGCGTCGCGCACCGGCTGCCACTGCATCAGGGCCCATGCACCGCCCAGGTGGGCCAGCGCCACCGCCCCGACCAGCGCTCGCCCGGCCCAGGCGGGCAAGGGATCGGCCGGCCTGGCTTGCAGGCCCACGACAGATGGACTGGACACGGGAAGGCGCCTCGCTCGACAGCAGAAACGGTGGCGCCCGCATTCATGCGGGCGGCCACGGCGGAAGGGCTGGCTGGCGGGGGGACGGCGCCGCGAACGCGGCGCTCGGATCACCATCGAGGCTGGCTGACCTGACTGGTGGCGATTCTATTGAGAATGGTTCTTATTTGCAAGTACGCCATTGCGTACCAGGCGGCGCATCAGCCGGCAGGCCGCAGCCGCACCTGTCCGGGTGGCGGTTGCAGGCGCCCGGCCAATGCCGGCGAAAGCCAGAGCCCACCGTCCTGGCGCACCAGCAGGGCCTGGCCGCCGGGGGCACCGGCCAGCAGGCGTGCGCCGCGCTGCGGGCCCAGCACCATCGCCGCGGCGCCCAGGCCGTTCACCTCGTCGACGCTGTGGCCGAGCAAGGTCACCCCGTGCACCCCGGCGGTGGGGTAGCCGCTCGACGGGTCCAGCACATGGTGGTAGCGCCGGCCGCCGCGGACGACGCAGCGCTCGTAGTCGCCCGACGAGGCGACCACGGCGTCCTCCGCCAGGGGCAGCACGCCCAGCAACTGCTGCGGGGCGGCCGGGTCGCGCACGCCGATGCGCCAGGGGCCGGCCGCCGGGCTGCCGCGGACGACGACGTCGCCGCCGCCGTTGACCAGCGCCGCCGGCACGCCGTGCCGCGCGAGCACGCCCATGCCGGCCTGCAGGATGGGCAACTTGGCCACCCCGCCCAAGTCGACCTGCATGCCGGCTTGGGTCAGAAACGCCGTGCCAGCGGCTTTGTCCAAAATCAGCCGGCGGTGATTGACATATCGCAAATCATGTCGAATTTCTGCCGGCGAAGGAATATCCCAATCGGCTTGGTCAAACTGCCAGCCCGCCAAGGCGCCGACGGTGACATCAAATGCGCCACGGGTTTGAATGGATATTCTTTGCGCGGCCACCAAAACCCCCATCAACTCCGGGGGCAGGGCCACCGGGTAGCGCCCGGCAGCTTCTCGCAAGGCGGCCAGAGGGTTGCCGGGCCGGTAGCGCGACATCAGGTCGGCCAGGCGCTGCATTTCGGCGAACGCGGCCTCGGCGGCGGCCTGCAGCACGGCGGCAGGCGCGCCGTCCAGCGTGAGGTCCACCCGCGTGCCCATCAGGGCGCGGCTGCCACGCCACGGCAGGTCGGCATTTCCGGCCCACAGGGGACCACTGAGCCAGGCTGCGCCGCCGCCCAGCGCGAGCGCGCGCAGCACGCCTCGGCGCGTGGTGGGGGCGCGGGGGGCGGGCCGCATGCTCAGCGCGACAAGCTGGTCATGTGAGTGACCGCTGCCTTCACTTCATCGTCCGTCAGCGCCGGCGAGCCACCGCGCGCGGGCATCGTGCCCTTGGCACCGGTGAAGCCCTCGAGCGCATGCTTGAAGAGCACCTCGTCGCCCTGGGCGATGCGCGGGCCCCAGTCGGCCTTGTCGCCCGGCTTGGGCGCACCGCCCACGCCCGCGCTGTGGCACAGCGCGCAGACCTTGTTGAACGTGGCCTTGCCGACGGGGTTGTCGGCCACCGCCGCGACGGGCGCCGGGGCCGAGGCGGCCGGCGCTGGGGCTGCTGCGGTCGGGGCTGCCGAAGGGGCAGCGGCGGTCGCCGGTTCGTTGCGGCCGCAGCCGACCAGGGCAGCGACAGCGAGGGCGATGGCGGCGAGAAAAACGTGGGTTCTCATGGCAGGAATCGGGCAAATCTGAACATCGCCGAAATTCTAGGAAACCGCCGTCCCGAAATTCGCCCTGAAGGGTTTTTCAAGCGGCCTCGAAACCGACTTTCGGCGGCAAAACTGAACCAGTTCAAGGATTGGCGGGCGGCCGGTGCCGATGATTCAACTTGCGAAATATCAAGCGCAACAACCATCCGAGGATTCCGCCATGAGCCATACCAACGACCACCCGGTCGACCCCACGGACGTACCGTCCCGCCGCCGGTTCCTGAACAATGCTGCCGCCGTCGGCCTGGCCGGCGTGGGCTTGGCGGCCTGCAATGACAAGTCCGCCCCCGCCGCCGCCCCGGCCGCGGCGGCCACCAGCGGCGCCGTGGCCGCCGGTGCCGACAGCCATGTCGGCGCAGCCCCGCACCTGAAGCCGGGCGAGCTGGACACCTACTACGGCCTGTGGAGCGGTGGCCATACCGGCGACGTGCGGGTGCTGGGCATGCCCTCGGGCCGCGAACTGCTGCGCATCCCCTGCTTCGTGCCGGACGCGCTGGTCGGCTGGGGCATGACCAACGAGTCCAAGAAGGTCATGGGCACCAAGGCCGACGGCAGCCTCAAGTACGCCGTGGGCGACACCCACCACGTGCATGCCTCCTACAAGGACGGCAACTACGACGGCCGCTACGCCTGGGTCAACGACAAGATTAACTCCCGCGTCGCGCGCATCCGGCTCGACTACTTCGTCTGCGACAAGATCACCGAGCTCCCCAACGTCCAGGGCTTCCACGGCATCTTCCCGGACAAGGCCGACCCGGTCGACCCGAAGATCAACTACACGACGCGCGTGTTCTGCGGCAGCGAGTTCTCGATCCCGCTGCCCAATGCCGGCAAGGATGCCGACAAGCCCGAGGCCTACCACTCGCTGTTCACCTGCGTGGACGCCGAGACCATGGACGTGCGCTGGCAGGTGCTGATCGACGGCAACTGCGACCTCACCGCCACCTCGTACGACGGCAAGCTCGCGGCGACCAACCAGTACAACACCGAGATGGGTGTGCACTACGCCGACATGATGTCGGCCGAGCGCGATGCCTGCTGCTTCTTCAACATCGCCCGCATCGAGCAGGCGGTGAAGGACGGCCACTTCAAGACCTACGGCGACTCCAAGGTGCCGGTGGTCGACGGCACGCGCAAGTCCAACACCGACGCCAAGACCGCGCTGACCGCCTACGTCAGCGTGCCCAAGAACCCGCACGGCGTGAACGCCTCGCCGGACGCCAAGTACTTCATCTGCGCCGGCAAGCTCTCGCCCACCGCCACGGTGATCGAGCTGGCCAAGGTGCTGGACTGGTTCGACGGCAAGCTGGAGAAGATCGACGGCGCCATCGTCGCCGAGGTCGAGCTGGGCCTGGGCCCCTTGCACACCGCCTTCGACGGCCGCGGCAACGCCTACACCACGCTGTTCCTCGACAGCCAGGTCGTCAAGTGGAACGTGGACGCTGCGATCAAGTTCCACGGTGGCGACAAGGCCGCCAAGTACGTGGTCGACCGCATCGACGTGCAGTACCAGCCGGGCCACCTGAACGCCTCTCAGTCCGAAACCCGCGCGGCCGACGGCAAGTGGCTCGCCGTGGGCTGCAAGTTCTCGAAGGACCGCTTCCTGCCCGTGGGCCCGCTGCACCCCGAGAACGAGCAGATCATCGACATCTCGGGCGAGAAGATGGTGCTGACCGGCGACCACCCGGTGCGCGGCGAACCGCACGACTTCATCATCTTCAAGCGCGACCTGCTGCGCCCGAAGCAGATCTACGACCTGAACGAGTTCCCGAACGCGGTGAAGGACGTGAAGGACAGCGGCGTGACCCGCAACGGCAAGAAGGTCACGGTGCGCCTGATCTCGCAAGCCCCGGCGTACACCCTGCCCGAGTTCACGGTCAAGAAGGGTGACGAGGTCACGATCATCCTGACCAACCACGACAAGGTGGAGGACCTGACCCACGGCTTCGCGATCGCGAAGTACGGCGTCAACTTCATCGTCAACCCGCAGGAGACCGCCTCGGTGACCTTCGTCGCCGACAAGGCGGGCGTGTTCTGGTGCTACTGCACCCACTTCTGCCATGCACTGCACCTCGAGATGCGCAGCCGCATGATCGTGGAGGGCTAGGCCCCCACGGCCCCTCCCGGGGCCTGCCCCCCAAGGGGGCTCGCGCAGCGGGCCGGCCAAGCCGGTCCGCGCACGCCACTTGATGGGCGGCGGCTCCTTTGGAGCGCCTTTTGGTCAGTACCGTGTTTACTCGATTTCTATCGCGCCTGTGGGCGATGCTGCTGGTCTCGCTGACCACGTCTGTCGCCTGGGCCGGCGCCTACGAGGCCGAGTTGCCGGCCGAGCTGCACAGCGCGAAAGACCTGTGTGCCTTGGTGCCCTGCGCCGAGGTCTTCCCAGGCGCCACCGCGTTTTCAGAGCGCAAGGGCCAGCCGCCCTATGTCGAGGCCTACGGCGGCAGTGGCGCCGAGCGGCAACTGCTCGGCTACGTGATGCTGTCGACCGACATCACCGACACGCCGGCCTATTCCGGCAAGCCGGTGGTCACGCTGATCGGCATGGACAAGGCTGGCCGCTTCGTCGGCATCAAGGTGCTCAAGCACTCCGAGCCCATCCTGCTGCTGGGCATTCCCGAATCCGCGCTGGTCCATTTCAACGACCAGTACAAGGGCAAGTCGGTCACCGACAAGATCGAGGTCGGCCCGGCCCGGCCCGACGAAGGCGTGCTGGGGGTCGATGCGATCTCGGGCGCCACCGTCACCGTCATCGCGCAGAACCAGGTCATGATGACCTCGGCCGCCGCCGTGGCGCGCCAGGTCGGCCTGATCGCGCCGACGGTGCGCGAGCCGGCGCGCTACACCGAGGCCACCGCGGGCGCGGCCCACCCGGACTGGGCCGCCCTGGTGCGGCAAGGGGCCGTGCAGACGCTGCGCGTGCGGCCCGAGCAAGTGGGCCTGCCACACGCCGACACGCCCTTCATCGAGCTGTGGTTCGGCGCGCTGAACTCGCCGCAGCTGGGCCCGGCCCTGCTGGGCGAGGCCGGCTGGCGCAACCTGATGGCCCAGCTCAAGCCGGGCGACAACGCGGTCTTCGTCATCCGCACTGGCGGGGTCGAGTCCTTCAAGGGCTCGGGCTTCGTGCGCGGCGGCATCTACGACCGCATCTCGGTACGCCAGGGCGGCGACGACTTCCGCTTCCGCGACACCGACGCGCTGAACCTCTACGGCCTGGCCGCCGCCGGCGCCCCGGCCTACGACGAGTCCGCCATCTTCATCGTGCGTGCGGGCGCGTTCTCGGCCGCCTACCCCTGGAAGCTGAACTTCCTGGGCAACCGGGTCGACCGCGCCACCGGCGCACGCAGCTTCGCCAACTTCGCCGCCGAATACTGGCTGCCGGCCGAGATGCTGCAAGGCGGCCGGCCGGTCGTCGAGGAGCCCGAGGCCGCCTGGCAGAAGGTGTGGAAGGCGCGCGCACCGGCCATCGCGGCCTTTGCGCTGATGCTGGTCGCGGTGGCCGTGGTCTATGGCCTGCGCGACCGCCTGACCCGCGCCGCCACGCACAAGAACAAGTGGCCGGTGAACGCCTTCAAGTACAGCTTCTGGGTCTTGAGCGTGGTCTTCGTCGGCTTCGGCGCGATGGCCCAGCCCTCGATCACCCAGGTGCTGACCTGGTTCCACGCGCTGCTGTTCTCGTGGCAATGGTCGCTGTTCCTGTCGGACCCCTTCATCTTCCTGTTCTGGATCTTCATCATCGCCACCACCTTCGTGTGGGGCCGCGGCCTGTTCTGCGGCTGGCTCTGCCCTTTCGGCTCGCTGCAGGAAATCCTCCACAAGCTGGCGTCTGTCGTCGGCCTCGGGCGCTGGCAGTTCCAGTTGCCACGGCGCTGGCACGACCGGCTGAAGTGGGTGAAGTACGCCATCTTCTTCGGCCTGCTGGCGGTGTCGGTGTTCTCGATGGGCCTGGCCGAAATGCTGGCCGAGGTCGAGCCCTTCAAGACCACCTTCCTGGTCGGGCTCTTCCACCGCGCCTGGCCGTACACGCTGTTCGTGGCCACGCTGCTGGGCCTGTCGGTCTTCATCGAGCGGCCGTTCTGCAAGTACCTGTGCCCGCTGGGCGGCGCGCTGGCCATGCCCAGCACCTTCCGCTGGTTCGGGCTGCGCCGCAAGCCCGACTGCAACCGCTGCAAGGCCTGCGCCGTGGGCTGCGGCTCGCAGGCCATCGACGCCGACGGCCGCATCGACCACCGCGAGTGCCTGCACTGCCTGGACTGCATGGTGCTCTACACCGACACCCACGGCTGTCCGCCGCTGGCCAAGGAGCGCAAGCAGCGCGAGCGCGCCGGCCAGCCGCTGACCCGCATCGGCCGCGACGGCTATTTCATCCCCATCCACCCGGTCCCGGTGGACAGTGTCGCGGCGGACGACCGGCTGCAGGACCGGCCCGACCCGCGGTTGCCGACCCAGGCGGTGACGCCGCCTTATGCGCGGCCCGCGCGACCAGGCGCCTGGCTGTGGGGCGAGTTGTGCGACCACCTCTGGCCCTGGGGCCGCCACAGCCGAGCAGGCCAGGCCGGCCAGCACCGCGCGCTGCAGGCCGCTGGCTGGTCGCTGGCGCTGGCCGTGAGCCTCGCCTGGGCACTGGCGGCCACGGGCCGGCTGTCGTCCGGGGCCATCATCGGGTGGTGGTTCGGCTGGAGCGTGTACGAGGTGCTGGTTCGCCTGCAGGGCAAGCGCCATGTCAAGGATGGCCCGTGGTGGGGCCGCCAGTACCGCTCGGCCGGCGTGATGGACATGCTGAGCTACGTGGGCTTCAAGAACCTGCTGATCGGCGCCGCGCTGTTCCTTGCGCTGAAGGCGCTGGGCTGGCTGCCGGTGTGAGGCCATGAGCACGTTGCACCGGCTCCGCATCGGACTGGCCTGCGCCGCATGGCTGCTGGCGGGCGCCGCCTGCGCCGCCACGCTGCGGGTGCAGCCGGGCGAATCCATCCAGTCTGCGTTGGACCGCGCCGCGGCCGGCGACACGGTGGAAGTGCTCCGCGGCCAGTACCGCGCCAACCTGCGCATCGAGCGGCCGCTGACGCTGCGCGGCATCGACCGGCCCACCGTGCTGGGCAGCGGCCAGGGCGACACCATCCGCGTCAGCGCACCGGACGTGCTGATCGAAGGCCTGATCGTGCGCGACTCCGGCACCAGCCTGAAGGAGCAGAACGCCGGCATCTACATCCAGCCGGGCTCGCACCGCGCGGTGGTGCGCCACTGCGACCTGACGCACAACCTGTTCGGCCTGTGGATCGAGAAGGCAGCCGACGTGCATGTCGAGCACAACGTGATCACCGGGCTGCGCGAGCTCGATTCGTCGCAGCGCGGCAATGGCGTGCAGCTCTACAACACCACCGGTGCGCGCATCGTCGGCAACGAGATCAGCTTCGTGCGCGACGCGCTGTACGTGGACGTGTCGCACCACGCCGAGTTCCGCGGCAACAAGCTGCACCACAGCCGCTACGGCACGCACTACATGAACTCCTACTACAACCTGTGGGAGGACAACGACAGCTACCTCAACCGCGGCGGCCTGGCGCTGATGGAGGTGCGCGACCAGGTCGTGCGCAACAACCGCGCCTGGGGCAACACCGACCACGGCATCATGCTGCGCACGATCCAGGACTCGGTGATCGAGAACAACGTCGTCGCCGGCAACGGACGCGGCTTCTTCATCTACGACGTCGAGTACACGACGCTGCGCGGCAACCTGGTGGTCGACAACGCGGTCGGCGTGCACCTGTCGGCCGGCTCGACGCGCAACAAGGTGCTGGGCAACGACTTCGTCGCCAACCGCGAGCAGGTGCGCTACGTGGGCGCCCGCGACGAGGCCTGGGGCGGCGAGCGCCCCGGCGAAGGCAACCACTGGAGCAACTACCTCGGCTGGGACCGCGACGGCGACGGCGTCGGCGACGTGCCCTACGAGGCGAACGACCTTGTCGACCGCCTGAGCTGGCAGTACCCCGGCATGCGGCTGCTGCTGGCCAGCCCCTCGGTGCAGACGCTGCGCCTGGTGGGCCGGCAGTTTCCCGTGCTGCGCGTGCCCAGCGTGGTCGACGCCCACCCCCGTATGCAACCCGACCCCGCGGCGTGGCGCCGCGGGTCGACCACTGGCGGCGACACGCCGCCCTGGATGGCCAGCCATGCGCATTGACCCCTTCAACCCGCCCCCGCCGCCCCCCCGCGACGACACGGTGGCCGCCATCGAGTTGCGCGGCGTCTGCAAGCAATACGGCGCACTGCGCGCCGTCGACGACGTGCACCTGCGCGTCGAGCCGGGTGAACTGTTCGGCCTCATCGGCCACAACGGTGCCGGCAAGAGCACGCTGTTCAAGATCATGCTGGGTCTGGTGCCGGCCAGCAGCGGCGAGGTGCGCGTGGCCGGTGCCGACGTGCGCGGGCCCGACTTCCGCGCCGCGCGCCGCCGCATCGGCTACCTGCCCGAGAACGTGGTGCTGTGGGACAACCTGAGCGGGCTGGAGACGCTGCGCTTCTTCGCCCGCCTGAAGGGCGTGGACGGAGCCGACCGCAACGAAGGGTGCGAGGCCGTGCTGGCCCGCGTGGGCCTGGCCGCGGCCGGCGGCCGTGCAGTGCGCGAATACTCCAAGGGCATGCGCCAGCGCCTGGGCTTCGCGCAGGCCCTGTTGGGCCAGCCGCGCGTGCTGTTCCTTGACGAGCCGACCACCGGGCTGGACCCGCTGGCGATCCGCGATTTCCACGCCAGCCTGCGCGCGCTGCGCGACCAGGGCGTGACCATCGTGCTCAGCTCGCACATCCTGGCCGAGTTGCAGGAACGGGTGGACCGGCTGGCCATCCTGTCCGCCGGCCGGGTGCAGGCCCTGGGCACGGTGCAGTTGCTGCGCGAGCAGCGCGACCTGCCCTTGCGCGTGACGCTGCGCGTGGCCGAGGCCGAGCGCGCGCGCGTGGCCACCGCCCTGGCCAGGCTCGACGACCTGGGCCTGGCGCCGCGCGCCGTGCCCCAGGGCTGGCAGCTGGACTGCCCGCGCGCAGCCAAGATGCTGTTGCTGCGCACGCTGGCCGCGCTGGGCAGCGCAGTGCAGGACGTGAGCTTCGACGAGCCGACGCTGGAAGACCTGTTCTTCGGCCTGTCCAGCCCCCCTGCGGGTGCCGCGCCGGCCGGCCAGGGCGCGACGATCCGGGAGGCGGCATGACCGCGCCGGCCCGCTCCCAAGCGCGATTCCCGCAGTGCGCAGCACGGAAGGCGACTCAATGAACACGCTCACCTCGCTCGAATGGCGCCAGATCGCCACGATCGCCGCCAAGGAATTCCGCGACCGCATCCGCAACCGCTGGGTGCTGGCCGTGGCCGTGGTGTTCACGGTCTTCTCGCTGGCCATCGCCTACCTCGGCGGCGCACAGCAGGGTGCGGTCGGGCTGCGCTCGATCGAGGCCACGATCGCCAGCCTGGTCAGCCTGGTGATCTACCTGATCCCGCTGATCGCGCTGCTGCTGGGCTTCGATGCCGTGGTGGGCGAGCGCGAGCGCGGCTCGCTGGACCTGCTGCTGGCCCTGCCCATCACCCGCGGCGAGTTGCTGCTGGGCAAGTACCTGGGCCTGGCGGCGGCACTGAGCCTGTCCACGCTGGCTGGCTTCGCGCTGGTGGCGGTGCTGCTGGCCGGCTCGCTGGGCGGCAACGGCCTGTTCCACTACATCGGCTTCATGCTCAGCTCGGTGCTGCTGGGCCTGGCCTTCCTGAGCCTGGCGGTGATGCTGTCGGTGCTGGCACGTGACCGCACCCGGGCCTCGGGCCTGGCGATCGCGCTGTGGTTCGTCTTCGTGCTGGTGTTCGACCTGCTGCTGCTGGGCCTGCTGGTGCTGGGCGGCGGGCGCTTCGGCGGCGATGTGTTCCCCTACCTGCTGCTGGCCAACCCGGCCGACGTGTTCCGCATCCTCAACGTGTTCTCGCTGGACGACCTGCGCTCGCTGTACGGCCTGTCGAGCATCGTGCCCCCTGCCCTGGCCAGCCCCTGGCTGATGGGTGGCGCGATGCTGGGCTGGATCGTCGCGCCGCTGGCCGTGGCGAGGTGGAGATTCCGATGACCCGCTTCAAGCGACACCCTTCCCTGCTGCCCACACTCGCGTTGGCGGCCCTGCTGGCCGGTTGCGGCCGCGCCGGTGAGGCGCCGGCCTCGGCCGCAGTGGAGATCGGCCCCGGCACCGTCTGCGAGCTTGACGGCATGCTGCTGGCCGACTACCCCGGCCCCAAGGCGCAGATCCACTACGAAGGCGCGAACGCCCCCGAGTTCTTCTGCGACACGGTCGAGTTGTTCAGCATGCTGCTCAAGCCCGAGCAGGTGCGCAAGGTCCGCGTGGCCTATGTGCAGGACATGGGCCATGCCGAGTGGGACCATCCGCAGGGCCACTGGATCGACGCCAGGCTCGGCTGGTACGTGCTCGGCAGCAAGCGCCAGGGTTCGATGGGCCCGACCATCGCCAGCTTCGCGCAGGAAGCCGACGCGCAGCACTTCGCGGGCGAGTACGGCGGCCGCGTGCTGCGCTACGCCGACATCCGCCCCGAGATGGTGGACCTGAGCGGCGGGGCGCAGCACGACATGAAGATGTGAGCCCCCCGCCACCGCGCTCAGAACTTGTACTGCATCCCGAGCAGGTAGGTCGTGCCGTAGCGGTAGATGTAGTTGGGCAGCAGCTGGCTCGGGTCCGGCGCGTTCGGCCCCACGCTGACCTTGTTGACCGTCTGCCGGTCGAGCACGTTGTTGGCCTGGGCCAGCAGCGAGAGGCCCTTGAGCGGCCCGGTCTCGAAGGCGTAGTCGAGCTGCACGTCCACCACCTGGTCCGAGTCCTGCTGGCGCGTCGTGGAGTTGAAGTAGATGTCGCGCACGGTCGCCGTGAAGGGCGAGCGGTAGCGCTGGCTCACGCGGGCCGAGAAGCCCTCCTTCTCGTAGTAGACCGTCAGGCCGTTGGACATGCCGGACAGGCCGTTGACTTTCCGTGAGCCGCCCGGCTCGCGCAGGGTGCTGCCCAGCGTCGTGTAGCTGGCGATGACGCCGAAGCCGTCGAGCATGGGCGTGAGCAGCGAGCCTTCCAGCGACGCCGCCAGCTCGGTGCCCCAGATGGCGCCGCCCTTGCCGTTGCTGGGCATCAGCACCGGGCCCGTGGAATCGACCAGGTCACGCGACACCGGCTGCCCGGTCAGCTTGTCGATGGTGTAGATCGGGATGTAGGTCGTGTCCTTCTGCGTCGTGATGTCCGAGACGTAAGTCAGCAGGTTCTTGCGGAACGCCGCCACGGACACGTAGCTGCGCTTGCCGAAGTACTTCTCCAGCGACAAGTCCATCGCGTTGGTGCGCCAGGGGCGCAGCTGCGGGTTGCCGCAGACCGCCGTGCTCCATTTGCCGAAGTTGGGGCCGGGTTCGCCATCCTCGTTGCGGTCGGCATTGGGCTGGGCCATGGTGCAGCCGGCCCGCATGGCCACCATGTCGGGCCGGGCGATCGCCTTGGCCAGGCCGGCCCGCACGATCCACCCACGGCCGAAGTCGGCCGAGGCGTTGAGGGTGGGCAAGACGTCGGCATAGCTGGCGCCGCCGTGCTTGGCGTAGAGCAGGTTCGGGTCCGGGTTGATTTCGTCGCCGAAGTATTCCCAGCCGGTGGCGCTTTGCTGGGCATGAACGACCTGCAGGCCTGCATTGCCCTTGAGCGCCACGCCGCCCACGGTGTCGTCGTAGTCCAGCCGGGCAAAGGCGGTGGAGATCTTCTCGTGCACGCCGGTGTTGTTGGCGCTGAGCATGGAGTAGACGTTCTGCGTGTCCACCGCGCCGGTGGACACGAGGGTCGGCACGTCGATGCGGATCAGGCTGGGCACACCGGCCCAGGACATGTCGAAGGGTGTGCCCAGCGCGCTGGCCGGCACGTCGCGGATGTAGTGGCCGTCCTCGTCCTTGCGCAGCAGCAACCGGGTCTCGTTCTTGTTGTCCACCTTGTCGCGCTGGGTGTAGTTGGCGCCGAACTGCAAGCGGCTGATCGCGCCTTCGAAGTCCTTGGCCAGCGTCAACCGCAGGCCCTTGATCTCGTCGACGATGTGCGGCGTGCGGATGGCGCCGGTGTAGGCCGGCTGGATCGTGTCGGGGACGAAGTCGAAACCACCCTGGTCGCCCAGCTTCACGATGCCCGGGTCGGACAGGTAGTTGGGCACCAGCGGCGTCCAGCTCTGGGCACCGCCGTTGACCGGCACATGCCATTTGAACGAGCCGTAGATCCAGCTCTGCGTCGCGTTGTCGAACGGCGCCGCGTAGACCTCCTGGTAGCGCTCGTCGCGCACGTTGCGCGAAGCACTGATGTCGCTGGTCGCCTTCCAGGTCGGCGCGAACTTCCATTCGCTGTTCAGGCCGACGGCGTAGATCTCGTCGCGCCGGCGGGTGTCCATGTTGCCGGTGGTCACCGGCATCTTGTCGGCGGTGGCGCTGGTGACGTAGGTGTTGTTGCCCACCTCGGTGGTCTGGATGTCGCTCAGGTTGGGCGTGACGCCACCACCCCAGGTCGCGAACAGGCTGGACAGGAACTTGCCCGACACCTCGTGCTGGTCGAAATGCGAATAGAACAGGTCGGCGCGGTGCGCCCAGGCGTCGTCGGGCTTGTATTCCACGGTGGCCATCAGGCCGTCGCGCAGGTTGCGCTTGGAGCTCGACGTGGCCGTCCAGAACATCGGCAGCATCGCCTGGCCCTGGTGGTCGCCGCCACCGTCGTGGTAGGTGTGCGTGGCCGGCACGTTGCCGGTGACAGGCAGGCCGAAGGGCGTGTAGTCACCGAACTGCACCAGCTCGGTCTGCCGCGTCTGCGAGGCGCTGTCGAGGTGGGCGAAGCCCAGCGCCACGCCGAGCTTGCGGTCCATGAACTGGTCGACGTAGGACGCCGAGAAGCGCGTGCCGATCTCGGGTGCGACCCCCGGGACGTTGACCTTGTTGGTGTTGTGGTCGCCGCGCAGGTTGACCACGATCTGCCGACCCTGGAACTCCAGCGGGCGCAGCGAGCGGATGTCCACCGTCCCGGACAGGCCCCCGCCGATCAGCGTGGCGTCGGGCGTCTTGTAGATGATGGCCTGGCCAACCAGCTCGGATGGGAACTGGTCGTACTCGACCGCGCGGCTGTCGTTCGAGCTGACCACTTCGCGGCCATTCAACAGCGCGCCGGAGAACGCGGGGTTCAGGCCGCGGATCGAGATGACGTCGACCCGGCCATCGGGCCCACGCTGGCCGGTAAGGCCGGGCAGGCGCGCCAGCGACTCGGCGACCGACGCGTCCGGCAGCTTGCCGATGTCCTCGGCGGAGACGACCTCGATGATCTGGTCGGCGTTGCGCTTGGCGGTGACCGAGCTTTCGATGCCGCGGCGGATGCCGGTGACGACCACCGTTTCGATCTTCTCGGCCTCGGGCTTCTGGGCAGCGGCGCCGCCCGCGTCCTGCGCCTGTGCCCAGCCGGCCCCGCCCACCAGCATGGCGCTGGCGGCAGCCAGGTGAGTCAGGCGAAAAGCGGTGGGGGGAACACCGCGGGAGCGAACGACACGAGGGGATGAAGGCATGGGGCTTGTCTCCGAAGAATTCTGGTGGTGCTGCCACGCACGGCAGCCGCGCTCTCATTTCTGCTGTATTGCGGCGATATCTTTGAAAGCGCTTTCAGAAGAATACGTTTTGTCTCAGAGCCTGCCACCTAGGACACACCCTAGGGCGTGCGCCGCCCGCGTCGGCAAGATGGGGGGCCGCGCCATCCGCTACGGGATAACCATGTGGAAGCCGACTTGTCAGTGAGACAACAATCTTGAAAGCGCTTTCAACCATGAATAACACGGTCATCCGCCCCCGCCCGTCCTCGGGCCGTCTCAGCCGCCGGGCCCTGCTCGCGGCCGGGCTGGTGCCGGCATGGGCGCCGCTGCGCGCTGCGGAGCCGCCGCCTCGGCAACTGACAGTCGCCGCCTTCCCGGCCGTGGACGCGATCGTCGAGTCGGCCCGCCCGGCCTGGCGGCGCCTGCACCCCGACGTGGAAGTGAAGGTGTTCAGCCGCCAATACGCGGACCACCACACGGCGATGACCACCGCCTTGTCGACCTCGGCCTACCTGCCGGACGTGATGGCGATGGAATCGACCTACCTGGGCCGTTTCGCGCATGGCAAGGGGTTGGAGGATTTGGCGGCACCGCCCTACGGCGTGGGCCGGTTTCGCGAGCGCTTCGCCCGCTTCGCCTACGACCAGGCGATCAACGGCCGGGGCGAGGTGATCGCCGTGCCCACCGATATCGGGCCGAGCACCCTGCTCTACCGCCATGACCTGCTGGAGCGTGCACGCGTGAGCGAGGACCAGCTCACCTCGTCGTGGGATGCGTATGTCGAGGCGGGTGTGCGCATCAAGGCCGCCACCGGCGCCTACTTGATCGCCAACGCCCAGCAGGTGAAGGACATCATGATCCGCAGTGGCCTGCAGCCCGGCGAAGGCCTTTACTACGACCGGGATTCGCGGGCGCTTGTCACCAGCCCCCGCTTCGTGCGCGCCTTCGAGCTGGCGCGCAAGGTGCGGCAGCACAAGCTGGACGCCCGCGCCTACGCCTGGTCCAACGAATGGGCCGAGGGCTTTCGCCGCGGCACGGTGGCCACCGAGCCCAGCGGCGCCTGGATGGCCGGGCAGATGGCCAACTGGGTGGCCCCGGAGACCAAGGGCCTGTGGCGTGCAGCACCGCTGCCGGAGCACACCTTCGTCAGCTATGGCGGCACCTACTACGCCATGCCGCGCCGGGCCTCGGCGGCCAACAAGGCGCTGGCGTGGGAGCTGATCCAGCTGCTCACGCTGGACCGCACGCAGCAGTTCAGTGCCTTCAAGACGCAAGACGCCTTTCCCGCCTTGGTCGACACCTACGACGACCCGTTCTTCAACGAGCCGCTGCCCTTCCTCGGTGGCCAGCGGGCGCGGCTGCAGTGGCGTGACGCCGCGCACAAGATCGTCGCCATGCAGGCCCACAAACAGAGCGACTTCGCCAACGAGGTCATCAACACCGAGCTGGCCAACGTGATGGACCGCGCCAAGCCGATCGACCTGGCGCTGGCCGATGCCCAGCGCCTGTTGCAACGGCGCGCGCTGCGCTGAGGGCCGACGCCATGCCACGCCTGCCCGCCCGCCTGCGCCTGTCGCCCCGCTGGGCGCCTTATGTGCTGATCGGCCCGTTCCTGCTGCTCTTCGCGGTGTTCGGCGTCTTCCCGCTGCTGTTCTCGCTCTACCTCGCCTTCCAGTCGTGGGAGCCCACGAGCGGCCTGGGCGCGATGGAGTTCGTCGGCCTGGGCAACTTCGCGTTCGCGATGCAGGACGAGTGGTTCTGGAAGTCCCTGGGCAACACGCTGTGGCTGGCGCTGGTGTCGGGTGCGCCGCAGCACCTGGTGGCCATCCCGCTGGCGGTGTTCATCCACACCAGCTTCAAGCGCCTGCGCGACAGTGTGGTCGGTGCCTACTTCCTGCCCTACATCACCTCGACGGTGGCGATCGCCATCATGTTCAGTGCGCTGTTCTCCACCGACTTCGGCCTGATCAACGCCGGCCTCGGCCTGCTGGGCGTCGCCCCCGTCGACTGGCTGAATCAGCCCGGCTCGCTCAAGCCGGCGATCGCCCTGGTCGTCTTCTGGCGCTACGTGGGCTTCAACCTGGTGCTGTACCTGGCCGCGCTGCAGACCATCCCCAAGGACTTGTACGAGGCTGCCACCATGGACGGCGCGGGCCGCTGGCAGCAGTTCTGGTGCATCACCCTGCCCAGCATCCGGCCGATGATCTTCTTCGGCGTCACGCTCAGCGTGGTCGGCGGGCTGCAGCTGTTCGAGGAGCCGTTCATCCTGACCCGGGGCAACGGCGGCACCGACCAGGCCGGCATGACGGCCGCGGTCTACCTCTATCGCCTGGCGTTTGACTTCAACGACTTCGGCGGCGCCAGCGCCATGTCGTGGCTGCTGTTCCTGGTGGTGGTGGCCATGACCTGGCTGACCAACCGAGCCTTTGGGCCCAAAGGCGGTGCCGCATGAGCCGGCGCAGGCCCAACCCGTTGGCGCCGTGGGCGGCCCACGCCATCGTCGGTGTCGGTGCGCTCATCACGCTGGCACCGTTCTATTTCATGTTCGTCTTCGCCACGCATTCGCGCAGCGAGATCTTCAACCTGCCGCCGCCGCTGTGGTTCGGCGACGACCTGCTGGCGAACATCGGCATCCTGACCACGCGGCTGCCCTTCTGGCGCAACCTTGGCTGGAGCCTGTACGTGGCGCTCGCCTCCACGGCGCTGACGCTGCTGTTCTGCTCGATGGCAGGCTACGCCTTCGCACTGATGGAGTTCCGTTTCAAGAAGGTGCTGTTCACCCTGGTGATGGCGACCATGCTGCTGCCCAGCTTCATGAACATGATCCCCACCTTCATGGTCATGGACGCGCTGGGCTGGATCGACCAGCACCGCGCGCTGTACCTGCCGGGTGCCGCCAGCGCGTTCGGCATCTTCCTGATGCGCCAGTTCGCCGCCGCCACCGTGCCGCGCGAGCTGGTCGAAGCCGCACGGTTGGATGGCTGCGGCGAGCTGGGCATCTACTGGCGCATCGTGCTGCCGCTGCTCAAGCCGGCGCTGGGCACGCTGGGGCTGATCACCTTCATCGCCTCGTGGAACAACTTCATCGGCCCGCTGATCGTGATGCGCAGCGCCGAGAACTACACGCTGCCGTTGGCGCTGCGCAGCCTGCAGTCCACCCTCAACACCGAATGGGGTGCGCTGATGGCCGGCTCGGCGATCGCCACCCTCCCGCTCCTGGTCCTGTTCGCGGTCTCGTCGCGGCAGCTGATCGCGGGCCTGACCACCGGCGCGGTGAAGTAGCACCGCCCGCCTGCCAGAGACGACATGCCCACACCCGACGACCTCCACCGCCAGTTCCCGGCCAGCTTCACCTGGGGCGTGGCCACCAGCGCCTTCCAGATCGAGGGCGCCGCGCGCGACGACGGCAAGGGCGAGTCCATCTGGGACCGTTTCTGCCGCATGCCCGGCGCCATCGAAGACGCCAGCAACGGCGACGTGGCCTGCGACCACTACCACCGCTGGGCGGGCGACCTGGACCTGGTGGCCTCGCTGGGCGTGGGCGCCTACCGCTTCTCCGTCTCGTGGCCGCGGGTGCAAGCTCTGGGCCACGGCGCCTGGAACGAGCAAGGCCTGGCCTTCTACGACCGCCTGGTCGACGGCATGCTCGCGCGCGGCCTGCAACCGCACCTCACGCTGAACCACTGGGACCTGCCCCAGGCGCTGCAGGACGGCGGCGGCTGGGCGGCGCGCGACACCGTTCACCGCTTCGTCGACTACGCGCTGGGCGTGCACCGCCGCCTGGGCGACCGGCTGGCCGCTCTGACCACGCACAACGAGCCCTGGGTCGTGGCCGTGCTGGGCCACGAGAAGGGCAACTTCGCCCCGGGCATCCAGCACCGCGCCACGGCCGTTCAGGTGGCGCACCACCTGCTGCTCAGCCACGGCCTGGCCCTGCAGGCCCTGCGCGCCGAGGGCTGCCGCACGCCGCTGGGCATCGTGCTGAACCTGACCCACACCATGCCGGCCACCGACGCGCCGGCCGACGTCGCCCAGGCCCGGCTCGATGACGCGCGCGGCCGGCGCTGGTACACCGACCCATTGTTCAAGGGCGAGTACCCGGCCGAGGTGCTGGCCGAGCTGGGCCCGGACGCGCCGAAGGTGGAAGCTGGCGACATGGCCCACATCGCCACGCCGATGGACTTCCTCGGCGTCAACTACTACTCGCGCCATGTCGCCAGCGCGAGCGGCCCGTTCGACGTGACAACCAGCGGCCTGCCGCTGACCGAGATGGGCTGGGAGGTCTACCCCGAGGGCCTCTGCGCCCTGCTGAAGACCCTGCACGCCGACTACCGGTTGCCGGCGGTCTACGTCACCGAGAACGGTGGCGCCTTCAAGGACACGGTCGACGGCAGCAGCGTGCACGACCCCGACCGCACGCACTACCTGCAGACCCACATCGCCGCGGTGGCCGACGCGCTGCGGGCCGGCGTGCCCATGGCCGGCTACATGGTCTGGAGCCTGATGGACAACTTCGAGTGGTCCAGCGGTTATGCCAAGCGCTTCGGCATCGTGCACGTCGACTACGCCAGCCAGCGCCGCACGCCCAAGGACAGCGCCCACTGGTACGCCGACTTCCTGGCCCGTTGCCGGGCCGGGGCACGCTGACATGGGCGCCCTGAGCCTGCGCGGCGTGCGCAAGCGCTACGGCACGGCCGAGATCGTGCGCGGCGTCGACCTCGAGGTGAAGGACGGCGAATTCCTGGTCTTCGTCGGCCCCTCAGGCTGCGGCAAGTCGACCATGCTGCGCATGATCGCCGGGCTGGAAGAGATCAGCGACGGCGACCTGCTGATCGACGGCCAGCGCGCCAACGACGTCCACCCGGCCGAGCGCGGCGCGGCCATGGTCTTCCAGAGCTATGCGCTCTACCCGCACATGACCGTGGCCGAGAACATGGGCTTTGCGTTGCGCATGGCCGGTGTGAAGCGGGACGAGCGCGACGCGCAGGTGCGGCGCGCGGCCGAGACGCTGCGCATCACCGACCTGCTGGGCCGCACGCCCAAGGAGCTGTCGGGCGGCCAGCGCCAGCGCGTGGCGATCGGCCGAGCCATCGTGCGCAAGCCCAAGGTCTTCCTCTTCGACGAGCCGCTGTCGAACCTGGACGCGGCCCTGCGCGTGAACATGCGCATCGAGCTGTCGCGCCTGCACCAGCAGTTGGGCACGACGATGATCTATGTGACCCATGACCAGGTCGAGGCCATGACCATGGGCGACCGCATCGCCGTGTTCAATCAGGGCCGCATCGAGCAGCTGGACACGCCGCTGGCGCTGTACGAGCGGCCCGCCAACGAGTTCGTCGCCAGCTTCCTGGGCTCGCCGCGCATCAACCTGGTCGAGCGCCCGGGCGAGTCTGCAAGCCCGGATCACCGCGCGCTGTGGGGCCGGCTGCTCCCCGATGCCCCGGCCTCGGCCGGGCGCGCCGGGCTGCGCGCCGAGCACCTGGCGCTGTCAAGCGATGGGGCCGGCGTGCCCGCCACCGTCGCACTGGCCGAGCATCTGGGCGACGCGTCGGTGCTGCACCTGCGGGTGCAGGGGCTGGACGAGCTGCTGCACGCCAAGGTCGGCGCGGGCCACACCCATTGGGCCACCGGGCAGTCGGTGGGGCTGCTGCCCGAACCGGGCCGTGGCCTGGCCTTCGACGCCGATGGCCGGCGCATCGACTGAGGACGACACGACCATGACACGCGACCTGTCTTCCAATCTCCGCGCCGGGCTGCTCGCGCCCTGCCTGCTCGCCAGCGCACTGACAGCCGCCGCGGCCCCACCGGCAGGCTACCGCCTGGTCTGGTCGGACGAGTTCGCCACCGACGGCCTGCCCGACCCTGCCAAATGGGCCAACGACACCGGCATGAACAAGGCCGGCTGGCACAACCACGAGCTGCAGTACTACGCGGCCCCGCGGGCCGAGAACGCCGTGGTGCGCGGCGGCCGCCTGCTGATCACCGCCCGGCGCGAAGAGATGCGCCATGCGTCGGACTGGGGTGGCCAGCACTACACCTCGGCCCGGCTGCTGACCCGCGGCCGGGCCGACTGGACCTACGGCTACTTCGAAGTGCGCGCCAAGATGCCCTGCGGCCGCGGCACCTGGCCGGCCATCTGGCTGCTCGGCAGCGGCGGCCGCTGGCCCGACGACGGCGAGCTGGACATGGTCGAGCAGTTGGGCAGCGACCCGTCACGCGTCTTCAGCACCGTGCACACCGCGGCCGGCCACGGCGGGAACGGCGTGGGCGGCGCGGCCCGCGTGCCCGACGCCTGCACCGCCTTCCACGACTACCAGATGCTGTGGACGAAGGACGACGTCAGCTTCGGCATCGATGGCTTCGTTCACCTGCGCTACCCGCGCCTGAATGCGAGCCCCGGCGCCTGGCCCTTCGACAAGCCGCAGTTCCTGCTGCTGAACATCGCGATCGGCGGCGACCTGGGCGGCCCGGTGGACGACGCCGCCTTCCCGGTCACGATGGAAGTCGAGCACGTGCGTGTCTACCAGCGTGGCCCGGAGTAGCCAGGCCCACCATTTACTGCAGCGACAGCGGAGTCAGTACCGTGCCGGCCTCGATGCCGGCGATCGCGTTGTTGCCGAAGGATTGAACCTTGGCTGGCGCTGGCGCCGAAATGCCCACCGCATTGCCCAGCACCGTCGCACGGTTCAGCAAGAAGACGCCGTAGACACCGTTGCCGAGGATGCCGTACTGCTGATTGCGGTGGATGGTGGTGTCCTGAACGATGATGCCGCTGTTGATCGTCGGGTTGGAGTTGATGCCGATCAGGTTGCCCACGATGGTGCTGTTCGACACAAAGATGCGCGATGCAACGTTTGCCAGCGACGTGATGCCGGCGCCAGGGCTGCCGCGGAAATTGCGAATCACGCAGTTCTCGATGTGCACATCGCCGCCGAGGACCAGCACACCCGACAGGCCCGTGCCGAGGCCCTCGATTTGAAGCCCTCGCAGGTTCACCACGCTGCCGCTGGGCGCATTCACGATGATGCCGTTCGTGCCGGACACCAGCACCCCGCCCTCGCCGGCTCCCTCGGAAGCGATGGTGATCGACTTGGTGATGGTGACGGCACCGAAGCCGGCCGGGTCCAGCACGTCGATTTCACCACCGGTGGCGGTCTTCGAGATCGCCCCAGCGAATGTCTTGCAAGGGGCTGTCCGGCTGCAGGGGTTGGCGTCATCGCCGACGCCGGAGACCCAGGTCCGGGTCGCCTGCGCATGGGCCTGACCGGCCAGAATCAGAGTGGACACCCAGGCCAGGGCGCGAAGGAATTTTCCAAGCTGCATAGCAAAGTTTCCGTCATGAATGAGTGACAGCATCAGCTTATCCAAGCCCGAAACGCCCGCGGGTCGCGCCGACCGACGAATCGCCCGCTCATGTGGCGGATTCGACGGTCTTCAGCATCCCGTGACGACGACGGGCAATGCCCCCGGTTCTGCGTGTGGGCTCAGGGTCTCAGCGGCCGCGTCGACTCGCGCAGCACCAGCTGTGGCGGTGGCAGCGCCACCTGCGGCGTCTCGCCGCGCAGCAGGCCCAGCATGGCGGCGGCCGACAGGCGGCCGAGCTCGAACACCGGCTGGCGCACCGTCGTCAACGGCGGCACCGAATAGGTCGACGCCGCGAGGTCGTCGAAGCCCACCAGCGACACGTCGTCCGGAACGCGCAGGTGGCGGCGGTACAGGCCCAGCGACACACCGGCGGCCATCTGGTCGTTGGCGGCGAAGATGGCGCTGAAGTCTTGCCGGGTGTCCAGCAGGTGCTCCAGCGCCGCCAGGCCGCTGGCCTCGAGGAAGTTGCCGGGCACGATCAGCGCGGGGTCCACGGCCAAGCCGGCTTGCTGCATGGCCTGCCGGTAGCCCTGCTCGCGCTCGACGGCATCGGCATGCGCCATGTCGCCGGTGATGTGCACGATGCGTCGGTGGCCCAGGTCGATCAGGTGCTGGGTGGCCAGGCGCGCGCCCTCGACGTTGTCGAAGTTCAGGTCCACCAGCCGTGGGGCCGACAGCTTGCGGCCGGTGACGACGGTGGGCACCTGCGCGGCCAGGGCTGTCAGCGCCTCGTCGGACAGGCGGCCGGTGAACATGATCACGCCGTCCACGCGACGCGACAGCAGAAGGTCGATGCAGCGCTGCTCGTCTTCGGCGTTCCAGTGCCCGCTGACGAACAGCGGCATGTAGCCGGCCGCGGCGAGTTCGTCCTCGATGCCGCGCAGGCCCTCGCCGTAGAACGGGCTGTTGATCGCCTGGGTGACCACGCCGATGCTGAGCGTGCGCCCGCCGGCCAGGCCACGCGCCACCGGGTTGGGGCGGAAGCCCAGGCGGGCGATGGCCGCGTCGACCGCGGCCTTCTTGTCGGCATGCACCCGGGCCGTGCCATTGAGGATGCGCGACACCGTGCTGGGCGACACGCCAGCTGCGGCGGCCACCATTTCCAGCGTCACCACCTGACCACCGGTGCTGGCCGCGGGTGCCGTCGTGTTCCGGGCCTGCCGGGTGCGGGCCCCTGGCCTGCCGGTGTCGCCTGTGTCGTTCGCCATGCCGCCGCGTCGCTTCCCTGAAAGCGTTATCAGGCCCGCAGTTTACGGCCGCGGCGGCCGCACGACGCGCCTCTGGCGGCCACGCTCAGCTGTCCAGCAGCCGCAGCTTGACGCTGCGCCCCTTGACTTTGCCGGTCGAGAGCTTGCGCAGCACGCTGCCCGCAATCTCGCGCCGCACGGCGACGTAGGTCGAGAACTCGTTGACGTTGATCTTGCCGATCAGCGCGCCTTCGAAGCCCAGGTCCTTGGTGAGCGCGCCCAGCACGTCGCCGGGGCGGATCTTCTCCTTGCGCCCGCCCAGGATCTGCAGCGTCTGCATCGGTGGCTGCAGCGGCTCGTCGCTGGCCGCGGTCAGGCTGGCCAGCGGCTGCCAGTCGGACTCGAAGCCGCCCGCCTGCTCGATGCGGCCCACCGCGCCCATCTCGTCCATGCTGGCCAGCGTGAAGGCCCAGCCCTCGGCGTCGGCGCGGCCGGTGCGGCCGATGCGGTGGGTGTGGGTCGCCGGGTCGGGCGAGACGTCGACGTTGATCACGGCTTCGAGCTGGGCGATGTCCAGCCCGCGCGCGGCGATGTCGGTGGCCACCAGCACGCTCAAGCTGCGGTTGGCGAAGCGCACCAGCACCTGGTCGCGCTCGCGCTGGTCCAGGTCGCCGTGCAGCTCCAGCGCGGCAAAGCCCTGGGCGCGCAGCACCTGCACCAGGTCGCGGCACTGGGCCTTGGTGTTGCAGAAGGCCAGCGTGCTGATCGGGCGGTAGTGGTTCAGCAGCAGGCTTACCGCGTGCAGGCGCTGGTCTTCGGCCACTTCAAAGAAGACCTGTCTGATCTGCGTGGCGGCCGGCACCTCGGCCAGCTTGATCTCTTTGGGCGTGCGCATGAAGCGGGCGCTCAGCTTGGCGATGCCCTCGGGGTAGGTGGCCGAGAACAGCAGGGTCTGGCGCTGCATGGGGCACTGCTGCGCGATGGCCGCGATGTCGTCGTGGAAGCCCATGTCCAGCATGCGGTCGGCTTCGTCCAGCACCAGGGTGTTCAAGCCCTCGAGCACCAGGCTGCCGCGCGAGAGGTGGTCGAGCACGCGGCCCGGCGTGCCGACGACGATGTGCGCACCGTGCGCCAGGCTGGCCAGCTGTGGTCGCATGGTCGCGCCGCCGCACAGCGTGAGCACCTTGATGTGGTCTTCGGCGCGCGCGAGGCGGCGCACCTCCTGCGTCACCTGGTCGGCCAGTTCGCGCGTGGGGCACAGCACCAGCGCCTGCACGCCGAAGTGGCGCGGGTTCAGGTTGGCCAGCAGGGCCAGCGCGAAGGCCGCGGTCTTGCCGCTGCCGGTCTTGGCCTGGGCGATCAGGTCGTGGCCGGCCAGGGCCAGCGGCAGGCTGGCAGCCTGGATGGGGGTCATCGCGTCGTAGCCCAGGCGCTGCAGGTTCTGCAGCGTGGCGGGGGGCAGGGGCAGCGAGGCGAAGTCGGTCGGGGCAGCGGCGGTCATGCGGGATTATCGGGACAGCCGGTCCCTCGTCGCCTGGGTGGCACGCCTAAACTGGCCCATCGACCGAAAAGCTGGCCGGCCTTTAACCCTGTCGCCGGCGCTGGGCCGTATCAGCCTGGGTCCACCTACTTCACCCGGACCTTTGCCGACGAGGAGCACCCCCATGACCATCGCCTACCGCACCCCCGCTGCCCTGGCCGCCCTGGCCTGCCTGACCCTGGCCACCGGCCCGGCGCCGGCCGCACCGACGGCCGAGCGCCGCAGCACGCTGGACGACCAGCAGGCGGTCGCCATCACCATCTACAACGAAGACCTGGCGCTGGTGAAGGACGCCCGCAAGATCACGCTGGACGAAGGCGCGAACCGGGTCGCGCTGCGCGACGTGAGCGCGCGCATGCGGCCCGAGACGGCGCAGTTGCGCAGCGTGTCCCACCCCGGCTCGTTCAGCCTGCTGGAGCAGAACTTCGACTTCGACCTGCTGACGCCCACCAAGCTGCTGGAGAAGTACGTCGGCAAGACGGTGCGCGTGGTGCGCACCCACCCGACCACCGGCGTCGAGACCACCGAGACCGCCCAGGTGCTGGCCGCCAACGAGGGCGTGGTGCTGAAGATCGGCGACCGCATCGAGACCGGCGTGCCCGGCCGCATCGTCTTCGACGGCGTGCCCAGCAACCTGCGCGACCGGCCGACGCTCGTCACCGAGTTGGTGAGCAAGCGGGCCGGTGCGCAGGACATGGAGCTGTCTTACCTGACCGGCGGCCTGTCGTGGAAGGCCGACTACGTGGCCGAGCTGAATGCCGACGACAGCAGCATCGACCTGAACGGCTGGGTCACGCTGGTCAACCAGAGCGGCACCAGCTACTCGAACGCCAAGCTGCAGCTGGTGGCCGGTGACGTGAACCGGGTCAAGGACGAGATGCGCGGGCGCCTGGAGGACCGCAAGGTCATGGCGCTGGCCGCGCCGGCGGCCGCGCCGATGGCGCAGGAGTCGCTGTTCGAGTACCACCTGTACACGCTCGGCCGGCCGACGACCATTGCCAACCAGCAGACCAAGCAGGTCGCCATGCTGGGTGCCACCGGCGTGCCGGTGACCAAGGAGCTGCTGGTGCGCGGCGCCGACTACTACTACCGCAGCAGCGTGGGCGACATCGGCCAGAAGCTCAAGGCCGGCGTCTACGTCGAGTTCGCCAACCGCGAGGCGGCACGGCTCGGCATGCCGCTGCCCAAGGGCGTGGTGCGGGTCTACAAGCGCGACAGCGCGGGCAACGCCCAGTTCGTCGGTGAAGACCGGATCGACCACACGCCCAAGAACGAGACCGTGCGCCTGAAGCTGGGAGACGCCTTCGACGTGACGGCCGACAAGAAGCAGACCGACTTCAAGCGCCGCGAGCCGACCAACAAGGCCAGCTACGTCTTCGAGAGCGCCTACGAGATCGTGCTGCGCAACGCCAAGACCGAGGCCGTGGCGGTGACCGTGCGCGAGCCCGTGCCCGGCGACTGGACGATGCTGGAAGAGTCCCAGGCCCACACCAAGGCAGCGGCCGGCACGGCGCAGTGGCGCGTCAACGTGCCGGCCGGTGGCAGCACCACCTTGAAGTACCGCGTGCTGGTGCGCTACTGAAGAACCACGAGGCCCGAACACCATGCCCCGACAGAACCGCCCTTCAAGGATCGCCGCCGCTGCGCTGGCCTGCCTGGCCGCCACGGTGCACGCGGACGCGCCCGAGCGCCGCAGCACGCTGGACGACCAGACCAGCATCGCCATCACCATCTACAACGAAGACCTGGCCTTGGTGAAGGAGACCCGCAGTGTGGGCCTCGACGCCGGTGCCAACCGCATCGCGCTGCGCGACGTGAGCGCGCAGATGCGCCCCGAGACCGCGCAGCTGCGCAGCCTCAGCCACCCCGGCAGCTTCAGCCTGGTCGAGCAGAACTTCGACTTCGACCTGCTCACCCCCGCCAAGCTGCTGGAGGAATACGTGGGCCGCACGGTGCGCGTGGTGAAGACCCACCCGACCACCGGCGCCGAGACCAGCGAGACGGCGCAGGTGCTGAGCGCGCAGGACGGCGTGGTGCTGAAGATCGGCGACCGCATTGAAACCGGCCTACCCGGGCGCATCGTCTTCGACCAGGTGCCGTCGACGCTTCGCGACCGGCCCACGCTGGTGACCACGCTGCAAAGCCAGCGCGCGGGGCCGCAGAGCCTGGAGCTGTCGTACCTGACCGGAGGCCTGTCGTGGAAGGCCGACTACGTGGCCGAGCTGGGGCCGGACGACCGCACGCTGGACCTCAACGGCTGGGTGACCTTGGGCAACCAGAGCGGCACCACCTACACCAACGCGAAGCTGCAGCTGGTGGCGGGCGACGTCAACCGGGTCCAGGACGAGGCGCCGGCGATCTCTGCCACCAGCATGGCGCGCAGCGACATGGCGCTTGCCGAGAAGGCCATGCAGCAGGAAGCCCTGTTCGAGTACCACCTGTACACGCTGGGCCGCCCGACCACCATCGCCGACCAGCAGACCAAGCAGGTGGCCCTGCTGGACGCCGCCGGCGTGCCGGTCACCAAGCAGCTGCTGTTCGACGGCGCGGGTGACTACTACGGCGAAAGCGTCGGTGAGATCGGCACCAAGCTCAAGGCCAGCGTCTTCGTGAGCTTCGACAACAAGGAGAGCGCCCGCCTGGGCCAGCCGCTGCCCAAGGGCATCGTGCGCGTCTACAAGCGCGACGGTGCGGGCAACGCGCAATTCATCGGCGAAGACCGCATCGACCACACGGCCAGGAACGAGACGGTGCGCCTGCACCTGGGCGAGGCCTTCGACGTGACGGCCGACAAGAAGCAGACCAGCTGGCGTCGCCGCGAGCCGAACAACCGGGCCAGCCACGTCTCGGAGAGCGCCTACGAGATCGTGGTGCGCAACGCCAAGACCGAGGCGGTGACCGTGACCGTGCGCGAGCCCATCCCGGGCGACTGGGCCATGCTGGGCGAGTCGCACCCGCACCGCAAGGCCGCGGCCGGCACCGCCGAGTGGCAGCTCAGCGTGCCGGCCGAAGGCAGCACCACCTTGAAGTACCGGGTGCAGGTGCGCTACTGACGGCCGGGGCGGACCTCACGCACCTCGACGTCGACGATCTCGCCCGTCGGCCGGCGCGGGGCGGCACGGGTTGGCCGCCCGGCGTGCAGCCCCATGGTGTCACCGTCGGCGTCGCCGCCTGGCTGGCCACGCCGGAACGTGGCCCGCAGAACCAGGGCCACCGCCAGCAACAGGCCCATCACAAAGGCGGCGGCAAGCAGCGCCAGGCCCAACAGCAGGCGGGCCGCCTGGCCCAGGCCGGCCAGCACGCGGCTGATGCCGCCCCAGAACCCGGCGCCGGGGCCCGACGACAAGCTGTGCATGACGATCGGCCTCATTCGTCGCGGCCGCCGAACACGCCCAGCAGCATCAGCAGCGACTGGAAGACGTTGTAGATGCTCAGGTACACGCCCAGCGTGGCGCTGATGTAGTTGGTCTCCAGCCCGTCCTGCACGCGCTTCAGGTCGTGCAGGATGAAGGCCGAGAAGATGCCGATCGCGATCACCGACAGCGTGATCATCAGCGCGCTGGACTGGATGAAGAAGTTCGCGATGCCGGCCACCAGCAGCATGACCATGCCGATGAACAGCCACTTGCCCATGGCGCTGAGGTCGCGCTTGATGACGGAGGACAGGGCCGCCATGCCGAGGAAGATGGCCCCGGTACCGGCGAACGCCGTCATCACCAGGCCGGTGCCGTTGGCCAGGCCCAGCACCATGCCGACCAGGCGCGACAGCATCAGCCCCATGAAGAAGGTGAAGCCCAGCAGCACCGGCACGCCGGCCGCCGATTCCTTGGTCTTCTCGATCGCGTACATGAAGCCGAACGAACCCACCAGGAACACGACCAGGCCCACGCCCGGCGTCATGGCCCGGGTGATGCCGGTGGCCACGCCGAGCCAGGCGCCCAGCACGGTGGGCAGCATGGACAGGGCCAGCAGCCAGTAGGTGTTGCGCAGCACGCGGTTGCGCTGGCCGGCCGAGGCGGACAGGCCACCGCCCGCATAAGCGTCGGAGCGAATCGGTTGGATGTTCATGAGGAAGACTCCTTCAAGGGGTGTCGGAAACTGGAATCTAAGGGTTCGAATGCTTCGATTAAAGTCGAATGATTCGAAAAATGATTTCGAGAAAATCGCATCACGTGGCGGCCAGCGGGTCCTCGCGCTGCGCCAGGCGCTTGCTGCGGGCGCGGATGTTGAGTGCCTCGACCGCCAGCGAGAAAGCCATCGCAGCGTAGATGTAGCCCTTGGGCACGTGCACGTCGAAGGCCTCGGCGGTGAGCGCCATGCCCACCATCACCAGGAAGGCCAGCGCCAGCACCTTGACCGAGGGGTGGCGGTCGACGAAATCGCCGATCGGCTTGGCGGCGAACAGCATCACGCCCACGGCGGCGATCACGGCGGCGATCATCACGCCCACTTGGTCGACCATGCCGACGGCGGTGATCACCGAGTCCAGCGAGAAGACGATGTCGATCACCGCGATCTGGCCGATCACGCCCCAGAACAGGCCGCGGCGCGCGGCTTGGGACGGGGTGGCCGTCTCGTCGGGGCTGTGCTGGTCGCGCGCCTCAACCTCGACAAAGATCTCGTGCGAGGCTTTGTAGAGCAGGAACAGGCCACCCGCGAGCAGCACCAAGTCGCGCCCGCTGATGCCCTGACCCATCACGGTGAACAGGTCGGCGGTCAGGCCCATCACCCAGCTCAGCGACAGCAGCAGCAGCACGCGGGTGACCATCGCGAAACCCAGGCCCAGGCGGCGGGCGCGGTCGCGCTGGTCGGCCGGCAAGCGGCCGACCAGGATGGAGATGAAGATGATGTTGTCGATGCCCAGCACGATCTCGAGCGCGGTGAGCATGCCGAAGGCAATCCAGACGTGGGGGTCGAGCAGCAGTTCCATGGCAGCGTGTCGTTGAATCGAAAGACGCCGCACTGTAGGCAGCGGCGTCATTTCCGTAAATTCGCCATTTGCGCGACAATGTTTCGGTTTATTCGAAATATCAGACAGCAGCCAACGCGGCGCGCATGAACTTCAAGCACCTGCACTACTTCTGGGCCGCCGCCAAGGCCGGTGGCATCGTGCGCGCCGGCGAGCAGCTGCACATATCGCCGCAGACGCTGTCGGGCCAGATCAAGCTGCTGGAAGACCGGCTGGGCTGTGCGCTGTTCCGCAAGTCCGGCCGCGGGCTGGAGTTGACCGACGAGGGCCGGCTGGCCTTGGGCTATGCGGACCAGATCTTCGCCCTCGGCGCCGAGTTGGAAGCGCGCGTCGGCCGGGGCGCGCGCAGCAGCGAACAGGGGCTGGACTTCCACGTCGGCATCGCCGACTCGGTGCCCAAGGCCGTCGCCTACCGCCTTCTGGAACCGGCGCTGGGCGTGGCCGAGCACGTGCGCCTGATCTGCCACGAGGGCCAGTTCACCGACCTGCTGGGCCAGTTGGCGGTGCACCGGCTGGACCTGGTGATCGCCGACGAGCCGATGAGCCGCCAGGTCAGCGTCAAGGGCCACAGCCATTTGCTGGGCTCGACCGCGATGAGCTTCTTCGCCGCGCCCACGCTCAGGCGGGCGCTCGAAGGCGAGTTCCCGCAGTGCCTGGACGACGCGCCGATGCTGCTGCAGGGTGCCTCGTCGGCCATGCGGCGGCGCTTCGACTTCTGGCTCGCCGCCCACAAGATCCGCCCGAGGGTGATCGGCGAGTTCGACGACGCGGCGCTGATGAAGGCCTTCGGTGGCGAGGGCCGCGGCGTCTTCATGACGCCCACTGTGCTGGAATCGGAGACTTCGGCGCAGTACGGCGTGCGTGTCGTCGGCCGCACCGATGAGCTGGTCGAGGATTTCTACGCCATCACGGTCGAGCGGCGCAGCACCCACCCCTGCACCACCGCGGTCACCGACCGCGCCCCACAACAGCTGCTCGGGCCCTGAACCGAGCCGCCACCGCAGAAGGCCCCATGCCCTCCACGCCCCGCGCGGCCACCACGGCCCCTTCGGCACTGACCCTGCCCAACCCGCGCCACGCCCAGCGGGTGCCGGCGCAACTCACCCAGGCGGACTTCAACCGCATCCGCCAGGCGGCCTACGCGCTGCCGCAGGTCGTCAAGCCCGCCGACTACATCCCCGAGAACAGCCCAGGCTTCGAGCAGCACCTGGACCAGCTCGGCCTGGTGCTGCTGCAGAAAGCCGCCGCCGGCCAGCGGCCCAGCCGCTGGATCGAGCCCCGGTGGATGGGCGCCGCCCTGGCCCACCTGGACACAGTCGGCACCGGGCCCGGCGCCCGGCCGCTGATGGTCGAGCGCGCCACGGTGCTGGAGGCCGCCGCGGTGTCGCGCCGTGCCGGCGCCTGGACGCGCCTGATCCGCCACACGCTGACCCTGCCCAGTGTGGACTGGCGCGTGCCGGTGCTGTTCCGCGTGCCCGTGGATGCCGAGGCCGTCTGGGCCTTCTACCGCACCGGCGACGAAGCCGCGCTGCACGCCGCGCTTGGCGCGCCGCCGCATCACCCGCATGCGGCCGAGTTGGTCGCCCACCTGGAAGGGCTGGTGCAGCGCAGCCGCGCGCTGAACCCCGCCCAGCTCGACTCGCTGCTGCCGCGCCTGCAGGCCGAATGCGCGGCGTCGCAGACCTCGGTGGTCACGGCCGACGCGTTTGCCGAGCTGAAGACGGCCTGCGAACGCGCGCAGGACCGCTGGGAGCGGCATGTGGCCGAGCAGGACACGTTGGCCAGCCTGAACAGCGAACTGGCCTTCCAGGGCTACCCGGACACCTTCACCAAGGCGCGCCGGCTGCAGCGCAGCGTCACGCTCTACGTCGGCCCGCCCAACAGCGGCAAGACCCATGCGGCTTTCGAGCGCTTGGCGCAGGCGCTGGACGGCGCCTACCTCGCCCCGTTGCGTCTGCTGGCGCTGGAAGGGCGGGACCGGCTGGTGGCGCGGGGCGTGCCCTGCTCGCTGCTGACCGGCGAAGAGAACGTGCCTGCGCCCGAGGCGCGCGTGGTGTCCAGCACCATCGAGATGGTCAACACCAACGCGGCGATCGACGTGGCGGTGATCGACGAAGCGCAGATGATCTTCGACAACTCGCGCGGCTGGGCGTGGACGCAGGCCATCGTCGCGGTGCCGGCCAACGAGGTGATCATCATCTGCTCGGCCTACGCGGTGGCGGCGATCGAGAAGCTGCTGGGCCTGTGCGGCGAGCGGTGCGAGGTCAGGCGCTTCGAGCGCAAGCAGCATGTCGAGCGCCTGGCCCACCCGGTGCCGATCTCGGCCCTGAAGCTGGGCGACGCGGTGGTGGCCTTCAGCCGGCGCGACGTGCTGATGCTGCGCGACCAGATCGCCGCGGGGCAAGGAGGGGGTGGCCACCCGGTCTCGGTGATCTACGGTGCCTTGCCGCCCGAGGTGCGCCGGCGCGAGGCCGAGCGCTTTGCGCAGGGCGAATCGCACATCCTGGTGGCCACCGACGCGATCGGCATGGGCCTGAACCTGCCGATCCAGCGCGTGCTGTTCAGCACCATGAACAAGTTCGACGGCGTCGGCGACCGGGCGCTCACCGAGTCCGAGGTGCACCAGATCGCCGGCCGTGCCGGGCGCTACGGCATCCACGAGGAAGGCTTCGTCGGCGTGCTGAAAGAGGCCGAGCCGACGGCCGCGCGCGTGCTGAAAGAGTTGCTGCCCAAGGTGCCGCGCGCGCCACGCGACTTCAAGGCGCCGGTGGCGCCCAACGGCTGGCACATCGACACCATTGCCTCGCGCCTGAACAAGAACCAGCTCGCCGAGGTGCTGCGCGTGTTCGTCGACCAGCTGAAGCTGGACAACGCCCACTTCGCGGTCGCCGAGCTGGACACCATGCTGGCCCTGGCCGCACAGCTGGACGACAGCGCGGGGGCCTTGAGCCTGCGCGAGCGCTTCGTCTACGCCCAGGCGCCGGTGGACACCCGCACCGACGGCCAGGTGGACGAGTTCCTCGGCTGGGCCCACCAGCACGCGCGGCAGGGGCACGTCGGCGAGCCCTGGTTCCTGAAGAGCGTGGACGGCCACAGCCGGCTCGACGCGATGGAGCAGGCCCTGCGCGCCTGCACCCTTTGGCTGTGGCTGGACCTGCGCTTTCCCGGGGTCTACGGCCAGGTCGACGAGGTGCTGGCCCTGCGCTCGGACCTGAACGACGGCATCGAGCGGCAGCTCAAGGGCAAGCGCCCGCTGGCCCAGCGCCGCGGCCGGCGCTGAGGCCCGAGACCCTGTTGGCGGCGTGGGCCTGCGCCAGGATTGACGGCCCCAAGCCAAGCCGATAACTTGCCCGCTGGCCCACCCGCCGTCGGCTGACCGCCCGGCCCCTGCATGCCCGCCCCGCCCCGCCGCGTCCTCGTCTACCGTGTCCTGCTGGTCCTGCTGGCGGGGCTGTACGCGTGGAGCTGGTGGTTCGCCGAGCGGGTGAACACGCAGCGCATGCTGACCCAGGCGCGCGCCGAGGTGCAGCGCTCGCTCAACGAGGTGCGCGACCGCCTGAGCGCGAACGTCTACGGCGACATCCAGCTCGCCACCGGCCTGATCGGCGTCATCAACCTGATCCCGGACCTGGACCAGGCCCGCTTCGAGCGCGCCGCCCGGCCGCTGCTGGTCGGCCACGGCCACCTCAAGGCCGTGGCCGCGGCGCCGGACCTGGTCATCCGGCTGATGGTGCCGCTGCAGGGCAACGAGAAGGCGATCGGCCTGGACTACCGCACCGTGCCGAGCCAGTTGCCGGCGGTGGAGAAGGCGCAGCAGACGCGCCAGGTGGTGCTGGCCGGCCCGCTGACCCTGGTGCAGGGCGGCACGGCCCTGGTCGCCCGGCTGCCGGTGTATCTGCACGAGGGCAACCCGGACGAGCGCTTCTGGGGCATCGTCAGCGCGGTGAGCGACGCCGATCGCCTGTTCCAGGGCAGCGGCCTGACGGACCCGCAGTTGCCGATCGATGTGGCCATCCGCGGCAAGGACGGCACGGGGCCGTCCGGCGAAGTCTTCTTCGGGCCCGCGGCGCTGTTCACCACCGCCCCGGTGCTGGCCGAGATCCAGCTGCCCTCCGGCTCGTGGCAATTGGCGGCCGTGCCGCGCGGCGGCTGGCCAGTGGGGGGCGGCGAGGCGGGCCCGTTGCGGCTGGGCTTCCTGAGCGTGGGCCTGCTGCTGTTCGGCGCCTTGCTGGCCATGGGCCGCGCGATGGACGAGGCCCATGCCGCGCACCAGCAGGCCGACGCCTACGGGCGCCAGGTGGCCACGCTGATCGAGTCCGCCCCCGATGCGATCGTGGTGGTGGGCGCTGACCAGCGCGTCGTGCTGGTCAACACCCAGGCCGAGCGCATCTTCGGCGCGCAGCGCGGCGCGCTGGCGGGGCAGCCGATCGACCGGCTGCTGGCGGACGAGGCCGGGCCGGCGGCGGGCCGCACCCGCGAAGCACGCGGCCGGCGGCAGGACGGCGGCGCCGAGTTCCCGATCGAGGTCAGCCTCAGCAGCCTGCAGACCGAGCAGGGTACTCTGGTGCTGCGGGCGATCCGCGACGTGAGCGAGCGCCGGGCCGCGCAGGCCGAGCTGGAGCGCTACCGCGTGCACCTCGAGGGCTTGGTGTCCGAGCGCACCAACGAGCTCGCCATGGCCAAGGAGGCCGCCGAGTCCGCCAGCGTGGCCAAGAGCGCCTTCCTGGCCAACATGTCGCACGAGATCCGCACGCCGTTGAACGCCATCACCGGCATGGCCCACCTGGTGCGGCGCTCGGGGGTCAGCGACGAGCAGGCCGCTCGGCTGGATCAGCTGGAGGCCGCGGGCAAGCACTTGCTCGAGGTGATCAATGCGATCCTGGACCTGTCCAAGATCGAGGCCGGCAAGGTCGAGCTGGCGCGGGTGGACGTGCGGCTGGACAGCCTGGTGCAGAACGTGGCCACGATGGTTCACGACCGCCTGCAGGAAAAGGGGCTCGCGTTGAGCCTCGACGTGCCATCGGAGCCGGGTGCTCTGCTGGGCGACCCGACACGGCTGCAGCAAGGGCTGCTGAACTACGCCTCGAACGCGGTGAAGTTCACCGAGCGCGGCCGAGTGGCGATCCGTGTGCGCATCGTCGAAGAAAACGAGCGCGGCGTGCTGGTCCGCTTCGAGGTCGAGGACACCGGCGTGGGCATCGCCGCCGACAAGCTGGCGCTGCTGTTCTCGCCCTTCGAGCAGGCCGACAACACGGCCACACGCGAGCATGGCGGCACCGGCCTCGGCCTGGTCATCACCCAGCGCATGGCCCAGCTGATGGGCGGCGACGCGGGCGCCGTCAGCACCCCCGGCTCAGGCAGCCTGTTCTGGTTCACCGCCCGGCTGCAGCGCGGCAGCGCCGGCCAGGCCAGCCTCGTGCCGCCGCCGCGTGCCGCGCAGGAGGCCGCCGAGACCACGCTGCGCCGCCGCCACCGCGGGCGCCGGGTGCTGGTGGTGGAGGACGAGCCGGTCAACGGGCTGATCGCGCGTGCCCTGCTTGAAGACGCCGGCCTGCAAGTGACCGAGGCCCGCGACGGCGAAGAGGCGGTGGCGCTGGCCGACGCACAGGCCTTCGACCTGGTGCTGATGGACATGCAGATGCCGCGCATGGGCGGCGTGGCGGCGGCGCGGCGCATGCGCCAGCTGGCGCGCCACCGCTACACGCCGATCGTGGCGATGACGGCCAACGCTTTCGACGAAGACCGTGCCGAGTGCCTGGCCGCCGGCATGAACGATTTCATCGCCAAGCCCTTCGAGCCGGCGCAGTTGTACGAGACGGCGCTGAAGTGGCTCGTGCAGGCCCCCGGGGCGCGCGGCCCCGCGCCGGTCAACCCTGGAACCGGCTGAAGACCAGCGTGGCGTTGGTGCCGCCGAAGCCGAAGCTGTTGGACATCGCCGTGTGCAGCGGTGCGTCGCGCCGCTCGCGCAGGATGGGCAGGCCTTCGGCCGCCGGGTCCAGGTTCTCGATGTGGGCCGACGCGGCGGCAAAGCCGTGCGCCATCATCAGCAGGCAGTAGATCGCCTCCTGCGCGCCGGCGGCGCCCAGCGAGTGGCCCGACAGCGACTTGGTCGAGCTGATCCATGGCACCTCGTGGCCGAACACCTGGCGCACCGCGCCCAGCTCGGCCAGGTCGCCCACCGGCGTGGACGTGCCGTGGGCGTTGATGTAGTCGATCGGCGTCTTCACGGTCGCCATGGCCTGCTGCATGCAGCGCACCGCGCCCTCGCCGGAGGGGGCCACCATGTCGTGCCCGTCGGACGTGGCGCCGAAGCCGACCAGCTCGGCCAGGATGGTGGCGCCGCGGGCCTGGGCATGCTCCAGCGATTCCATCACCAGCATGCCGCCGCCGCCGGCGATGACGAAGCCGTCGCGCGACACGTCGAAGGCACGCGAGGCGCGCTCTGCCTGGTCGTTGAAGCCGCTGCTCATCGCGCCCATCGCGTCGAACAGCAGCGAGAGCTCCCAGCTCTCTTCCTCGCCGCCGCCGGCGAAGACCACGTCCTGCTGGCCCCAGGCGATCAGCTGCGCAGCGTGGCCGATGCAGTGGGCACTGGTGGCGCAGGCCGAGGTGATCGAGTAGTTGACGCCCTTGATGCCGAAGGGCGTGGCCAGGCAGGCCGACACCGTGCTGCCCATGGTGCGGGTGACCATGAAGGGGCCGACCCGCTTGATGCCCTTGGCGCGCAGCGTGTCCGCCGCCCAGACCTGGTTGAAGCTGGACGCGCCGCCCGAGCCGGCCACCAGGCCGGTGCGCGGGTTCGATACCTGCTCGGGCGTCAGGCCGGCGTGCTCGATCGCCTGCTGCATCGACAGGTAGGCATAGGCCGCCGCGTCGCCCATGAAGCGCAACGTGCGGCGGTCGATCGCGGCTTCCAGGTCCAGGCTCGGCCGGCCGCTGACCTGCGAGCGCATGCCGCGTTCGGCGTAGGTGGGGTTGAACTTCAGCCCCGAACGGCCCTCGCGCAGGCTCTCGGTGACCTCGTCCCTGTTGTTGCCCAGGCTGGAGACGATGCCATACCCGGTGACGACGACACGACGCATGCTCAGAAATCTTCCGTCGAAGTGAACAGGCCCACCTTCAGGTCGGTGGCCGAATAGATCTCGCGTCCGTCAGCGTACATGTGGCCGTCGGCGATCCCCATGACAAGTTTGCGCTCGATCACGCGCTTCAGGTCCAGCCGGTAGGTGACTTTCTTGACCGAAGGCAAGACTTGGCCATAGAACTTGACCTCGCCCGAGCCCAGGGCCCGACCGCGGCCGGGGTTGCCGCGCCAGCCAAGCCAGAAGCCGACCAGTTGCCACAGCGCGTCCAGGCCCAGGCAGCCGGGCATCACCGGGTCGCCCTCGAAGTGGCAGGCGAAGAACCAGAGCTCCGGCACGATGTCCAGCTCGGCCTCGATCAGCCCCTTGCCATGCGCGCCACCGGTGTCGTCGATGCGGACGATGCGGTCCATCATCAGCATGTTTGGCAAGGGCAGGCGGGCATTGCCCGGGCCGAAGAGCTCGCCACGGCCACAGGCCAGCAACTCGTCGCGGCTGTAGGCGTGCTTGCCCAGGTCGCGCTGGCTGGTGGAACGAACGGGGCTGGGGGCGGGCGTGTCGCTGGGGGGCATGGTCGTCTCGGTAGGTCGTTGCCACGGCCGGCTGGCCGCGGCGGCCGGCCAGGCAGCCGGGCGCCAAGGGCGTAAACGCTCGATTGTGCCCGCCCCGTGGCCGCTTGCGACTGCGCCCAGGTCAAGCGCCCATGGAGGCTTCGCTCGCAGAATAGTCCACATGTCCTGAGGGTGATTTCATGCAAATGAGAATCGCTCGTAATAATATTCGCACATGCCTGTCCACCTGCCCCCGCCCTCCCGGCCCGAGCCCCTGCCTGGCGACCCGCCGGCGCTGGTGGCCCCCGCCCCTGCGCTGCAGGGCCCCGCCTGGCGCAGCGAAGACCTTCTGGCCGGCACCGATGAAGCCCTGATCAACCACGGCGACCAGGTCTACCGGCTGCGCCGCACGGGCACCGGCAAGCTGATCCTCACCAAGTAACCGGGCATCCGCAGGGCGCGGGCGCCGGCAGCGTCAGCCCGGTGCGCCTGACGAGGCGTAGCGCGCCACCGCGCCCACCGCCCGCTCGACGAAGTCGGCTTTCTCGCCGACCGGTGCCACGTAGTGCAGCGCCTCGCGCGCAGCGGCTTCGCCGGCGCCGCGCCACATCAGCCAGGTGGCCAGGTAGACGCTGGCCATGCACCCGCCCGCCGTGGCCACCGCGCCATGGGCGATGAAGGGCTGGTCGACGGTCTTCACCCCGGCTTCCTGCACCCAGGGCCGGGTGGTCAGGTCGGTGCAGGCCGGCACGCCGTCGAGCAGGCCCAGCCGCGCCAGCATCAGGGTGCCCGAGCACTGGGCGCCGATCAACTGACGCTTCGGGTCGAGTTGCAGCCGCGCCATCAGGCTGTCGTCGGCCGCCCACTGGCGGGTGTGGATGCCGCTGCCGACGATCACGGCGTCGGCCTCGCGGGCGAATTCCAGCGGCTGCTGGGCCTGCACGGTCAGCCCGTTCATCGACGTGACCTCGCGGCCGGGCGCGGTGATGTGGGCTTTCCAGCCGCGGCTGCCCAGCCGGTTCAGGATCGCGCCAGCGACGAACGAGTCCAGCTCGTTGTAGCCGTCGAAGGTGAGCACGGCGATCCGCATCAGTGCGTCTCCCAGCAGGGATAGGTCGGCGGTGTTTCCATGGCCGTCAGCATAGCCCGCGGTCGGCTCAAGCGGCGTGCCGCGCCCAGTCGGCGAACAAGCGGTGCAGTTGCTCCAGGCCATCGGTCAGCGCGGCCGGGCCGGGCTGCAGGATGTCGCAGGACTTGATCTCGTGCAGGCGCCGGTAGCGCACCGCAGGCACCTCGGCCCAGCCCTCGCGGGCGGCCACCCGCTCGGGGCGGAACTTCTTGCCGCACCACGAGCCGACGATCAGGTCCGGCGCACGGCGTGCCGGCTCCAGCGCGTCGGCGATGACACGGTCGCGGCCCATGCGCTGGCGGCCCAGTTCGGGAAAGACATCGTCGCCCC
Source organism: Burkholderiaceae bacterium (assembly GCA_044226465.1). Lineage (GTDB taxonomy): Bacteria > Pseudomonadota > Gammaproteobacteria > Burkholderiales > Burkholderiaceae_C > Ideonella. The sequence continues at coordinate 110,739 of JBGAGZ010000001.1, read as the reverse complement.
CGGCGATCGTGATCAGCTCCGACACCCACTGGATGGCGCTGATCATCGGCTCGTCCCATTCCTCGAAATACACCCGGGGGCGGCGCGGCCAGGTGGCGGCCACCGTGGCCAGCGCATCGGCGCGGCGCTGCCAGTCGGCGATCCAGGCCTCGGCGGCCGCGGCCTCGCCCACCAGCCCCGCCACGAGGCGCAGCGTGGCCAGGATCTCGGCCACGCTGCGCTGGTTGGTGACCAGCACATTGAGCCCCGCGCGGATCAGCTTGTCGGCCAGCGCCGCCTGCATGTCCGAAAAGCCGATCACCAGGTCCGGCTCGAGGGCCACGATCTTGTCGATCTTGCCGTCGAGGAAGGCGGACACGCGCGGCTTCTCGTCGCGCGCGCGGCGCGGCCGCACGGTGTAGCCCGAGATGCCGACGATGCGCTGCTCCTGCCCCAGCAGGTAGAGCCATTCGGTGGTCTCTTCGGTGAGGCAGACGATGCGCTGCGGTCCGGTCAAAAGCTGTCTCCCAACAGTCGGCCCAGGAAGCGGGCGTCCAGATGTTGCCCCACCAGGTCGGCCAGGGTGTCGAAACTGTCGTCGAGGCTGCGCACCTGCGCGCCGAACAGGGCCCTGAGCACCGCCGGCGATTCGAACAGGCCATGCACGGCCGTGGCGAGCACGGGGCCCGACTGCCAGCCCAGCGCGCGGCCATCAGCGCCGTGCAGCACGGCCAGGGCGTGGCCGGTCGCCGGCTGGGCTAACGGCTCGGTCATGCCGTGGCGGATCTCGTAGCCCTGCCAGTCCAGCCGGGCCAGCGCAGCCCACGGGCCGGTGGTCTGCCCGAAGCGGGCCGGCGTGCGCGCGACCCGCTTCACGGCGCCGTAGCGCGTGGCCAGCGGCAGCAGGCCCAGGCCGGGCCAGGGGCCGCCGGCCTCGCCGTCCACGCCGTCCGGGTCGTGCAGAGATTCGCCCAGCATCTGCAGCCCGCCACACACGCCCAGCACCGGCCGGCCGGCGGCGGCGTGCAGGCGCACCATGCGGTCCAGCCCTTGCTGGCGCAGCCAGGCCAGGTCGCCGCTGACCTGCTTGGAGCCGGGCAGCACGATCCACTGCGCACCATGCAGGTCGGCCACGCTGCGGGCCCAGACCAGACGCAGGCCGGGCACCTGGCGCAACGGCTGGAACTCGTCGTGGTTGCTCAGGTGCGGGTAGGCCAGCACGGCGACGACCAGGGGCATGCCCCCGGCGACAGCGGCCGAGGGCCCGTCGTCGAACACGCCGTCTTCTTCCGGCAGGCCGTGCCCGCGTGCCATCGGCAGCACGCCCAGCGTGGGCACCCCGGTCAGCGATTCCAGCTGCCGCGGGCCGGGCGACAGCAGGGCCGGGTCGCCGCGGAACTTGTTGAGCACGAAGCCCGCCAGCGTGTCCTTCAGGTCTTCGGGCAACAGTGCCCAACTGCCGAACAAATGCGCGAAGGCGCCACCGCGGTCGATGTCGGCCACCAGCAGGCTGTGCAGGGGGCCGGCCTCGCGCGCCCAGCGCGCGGTCGACAGGTTCACGTAGTCGTGCGCAGCGAGGTTGATCTCGGCCGGCGAGCCGGCGCCCTCGATCACCAGCAGCTCGTGCCGCGCGGCCAGGCGCTCGAAGCTCTCGCGCGCGGCCAGCGCCAGGTGGGCGCTGCGCTCGCGCCAGGGCAGGCGCGACAGTGCCGGCGCGACCTGGCCCTGCAACACCACCTGACTCGCGGTGTCGCGCTCGGGCTTGAGCAGAACCGGGTTCATGTCGACCGTGGGCTCGGCCCGCGCGGCCAGCGCCTGGAAGTACTGCGCCGAGCCGATCTCGCCCAGGCGGCCACCCGGGCCGGCGACGACCCGCGCGTTGTTGCTCATGTTCTGCGCCTTGAAGGGCACCACGTCGACGCCCTGCCGTGCCGCCCAGCGGCACAGCGCGGTGCCGAGCAGGCTCTTGCCCGCGCCGCTGGAGCAGCCCCAGACCATCACAGCGCGGGTCGCCATGGCCGTGGTCCTCAGCGTCGAGCGGCCCAGTCCCAGCGCAGGCCCAGCCAGGCCTGGCGGCCCAGGCCCTGGTAGTCGCGCGCGGGCTGCAGGTCCACGTCGGTCGCATTGACCAGCTTGGCCTCCAGCGTCCAGCCAGGGGCAAACTGCCATTGGGCCTTCAGGTCCAGCGTGGTCTCCTCGGGCAGCTGGAAGCCGTCGCCGCCGTCCGGCCGCGCGCCCACGTTCAGCACCGCGGCCCCGATGCGCCAGTCGCCGCGCAGGTAATCGGCCGACAGGCTGGCCTGGTGCGCAGCACGCCGGGTCAGGCGCGCGCCGGTGTTCGCGTCCTTGGCGTCGAGGAAGTCGAGCTGGCCGCGCAGCAACCAGTCGCCCACCGTGGTGTTCCATTGCGTGCCTGCGTTCAGCGTCAGGCCCTGCAGCTTGGCGCGCGCCACGTTGGACGCGCAGCCGAAGTCGTAGGCCGGGTCGGCCGGGCACTGGCTGCGGTCGGCCTGGTAGCCGATCAGGTCGCGCACCCGGTTTTGCCAGACGGTGGCCGACAGGTCGCTGCCGGACCAGCGGCCCTCGACGCCCAGCTCGACGCTGCGGCCGTGCTCGGGCTTGAGCTCGAACTCGCCGCTTCCCGGCGGTACGCCGTAGCCGGGGTAGTACAGGTCATTGAAGCTCGGCGCGCGGAACGAGCTGCCGGCCAGCGCGCGCAAGCGCCAGCCCGGCGCCAGCGCGTACGAGGCGCCCACGCGGCCGGTGTCGACCTGGCCGTAGGCCGAGTTGTCGTCGTGGCGCCAGTCGAGCTGGGCCTGCACGGGCCCGAGCGCGCCCTGGTAGGCCAGCACCAGCGCGTGGTTGTCGCGCTGCACGTTCTGCAAGAAGGCACTGGACTCGGCCTTCTCGGTCAGGCCCTCGTAGGCCAGTGTCAACGCGTGGCCGGCCAGCGGGCGCCAGGTGGCCTGGGCGTCGAGTTGCTGGCGGCGTGTGCGGTAGCGGTCGACCTGGGTGCCGCCGCTGTGCAGATCGTCGTCTTCGGCCGAGGCGCGCAGCGTCGTGGTCCAGGCCGGGCTCCAGTCGGCGCGGTACTCCAGCGCGGCGAGGTCGGTGTCCAGCTTGTTGCGGAAGTCGGGCGAGGGGTCGGGGCTGTAGTCCGGCGGCAGGTACTCGGCGCTGTCGAACTGCGCGTCAAGCCGGCTGGACAGCACCGACAGGCCAATGCGCTGGCCCTGGACCGGGCGCCAGCCCAGCTGGGCCTGCGCCGTGCTGCGGCGCGCGCCGTCGTGGTCGGGGTTGTAGTTGCCGAAGCGGTCTCCCGGGCGCAGCGACGAGACGCCGTCGAGCTGCTCGTGCGACAGCGAGGCGGCGGCATCGACGTCGCCAAAGCGCGCACTGGCGGCGAAGCTGCCTTCGGCCGCGCCGAATTGGCCCGCGGCCAGGCGCGCGCTGACGCGCGGCGCGCCGTCGCCGCGGCGGGTGAAGATCTGCACCACGCCACCCAGGCCGTCGGCACCGTAGAGGCTGGAGCCGGGGCCGCGCAGCACCTCGATGTGGTCGATGGCCGCGAGGCTGAGGCCCTCGATCTCCGCCTGGCCCAGCGTGGCCGAGCCGACGCGCACGCCGTCGACCAGCACCAGCGTGCCGCTGGCCGCGACGCCGCGGATGAACAAGGCCGCGTTGGCGCCGGGGCCACCGTTGCGCGACAACTGCAGGCCGGCCTCGCGGCGCAGCAGGTCTTCGACCGAGTCGGCGTTGCTGTTGCGGATCTGCTCGGCGTCGATCAGCACCACGTCGCCGGCCAGGCGGCTGGCGGCGATGGGCTCGCGCGTGCCGGTGACGACGATGCGTTCACCGGCGGCCGCGTCGGCGGCGGTGACGAGGGGGGCGGTCTGGGCGGAAGAAAAAGCGGGCATGGCGCAAGCCAGTGCCAGGGCGGCACGATGCCAGGGTCGCGTGAAGGACATGGGAATGCAAAGCCAGGGACAGCGTGCATGCCGGCTTCCCCGCCAACTGCACCTCACGGCGCTGCCGCTCGCGCGGCGCACCACCTCGTTGGCCGGTATCCGGGCTGGCGGTCTCGTCCCGTGAACCCTTCCCAGGCACGCTCGAGGCGCCCAGTGGGTGTGTGTCACGAGCAGAGGGCCTGGACGCAGATCCAAAAACCCTCGACCGCTTACCGTTGCGGGGGCAGCGCAGGTTGGGGTCGACACCGTGGGCACGACCCGCCCTGCTTCCCGTTGAACTGCACCAGCCGGAAGGCCAGCGCGAGCACCAACGGGGCGGATGATAGCGGAGCGCCCCGCGAGACCCTGGGGTCAGGGCAAGCGCCGACCTGGCTCAGGCCAGCACGAGCGCGTGGTTGTCGGGCTTGCAGCCGGTTGGCAGGGCCAACGACGGGGCGGCATCGTCGGCCCAGGCGCGTTCGCCGCCCAGGGCGTACAAGGCACCGGCCTCGCCGCCGGCCAGCGCACAGGCGTCGGCCAGGGGCACGGGTGATGCCCAGCCCTGGCGCGGCGACCACCCCAGCAGGGCACCGGCCTTGGACGCGCTGAGCACGAAGCCGTCGCCGGTGGCCGCGATGTCGCCCGCGTAGCCGACCCCGATGCCCGCCTGCTCGCCGGCCAGCGGCAGGGCGCGCAGCGACGCACCGTCGAACAGCGCCAGCAGCGGCGCGCGAGCGCGCTCGGCGGGATCGTCGTGCTCGGCTTGCAGGGCGACGCCCAGCGTGGCGCTCGGCGCGTGCCAGGCCAGGTGGCGCAGGGACAGGCGCGCGTCGGGCAGCCGCCAGGTGCCGAGGCGACGTCCGCTGGGCATCTCGAACACCGCCAGCGACGAGTCCATGGCCGGCAGCTCGCGCTTGGCGCGGCCGGTCTCGGGCCGGGTCGGCACGCCGCCGTTGGCGACGAAGAGCCGGTCGCCCACGCGCAACATCTGATGCGGGTCGGTGCCGCCGGTGGGCCACTCGCCGCGCAGGGCCAGCGTGAGCGGGTCGCGCAGGGCCACGCAGCCGGCGCCGTCGTCGTGGGTCTGCTCGGTGCTGAAGAGCAGGCGGCCATCGGCCGAGGGCAGCACATGGCCGTTGAACTGGCGGCCGGGCTCGGCCCAGGCCTCGTGGCGCAGGGCGCCGTCGGCCGACCAGCGGCGCATCCACAGGCCGGGGCGGCGCGCCACCGCGAGCAACTCGCCGCCGGGCAGCCGCGCGATGCCGTGGGCCCGCGTGGGCGCGACCTGGCGCGCCGCGATTTCGAAGCCGCCTTTCCCCAACGCCCAGACGCCGATGCAGCGGGTGCGCTCGGCTGTGGGGCCTGCGCCCTGCTCGTCCCAGGCCAGAGCCAAGCGCAGCGGTGGGCCGCCGAGCGCCTGCGCCTGCGCCTGCGCTTGGGCCGCCGTGCCGGGCAGCAGGCCCAACGCAGCCAGGGCCTGCAGGCAGCGGCGGCGCGACAACTCGGCCGGGTGCCCCATCTCAGTCGCCATCTTCGGCCGAGAACTCCAGCTGCACCTGCAGCGCCGCCGGCACGTCGCGCGACATCGTGTGGGTGATGGTGTCGACGCGCTTGGCCGTGTCCAGCAACTGCGGGCCCGGCGTGGTGGGGCTGGCGTCCTGCAGGCCGCTGTCGACGGCTGCGATGTCGCGGGCCATGGTCGCAGCTTCGGCAGCCAGTCCGCGCGCCTTCAGGTAGTCGGCCAGCGACAGCAGGCCGGCGGGGCTGTTGGCGCCGCCCAGAGACACCAGGCGCAGCGATTGCCAGCGCTCGCGCCAGGCCAGCGCCGTCTGGCCGCTGGCCGCACGCGGCGCCTGGTCCATGCCCCAGCTGCGCACCGGCATCTCCAGGTCGCGCCAGCGCAGCCGCGCCATGCCGGCCAGCCACTGGTTCACGTAGGTGTTGAACCATTCGGCGGCCTGCTCGGGCGTGCGCGTGGCGGCGGCATCACCCGCATAGGCCAGGGCCAGCTCGCGGCCCTCGTCGCGCACATCGCGGGCCAGCACCACCAGGTAGGCGCAAGCCGGCGTGCGCGGCGCGGCCGGCTTCTTCCACAGCAGGTATTCCATCGCCGGCAGGCCGCGGGCCTGGGCGCCCACGCGGTCCATGGTCCATTCGCCGGGCGCGCTGGGGTTGGCGATGACCTTGTCGAGCGCCGCCGGGCGCATGGGCTGGAAGTCCAGCCGGGTGTCGCTGTGGCGGTCCAGCAGCGGGCCGATCTGCACCGCGGACAGGCGCGTCCATGAGGCCATGGCCTGCACCCAGGCGGCGCGCGCCGCGTCCAGCGCGGGGTCGCGGGTGGCCGGCGTGGCGGCCTTGGTGGCGCTGCTGCACCAGGCCTGCGTCCGGTCGGCCAGCGCGTCGCCGTCGGCGGCGAAACGCTTGGCGGTCGGCGCGTACCAGGCTTTCAGCAGGCCGTCGACGAAGGTGTTGGTCTGCGGGTCGGCCAAGGGCAGCAAGGGCTTGGCAGGGGCAGACGCGGCCTGTGCCTGGGCCGGCGTCTGCGCAGCCACCAGGCCCAGCAACGCAAAGGACAGTGCGGCGGCGGCGCGCGCTGCGGATCGTTCGAACGACATCAGAGGGACTCCACGAACTTGACCAGGGCCGCACGCTCGGCGGCGCTCATCTTCAACACCTGCTGTTTGGCGCCCTCCGCCTCGCCGCCATGCCACAGCACGGCCTCGAGCACGCCGTTGGCGCGGCCGTCGTGCAGCAGGCGCTCGTGGCCGTTGACGTCGCGGATCAGGCCGGTGCCCCACAGCGGCGGCGTCTTCCACTGGCGGCCATTGGCCTGGCCATCGGGCCGGTGGTCGGCCAGGGCCTCGCCCATGTCGTGCAGCAGCAGGTCGGTGTAGGGCCAGATCGTCTGCCCCGCCACCTTGGGGCTGGACAGGGCCGGGAACGGCGCCTGCGCGGTCACGTAATTGGGTCGGTGGCAGACGGCGCATTGCGCGGCAGTAAACAGCTTCTGGCCCTGCAGCACCTCGGGCTCGCGGGCACCGCGGCGCGCGGCCGGCGCCAGCGTGGACTCGTAGAACACCACGTGCGACAGCGTGGTGTCGTCGATCTCGGGGCTTTTGCCTTCGGCCCCACGCGGCGACGCCAGGCAGTCCTTCTGCTTCGCCGTGCAGGCCTCGGCGGGAAACCAGCGCGAGGTGATGCCCATGTCGCCGAGGAAGGCGCCGGCCGTCTGGTGCACCAGGGTCGGCACGTTGGCCTTCCAGCCGAAGCGGCCCACGCGCGTCTCGCCGCTGAAGGCGTCGCGCACCCGGTTGACCTGTCCGCGAATGGGGCTGCCGGTCTCGGCCGCGGCCCGCGCCTGCGCCTCGGCGTTGGCGACGATGTCGCCCTCGGCGATCGCATCCAGCAGGCCGACGCCGGGCAATTGCGGCGCCAGGCGCGGGCTCAGCAGCGTGCCCTTCTGCATCGGGCCATAGGCCAGGTCGGTCAGCTGGTAGCGCGGCGCCAATAGCGTGTAGCGCGTGCCGTCGGCGAAACGGCCATGCACCGGCGTCAGGTGGATGCGCACCTGGCCCTCGGGCCTGACGCCGCCGACCGCACGGTTGTTGAACTGGTCGCCGTAGGTGGGCTCGGGCTCGGTGACCAGCGGGTCGGACCCCCTGATTGGCACCGAGAGGCGGATCAGCAGGCCGATCGGCTGCTCGTTCAGCCCCTTGCGGAAGTCGGGCGGTGCCCCGCGCCCATCCTGGTCGTGGCAGCCGCCACAGGAGCGGGCAATGAAATGCGGGCCCAGGCCGTCGCGCGCGGCGGTCGACGACGGCGCCTCGACCCAGTTGCGGCGGAAGAACGAATTGCCGACCGCGAAGCGCTGACGCTCGTCGTCCTCCAGGTTGGCGAAGGGAAAAGAGAAGGCGTTCTTGCCGGCGGCGGGCACGGTGGCCGGCCCGGCCGTCTGCTCGCCCAGCGCATCGACCGCGGCGGGTTCGTCGGCCAGCACCCACGTCAAGCCACCGGCACCCGCGAGCAGCGCGATACAAGCACCCGCCGCGATGGCATGGCGGGCTGGTCTGAACGACATCACGGCCTCACTTGGTGCGGGTCAGCCGCGTCACGCCAATGGCCGCCGCCGCTTGCGGCAGATCCTTGGACTGCTGGATCAGTGCGTCGATCACCGCCTGCACGCGCTTGCGGCCGGGGGCGTCCTTGCCGCCGACGATCTCGCGGTCGAACGGCGGCTGGATCGCGTTGGCCGCGGCCACGGTGGCGGCGATGTCGCGCGTGGTCTTGTCGGCCGCACCCGCATCCGCCGCCGCCACCAGCGCCTGCAGCGACGGACCCTGCAGCACCGTTCCGTCGCGACGCGCATAGCGGCCGAGCCAGACGTTCTGGATGCCGACGGCGTCGGTCACGACGTCGCGGTGCGTGTTGTCGGAGAAGCAGGAGTGCTCGTCCTCCTGGTCCTGGGTGTTCATCGCCACCTCCAGGCGTTCGCCGGCCAGCTCGCCGCGCGTGAGCGAGCCCATGCCGACCACGATCTTGCGCACGGCCTCCAGCCCCTCGGTCTCGAAGCGCGCGCGGTAGTTCGAGGCGCCCGGCACCCAGGCGCCGACCAGGTAGCGCAGGTCGTCGACCAGCAGCTCGGTCACGGCCAGCAGGTAGGCGCGGCGGCGGTCGGCGTTGGGCGCCTTGCCGTCCACGTAGTCCTCGAACGAGCGGTCGCCGGGGCCGTTGTCGTTGAAGTCCTGCCCCCACAGCAGGAACTCGATCGCGTGCCAGCCGACGGCGATGTTTTCTTCGCCGCCCTTGGTGTTGAGCTTGGCCAGCGCCACCTTGTTGATCGGCTGCTTCTTGTTGTTGATGATGCCGGCCCCCGGCTTGCCCTTGACGTAGTCGATGTACGACTCGTCCAGCGGCCAGGAATTGATGCGCGGCTCGGGGCCGGTCTCGTCGTCGATCGGGCCGCCGTAGAAGCGGAAGGCCTCGGTCGGGCCGTACCACTCGCGCGCGTCCAGCCAGGCCTTGCGTGCCGCGGCCAGCGTCTGCGCGTTGGGCTGGGCAGCGAAAGCCTGGATGGCCTTCTGCATCTGCTGTGCCGCGGCCAGCACGTCCTCGTAGCCGGCAAGCACGCCGTCGGCGTAGTGGTGGACCACTGCGTCAACGCTGGGCGCCTGGGCGGCGGCCGGCAGCGCGCACAGCGCAGCCGCCATCAGCGACGCGGCGGCCACTGCACGACCGGTCAGGCGCTGGAAATCTCGGGGGGTCATCGAGGCTCCTCGTTGGAATTGCCGTTATCATAAACGCGAACGAATCTCATTTGCGTTAATTTCCAAGAGAACAAACGAGGAGAGCGGATTGGACCTGAGCCACATGACAAATCGGCGGCAATCCCTGCGGCGGCCGGCCCCGGCCCCGGCCCTGGCATCGCTGTGCCTGGCCCTGGCTGGTGCGGGCCTGTGCAACGCCAGCCTGGCGGCCGAAAAGGCACCACGCTCAGACACCGCCCTCCTCGACAAGCTCGAGCAGCTGATGCAGCGCGTGCAGCAACTGGAGCAGCGCAATGGCGAACTGGAGCGCCATGTGCGCGAGCTGAACGCCAAGGCTGCGACCAACCCCGCCACCTCACCCACCGCCACGGCACCAGGCACCGACTGGGGCAAGCCGCGCGAAGAGCGCCTGGTGGCGCTGGAGCAGCAAGTGAAATCGCTCGCCCGCCCGGCGCTGGACGCCGCGCCGGACGACGAAGGCCCGAAGGTCGAGACCAGCCTGCTGGGGCTGGGGCAGCACCTGGGCGGCGGCGGCTCGGACACCGGCCGCTCGCAGGGCCGGCTGAACTACCGTGGCGACGTTGAGCTGAGCCTGCCGCTGGGCACCTTGCCCGCCCTGGGGGATGCCCGGTTCAGCGGCTTCGGCCACCTGCGCTTCGGCCAGGGCGGCGGCGTCTCGCTGCGGCCCTCGTACACCGCAACGCCGAACTCGGTGCCGTTCGAGGCCGGCGCCGGCTCGGCCGAGAGCTACATGATCGTGGCCCAGGCCTGGGGCCAGCTGCAATGGGACTTGGGCGGCGGCCGCTTCAACGACCTGCCAAGCAACCGCATCGAGCTGAACCTCGGCAAGATCGACATCTTCGGTTTCTTCGACCAGAACGCCGTGGCCGGCGACGAGGGCGCGCAGTTCCTCAACAACGTGTTCGTGCACAACCCGCTGCTCGACTCGGGTGGCGACATCGCCGGCGACGCCTACGGCTTCATGCCGGGCGCACGCCTGGCCTACATCGACGAGGGCGAAGACCGCGGCTGGGGCTGGGGCGCGTCGCTGGGCCTGTTCGCCTCGGGCGCCGGCGCCGACTTCAATGCCGGCCCGCGGCGGCCGCTGGTGATCGGCCAGTTGGAGTTCTCGCCCAAGCAGATCAACGGCGAGCCGCGCGGCAGTTACCGCCTCTACGCCTGGACCAACGGCCAGACCACGAACCTGGCCGGCGACGCCCCGCAGCGCCACAGCGGCTACGGCATTTCGGCGGACCAGAAGCTGGGCCGCGAGTGGAACCTGTTCGGCCGCTGGGGCCAGCGCACCTCGGGCGAAGGCGCCTTCGACAAGGCGCTGACCCTCGGCTTCGAGCACGGTGGCCGGGCCTGGGGCCGCGGCACCGACGCGGTGGGCCTGGCCGCCGGCTGGCTGCGCACCAGTGGCGAGTGGGCACGAGCCACGGCGCTGGACACCTCGCTCGCGGGCTACGCCGCCAGCGGCAACGAGCAGATCCTCGAGGCCTACTACCGCTGGAAGCTCAGCGACCACCTGGAGCTGACGCCCGACCTGCAATGGATCCGCCGCGTCGGCGGGGACGCCGGCGCGCCGGACTTCATGGCCGTGGGGCTGCGCGCGGCGGTCGGGTTCTGACGGTTGCTCGAGCGCTGCCCGCCAGCGCGCGCAACACGCCCACCAGCCGGTCAACCTCGTCGGCCCGGTGCGCGGCGCTCAGCGCGATGCGCAGGCGCGCCGTGCCCGCCGGCACGGTGGGCGGGCGGATCGCCGGCACCCAGAGGCCCGCCTCCTGCAGCCCCGCCATCACGCGCAGCGCCGCGGCGTTGTCGCCGATGACCAGGGGCTGGATCGCGGTGGCCGAGTCCATCAGCCGCCAGCCGGCGGCGTCGATGCCTGCGTCGGCACCGGGCGCCAGGCGGTCACGCAGGCGCCCGATCAGTGCAGCCAGGTGCGCGCGGCGCTCGTCGCCCTCGGCGCTGCCGACGATGCGCAGCGCCGCCCGCAAGGCCTCGGCCAGCAGGGCCGGTGCGGCGGTGGCGTAGGTGTAGCTGCGGGTCTTTTGCAGCAGCCATTCGACCAGCACATCGGGCCCGGCAACGAAGGCGCCCGCCACACCCAGGGCCTTGCCCAGCGTGGCCATGTAGAGCACGCGCGGCGAGGCCTCGGCGCCGGCCAGCCCCGTGGCGGCCAGCGCGCCACGGCCCTGCGGGCCCAGCAGGCCGAAACCGTGGGCGTCGTCGAGCAGCAGCAGCGCGTCGTGGGCCACGGCCAGTGCGTGCAGCGCTGCGATGTCTGCCACGTCGCCGTCCATGCTGAACACGGCGTCGCTGATCAGCAGCTTGCGCTTCGCCGGGCAGGCGGCGAGTTGCGCGTCGAGCTGGTCCAGCGCGGCGTGGTCGAAGCGGTGGATGGCGGCCTTGGACAGGCGCGCGCCGTCGATCAGGCAAGCGTGATTCAGCGCGTCGGAGAAGATCGCGTCGCCCGGGCCAACCAGGGCCGGCACGATGCTGGCGTTGGTCGCGTAGCCCGCGTAGAAGTACAGCGCGCGCGGCAACTGAACGAAGGCGGCGAGCTCCGCTTCCAGTGCCGCGTTCGCCGCGCTGTAGCCGCTGACCATGGGCGAGGCACCGGCGCCGACGCCATAGGCATCGACGGCCTCGCGCACCGCGGCCTTCAGCGCCGGGTGGGCGGCCAGGCCCAGGTAGTCGTTGCTGCAGAAGGCCAGCATCGAGCGGCCGTCCACCTGCAGGCGTGCGCCGGTCTCGGGCCGCACCACGCGGCGGCGGCGTGTGAGGTGGGCCGCGTCCAGCTCGGCCAGGCGGGTGTCGAATTCAGCGAGCCAGCTCGTCATCGGAAGTCTTCGGGCAGGTTCAGCGCGATGCGTGCCGGGTCCGGCGGCGTGTCCGACCAGGGCACGACGCCGAGCAGTGGTGCACCAAGCCTGGCGCGCAGGTGGTCGAGGTTCTCGTCCGCGGCGGCCATCTGCGGGTCGATGCGGTTGGCGACCCAGCCGGCCAGCACCAGGCCGTCGGCGCGGATGGCCTCGGCCGTCAGAAGCGCGTGGTTCAGGCAGCCCAGGCGCAGCCCGACGACCAGTACCACCGGCGCCGCCAGCGCACGCGCCAGGTCGGCCAGGGTCTCGTCGTCGTTGATCGGCACGCGCCAACCGCCGGCACCCTCGACCACCAGCGCGTCGGCCTGTGCCTGCAAGGCCCGCGCGGGTGCCAGCAGGTCGGCCACGCGCAGCGCGACGCCGGCGTGGCGCGCCGCCAAATGCGGCGACAGCGGCTCGGGCAGCGCGAAGGGGTTGTCCAACTCGGGCGACACGGCCAGGGTGGACGCGGCACGCAGTTGCAGCACGTCTTCGCTGACCATCCGGCCCTGGTGCTCGACCAGGCCGGCGGCCACGGGCTTCATGCCGACCACGCGGGCATGCCGCCGCGCCAGCACATGCAGCAGCGCAGCGCTGACCAAGGTCTTGCCGACGCCGGTGTCGGTGCCGGTGACGAAGCAGGTCCTACACACCATCGAAGGCGCCCCTCGAATCGGCGGCGGCAGGCTCGCCGCCCTGCTCTTCTTCCAGCGTGGCCTGCAAGGCGGCCAGCGCGCCGCGCGCCAGGTGCTCGCCCTCGCCCTCGTCGATCACGTAAGGCGGCATCGCGTAGAGCGTGTTGCCGATCGGCCGCAGCAGCAGGCCCTGCGCCAGCGCGTGGCGCGCGTAGCGGCGCGCGAAATCGGGCAGGCTGGTCGACACGTCCCACGCGAAGACCATGCCTTGCCGGCGTGCGTGACGGACGCGCGGGTGCGCCGTGAGCGCCACACACTGCGCCCACAGCCGCTCGGCCGTGACGCGGTTGGCGGCGAGCACATCGGTCTGCTCGATCAGGTCCAGCGTGGCCAGCGCGGCGCGGCAGGCCAGCGGGTTGCCGGTGTAGCTGTGCGAATGCAGGAAGCCGCGCGCCACCTCGTCGTCGTAGAAGGCGGCGTAGACGGCGTCGGTGCTCAGCACCGCCGACAGCGGGAGCGTGCCGCCGGTCAGGCCTTTGCTGAGGCACAGGAAGTCGGGACGGATGCCGGCCTGCTGATGCGCGAACAGGCTGCCAGTGCGGCCGAAGCCGACGGCGATCTCGTCCAGCACCAGGTGCACACGATGGCGGTCGCAGGCCTCGCGCAGGCGCCACAGGTAGACCGGGTCGTGCATGGCCATGCCGGCGGCGCACTGCACCAGCGGCTCGGCGATCACCGCAGCGGTCTCGTCGGCATGCTCGGTGAGCCAGGCGTCCAGCGCGGTGGCGGCGCGCTCGGCCACATCGGCGGCGGTCTCGCCCGGACGGGCCTGGCGCGCGTCCGGGCTGGGCACGGTGGCGGCGAGGCGCACCAGCGGTGCATAGGCTTCGCGGAACAGCGCGATGTCGGTCACCGCCAGTGCGCCGACCGTCTCGCCGTGGTAGCCGCCGGCCACACCGACGAAGCGGTGCTTGCCCGGCAGGCCGCTGTTGCGCCAGAAATGCGCGCTCATCTTCAGCGCGATCTCGGTCGCACTGGCCCCGTCGCTGCCGTAGAAGGCGTGGCCCAGCCCGGTCAGGGCCGACAGCCGCTCGGACAGCTCGACCACCGGCGCATGGGTGAAGCCCGCCAGCATCACGTGGTCCAGCGTGTGGAGCTGGTCGACCAGGGCCTCGCGGATCGCCGGGTGGTTGTGGCCGAAAAGGTTGACCCACCAGCTGCTGATGCCGTCGAGGATGCGCCGGCCTTCATGGTCGTGCAGCCACACGCCCTCGGCCCGTGCCACTGGCACCAGGGGTAGCACGCCCTCGTGCAGCTTCATCTGCGTGCACGGGTGCCAGACGGCGGCCAGGCTGCGGCGGCGCCAGTCCTCGTTTGTCATCGCAACCATCAAGCTTGGTCCGGCTCGACACCGGCCTGCGGGCCGGCGGGCTCGTGGCGGGCGTCTTTCACGCGGTTGGCTTCGTCGACGAAGACCAGGGTTGGCACATGCTGGTCGACCTTGTCGTCGTGCACCTGGGCGAAGGCCGCGATGATGACCAGATCGCCCACGCTCGCCCGCCGCGCGGCGGAGCCATTCAGCGAGATCACGCCGCTGCCGCGGGGCGACGCGATGGCGTAGGTGATGAAGCGCTCGCCGTTGCTGACGTTCCAGATGTGCACCTGCTCGTTGGGGCGGATGCCGCTGGCGTCCAGCAGGTCCCGGTCTATGCCGCAGGAGCCCTCGTAGTGCAGCTCGCAGTGCGTGACGGTGGCGCGGTGGATCTTGGCGTGCAGGAAGGTCTTGAACATGGCAGCGGAGGCCGCGCGGGCCGGGGAAAGTTCAACGGCGTTCGGTGGCCCAGGCCAGCAGCTGTGCCGCGGTGGCCGTGGCGCCACCGCAGACGATGACCAGCAGGTCGTCGCCCACGGCGTCGAGCGCAGGCGAACGCGCATAGGCAGGTGCCAGCGCGGCACCGCAGGCCGGCTCGACCACAAGGCGGTGGTCGTCCATGAAGCGCAGGCAGGCATCGACCGCCTCGGCGTCGGTGACCACCAGGCTGGTCAAGGGGTGCGAGCGCGCCAGCGCAAAGGCCTGTGCGCAGATCTGCTTGGCGCCCAGCGAGGTGGCGATCGAGCTGATGGCGCCCAGCGTCACACGCTCACCGGCGGCCAGCGCCGCATGCAACGACGCCGCACCCACAGTTTCGGCCGCGAACACCGGCACCTCGGCCATCGCGTTGCGCCGCAGGCCCTCGATCACGCCACTGAGCAGCCCGCCACCGCCCACCGACACCAGCACGCCGCTGGGGCGCAGGCCGGCGGCGGTGACCTCGTCGATCATCGTGGCGTGGCCCTGCCACAGCAGCGGGTCGTCGAAAGGGTGGATGAAGGCGTCGTCGGGGCCGAGCAGCGATTGCGCCAGCGCGTTCGCTTCTTGCCACGAGTCGCCATGCACCGTGACCACGGCACCCTCGGCGGCCAGCAGCTCGCGCGCCCGCGCCGTGCTGCTGGTGGGCACCACCACCAGCACCGGCACGCCGAGCCGGCGGCCAGCGTAGGCCACGGCCAGGCCGGCATTGCCCCCGGACGAGGAGACGAAGCGCTTCGCGCCGCGTTCAAGCTGGGTCTGGCAGGCGAGCCCGATGCCACGGATCTTGAACGAGCCCGGCGGCTGCAGCGCTTCGAGCTTGAGCCAGACGCGGCGGCCCGCCGCGCGCGACAACGCGGCCGACTCGACCAGCGGGGTGGGCAGGTGCAGGGGCGACATGCGCCGCGGGCGGGCGGGCTTCAGCCCGGCTCAGCCGTGTTGCACGTCGCGCGTGCGCAGGCCCAGGCGGGCGAGCAACGCGCGGTCGCGGTCGACCTCGGGGTTGCCGGTGGTCAGCAGCTTGTCGCCATAGAAGATGGAGTTGGCGCCGGCCAGGAAGCACATGGCCTGCAGGGCCTCGTCCATCTGCTGGCGGCCGGCCGACAGGCGCACCCGGGCGGTGGGCATGGTGATGCGGGCGACGGCGATGGTGCGCACGAACTCGAAGGGGTCGATCTTGGCCGTGTCGGCCAGCGGCGTGCCCTCGACGCGCACCAGCTCGTTGATCGGCACCGACTCGGGATAGGGGTCGAGGTTGGCCAGCTGCGCGATCAGCCCGGCGCGCTCGGCGCGGCTCTCGCCCATGCCGACGATGCCGCCACAGCAGACCGACATGCCGGCCGCGCGCACATGGTCCAGCGTGTCCAGCCGGTCCTGGTAGTCGCGCGTGGTGATGATGCGGCCGTAGGCCTCGGGCGCAGTGTCCAGGTTGTGGTTGTAGTAGTCGAGCCCGGCGCCCTTCAGGGTGCGGGCCTGCATGTCGGTCAGCATGCCCAGGGTGCAGCAGGCCTCCAGGCCGACCGACTTGACCTCGCGCACCAGCTCGGCCACCTTCTCGATGTCGCGGTCCTTGGGCTCGCGCCACGCCGCACCCATGCAGAAGCGGGTGGCACCGGCCGCCTTGGCGGCCTCGGCAGCCTCGCGCACGGCCGCCGTCTCCATCAGCTTGCTGGCCTCGACGCCGGTGTCGTAGTGCACCGACTGCGGGCAGTAGCCGCAATCCTCGGGGCAGCCGCCGGTCTTGATCGACAGCAGCGTGGCCAGCTCGACCTCGCAGGGGTCGAAGTGCTCGCGGTGCACGAGTTGCGCGCGGTGCATCAGCTCGGGCAGCGGCAGCGCCAGCAGGGCCTCGACGTCGGCCACCTTCCAGCGCGCGTTCGGCGCCGCGTCGGCCGCCTTGACCGGGCGGTGCAGCTGGATGGTGTGTTCGGCTGTGAGTGCGTGCGTCATGGTGAACTTCCAGGTGATTCGTGTTGCGCGGCGTTGGCGCCCGCGCCTCTCGGCGGCGTGCGCGGATCCGGCTCTGCCGGTCCGCTGCGCGAGCCCCCTCGGGGGGCAGCGACCGGAGGGAGCGTGGGGGCCCTATTCCTTCAGCATTCGATGTTGTCGATCAAGCGCGTGGCCCCGATGCGGGCAGCGCCCAGCGCCACCAGGGGCTCGTGGGCTTGGCGCTCGGCGTCGGTGGGCGGCAGCAGGTCGCTGCGACGGCGCAGGGTCAGGTAGTCGGGCGCCCAGCCACGGGCACGCAGGCCGTCGATGGCCGCCTGCTCCAGCTCGGCCAGCGGCGTGCCCGCCTCGCGGGCCCGGTCGGCCAGGTCGCGCAAGGCCTGCGGCAGGGCGATGGCCTCGTGGCGCTCGGTTTCGCCGAGGTAGCCATTGCGCGACGACAGCGCCAGGCCGTCGTCGGCCCGCACCGTGGGCGCGCCCACCACCTCGGTCGGCAGCGCGAACTGGCGCGCCATCTCGGTGATCACCTTGAGCTGCTGGTAGTCCTTCTGGCCGAACACGGCCACCGCCGGCTGCACGCACTGGAACAGCTTGAGCACCACGGTGCACACGCCGGTGAAGAAGCCGGGGCGGAACTCGCCTTCGAGGATGTCGGCCAGCGCCGGCGGCGGCGCCACCTTGTAGACCTGGGGCTCGGGGTAGAGCTCGGCCTCGTCCGGCGCGAAGACGAAGTTGCAGCCGGCGCCGGTCAGCAGTTCAACGTCGCGGGCCAGCGTGCGCGGGTAGCGGTCGAAGTCTTCGTGCGGCAGGAACTGCAGGCGGTTGACGAAGATGCTGGCGACCACCGGGCCACCCCAGCGCTTGGCCTCGCGCACCAGGGACAGATGGCCCTCGTGCAGGTTGCCCATGGTGGGCACAAACACGGTCTGGCTCTGGCGCGCCAGCGCGCGCCGCAGCTCGGCGATGGAATGTATGACTTGCATGGAACGGCTGCGAGGGGTCAGTACCCGTGAACCGACTCGTCGGGGAAGCTCTGGTCCTTCACCGCGGCCACGTACGCCGCCACCGCCTGGGCCACCGACAGGCCGGGCGCGTCGGCCGCGCTGCCAGGCACGCGGGTGAAGTCGCGCACGAAGCGCGGGCGCTTGCCGGGCGTGAGGCCCAGCGCGTCGTGCAGCACCAGCACCTGGCCGGCCGTGCCGGCGCCGGCGCCGATGCCGATGGTGATCAGGTGCGGGTGGGCCGCGCTGATCTCGCGCGCCAGTGCCGAGGGCACCAGCTCCAGCACCAGCATCGCTGCGCCGGCCTCGGCCAGCGCGGCGGCGTCGGTCTTCAGCACCGCGGCGCCGCTGTCGTCGCGGCCCTGCACGCGGTAGCCGCCGATGGCGTGCACGCGCTGCGGCGTCAGACCCAGGTGGGCACAGACCGGGATGCCGCGCTCGACCAGGAAGCGCACCGTCTCGGCCGTGTAGCCGCCGCCTTCGAGCTTGACCATCTGGGCGCCCGCCCGCATCAGCGCAGCGGCCGAGGCCAGCGCCTGCTGCGGGCTGGCTTCGTAGGTGCCGAAGGGCAGGTCGGTGACCAGGAAGGCACTGCGCTTGCCCTGGGCCACGCACCGGGTGTGGTAGGCCATCTGCTCCAGCGTGACCGGCAGCGTGCTGGCCTCGCCCTGGATCACGTTGCCAAGCGAATCGCCCACCAGCAACACGTCGACCCCGGCGTCGTCCAGCACGCGGGCGAAGGTGGCGTCGTAGCAGGTCAGCATCGCCACCTTCTCGCCGCGCGCCTGGGCGTCGCGCAGGCGCGGCAGCGTCATCGTGGGTCGGGTGGCCGGGCCGGTGTCGCTGGCCGAGGGGTGAACGCTCATGGGTGGGGTCGGCGTGGGTCAAACGATGCTGCGTCGCAGCAAGGCGCGCATTCTGCCTGCTTCGACTGACTCGTGCGGACGGATGCCCCCGTACCGCGCTGGGGCGTGCGGCCGAGGCGCCCGAGTCTACTGCTCGACCACTTTCAGCGCGAAGCCGTGGGCTGCCAGCCGCCGGGCCACCTTGTCGGCCTCGGTGCGGTCGCCCAACGGGCCGATCGAGAGCGCATCGCCCTCGGGCGTGCCGACCACGTCCATGCGCATGCGCGCCCCCGTCTGACCCATGGACGCGAGCGCCGCCTGCAGCGCGGTGGCGCGGGCCTTGAGCTCGGCCGGGTCGCGGATGGGTGGGCCGATCAGTCGATAGCTGCTGGGTGCGGCGGCGCGGTCGGGCGGCCCATCCAGCGGCACGCCGGTGCCCACCGAGGGGCCAGCGCGCGGGCCCCGCTGCTCGGGCGGCGGCAGGATGTCGTCCGGCGCGCCACTCGGGCCGGCCACCTGCGGCACGCCGGGCACCATGGCGGCGGACGGCGGCGTCGTGCCGACCGAGCCCCGCGCCGTGGCCACGGGCGGGCCGGTGCGTGCCGACGCCGGTGGCGTGGCCCGACCATCGGCGGGGCCGGTGGCCAGGCTGGGCGCGGTGGCCCGGGTGGGCGCCCAGCGCTGCCACGCGGCGGTGAGCCCCCAACCCGCCAGCACCAGCGGGGCCAGCAGGGCCAGTGCGGCCAGGGCCATGCGTGGCCGGCTGAGCACGCGCCGGCCGACGACGCTGTCGCCACCGGCGGTCTTGGCGCCGCGGCCGACCAGCACCCGCAGCGCCGGCTTCTTGCGCCCGCGCTTGATCGCCACCGACAGCAGGTGCACGGGCTGCGACTGCGTGGCGTCCCAGCCGGCGGCCACGGGCACGGCGCGCAAGGGCCACTCGCTGCGACCGGGGCGGCGGGCCCAGCCATGGCCCAGGGCCAGGGCGATGACCTTCTGCCGCGACAACCCGGGCACCAGCGAGAGGTCGTCGAACATCGCGAACCGGGCTGGCCCGCCTTCTTCCGCCGGTGCGGGCGAAAACGGCAGCGTGACCACGCCGTAGCCGCCCAGGTCGCGCCGGCTGATGCGCTTGGCCAGCGGGTGGCGGTTGTGCCAGGCCACCACCTGCGCCGCCAGCACACGGCGCACCGACGGCTTGCGCGGCGCCAGCCCGGTGGCCGGCGGGCGTGGATGGCCTTGCCGGGTGGGTTGGGCGTGGGGGGCGTCGTCAGCGTCGCTCATGAGCGTTTCACGCCGAGGTCAGAACTCCATCCACTTCATGGGCACGCCGCGCCGGGCCAGCACGGCAGCCAGTTGCTCGGCGTCGGCCTGGGTGGGCAAGGGCCAGAGAGTGACCACGAAGCCGCCGGGCGCCGGCATGACCTGGGCCTGCAGGTTGCCGATGGCCGGCCCCAGCAGATGGTGCACCCTCTGCAGCGTGGCCTCGGCAGCGGCGCGCTTCTTTTCGGGTGTCGACACCAGGGCGTAGTGCGGCCCCGGCGCGACGGCAGGCGTGGCCGACGCTGGCGTCGAGGCCGCCTCGGCCCGCGACCGCGCCCCCGGCATCGGCAGCAGCTTGGGCGGCGGCACGGCCTCGGGCGCGGGCGCGGGCACTGTCGCCGGCACGGCCGCAGGGGCCGTCGCCACCGAGGCCGGGCGGGCCGGGGCACTGGCAACGGGAGGCACCAAGGGCGCTGACGCCGCAGCCACGCTGGCCGATGCCGCCGCCGCTGGCACGCCGGACGCAGCAACCGCACTGGCCGCGGCCGGTGGCTCGCTCGGGGCCGCGGCCGCCCCGGCCCCGGTGGCGGAAGCCGGCGCGCCTGCCGAGGACGCCGCCGGTGCCACTGATGCCGCAGACGCCGCGGACGCGGCGGGCGCCGTGGGCCGCGGCTCGGCCGTGGCCGGCACCGCGGTGTTCAGCGCCGAGCGGACGCCCCAGCCCGTGGCGCCGACCGCCACCGCCAGAGCCAGGCCCGCCGCCGTCAGCATGGTGCGGCTCAAGGGCCGTCGGCCCCAGATGGCCGGGCCCTCGGGTGCCAGCAGCAGGCGCCGCCCGCCGGCGGCGGCGCGCGGCGCGGCGCCCTCGATGGCGGCGGTGAGCAGATAGCGGGTCTCGGGGGCCGGCTCGGGCGCAGCGTCAGCGCGCTCGATGTCGCGCTGCGGCCAGGCCGGCGAGCCCGGCCGCTGGCGCACCGCGTGGCGCTCGGCAAAGGCCACCAGCGCCCGGTGCGACAGGCCCGGCAGCAGCTTGGGCTGGTGGTAGAGCGGGCGTGTGCCGCCCGCGCCACCCTCCGCCGGGCCATAGGGCAGAGCGATCACCCCGATGCCCACCACCTCGCGGGCGGCGATTCGCCGGGCGAGCGGGTTCCTGTGCTGCCAGGCGCGCACCCGCGCGATCAGCCGCTCGGTGGCGACGCCGTCGTCCGCGGCGGGCACCGCGGGGTCGTCGGGCGGGCCCTCGGGCGGGGTCGGCGCGGCGTCCGGCAGCGTCATGTCGACCATCGGGCCTCGCGGGAGAGCGGCATGGGATCAGCGCACGGTCAGCGAACGGTCGGCGCCAGGCTGCGCAGCGTGCGCACAGCCCCTTCGCCGATGGACGCGCCGAAGCGCTTGGCCAGACGCTCGGCCACGTTCTCTTGCGGGGTGTAGTCGATCACCTCTTCGGCCTTGACGATCTCGCGGGCCACGTAGTCGAGGTTGCCGAAGTGGTCGGCCAGGCCCAGCTTGACCGCCTCTTCGCCGTTCCAGAACAGGCCGGAGAAGGTCTCGGGCGTTTCCTTCAGCCGCTCGCCACGGCCCTCGCGCACGACCTTGATGAACTGCTGGTGGATCTGGTCGAGCATGGCCTTGGCGTAGGCCGTCTGCCTGGGGTCGACCGGCGAGAACGGGTCGAGCATGCCCTTGTTCTCGCCCGCGGTCAGCAGGCGGCGCTCGACGCCGAGCTTGTTCATCAGGCCGGTGAAGCCGAAGCCATCCATCAGCACGCCGATCGACCCGACGATGCTGGCCTTGTCGACGTAGATCTCGTCGGCCGCAACGGCGATGTAGTAGGCCCCGGAAGCGCAGGTTTCCTCGACCACCGCGTAGACCTTCTTGTTCTTGTGCAAGGCTTTCAGGCGGCGGATCTCGTCGTTGACGATGCCAGCCTGCACCGGGCTGCCGCCTGGCGAGTTGATGCGCAGCACCACGGCCTTGGCGCCCTCGTCCTCGAAGGCGCTCTTGATCGAGGCGACCAGGGATTCGGCGTTGGCTTCGCTGTCGGCAGCGATCTCGCCACGCACCTCGACCAGGGCCGTGTGCGGGCCGCTGGGCGCGTTGGGGTGGCCGCCGCGCTGCGTGGCCAGGCCCCAGACGATGGCCAGCACCAGGCCGAACCAGCCCACGCGCAGCATGATGTTCCAGCGCCGCGCACTGCGGCGGTCGCGCAGCAATTCGCCGGAAACCTCGCGCAGCAGGGCCTCCATGCCGGCGAGCGTCTGAGCCGGGGCGGTGGCGGGCTGGGCGGCCGCGGCGGGCGCCGGCGTTGGTGCGGCGGGCGGGGGCTCGGCAGCCGCAGCGGCAGGGGTGTCGTAGCCGGGGCTGATCATGGGCTCGGTGGGCGCAGGCTCGCCGGCGGGGTCGTTCGTGGAGGTCATGGTGGGGCTCGGGGAGCGGGCAGGAAAAAGGGGGGCCGTCAGTCGAACAGGACCGGCTGGACGTCGGGGTTAGGATACCAATACACCTGCCCGTCGCGCTCTGCCACGTCGAGCGCGATCAGGCGTTCGCCGCGGCAGGGGCCGGCAATGCAATGGCCGTCGGCCGGCTCGTAGGTGGCACCGTGGATCGAACAGATGATCCAGCGCTTGTCCATGTCCAGGAACTCGCCAGGCTGCCAGTCCAGCTCGGTGGGCACGTGGGCGCAGCGGTTCAGGTAGGCGACGACGCGGCCGTCGAAGCGCAGCGCGAAGGCGCGCGCCGGCTGCCGCCACAGCAGCACGTCGAACACCACCGCCTTGCCGCGCTCTTCGAGCTCATCGCTGCGGCAGACCGCCTGCGGCTCAAGCATGGCCGGCCAGCCAGTCGTGCAGTTCGCGCGTGGAATGCGCGACGAACAAGGGCGAGAACGGCTCGAAGGCCTCGTGGTCGTGGGCGCCGAAGCTGACGCCGACGCAGGGCGTGCCGGCGTTCTGTGCCATCTGCAGGTCGTGTGTGGTGTCGCCGATCATCAGCGTGCGCTCGGGGTCGACGCCGAACTCGGCCATCAGCTCCTGCAGCATGCGCGGGTGGGGCTTGGAGACGGTCTCGTCGGCGGTGCGGCTGCCGTCGAACAGGCCGCGCAGCTCGGTCATCGCGAGCACGTCGTCCAGCCCGCGCCGGTTCTTGCCCGTGGCCACGGTGAGGAAGTGGTGGCGTGCCTTCAGCGCCCGCAGCATCTCGATCGTGCCGGGGAACAGGCTCAGCTCGTGCTGGCTGGCCAGGTAGTGGTGGCGGTAGCGCGCGCCCAGCTCGGGGTAGCGCTCGGGCGGCAGGCCCGGCACCGCGTACTCGAGCGCGTCGCGCAGGCCCAGGCCAATCACGTAGGCGGCGCGGGTGTCGTCGGGCACCGGCGCGCCGATGTCGCGGCAGGCGTTTTGGATGCTGCGCACGATCAGCGCGGTGGAGTCGAACAGGGTGCCGTCCCAGTCGAAGGCGATCAGGTCGAAGCGGCGGGTGCGGGTCATCAGGACAGGGAAGTGAGCTGCGCGAGCAGTGTCTCGCATTCGGCGGGCAACGGTGCGGACAGCTCGATGCGCTCACCGCTGGCAGGGTGGTCGAAGGCCAGCCGGCGGGCGTGCAGGAACATGCGGTCGAAGCGGCAGCTTTCGACCAGGCGGCCAGCGGCCAGAGCCTTGTTCAGCGTGAACTCGCCGTACTTGTCGTCGCCGACGATGGGGTGCCCTTCGTTGGCGAGGTGGACGCGGATCTGGTGCGTGCGGCCGGTCTTGATGGTCACGTCCAGCAGGCTGAAGCCCGGCATCACGGCCGGCCAGGCCTGGACCACGCGCACCAGCGAGATCGACCGCTGGCCTTCTGCATGGTCGGCCGCCACGGCCCGCACCCGGCGTTCACCGGCGGCGTCCAGGTACTTGTGCAAGGCCACGTCGATGACCTTCTTGCTGGCTGGCCAGGCGCCGCTGACCAGGGCGACGTAGGTCTTGCCCGTCTCGCGCTGGCGGAACTGGTCTTGCAGCTTGGTCAGCGCGCTGCGCCGCTTGGCCAGCAGCAGCAGGCCAGAGGTCTCGCGGTCCAGCCGGTGCACCAGTTCCAGGAACTTGGCCTCGGGCCGGGCACGGCGCAGCTGCTCGATCACGCCGAAGCTGACGCCGCTGCCGCCGTGCACGGCCACGCCGGCCGGCTTGTCGATCACCAGCAGGTGCTCGTCCTCGAACAGCACGGGGAACTCGCGCGGCGGCGCGGCGGACGCCGCGTCCGGCCCGGCGGCGGCCACCCGCACCGGCGGCACGCGCACCTGGTCGCCCGCGGCCAGGCGGGTGTCGGCCGCAGCCCGGCCCTTGTTCACCCGCACCTCGCCCGAGCGGATGATGCGGTAGACGTGGGTCTTGGGCACGCCTTTCAGTTCGCGCAGCAGGAAGTTGTCCAGCCGTTGGCCGTCCGAGCCCTCGTCCACGTCCACCCAGCGAACCTCGGGGCTGGGCGAAGCGGGCGGTGGGGCAGCCAACGGAACCCGGCCAGGCGGCTGGGCGGGCGCGGCGCGCTTCGGTGACGGCCGCGTGACACGACCCACCGGCGCGCGGCTTTTCGCCTTTATAATGGTCTGCGCCACGTTAGAGCCGTAAGTGCTTGATTTTCAAGAGTTTACCCGGGCACTGCGGGTTGAGGGTGGCGCCGGGTCGCGTTGAGCGCCCGTCTTTCAGGTGATGCAACGCGCTCGAACGCGCCGCGGAATGGCGGGCTCCAAAGTGGTCCGGCGGTCGTGGCGTCGGGCGCGGCAGAGAAACATCGGATGTGCCGCCCCGCGATCTTGCGGGGGATCCACCAAAAGGTTTTTGGTGCGAGGCGTTCGGCGAGACCCGCCAGCGCGTCGTGCCAGCGACGACAACAAAAAGCGCCGTTCGCGCATGAGCCTCCCCCTCCTCCCTGGTCTGCTGACCCCTGGCCCCGGCGCTCGCGCGTCGGCGCGGCCCCGGGTCGAGGCAGGCCTGCGTCCGGCGCTGTCTGCCGGGCGAGGGTCGGGCCGGCCCAGCACCCACGCCGCCAAGCTGTCGCCGCACGCGCCAACGCTTCCTCGCTGACTTTCGCGTCAAAGGCCGCCAACAGCGGCTCGGGGCAGTCCAGGGCGATTCCTTCCACGGCCGTCGAATCCGTTTCTCGTGCATCGGTCGAGGCATCGGCCGGCTGCCGCGTTGCGGTTTCCGGCCATGCCTCCGGGCTCGCGCCTGTCCTTCGCTCGGGCAGGTGCGTGACGAGGAGTGCACATGAAGCGAATGCTGATCAACGCGACGCAGCCGGAAGAGCGGCGCCTCGCGATCGTCGACGGCCAGAAACTGCTCGATTTCGAAACCGAGATCGAGGGCCGGGAACAGCGCAAGGGCAACATCTACAAGGCGGTCGTGACGCGGGTCGAGCCTTCGCTCGAGGCCTGTTTCGTCGACTACGGCGAAGACCGCCACGGTTTCCTGCCGTTCAAGGAAATCTCGCGCACCTACTTCAAGGAAGGCGTGGGCGTCCGTGACGCCAAGATCCAGGACGTCATCTCCAACGGCCAGGAACTGCTGGTCCAGGTCGAGAAGGAAGAGCGCGGCAACAAGGGCGCGGCGCTGACCACCTTCGTCAGCCTCGCCGGGCGCTACCTGGTGCTGATGCCCAACAACCCGCGCGGCGGCGGCGTGAGCCGGCGCATCGAGGGCGAGGACCGCGAAGAGCTGAAGGAAAACCTCGACCAGCTCGAGTACCCCAAGGGCATGAGCCTGATCGCCCGCACCGCCGGCATCGGCCGCTCGGCCGCCGAGCTGCAGTGGGACCTGAACTACATGCTCAAGCTGTGGGACGCGATCGACGGTGCGTCCAAGGGCGGCAAGGGCGCGTTCCTGATCTACCAGGAGTCGTCGCTGGTGATCCGCGCGATCCGCGACTACTTCACCGCGGATGTCGGCGAGATCCTGATCGACACCGACGACATCTACGAGCAGGCCCACCAGTTCATGAACCACGTGATGCCGGAGACGGCCAATCGCGTGAAGCGCTACCGTGACGACGCACCGCTGTTCAGCCGGTTCCAGATCGAGCACCAGATCGAAACCGCGTTCAGCCGCACGGTGAACCTGCCCTCGGGCGGCGCCATCGTGATCGACCACACCGAAGCGCTGGTCGCCGTCGACGTGAACTCGGCGCGCGCCACCCGCGGCGGCGACATCGAAGAGACTGCGACCCGCACCAATCTCGAAGCCGCCGACGAGATCGCCCGCCAGTGCCGGCTGCGCGACCTGGGCGGCCTCATCGTCGTCGACTTCATCGACATGGAGGAGTCGAAGAACCGCCGCGAGGTCGAGCAGCGCCTGCGCGACGCACTGAGGCAGGACCGGGCCCGCGTGCAGTTCTCGTCGATCTCGAAGTTCGGCCTGCTGGAGCTGAGCCGCCAGCGCCTGCGCCCGGCCCTGTCCGAAGGCAGCCACATCACCTGCCCGCGCTGCAACGGCACCGGCCACATCCGCGACACCGAATCTTCCGCCCTGCAGATCCTGCGCATCATCCAGGAAGAGGCGATGAAGGAGAACACCGCCGCCGTGCACGTGCAGGTGCCGGTGGAGGTGACCTCGTTCCTGCTGAACGAGAAGCGCACCGAGATCACCAAGATCGAACTGAAGCAGCGCACCACCGTGCTGTTGGTGCCGAACAAGCACCTCGACACGCCGAACTACAAGCTCGAGCGCCTGCGCCACGACGACCCGCGGCTGGAGAACCTGCAGGCCAGCTACACGATGATCGAGGAGCCGGACGACGAGGTTTCGATCTCGCGCCGCGAGAAGGCCAAGCCCAAGCAGGAGCCGGTGATCAAGGGCGTGCTGCCCGACCAACCGGCACCCGTGGCTCCGCCGCCTGCGCCGGCCCCGGCGCCGGTGGCCGCCGCGCCAGCCCCGAAGGCCCCCGAGGCCCAGCCGCAGTGGGCCCGCACGCCCGCGCCGGCCCCCGCCGGCGGCGGTTTCTTCGGCTGGTTGAAGAAGCTTTTCGGCAGCGATGCCCCGGCGGCCCCTGCCCCCGCGCCGGCAGCCACACCGGCAACCCCGTCCGAACAACGCAGCGGCGTCCGTGACGGCGCGCGCGACGGCGGCCGCGATGGTGCCCGTGGCGACCGCAAGGGCGGTGGCCGCGACGGCCGCCGCGGCGAGCGTGGCGAGCGCAACCGTGATGGCGGCAAGCCCGCCGAAGGCAGCGGCCGCCAGGGTGGCCGTGGCGAGGGCCGCGAGGGCCGCGCCGAGGGTGGGCGGCAGGAAGGCCGCCGCGAAGGCGGGCGTGGAGACCAGCGTCGTGACGAACAGCGCCGCGATGGTGGCCGCCGTGGTGCCAGTGCGGCCCCTGCCCCGGCCGCTGCCGAGGTCGACAAGTTCGAGGCCACGCAGCCCCAGGCCATCGCCCGCACCGAAGGCGCCGAGGGCCGGCGCCCACCGCGCGGTGAACGTCCCGAGCGCCCGGAACGCGAGCAGCCGGTGGCTGCCGAGGCCGACGTCGAGCGCAATGCCGAAGAGCTGGTCGGTGCAGATGGCGCCCCCGCAGCCGCGGAAGGCGAGCGTGGCGAAGGTGAAGGCCGACGCCGACGCCGCCGCCGTGGCCGTGGTGGCCGCGACGAGGCGCGTGACGGCCAGCGCGCGGAAGGCGACGCCGACGCACCGGGCGACGATGTCGCCGAGGGCACCGAAGCCGCCAGCACCGCGGTCGTGGCCGCCGATGTGGTGACCGACGCGCCCGCGGCCGACACCGAACGCCGCGAATCTCGTGCGCCCCGCGAGCGCCGTGATCGCGGCGATCGCACGGAGCCGCGTCGCGAGCCGCGCGAAGCGGTGGCCGCCGAAACCGCCGTCGAGGCCGCGCCGCCCGTGGTCGCCGCCGACGTGGCGCCGGCACCGGCCCCGTTGCCGCAACGCGCCCCGGCGCGTGTCGAGCCCTTTGTGCTGGTGCTGGACGACCTGCAGCGCATCGCCGAAGGGGCAGGCCTGACCTGGGTGAACTCCGACACGGACAAGATCCGTGCGGCGCAAGAGGCCATCGCGGCCGAGCCCAAGCCGGTGCACGTGCCCCGCGAGCGGCCGCCGCTGGTGGTTGTCGACGAAGGCCCGCTGGTGCTGGTCGAGACCCGCAAGGACCTGAGCCAGATCACCCTGCCCTTCGACCGCGAAGGCCGAGCCGGCTGAATCTGACAGGGCCGATGAAGACGCCACCTGCGGGTGGCGTTTTTCATGGGCCGCGCGAAGAACTGAGCCGCTACATCACCGCCGGCATGCGCCCGGCCGGCACGCAGCGGCTGGCTTCGCAGCGGGCGCCCGGGTCCTGCACCATCGAGCAATCGGACACGCGACCCGGTTGCTGTGATTCGAGCTTGCGCGCCGCGTTGTATTGGCTCAGCAAGCCGGCAAGGCGCTTCTCGTCGCTGGCCGCGGTGGACCAGACCAGGTAGGCCTCGGGGCCGCCGCAGGCCTTGTGGCCCAGCGGCGTGCTGCGGCACTGGTCGTTGGCGCTGCACCTGGCGTCGCCCACCTCGTCGCGGATCTGGCGGTACAGCGCAGCGGTGTCGACGGCGGCCGCCTGGGCCACCGGCGCGTCGGCAGCGGCGCAGGCCGCCACCAGCCAGGCCGCGAGCACGGCCCAGCCCAGCGGGCCGGCGCGGCGAGTGGGCGAATGCTTGTTCATCGTGGCTCCTTCGAACTAGGGGGAACAGTGTCACACCGCGGGGCGGCCACCTCCCGCTCGGCGGCCACACGCGCTAGGGTCCGGGGGCGGTGCAATTCGGCCGAGCTCGGCCTTGCATGCTCACGCTGTGACCCCGCGGCCACCTGATCCGGGTGCGCCGACGAGGGCCTTGTTCGTCCCGACCCCGAAACGAGGAATCTACATGGCTTCACCCTTCACGAGAGGTCCTGTCGGACTGGCCTGTTGCCTGGCCCTGGCCGCAGGCACCGCCACCGCCGCCGGTACTCCCGCGCGCTCCTACATCGTCCAGCTGACCGACCCGCCGGCCGCGTCCTACCGCGGTGGCATGCCTGGCCTGGCAGCGACGCAGGTGGCCGAAGGCCAGCGCCTGCGTGTGCAGTCGCCCCAGGTGCAGGCCTACGTGGCCCACCTGGACCAGAAACAACACGCCGTGCTGGCCAAGCTGCGCGGCCAGGTGCCGGTGCTGCACCGCTACCACTACACCCTCAACGGCTTTGCCGCACGCCTGACCGATGCGCAGGCCCGCCAGTTGGCCCGCACGCCCGGCGTCTTGCGCGTGACGCTCGACACCCCGCGCTCGCCCTCGACCAACCACACCCCGCATTTCCTGGGCCTCGACGTCCCCGGTGGCGTCTGGTCGCAGGACCGCAAGGGCACCCTGATCAAGGGTGAGGACGTGGTCATCGGCATGGTCGACACCGGCTTCCAGCCAGAGAACGCATCGTTCTACGACCAGGTCGATGCGAACGGCAAGCCGGTCAAGACCGGTGGCACGCTGGCCTACGGGCCGCCACCCGCCGGCTGGACGGGTGCCTGCGAGGCCGGCCCGGGCTTCGACCCGGCCAAGCACTGCAACAACAAGGTCATCGGCGCCAAGGCCTTCGACGCCTCGTTCAAGGCGGGCGACCCGATGGTGGCCTGGTACGAATACCTCGACTCGCCGCGCGATTCCAACGGCCACGGCAGCCACACCGCCTCGACCGCTGGCGGCAACTTCGGCGCCGACGCCTTCTCCCACACCCAGAATTTCGGCCCGATCTCCGGCATGGCGCCACGTGCGCGTCTGGCCATCTACAAGGTCTGCTGGAGCTACCTCAATGGCCCGTCCTATGCCAACAGCTGCTGGACCGGCGACTCGGTGGCCGCCATCGACCAGGCCGTGGCCGACGGCGTGGACGTCATCAACTTCTCGATCAGCGGTTCGCAGACCGACCTGATGGACCCGGTGGAGATGGCCTTCCTGAACGCCAGCGCGGCCGGTGTCTTCGTCGCCGCCGCGGCGGGCAACGACGGACCCGGGCAGGAAGTGAACCACCCCAGCCCCTGGCTGACGACGGTGGCCGCGTCCACGCACGACCGCTACATGACGGCCGATGCCACGCTCGGCGACGGCAGCAGCTACCACGGCGCATCCCAGTCCAAGGGCTTGAGTGCGACGTCGATGATCCTGTCGGTCGATGCCGTGGCCAAGGGCAAAACGACTGAAGACGGGCGCCTTTGCAAGCTCGATGGCCTCAACCCCGACAAGGTCGCAGGCAAGGTCGTGGTCTGCGACCGTGGCACCAATGCCCGGGTCGAGAAGAGCCAGGCGGTGCTGCAGGCCGGTGGTGTGGGCATGATCCTCGTGAACACGCCTGCCAACCTGCCGGGCGGCGGCGCCACGACGCTGAACGACGACGCGCACTGGGTGTCCACCGTGCACCTGCCGGTGGCCAACCGCGACGCCATCATGGCCTATGCCCGCGGTTCCCGGCCCACTGCGGCACTGGGTGTCGGAGCGCAGGAGCCTGGCGTGATCGCCCCGGTGATGGCCGAGTTCTCGTCACGCGGCCCGAACATGGCCACGCCGACCGTCATGAAGCCCGACATCTCGGCCCCGGGCGTTTCGGTGCTGGCGGCCTTCGCGGTCACCCAACCCGATCGTGATTACCACCAGGGGGTGATCGACGGCTCGGTCGTGCCCGCCGAGACGGCCGACTTCCTCGACGGCACGTCGATGGCCACGCCGCACATCACAGGCATCGCCGCGCTGCTCAAGCAGAAGCACCCGAACTACTGGGGCCCCGCGTCGATCAAGTCGGCCATGATGACCTCGGCCGGCTCGATCAAGATGCCGGACGGCACGATCGACACCCGCTACGTCGGCTACGGCGCCGGGCACATCACGCCCAACAGCGCCATCGACTCGGGCCTGATCTACCCGCTGGACCCGACCGACTACTGGCGCTACCTGTGCGGCGAAGGCTGGCTGGGCGGCGGCACCTGCCAGTCGCTTGGCTCGATCGCGGCCAGCGACCTGAACCTGGCGTCGATCAGCGGCGACATCCCGGGCACGCTGAGCTTCCACCGCGTCGTGCGCAACCTCGGCAACTCGACGGTGACCTACAACGCCACCGCCAGCGTCGACGGCTTCAGCGCCACGGTGAGCCCGTCCAGCCTGACCCTCGCCAAGGGCCAGAAGGGGCGCTTCGACGTCACGCTGACCGGCAACGGCGCGGTGCTCGGTGCCTGGAACCAGGGCAGCCTGGTCTGGAGCGATGGCACCCACCAGGTGCGCAGCCCGATCATGGCGCGCCTGGTCAACATGACCGGCCCGGGCAACCTGACCAGCACCAGCGCCAGCGACAAGCTGAAGCTGACCTACCGCTTCGGCTACACCGGCGACCTGAGCTGGCAGGTCGACGGGCTGCTGGCCGCGACCCGCACCGACCTCACGGTCGGCAAGGTGTCGGGCGACGGCGATGCCGCCTGCCAGGCCAACGCCGCCGGCACGGTGAAGTTCCAGGTCACGGCACCGGCTGGCACCGCGGCGCTCCGCTTCGCCACCTATGACGCAGACTCGTCGGGCAAGGGTGCGGACGACCTCGACATGTTCGTCTACGACGGCGGCGGAGCCCTGGTCGGCACCAGCGCCGGCGCCACGGCGGAAGAGATGGTCACGCTGCGTTCGCCAGCGGCGGGCGACTACACCGCCTGCGTCGTCGGCTTCGCGCCGGCTGGCGGCACCAGCAACTTCACGCTGTCGTCATGGGCCGTCGCGCCGGGTGCGGGCTCGCCGGCGCTCAAGGTGCATGGCCTGCCGTCCACGGTGGTGCCTGGCGACGCCGCCCGCGTTCGCATGAACTGGGCCGGCGCTGCGGCCGGCGTGCGCTACCTGGGCGCGCTGCGCCTGGTGCAGGGCGCCGACCCGAACACCGGCGCCACGCTGGGCGTGACCCTGGTGTCGGTGGAGCCCGGCACGGTGCAGGGCGTGCGTGGCATCACCAACCCGCGCAAATCGGCCGTGGCGCGCGCACGCTGATCGCGCAAGCCCCCATGAAGGGGAGGCACCGCAAGGTGCTTCCCCTTTCTTTTGGCCGGTGGCCATGGGGCACAATTGGCCTCCCCCGCGTTCGTCTTTCCCAGGAGCGGCCCCATGGCCTCGATCAACAAAGTCATTCTCATCGGCAACCTGGGGCGCGACCCCGAGGTGCGCTACACCCCCAGCGGCGCGGCGGTCTGCAACCTGCGTCTGGCCACCACCCGCAACTGGAAGAACCGCGATTCAGGCGAGCGCCAGGAAGAAACCGAGTGGCACTCGGTGGTGCTCTATGACCGCCAGGCCGAAGTGGCCGGCGAATACCTGAAGAAGGGCCGCCCGGTC
The DNA here is from genome assembly GCA_044226465.1 of Burkholderiaceae bacterium. Taxonomy (GTDB): domain Bacteria; phylum Pseudomonadota; class Gammaproteobacteria; order Burkholderiales; family Burkholderiaceae_C; genus Ideonella. Next base: position 78,814 of record JBGAGZ010000001.1, on the reverse strand, counting down.
TACATCGAAGGCCGCCTGAAGACCCGCAAGTGGCAGGACAAGGACGGCAACGACCGCTACACCACCGAGATCGTGGCCGACACGATGCAGTTGCTCGGCGGCCGCGAGGGTGGCAGCGACGAAGGCGCCAGCTACAGCCGTGACAGCGAAGGCGGCGGTGGCAGCAGCAGCCGCCCGGCGCCCGCCCCGCGGGCCCCGGCGCCCCGGCCCGCGCCCAAGTCCAGCGCCAGCATCGACGAGATGGACGACGACATCCCGTTCTGACATACCGACGCGCGGCGCCTGGCGCGTCACGCCTGGTTCACGGCAAGGCGGCCCCGGTGGGCCGCCTTTTTCGTTTCCTCAGCCGTGCGTCCAGCCGAAAACCGTCTCGGCCAGGTCGGACAGCCCCTGCTGCTTGGGCGCCGAAAACAGCAGCAGGCCCACGTCCGCCGCCTCGGTGGCGAGGTCGGCGAGGCCTTCCTGCGCCGCCAGCTGCGCGGCCTGCTGCTCCTTCTTGTTCAGCTTGTCGGCCTTGGTCAGCAGCACCAGCAGACGGACTTCGCCGGTGATGACCCGCGGCGAGACGAACTCCAGCAACTGTCGGTCCAGCGGCGTGAAGCCCAGGCGGCTGTCCACCATCAGCACCACGCCTTGCAGGTTGCGGCGCACTTCCAGGTAGTCCGCCATCACCTGCTGCCAGCGCAGCTTGGCGCTGCGCTCCACCGTGGCGTAGCCGTAGCCCGGCAGGTCGGCCAGGTAGGCGTCCGGCTCGTCTTTGGGGCCGAGGGCGAACAGGTTGATGTGCTGGGTGCGGCCGGGTGTCTTCGAGGCAAAGGCCAGTTGGCGGCGCTGTGCCAGCGCGTTGATGGCGGTGGACTTGCCGGCGTTGCTGCGGCCGACGAAGGCCACCTCGGGCAGGTCGCCCTGGGGCAACTGGTCGAGCTGGCTGGCGGTGGTCAGGAAGCGGGCGCCATGGGCCCAGGCCAGGGCGGCGCGAGCCGCCTCGCTGGCGGGCTTGTCGGCGTGTGCGGGGCGGCGGGTGTCCGGGCGGGTGGGGGCGGTCATGGAGCATTGTAAAATCCGCAGGTTTGGTTCTCGGATCGGCTCGGTCGGCTCTTGCGGCCCTGCAGCCCGCCCGGTGCGCCAGAAGAACATCCAAGACATCCGAACCGCTCGAGGCCTGCCGAGATGAAGACCCCTGTTGTGCACCTGCCCCGCCTGGCGTTGGCTATCACCCTTGCTGCGGCCGCGACCCTGGCATTGCCGGCCATGGCCAACGAAGAGGCCGCGCCCGCGGCCAAGGTGGACGTGGCCAAGGGCCAGGAGATCTCCACCAACGTCTGCGCCGCCTGCCACACCAACGACGGCTCGCGCGGCTCGCCGGCCAACCCGATCCTGCAGGGCCAGCACCCCGAATACTTGGCCAAGCAGCTGGCCGAGTTCAAGTCCGGCAAGCGCGACAACGCGATCATGAAAGGCATGGCCGGCACGCTGAGCGAGGCCGACATGAAGAACGTCGCCGCCTTCTACGCCGGCAAGCAGGCCAAGCCCGGCTTCGCCAAGCACAAGGACACGGTCACGCTGGGCGAGAAGATCTACCGTGGCGGCATCGCCGACCGCGCGGTGCCCGCCTGCGCCGGCTGCCACAGCCCCAACGGTGCTGGCATCCCGGCCCAGTACCCGCGCCTGGCTGGCCAGCATGGCGACTACCTGGAAGCGCAGATGAAGGCCTTCCGCGACGGCAAGCGCACCAACAGCGCGCCCATGACCGCCATCGCCGCGCGCATGAACGACAAGGAAATCGCCGCGGTCACCGACTACATCGCCGGATTGCATTGAGCATCCGCCGTCAGGCAAGCATCCAGGCCGGTCCGCTGACCGGCCTTTTCTTTTGTCAAGACTGGACACGGGCTTGCTCCGGATAATCCGCCCATGACCGAGCTCTCCACCGCCGCCGACACCCCGCCGCCCCGCCCTGCCGCCACCGGCCGCGGGCGCGAGGCGCTCGAGTTGCTGTCGTCGATGCGCTTCGCGATCACGCTGCTGGCGGTGATCTGCATCGCCTCGGTGATCGGCACGGTCGTCAAGCAAAACGAGCCCTACAACAACTACGTCAACCAGTTCGGGCCGTTCTGGGCCGAGTTGCTGGGCCGCTTCAACCTCTACACGGTCTACAGCGCGCCCTGGTTCCTGGTCATCCTGGGCTTCCTGGTCGTCTCGACCAGCCTGTGCATCGCCCGCAACGCGCCCAAGATCGTCGCCGACCTGCGCAGCTTCAAGGAGCACGTGCGCGAGCAGTCGCTGGCGGCCTTCCACCACCGCGGCGAGGCCACGCTGGCGGTCGACCGCGACGGCGCACTGGCGCAGGTGTCGGCCGTGCTCGGCCGGCGCGGCTGGCAGGCCCGTGCCCAGGTGCGCGACAACGGCACCATGGTGGCGGCGCGCGCCGGTCGGGCCAGCAAGATCGGCTACCTCGCCGCGCACTCGGCCATCGTGCTGATCTGCCTGGGTGGCCTGTTCGACGGCGACCTGATCGTGCGGCTGCAGATGGCCTTCACCGGCAAGAGCAGCTACGACGGCGGCGGCTTCATCAAGGACGTCCCAGCCGAGCACCGGCTGCCAGCCGCCAACCCCACCTTCCGCGGCAACCTGCTGGTGCCCGAGGGCGCGCGCGCTGGCGTCGCCGTGCTGTCCATGCCCGACGGCGTGGTGCTGCAGGACCTGCCCTTCGACGTCGAGCTGAAGAAGTTCATCGTCGAGTACTACGACACCGGCATGCCGCGGCTGTTCGCCAGCGAGATCGTGATCCACGACCACGAGACCGGCCAGGCCACGCCTGCGACCGTCAAGGTCAACGAGCCCGCCACCCACCGCGGCGTGGCCATCTACCAGAGCAGCTTCGACGACGGCGGCTCGCTGGTCAAGCTGCACGCCCAGCCACTGACCGCCGGCGGCAAGCCCTTCGACGTCAAGCTGCGCGTGGGCGACAGCACCACGCTGGACAACGGCCGCGACAAGCTCACGCTCGAGGTCACCGGCCTGAAGGTGATCAACGTCGAGAACCTGGGCGAGGCCACCGCGTCCGCCGGCACCGACGTGCGCAAGGTCGACCTGGTGGGCACGCTGGACAAGCACCTGGGTGCGGGCGTGAACCCGGACAAGGTCAAGACGATGCGCAACATCGGCCCGGCCATCACCTACCGGTTGCGCGACGCGTCGGGCCAGGCGCGCGAGTTCCACAACTACATGGCGCCGGTGATGCTCGACGAGCGCCTGGTCTTCCTGGCCGGCGTGCGCGACAACACGGCCGACAATTTCCGCTACCTGCGCCTGCCGGCCGATGAGAACGCCAGCCTCGACGGCTGGCTGCGCCTGCGCGCCGCCTTGCAGGACAACGGTCTGCGCGACAAGGCCACCCGCCAGTACGCCGACCAAGCCACGCCAGCCGGCAAGCCCGAGATGAACGAGCAGCTGCGCGTCACCGCCGCCCGTGCGCTGGCCCTGTTCGCAGGCCTTGAGGCGGCACCCGGCCAGCAGCCCGTCGGCGGGCTGACCGCCTTCAGCCAGTTCATCGAGACCAGCGTGCCGCAGCCCGACCGCGAACGCGTGGCCCAGGTGATGCTGCACATCCTCGAGGGCACGCTGTTCAACCTGAACCAGCTGGCGCGGGAACAAGCCGGGCTGAAACCGCTCGAACCCAACCCCGCCACCGAAGCCTTCATGACCCAGGCCCTGCTTTCGCTGTCCGACAGCCACGCCTACCCGGCGCCGGTGCTGCTGCAGCTGTCGGATTTCACCCAGGTCCAGGCCAGCGTCTTCCAGGTTGCCCGCGGCCCGGGCAAGACCCTGGTCTACCTGGGTGCCGTCTTGCTGATCCTCGGTGTGTTTGCCATGCTCTACGTCCGCGAGCGGCGGCTTTGGGTCTGGCTGGCCCCGGCCGACGCACCCGGCCAGACGCGGGTGCAGCTCGCCATGTCTACGCCCCGCCGCACGATGGACATCGACGCCGAATTCGACACCCTGCGCGGCGAGCTGCTGGCCGACCCGCCAGCCCCGGCCCCCAAGGACCCGACATGAACACCACCACGACCACCCTCGACCTCGGCCGCGCCGGCCTGGTCGGCCGCCGCAGCACGGCGGACTGGCTCTTCGCCGCCCTCGTCGTCGGCGGCGCGGCCTATGCCTTCCAGCGCTACGGCGCGGCGATGGACGTCTACGAAAAAGGCATCCTCGCGGGCGCGGTGCCAGCCCTCATCGCGCTGGGCTGGTTCTGGGGCGCGCTGCGCTGGCTGGGCCTGGCGGTGGGCGCCGCCAGCCTGGTCGCCATCGGCCTGTACGCCCGCACCACCGACGCCTTCGGCGCCGACCTGGCCGCGGCGGACAAGGTGTTCTGGCTCAAGTACCTGCTGTCGAGCCAGAGCGCGATCCTCTGGATGAGCACCCTGTTCTTCATGAGCACGCTGTTCTACTGGGGCGGCTTCTTCTCGAAGGCCGGGAACGAGGCCGTCGGTCTGAAGATCGGCTCGCGCCTGGCCTGGGCGGCCGTGTTCATGGCGCTGACGGGCACCATGGTGCGCTGGTACGAGAGCCACCAGATCGGCCCCGGCATCGGCCACATCCCGGTCAGCAACCTGTACGAAGTCTTCGTGCTCTTCAGCTGGCTGACCACGCTGTTCTACCTGTACTACGAAGGCCACTACAAGACCCGCACGCTGGGCCCCTTCGTGATGCTGGTGGTCAGCGCCGCGGTGGGCTTCCTGCTTTGGTACACGGTGGCGCGCGAGGCGCAGGAGATCCAGCCCCTGGTGCCGGCGCTGCAGAGCTGGTGGATGAAGCTGCACGTGCCGGCCAATTTCATCGGCTACGGCACCTTCGCGCTGGCCGCCATGGTGGCGCTGGCCTGCCTGCTCAAGACCGCCAGCACCGACGCGCTGTGGCGCTACCTGGTCGGCGTGCCGGTCGTGGTGGTGGCGCTGATGGCGCTGTACTGGCTCGCCGGCTCGCCGGACGAAGCCATGAGGGCGGCCCTGGCCAAGGGCACGCGGCTGATCGGCGGCACGGCCGTGTTCTTCGCCGCGATGGTGCTGCTGCGCGCGCCCATCAACGCCCGCACGCCCTCGCTCGAGCTGATGGACGACCTGATGTACAAGGCCATCGCCGTCGGCTTCGCCTTCTTCACCATCGCCACCGTGCTGGGCGCCTTCTGGGCCGCCGAGGCCTGGGGCGGCTACTGGAGCTGGGACCCGAAGGAGACCTGGGCCCTGATCGTCTGGCTCAACTACGCCGCCTGGCTGCACATGCGGCTGATGAAGGGCCTGCGCGGCACGGCCTCGGCCTGGTGGGCGCTGGGCGGGCTGGTGGTGACGACCTTCGCCTTCCTGGGCGTGAACATGTTCCTGTCGGGCCTGCACTCCTACGGCACCTTGTGAGCAAGCCGACCTAAGATCGGCGCCCATGCCCTACGTCCAGCGCGCCGCCGACGGCACGATCACCAGCGTGCACCGTGAAGCCGGCGCCGACGCGGCCGAGTTCCTGCCCGAGGGCGCACCCGAGCTGGGCGCCTTCCTCGGCCTCGCGGCCGAGAGCGAGGCCAACGAGCGCTTTGCCCGGCTCGACGCGGATTTCGTCCGCGTGCTCGAAGACGTGATCGACGCGCTGATCAACCGCAACCTGATCAACATCACCGACCTGCCCGCCGAGGCCCAGGCCAAGCTCTTCTCGCGCAAGAGCTTTCGCGAGCGGCGCAGCAGTCAGGCGCTGCGGCTTTTCGGCGATGCGGACATGGGTGTTCTCGTGCCCGGCGCCACGCCGCCGGACGGCGACGACAAAACCTGAGCCCAGCGGAACCGCGCGCCTTCGCGTAAGGTCTCACGCGCCTGGCCCGACTGACGGCCAGACCCCCTGCACGAGAGACCCATGCCCCTGCTGTTGTTGAAGGACCGCGGTGTCGACCACCGCACCCCGTCGGACATCACCCCCCGCGCCGTCTACGAGGCCCGCCGCGAATGGCTGCGGCGCGCCGCACTGGGCCTGGCCGGCGCCAGCCTGGCGCCCTGGGCCACGCAAGCACTGGCGCAGGCCCCAGCGCCCGGCAAGCTGCCCGCCCTGCCCGGCGGCCGCAGCGCGGTGCCCGGCGCGCTGGTGATGGACAAGGCCACCTCGTACGCCGACATCGCGGCCTACAACAACTACTACGAGTTCGGCACCGACAAGCACTCCCCCGCGCAAACCGCCGGCACGCTGAAGCCCCGGCCCTGGACGGTGAGCGTCGAGGGCGAGGTGAAGAAGCCCAAGGTCTACGACCTCGACGAGTTGCTGAAGCTGGCGCCGATGGAAGAGCGCCTGTACCGCCTGCGCTGCGTCGAAGGCTGGTCCATGGTCGTGCCCTGGGTCGGCTATTCGCTGGCCGAGCTGATCAAGCGGGTCGAGCCCACCGGCAATGCCAAGTTTGTGCAGTTCACCACCCTGGCCGACAAGGCGCAGATGCCGGGCCTGCGCAACCCGGTGCTCGACTGGCCGTACACCGAGGGCTTGCGCCTGGACGAGGCGATGCACCCGCTGGCGCTGCTGGCCTTCGGCCTCTATGGCGAGGTGCTGCCCAACCAGAACGGCGCGCCGGTGCGCATGGTGCTGCCCTGGAAGTACGGCTTCAAGAGCGCGAAGTCCATCGTCAAGATCCGCTTCGTCGAGAAGCAGCCGACGAGCAGCTGGCAGAGCGCCAACCCGTCGGAGTACGGCTTCTACTCGAACGTGAACCCGCAGGTCGACCACCCGCGCTGGAGCCAGGCCAGCGAGCGCCGCATCGGCGAGGACGGCCTGTTCGCCAAGCGCCGGCCAACGCTGATGTTCAACGGCTACGAGCCCCAGGTGGGCCAGCTCTATGCCGGCATGGACCTGAAGAAGTACTACTGAGCACGGGCCCCGCATGAACAAGCTACTCGCCCACCCGGCCGCCAAGCCCATCGTCTGGCTGCTGCTGGCGTTGCCGTTCGGCTGGCTGCTGTGGGGTGCGATCGCCGACACGCTCGGCCCCAACCCGGCCGAGGCGTTGATCCGCGGCCTGGGCGACTGGACACTGCGCGGCCTGTGCCTGACGCTGGCCATCAGCCCGCTGCGGCAATGGACCGGCTGGCACCAGCTGCTGCGGCACCGCCGCGCCATTGGCGTCGCCACCTTCGTCTACGGCACCTTACACTGGCTGGCCTACGCCTGGCTGGACCAGGGGCTGGAGCTGGATGCACTGCTGAAGGACGTGGCCAAGCGCCCGTTCATCCTGGTCGGCACCCTGGCCTGGCTGCTGCTGCTGCCGCTGGCCGCCACCTCGTTCAACCGCGCGATCAAGGCGCTCGGCGCCAAGCGCTGGCAGGCACTGCACAAGGCGGTCTATGCAATCGCGCTGCTGGCCATCCTGCACTTCTTCTGGATGCGCTCGGGCAAGCACCTGTACGGCGAAGTGGCGGTCTACGCCACCCTCGTCGCCGCGCTGCTGGGCTGGCGCGTGCGCCGGTTCTGGCTCGCCCGCCAGGGTGCCGGCAGCGGCATCGCCGCTGGCCGGCCGGCTGGCCGCGTCAGCGTCGGTTGACTTGTGCCCCCAGGTCCGCCTGCGGCGGCCCGCCCCCCCGCGGGGGTCAGTCAGCTCGGGAGCGGCCCTTCGCTGACTGAAGGAAACCGAAGGTCCCCTCGTACAACACCTCCTCGGCCGCGGCCTTGGCAGCGTTCATGGCGGTGCGGTACAGCGATGTGGCCAGGCTGATGCGCTTGACGCCAGCCGCCTGCAACTCGGCCACGCTGAACGACTTGCCCGGGATGCCGACCATGAAGCTCACCGGCTTCTTCACGGCGCTGCACACGGCGCGGACCGCGTCCAGCGTCGGCAGGCCCGGCGCGAACAGCACATCGGCGCCGGCCGCCTCGTAGGCCTGCAAGCGGCGGATCGTGTCGTCCAGGTCCTCGCGGCCGTTGAGGAAGTTCTCGGCCCGCGCGGTCAGCGTGAACGGTCGGCCGAGCGAGTGCGCCGCCTCCACCGCCGCGGCCACGCGCTCCACCGCCTGGCCAAAGTCGTAGACCGGGCTGCCGGGCTGCTGGCTCGCGTCCTCGATCGAGCCGCCGGCCAGGCCGGTCTCGGCGGCGAGGCGGATCGTTTCGGCCACGACTTCGGGCCGGTGGCCGAAACCGTTCTCCAGGTCGGCCGACACCGGCAGCTCGGTGGCACCGACGATGGCGCGCGCATGGGCCAGGGCCTCGTCGCGGCTGAGCTGGTAGTCGCCTGCGCGGCCCAGCGCCATGGCCGAGGCCGCGCTGGACGTGGCCAGGGCCTGGAAGCCCAGGCCTGCCAGCAGCCGGGCCGAGCCGGCGTCCCAGGGGTTGGGCATCACAAAGGCGCCGGGCGCGAGGTGCAGGTCTCGGAAGCGGGCGGCCTTGTCGGCCACGGTGGGGGCGGTCATCGTCGTCTCCTCGTCAGATGGTCCCACCATGCTGCCGGATTCGGCCAACAACCGCTCGCCATGCCCGGACATGATCCTGCCGCCAGCCGGGGCATGGGACACTGCCGCCACCATGGCGCACGACCACGACCACGACCACGACGCTCACGATCACCATCACGGCCAGGGTCACCACCATGCCGGGCACCACGGCCATGCCCATGGCGACCCACACCAGGCCGGCCGGGCCTTCGGGCTGGCCATCGCGCTGAACGCGGTGTTCGTCGGCGTCGAGTTCGCCTACGGCCTGGTGGCCAACTCGACCGCCCTGCTGGCCGACGCCGGACACAACCTGTCGGACGTGCTGGGCCTGGCCCTGGCCTGGGGCGCGGCCCTGCTGTCGCGCCGCGCGCCCAGCGACCGCTTCACCTTCGGCCTGCGCGGCAGCTCCATCCTGGCAGCGCTGGCCAATGCCACGCTGCTGCTGGTGGCCTGCGGCGGCATCGGCTGGGAGGCCGTGCGCCGCTTCGCGGAGCCGCCCGTGGTGGCCAGCGATCTGGTGGTGGCGGTGGCAGGCATCGGCATCCTGGTCAACGGCGCGTCGGCCTGGCTCTTTGCCCGCGGCAGCCGGCACGACCTGAACCAGCGCGGCGCCTTCCTGCACCTGGCCGCCGATGCGGCCGTGTCGCTGGGCGTGGTGGTCGGCGCGCTGGTGATGCGCCAGACCGGCTGGTTCTGGCTGGACCCGCTGCTCAGCGTGGTGATCGTCGTGGTCATCCTGGCCGGCACCTGGGGCCTGCTGCGCGAGTCGCTGGACCTGGCCCTGGCCGCCGTGCCGCCCAACGTGGACGTGGCCGCCGTGCGCGCCTACCTGCGCGCCCTGCCGGGCGTCAGCGACGTGCACGACCTGCACATCTGGGCGCTCAGCACCACCGAGACCGCCCTCACCGCCCACCTGGTGACGCCGGACGGCGCGCCCGGCGACGACTTCATCGACCAGGTCACCGACACGCTGGACCAGCGCTACGCCATCCGCCACAGCACGCTGCAGATCGAGCGCGGCACCACGGCGCACGCGTGCCGTCTGGCCCACCCTGCATGACCGGCCTGACGCGTGACCGGTCTGACAGACGCGAGACACATTCGGGCAACGCTGCGACACCAAGCTGCGCGCACCGCCACCCACGATCACCGATGACCATGTCCCAGCTCCCTGATCTGCCCCGCCGCCGCCACGCCTTGGGCGCCCTCGGTGCCTTGTCCGCCGCCCCGCTGGTCGGCCTGGCCAGCACCGACGCCGAGGCCGCCTGGTCCGAGCAGTTCAGCGCCCAGGACTTCGCCGCGGCGCGCAGCTGTGCCCTGATCCCGCAGGAGACGCAGGGGCCCTACCCGCTGCTGAGCATCCTCGACGACCCGAACATGGTCCGCCGCGACGTCACCGAGGGCCGGCCCGGCGTGCCGTTGACCCTGGCGCTGAAGCTGGTGGACGTGAACAAGGCCTGCGCGCCGCTGGCCAATGCCGCGGTCTACATCTGGCATTGCGACAAGGACGGCGTCTATTCCGGTTACCAACAGCCCGGCCACGACACCCGCGGCGAGACCTTCATGCGCGGCGTGCAGCTGACCAATGCCAAGGGCATGGTGCGCTTCACCACCATCTACCCCGGCTGGTACACCGGCCGGATCACCCACGTCCACTTCCAGGTCTACCCGAACGCGGACACCAACACGACGGCCACCGCGACCTCGCAGCTCGCGTTCCCGCAGGACGTGACCAAGGCCGTCTACGCGTCGCCGCTCTACGCCGCGCGCGGCCAGAACACCTCGGTGGCCGACTTCGCGCACGACAACGTCTTCAGCGACGGCGTGAGCCTGCAGCTGGCCAAGGTGAAGGGCTCGGTGGACGCGGGTTACGCGGCGAAGCTGCTGGTCGGCGTGGCGGTCTGAGGAGCTCCCGGCGCAGGGGTACCTGCGCCACCCTCCGAGAGGGTGCGCGGCCGCTTCGGAGCGGCCGTGCGCTGGCCGCGCTTAGCCGTTCTTCAGCACATCGCGGCCGATGATCAGCTGCTGAACCTCGGTCGCGCCTTCGTAGATGCGCAGCGCGCGGATCTCGCGGTACAGCCGCTCGACCGTCTCGCCGCTCTTCACGCCCAGGCCGCCCCAGAGCTGCACCGCGGCGTCGATCACCTGCTGCGCGCCTTCGGTGGCGAACATCTTGGCCATCGCCGCCTCACGGGTCACGTTCTGGCCCTGGTCGCGCTGCCAGGCCGCGCGGTAGACCAGCAACGCCGCGGCGTCCAGCGTGGTCGCCATCTCGGCCAGCTTGGCCTGCGTGAGCTGGAAGTCGCCCAGCACGCCGCCGAACATGGGGCGCGTGCGGGCGCGGTGCAACCCCTCGTCCATCGCCCGTCGGCCGAAACCGAGCGCGGCTGCGGCCACGCTGGTGCGGAACACGTCCAGCGCGCGCATCGCCACCTTGAAGCCTTCGCCTGCGTCACCGACGCGGTGAGTCAGCGGCACACGGCAGTTCGCGAAGCGCAGCCGCGCCAGCGGGTGCGGCGCGATCACGTCGATGCGCTCGGCGATCTCGAAGCCGGGCGTGCCAGCCTCGACGACGAAGGCTGAAATCCCGCGCGCGCCGGGCGCCTCGCCGGTTCGGGCGAAGACCACGTGGACATCGGCGATGCCGCCGTTCGAGATCCAGGTCTTCTCGCCGTCGATGACCACGGCGTCGCCTTCGACACGGGCGGCGCACTGCATCGCCGCCACGTCCGAGCCGGCGTCGGGCTCGGACAGCGCAAAAGCCGCCAGTGCGGTGCCCGCCGCCACGCGCGGCAACCAGCGCGCCTTCTGCTCGGCGGTGCCGGCCAAGGAGATCGCGCCCGAGCCCAGGCCCTGCATCGCGAAGGCGAAGTCGGCCAGCCCACTGTGCCGCGCCAGCGTCTCGCGGGCCAGGCAGATCGTGCGCGTGTCGATCGTGTCGCTGGCGCCGCCGAAGTCACGCCCGGCCACGGCGTGCCTTAACCAGCCGGCGTCGCCCAGCTGCTTGACCAGCCGTCGACAGGTGCCGTCCAGGTCGTGGTCGCCGTGCACGTCGCGCACGTTCGCCGCGGCCCAGGTGTCGAGCGCCGGGGCGAAGGTGCGGTGCGGCGCGTCGAAGAACGGCCAGTCGGTGCGGTCGGTGGCCATCTTCAATTCCCTTCGAAAGCGGGCTTCTGCTTCGTGACGAAGGCACGGTAGGCGCGGCCGAAGTCTTCGGTCAGCATGCACAGCGCCTGGGCCTGGGCTTCGGCCTCGATGGCCTGCTCGATCGTCATGGCCCATTCCTGGTGGAGCATGGTCTTGGTGATGCCGTTGGCGAAGGTGGGCCCCGCCACCAGCTGAGCGGCCAGGGTCTGTGCCTCGGCCTGCAGCGACTCGGGCGCCACCAGCCGGTTGAAGAAGCCCCAGCGCTCGGCCTCGTCACCCGCCATCGAGCGGCCGGTGTAGAGCAGCTCGCTCGCCCGGCCCTGGCCGATGATGCGCGGCAGCATCGCGCAGGCACCCATGTCGCAGCCGGCCAGGCCGACGCGGTTGAACAGGAACGCGGTCTTCGAGCGCGCCGTGCCCAGCCGCAGGTCCGAGGCCATCGCGAGGATGGCGCCGGCGCCGGCGCAGACACCGTCGATCGCCGCCACGATGGGCTGAGGGCAGGTGCGCATCGCCTTCACCAGCTCGCCGGTCATGCGGGTGAACATCAGCAGTTCGGGCGCCTTCAAGCGGATCAGCGGGCCGATGATCTCGTGCACGTCGCCGCCGGAGCAGAAGTTGTCGCCCGCCCCCTGCAGCACCACGGCGTGCACGTCGGTGGCGAAGCGCAGGCGGCCGAACAGGTCGCGCAGCTCGGCGTAGCTGTCGAAGGTCAGCGGGTTCTTGCGCTCGGGGCGGTTCAGCGTGACGGTGGCCACGCCCGCGTTCACCTGCCAGCCGAAATGGCGCGCCGCGTAGCCGGCCAGGGTGATGCGGTTGCCGGCGGCCAGCGCCGGGTCCACGCGCTCGGTGGCGTCGCTCATGCTTGGTTCTCCTGCGGGGCCTGGGACAGGTGCACCCGCAGCCGCCCCAGCAGTTCATGCAACTCGTGTTTCTGGTCCGCGCCCAGGCCGGACAGCAGCTCGACCACCCAGCCCTCGTGCACCTGGGCCACCTTCTCGAAGGCCTTGCGCCCGGCCGCGGTCAACGCCACCTTGAATGAGCGGCGGTCGTCGGCGTCGGTCTCGCGCACGACGAGGCCCTCGGCCTCCAGGTCGTCGGTCAGCGCGGTGACGTTGCCGCCGGTGACCATCAGGTAGCGCGACAACGCGCTCATGCGCAGGCCCTCGGGGTGGCGATGCAGCTGGGCCAGGTAGTCGAAGCGGGCCAGCGTCATGCCGAACTGGGCGCGCAGCCGGCGGCGGATCTCGGTCTCGATCTGGGTCGAGCAGGCCAGCAGGCGCAGCCAGACCTTCAGCGCCTGGTGGTCGGTGTCGCCCACGCGGGCCTCGACGCCGATCTGGTCGTCGTCGAGCAGGCGAACGCTTTTGAGATTCGTCTTCTTCACATGGTCTCCCCGCCACAGACGGCGATGGCCTGGCCGTTCACCGACGAGGCGCCGGCCGAGCATAACCAGCGCACCGCGGCCGCCACCTCGGCGGGCTGCACCAGCCGGCCCTGCGGGTTGCCCTCGGTGAAGCCGGCGCGGGCCTCGGCCTCGCTGCGGCCGGTCTTGGCCATCACGTTGGCGATGCCCTCGCGCACGATGTCGGTCTCGGTGTAGCCGGGGCAGACCGCGTTGACGGTGACGCCGCTCCTGGCCAGCTCCAGCGCCAGCGAGCGCGTCAGGCCCAGCAGGCCATGCTTGGCCGCGGTGTAGGCCGACACGTAGGCGTAGCCCTTGAGCGCCGCGGTGCTGGCGACGTTGACGATGCGCCCCTGGCCGCCCGCGGCCTTCAGCTCGGCCAATGCCGCCTGGCAGCACAAGAAGGGGCCGGTGAGGTTCACCGCCAGCATGCGTTGCCACAGCGCGGCACTGGTCTTGGCGAAGGGCGCCGTCTCGACCGCGCCGGCGTTGTTGACCAGGGCCACCACCGGGCCTTGCGCGACGCGTGCGGCGGCGAAGGCAGCCGCCACCGACTCGGCATCGGTCTGGTCCATCGCCACCGCAAAGGCGTCCAACTCGGCGGCCAGCACGGTGGGGGCCTCGCGGCCGGTCAGCGTGAGCCGCCAGCCATCGTCGGCCAGGGCGCGGGCAATGGCCGCGCCGATGCCGCGGCTGGCGCCAGTGATGAAGGCATGCCGAACCATGGGTCAGTGCCCCGCCTGCGCGGCGGCGGCCCGCTCGCGCTGGATCAGCGTTTCCATCTGCGACTTGCCCGAGCGGTAGGGCGCTGGCCACTCGACGGCGGTGTAGCCGATCTTGGCCGCCTCCTGCAGCGTCCAGGCCGGGTTGGCCAAATGCGGCCGGGCCACCGCGCACAGGTCGGCGCGGCCCGCAGCGATGATCGAGTTGACATGGTCGGCTTCGCTGATCGCGCCGACCGCGATGGTGGCGATGCCGGCCTCGTTGCGCACCCGGTCGGCGAACGGCGTCTGGTACATGCGGCCGTAGACCGGCTTCTGCTCGGGGCTCACCTGGCCGGACGAGCAGTCGATCAGGTCGGCGCCGGCGGCCTTGAAGGCGCGCGCGATCTCCACCGCGTCGGCCGGCGTGATGCCGCCCTCGACCCAGTCGTGCGCCGAGATGCGCACCGACATCGGCTTGTGCGCGGGCCACGTGGCGCGCATCGCGGCAAAGACTTCGAGCGGCCAGCGCAGCCGGTTGGCGAGGCTGCCACCGAACTCGTCGGTGCGCCGGTTGGTCAGCGGCGAGATGAAGGCCGACAGCAGGTAGCCGTGGGCGCAGTGCAACTCCAGCCAGTCGAAGCCGGCCGCATCGGCCCGGCGCGTGGCGGCGACGAACTCGTCGCGGATGCGGGCCATCTCGGCCGGCGCCAGCGCATGCGGCACCGCGGTGACGCCGGGCTCGTAGGCCTGCGCCGAGGCCGAGGCGATCGGCCAGTTGCCCTGGGCCAGCGGCTTGTCCGCCCCCGCGCCGACCCAGGGTGCGTTGGTCGAGCCTTTGGGGCCGGAGTGGCCGAGCTGCATGGCGATCTTCGCGTCCGAGTGGCCGTGCACGAAGTCGACGATGCGCTTCCACGCGTCGCGTTGCGTATCGTTCCACAGCCCCGGGCAGCCCGGGGTGATGCGCGCCTCGGGGCTGGGGCAGGTCATCTCGGCGAACACCAGGCCGGCACCGCCCAGCGCCCGCGCGCCCAGGTGCACCAGGTGAAAGTCGCCGGGCACGCCGTCGACCGCCGAGTACTGCGCCATCGGCGAGACGACGACGCGGTTCTTCAAGGTGACCCCGCGCACGGTGTACGGCGTGAACATCGGCGGCACGGCATGGTGATCGGCCGGCTCGGTCACGCCGGCGCGTGCCGCGATCCAGCGCTCGTAGCCTTCGAGCCAGGCCTTGTCACGCAGGCGCAGGTTCTCGTGGCTGATGCGTTGGCTGCGGGTCAGCATCGAGTACATGAACTGCTCGGGCTCGAGCTGGTCGCAGTAGCGCTCGCCGCAGACCTCGAACCACTCCATCGCATTCCACGCCGCGTTCTGCAGCTTGAGCACGTCGATGCGGCGCTCGGCCTGGTAGCGCCGCAGCACGTCGGCGATCTCTTCGGCGCCCGCTTCGACATGGTTGCCATGGTCGCGGAACTGTTTCGTCAGCTCGATCGAGTCTTCCAGTGCCAGCTTGGTGCCCGAGCCGATGGCGAAATGCGCGGTGTGCACCGCATCGCCCATCAGCACCACGTGGCTGCGGCCGTTGAACAGCGACCACTGTGCGCAGGTCACGCGCTGGAAGTTGAGCCAGGCCGAGCCGCGCAGGTGGCGCGCATTGGTCATCAGCTTCTCGCCCTGCAGGTTGGCGGCGAAGAGCTTCTCGCAGAAGGCCACAGAGTCCTCGGCCGAGGCCTTGTCCAGCCCATGGGCCAGCCAGACATGCTCGGGGCATTCGACGATGAAGGTCGACGTGGTGTCGTCGAACTTGTAGATGTGGGCCTGGAACCAGCCGTGCTCGGTCTTCTCGAACAGGAAGGTGAAGGCGTCGTACAGGCGCTGGGTGCCCAGCCAGATGTAGCGGTTGGGCCTCGTGACGATGTCGGGTTGGAAGACCGCGGCGTGCCGCGTGCGCACCTTGGAATTGATGCCATCGCTGGCGATGATCAGGTCGGCGTCGGGGTAGTCTGCGTCGGACTCGGCGTCCGTCTCGAACACCAGCTTGACGCCGAGCTGCTCGCAACGCGCCTGCAGGATGTTCAGCAGCTTCTTGCGCCCGATGCCCACGAAGCCATGGCCGCCCGAGCGGATGACCCGGCCCTTGAAGTGCAGCTCGATGTCGTCCCAGTGGTTGAACGCCTGCTGGATCTCGTCGGCGGTGACCGGGTCCCACTGGCGCATGTGCTCCATGGTCTGGTCGGAGAAGACCACGCCCCAGCCGAAGGTGTCGTAGGGCCGGTTGCGCTCGACCACGGTGATGTCGTGCGCGGGCTGCTGCTGCTTCATCAGCAGCGCGAAATACAGGCCGGCGGGGCCGCCGCCGATGCAGACGATCTTCATTCGGGACACCTCGGCCGGCGCAGGATCAGGCCGGTGAAATTACTTTAATTGTGAAACATTCAGGTGTCAACCTTCGGCGCCCCCGATTCTCGCGTGGCAAGCGGCGGGGGCGTACAGTGCGCGCACCACCACGCCATGAGCCGCCGCCATGAGCGTAACGGGCGGCCCCAGCGCGAATCCCGGAGTGCGGCAACACGGAGAGTCTTCCGATGAGCCCGAGCCCGCAGGACCGCATCAACCAGGCCAGGTATGCCGAGCCCTGGTCGTTGGCGGGGCTGGCCGCGTTGCAGGGCTTCACCGACGAAGGCGAGCGGGCCGCTTTCTGGCGCGTGGTCGATACGATGCGTGGCCGCGCCATCCTGGACCTCGGCGTCGGCCCTGGCCGCACCGTGCCGCTGCTGCGCGCAATGAGCGCCGACTACGTGGGCCTGGATTACCTGCCCGCGATGGTCGACGCCGCGCGTGCACGCCACCCGCAGGCCGACATCCGGCTCGGTGACGCCCGCGACCTGGCCGGTTTCAACGACGGTCGTTTCGACCTCGTGGTCTTCAGCTACAACGGCATCGACTCGATGTCGCACGAGGACCGGCGCCGAGTGCTGGCCCAGGTGCGGCGCGTGCTGGCCCCGGGCGGCGTGTTCTGGTTCTCCACGCTGAACCTGGACGGGCCGGCCTTCCGCGCCCGCCCCTGGCGGCCCCGGCCGCCGCGCCGCCCGCGGCGGGCGCTGGGCTGGCTGCGCTATGCGGCGCAGTGGCTGCTGAGCTGGACGCGGGTCCCGTCGCACCTGCGGGCCTACCGGCGCGGCCTGCGCTTGGCCCGCCAGAGCAATGGCTGGGCCATCGCGCCGTTCTTCCCAGGCGAATGGCGCCTGGTGGTGCACTACACCAGCCTGGCGCGCCAGCTGGCTGACCTGGCGGACGCAGGCTTCTCAGTCGAGGCGACCGAGGTCTTCGACAGCGGCAGCGGCCGGCGCCTCGGCCTGCGCGACGAGCCCGCAGACGACCTGGCCGCGGTGTTCGCCTTCAACCTGCTGGCCACGCGCTGAAACCTTACAGCGCATCGCCCCGCGATCGTGGGGGATCGCGCGCCGTAAGCGCGGCCCTCAAGGCCCGACTACATGGCGGGCGCCGGCCCCGCTCGAACGTCTCTCCCCCACTCCGAATCCTCCACAGGAGATCCCGCATGAACACCTCTCGCCGCCGCCTGGCAGGCTTGCTGTCGCTCGCCTTCGCCGCCACCCTGCCCCTGGTCAGCCACGCCAGTGCCATCGATGCCGAGGGCCTGCGCTCGGGCATGGTCTTCACCAGCAGCAACGACGCGGCCGGCAACGCTCTGCTCGTCTACGCCCGCGCCCCGGGCGGCGGCCTGGCGCTGCAGGCCCAAGCGCCCACCGGCGGCCTGGGCACCAGCGCCGGCCTCGGCTCGCAAGGCGCGGTCACGCTCAGCCGCGACGGCCGCTATGTCTTCGTCGTCAACGCGGGCAGCAACAGCGTGTCGACCTTCAAGCTCGCCGGCAGCGACCTGCAGCTGATGTCCACCGTCGACTCGGGGGGCCTGCACCCGATCAGCGTCACCGAGCACGGCGGCCTGGTCGTCGTGCTGAACGACGGCGGCGACGGCAACGTCGCGGGCTTCCGCAACGAGCACGGCATGCTGCAGCCGGTGGCCGGCAGCGTGCGCGGCCTGTCGGTCGCGGGCGGTGCCACACCCGGCCAGGTCGGCTTCAGCGCGACCGGCGAGGCGATCGTCGTGACCGAGAAGGGCACCAACCGCCTGAGCACCTACCAGGTGAACAGCGACGGCAGCCTGCGCGAGCCCATCGTCACCGCCTCGCCCGGCCTGACGCCCTACGGTTTCGGCTTCAACAGCCGCAACCGCCTGGTCGTGTCCGAGGCCCAGGCCGGCGTGGCGGGCGCCAGCACACTGTCGTCCTACCGCTTCATGAACAAGGCGCCCGCCCTGCCGGTGCTGATGACCGCGTCGATGCCAGACACCCAGACCGCCGCCTGCTGGGTGGCGATCTCGGTCGATGGCCGCTGGGCCTTCACCACCAACGCCGGCAGCAGCAGCGTCAGCAGCTACCGCATCGCGCCGGACGGCCAGATCACGCTGGCCCACGCCGTGGCCGGCATGACCGGCGAAGGCACCTCGCCATCCGACGTGGCAGCGTCCGCCGACGGCCGCCGCCTGTATGTGCGCAACGGCCGCACCTACACGATCGGCGCCTTCCACATCCAGCCCGACGGCAGCCTGGTGGCCCTGCCGTCCACCGCGGGCCTGCCCACGACCGCGGTCGGCATCGCCGCCAATTGAGCCCGCGTCAGCCGGTGACCGGCTTGGTGTGGCTGAACAGGCCGTCGGGGTCGAAGCGCCGCTTCAGCGCGGCCAGCCGGCCCAGCGTCTCGCGGCCGTAGGCGGCCTGGATCCGGTCGGCCCCTTCGTCCTCGGTCAGGAAGTTGATGTAGGTGCCGCCGGTGGAGCAGCCGCGCGTCGCCTCGAAGGCGGCGCGGGCCCACGCGATGTTGGCGGCGTCGTCTTCGGCCTGGTCCCAGGCGCCGGCGATGTTCAGCACATAGGCCGCGTCGCGGTTGCCGGCTGGCGAATGGTCGGCCGGCAACTCGTTCAGCGCGCCGCCGATCTGGAAGACCAGGATCGCCGAGTGCGGCGAGGCCAGCTTCGCCGCATGGGCCACCGCCAGGTCGGCCAGCTCGGGGCTGACGCGCGGCAGGTAGTGCGACTTCCAGTAGTAGCGCCGCCCCTTGGGCTGGGTGGCGTCGAGCAGGCTCTGCATCTGCGTGTAGGGCCGGTGGGTGACGATGTCGGCCACCGGCTGGCCCACCCGCCGCAGCGCGGCCACCAGGCGCTCGCCCTCTTCCACCGCACCGCTGTGGCAGATGAAGATGGCGATCATCTGCTGGCCGTGCATCTCCTTGGGCAGCCAGGGCGCCGGCGGTGCACGGCGCAGCACCGCCACGCTGGTCAGCTCGCGCGGTGCGGCGGCGCTGAACTCGCGGTAGGCGTCGAGCACCAGGCGCGCGTCCTCGCCGCGCCAGGCGATCGCGCCGCCGTAGATCTCGGGGCCGACCGGGAACAGCCGGTACTCGAACGAGGTCACGATGCCAAAGTTGCCGCTGCCGCCGCGCAGGGCCCAGAACAGCTCGGCGTTCTCGTCGGCCGCGGCACGCAGGACCCGGCCATCGGCCGTGACGACCTCCATCGACACCACCGTGTCGCAGGTCCAGCCGCGCTGGCGCGTGAGGTAACCGAAGCCGCCGCCCACCGTGAGGCCGGCGATGCCGGTGGCCGACACGAAGCCCATCACCGCGGCCAGGCCATGGGCCTGGGTCTCGCGGTCGATGTCGGCCAGCGTGCAGCCCGCCTGGGCCCGCGCGGTGCGGCCCGCGGGGTCGACGAAGACGCCGCGCAGCAGCGACAGGTCGACCATCAGCCCGCCTTCGCAGACGGCCAGGCCGGCGATGTTGTGGCCGCCACCGCGCACCGACAGCAGCAGCCGGTGCGCCTTGGCGAAGCGCAGCGCCTGCACCACGTCCACCGTGCCGCTGCAGCGGGCGATCAGGCCCGGCCGGCGGTCGATCATCGCGTTCCAGACGCGGCGCGTCTCGTCGTAGGCGGCGTCGTCAGCTGTGAGCAGCGTGCCCTTGAAAGCGGTCTTGAAGGCGGCGACAGCCTCGTCGGCAATCGCCACCGGGCCACCGTCCAGGCCCCTGAGTTGCATCGTCATGTCATCTCCATCGCGTTGGTTCAACGATGGGCGGCAGCATGCGCGTGACGGCGGTGCGCGGCCAGTCCAGAATCTGAAGCGTTTCCCGGTCAAGCTAGGGGGCACGGCATGGACGAGAGCTATGGCCAGTACTGCGCGGTGGCGCGCAGCGCCGAGGTGCTGTGCGAGCGCTGGACGCCGCTGGTGGTGCGCGAGCTGCTGTGCGGCAGCCGGCGCTTCAACGACCTGCACCGCGGCGTGCCGCGCATGTCCACCAGCCTGCTGACGCAGCGCCTGCGCCACCTGGAGGACTGCGGCATCGTGCGCCGCGTGGCCGTGGGCAAGGTCTGGGAATACCAGCTCACCGACGCCGGCGAGGCGCTGCGGCCGGTGGTGATGGGCCTGGGCCATTGGGGCGCGCGCTGGGTCAAGGGCCGGCTGCGCGACGAGGAGCTGGACCCGGGCCTGCTGATGTGGGACATGCGGCGCTTCGTGCGCCTGGACCAGCTGCCGCCGCAGCCGGTGGTGGTGCACTTCGTCTTCCGCGACGCGCGGGCGCAGGACAGCACCTAGTGGCTGGTGATGGAAGACGGCCACGCCGAGCTGGGCCTGCAGGACCCGGGGCGCGAGCTGACCCTGGTGGTCGATTGCACGGTGCGCGCACTCACCGAGATCTGGGTTGGCGACCGCGCGCCGGCCGACGCGCTGCGCGCCGGCGAGGTCCGGGTCGACGGCCCGCCGCACGAGGCCGAGCGCCTGTGGGCCTGGCTGGGCCACAGCCTGTTCGCGCCGACACGGGTGGCCGCGCGGGCCGAGCCCTAGAGCAGTTGGCGCTCGATGAAGGGCCGCGCCTGCAGCACGACGACACGACCCTGCGGGTCGATCGCCCACTCGATGTCCTGCGGTGCGCCGCCCAGCAGCTGCTGCAGGCGCTGGCCGACGCGGGCCAGCGCACGCACCTGCGCGTCCGCCAGCACCTCGCGCGCCGCCTCGGCGAGCGGCCGCTCGCTGACGCCGCCTTGCGCGTCCAGCTTCAGCTCGGCGCTCTCTTCCGAGCGCGACAGCCGCCGCACCGCGCCGCTGCGCGCGTCGAGCATCGATTGCTCGGCCACGCGCTTGCCCTCGACCACCTTGATGCCGATGCCGCGCTTGGCCGACACGTAGACGGCGTTGCGGTGGGTCGCGTCGAAGGGGTCGCGCGTGACCATGACGCCGGCCGAGACCGAGTCGACCGCGCGCTGCACGAAGACCGCCATCACGACATGACCCGGCGCGATGCCGGCCTGGCGCCGCGCCTCCACCGCCTCGAGGTTGTAGACCGAGGCCCACACCGTCTTGACGGCGCGGGCCAGCTCGGCCTCGCGGGTCACGTTGGGCACGGTCGAATACAAGCCCGCACCACTGAAGTTCGGCAGGTCTTCCGAGTTCGACGAGCTCCGCACGAACACGCCGGCCGCACCCAGTTGCGTGCGCCAGGCCGCGGGCCAAGGCGCCGCGGTGGCCTCGTCCAGCGGCAGCTCGACCAGGTCACGGCGCAGCGCGTCCAGCGCCTGCCGCCGCACCGCCTTGCTGCGCTCGAAGCCCTCGGTGGCAAAGGCGGCGGCGACGCGGCGCGCCACGTCCTCGCGCTGCGCGAAGGCCTGGTAGGCCGCGTAGGGGATGCAGAAGCCGTCGGGCACCGGCGCGACGCCGTCGAGCCGGCCGGCCCGCCGCGCGGCCTCGATCTGGCCGAGCCGCGCCGCCTTGCCGCCGCAGGCGTCCAGGCGCGTCTCGTTCAGCCGCGCCAGCGGCAGCAGCTCGCGTTGCGTGAGGTTGGGCCGACGCACGGCCGCCACCGCACGCGTGCCTACCGGCCGAGTGCTCACCGAGGCGATCTGCGCCGGGGTGGCCGCCGCGAGGCTGTAGCCGGCGTCAGCCACCTTGAGCGTGACCCACTGGCCGTCGAAGGGCTTCATCGCGTCGAAGGCGCCCTTCACGTAGGCATTGGGCACGCCCCAGCCCTTGACCAGCAGGTTGACGTGCGAGAGCACGGTCGACGGTTGCTCGATGACGACGCCAGCGACCGGCGCCAGCGCCAGCGGCACCTCGCGCAGCACCACGATGTCGGTGGGCAGGGTGTCGTCGCCCGCATCGGACTCGATGTCGGCCACCAGCCGCAGGCGGCCCGTGGTCACGCCGGGGTTCAGGGCCAGGTAGGGCCGGCCGCCGAGGATCTGGGCCTCGGTCACCGCCGAGATGCCGGCCTGCGCGGCCGCCGCTTCCTGCTGCGCCGAGTTGGCCTTGAAGCCGACGGGTGCGAAGAAGCGCTCGCCCACGCGCTTCAGCGCGAGCTGCAACAGCTCGGGCGTGAGTTGGTCGCCCTCCCAGAACTCGACGAGCCAGCGGCCCAGCTCGGTGCGAAAGCCCAGCGTGCCGAGCACGAAGCGGCGGTCGGGCCGGCGGTAGTAGCCGGCGAGCGTCTTGTGGTCCAGCCCGGCGACCAGGAACTGGCCGCGCAGGAAGTCTTCATGCAAGGCGTAGCGCTGCGTGTTGACGAAGTAGACCTTGTCGCCCTTGGAGCGGTCGACCACGAAGAGCAGGTGCGGAACAGCCTGCGGCGTGCCCGGCGCATGGACGCGGGCCAGTGCGTCGAAAGCAGCACGGTCGGGCAGGCGCTCGGCAAAGGGCAGGCCGCTGCGCGGTGTGGCCGGCGGCAAGGTCTCGCCCCGGCGCTTGGCGGCGTAGGCCGAGGGCTTTTCGGCGAGCTGCGCCTGGGCCGTGATGGCCAGGGCACCACCCAGGGCGGCCAGGGCCACCCGCGCGGCCCATCGCTTCATCGTCGTTATCGTTGGCACCCCGGCCTCCCCGAATCACGTCGGGGAGATTGTCACCGCGTGCGCCGTCTCAATCGGCCTTGAAGCCGGTCGCCTTGACCACCTCGGCCCAGCGCTGGGTTTCGGCCTTGAGCATGCGCTCGGTGTCGGCGCGCGAGGTGCCCAGCACCGTGAAGCCGGCTTCCTGCAGCCTGGCCTTGACCTCGGGCGACTGGACCGCCGCCACGGCCTGCCGGTTCAGCAGGTCCAGCACCGCGGGCGGCGTGCCGGCCGGCGCGAAGAGCGCGAACCAGGCGGTGAAGTCCAGCTTCGGCCAGCCTGCCTCGGCGAAGGTCGGCACGTCGGGCAGCAGGGGCGATCGAGCGGCCGCGGTGGTGGCCAGCGCGCGCACTTTGCCGGCCTTGACCTGCGGCACCGCCAGGGCGGTGGAGACGAAGGCCGCCTGCACATCGCCGGCGATCAGCGCGGTGATGGCGTCGCCGGTGGCGCGGTAGTGCACGGGCTCGATCTTGAAGCCGGCCATGTCGGCGAACAGCTCGGCCCCGAAGTGGCCCGGCGTGCCGGCGCCGAAGGTGGCGAAGTTGCTGCGGTCAGCGCCACGGGCTTTGGCCGCGTCGACGAAGCCCTTCACGTCGCGCGCCGGCGAGGCGGTCGGCACGACGAGCACGAAGTCGGCCCGCACCACCTCGGCGATCGGCGCCAGCTCCTTCGCCGGCTCGTAGGGCAGGCGCGTGTACGCGGCCGGGGCGATGCTGATGGAGCCCACTTCGCCGAGCAGCAGGTTGTAGCCGTCGGGCGCGCTCTTGGCGACGCCCTGGGCGGCGATCTGGCCGCCGGCACCGGCCTTGTTGTCGATCACCAGGCCCTGCTTGAGCAGCTCGCCGAGCTTGTTGCCCAGCGTGCGTGCCACCACGTCCGGCCCGGTGCCCGGCGGAAAGCCCACGGTCAGGCGCACGGGCTTGTCGGGGTAGTTGCCGGGCGCCTGGGCCAGCGCGAGCGCAGGGGCGAACAGCAGCGCCGCAAGCCAGGCGCGGGGTTGGGTGGGCATGGCGTGTCTCCTGTGGTGTGGCGCGATGGTGGCACCGCTGCGGCCGTGCCGCTGTCCACCCAGAGGACGACAACCCGGCCTCAGCGGCCCGGCAGGAAGGCGGCGAAAAGCTCGCTCTTGAAATGCATGCCCAGGCGGTCGAAGGCCCGCGCCCGGTAGGTCTTGACCGTGGCCAGCGACAGGCCCATGTCGGCGGCGATGCCGTCGTAGCTCATGCCCTTGAGCAGGCGCTCCAGCACGTCGAGCTCGCGCTCGGTGAGCGCGGGGCACTGGGCGCGCAGGGCGTCGCGCGGCCGGGCGGGCGCGGCGGCGGCCTCGGCGGCCTCGAGCTCGAGGTGGCGGCTCACGCTGGCCAGCAGCACCGGCGCCAGCTCGGCGAAGCAGGCCAGCTCGCCGTCGCCGAAGCGGCCCTGGTGCTCGTGGTGGTACAGGTTCACGGCGAGGACCGAGCCGTCCGCGCAGCGCGTGGCCACCGACAGCCGCTCGAGCAGGCCGTGGCGGCGGTAGATCGCGTCGCGGTGGTCGGCATTGGGGGCCTGGGCCGCATGCATGCGCAGCAGCACGGCGCTGCCCGGCGCGGCGGGCACGGCGCCGAGGCTGCCGTCTCGCCGGTACAGGCCGGCGTCGCGGTAGGCGGCGAAGCAGGCCTGGGTGGTGTCGGCGACGCCGTGGCTGGCCGACAGGTGCAGGCGCGGCGCGCGGTCGGCAAAGCGCTGGTAGACGGCCCATGAGCCGGCGCTGAGCGCCTGGTTCAGGTCCTGCAGCACCCGGCCCGCGAAGCCCGGGCGGCCGATCGCGGCGATCAGCCCGCCCAGGCTGCGCTGCAGCGGGGAGGCCGTGACGGCAAGGGGCAGTGGCAGCGGGATCGCGGCGTCCATGGGCACAGGCGGGCTGGGGAGCGAGGTCATCCTCTGGGATGACCATTGCACCCGGGGATGGTCGGCATGATAGGAGCCTGACCCACCCGCGAGGAACCGGACATGCCCGCACCGACGACACCGCCCGCGCTGAGCTACATGACCCGGGTCAGCTGCGCCGTGGGCGAGGTGGTCTCGCTCGGCGGCCCGGCCAAGCACGGCGAGCGGCGCTATGTGCTGCTCGGCGGCGGCACGGTCTGCGGCCCCGAGCTGAACGGCACGCTGGTCGAAGGTGGTGTCGACTGGCAAGTGCAGCGGGCCGACGGCGCCACCGAGATCAGCGCGCACTACGTGGTCCGCACCGACGATGGCGCCCTGATCGAAGTCCAGAGCGACGGCCTGCGCCACGGCCCCATCGAGGTGATGGCAGGCCTGGCGCGCGGCGAAGCGGTGCCGCCGGACGCCTATTTCTTTCGCACGCTGGTGCGTTTCACGACCGGTCACCCGGCGTGGCTGCACCTGAACAAGGTGATGGCGCTGGCGGTGGGCCAGCGCCATCCTCAACAGGTGGTGCTCGATTTCTGGCGCATCAACTGAGTGAGCGCCGTCGGGATCAGCCGCGCTTGGTCTTGGCGGCCGGCTTGGTCACCGAGCCCGCCACGGCCTTGAAGTTGGCTTCGGCGGCGTCGGTGGCCTGGCGGGTGGCCTTTTGCAGGCTGTCGAAGGCGTTGTTCGCGGTGGCGATCGCCGACTTGAACAGGGCCACGCCGCTGCCGGTGCCTTCGGGCGCGTTCTTGCCGGCGGCGTCGACCGCAGCCAGGAACGAGGACTGCAGCTCGGCCAGTTGGCTGGCGGCGACCTTCTCGAACTCGGCCTTGCTGGCCACGGCGATGTCGTAGACCTGCTTGCCGTAGGCAGCGGTCTTCTCGGCCGCGCCTTGGGCCAGGCTGGCCTGCAGGCCCATCAGCGACTGCGGGTCCTTGGCGGCCAGAACGGCCTGGCTGGCCTCGGCGGCTTCATCCAGGCTGGACTTGGCGGCTTGCAGGTTGAGGGCGGTGAGTTGCTCGACCCCTTCGAAGGCCTTGGCGCTCAGGCCCAGCAGCACGTTCAGGTTGGCTTGTTGGGCGGCGGCGAATTCGGTGGTGTTCAGCATGGGTAGCTCCAGTGGGTTTGAGGTGGGATCCGAAGCAGTTTGCTGCACTGCAACATGACGCCAGTCTACCCAGCTCCGGGTGCATTGCAAGCATTATTTGCTGCAGTGCAGCAAATTAGATGCCGGCGCCTAGGGACGCCAGCGCCCAGCCCCCTCAGCGCGCCAGCACCGGCTTGAGCGCCACCCCCGTGTGCGTGCCCGCCTTCACCACCTGCTCGGGCGTGCCGGCGCAGACCACGCGGCCACCGGCGGCACCGCCCTCGGGCCCCAGGTCGATCACCCAGTCGGCTTCGGCGATCACGTCCAGGTCGTGCTCGATCACCACCACGCTGTGGCCGCCGTCGACCAGGCGGTGCAGCACGTGGATCAGCTTTTCCACGTCGGCCATGTGCAGGCCCACCGTGGGCTCGTCCAGCACATACAGCGTGTGCGGCGGCTTCTGGCCGCGCCGCGTCACGTCGTCGCGCACCTTGCTCAACTCGGTGACCAGCTTGATGCGCTGGGCCTCGCCGCCGCTCAGCGTGGGCGAGGGCTGGCCCAGCGTCAGGTAGCCCAGGCCCACGTCCTTCAGCAGCTGCAGCGGGTGGGCGATGCCGGGCATGCTGGCGAAGAACTCGACCGCTTCGTCGACCTCCATCGCCAGCACGTCGCCGATGCTCTTGCCGCGCCAACTCACCGCCAGCGTCTCGGCGTTGAAGCGCTGGCCGTGGCAGACGTCGCAAGGCACCTTCACGTCGGGCAGGAAGCTCATTTCGATGGTGCGCATGCCCTGGCCCTCGCAGCCGGGGCAGCGGCCCTGCCCGGTGTTGAAGCTGAAGCGCGCGGCCGCGTAGCCCCGGGCCTTGGCCTCCAGCGTCTCGGTGAAGAGCTTGCGGATCTGGTCCCAGAAGCCGATGTAGGTGGCCGGGCACGAGCGCGGGGTCTTGCCGATCGGCGTCTGGTCGACCTCGAGCACGCGGTCCACCGCGCCCCAGCCTTCGAGCACGCTGCAGCCGGCGAGCACGAACTCGCGTGGCGCACCGCGGCCCTTGGCCGCCACGGCGGTGGCCACGTTGGCCAGCAGCACGTCGCGCGCCAGCGTGCTCTTGCCCGAGCCCGACACACCCGTGACCGCCACCAGACGCTGCAGCGGAATGCCCACGTCCACCGCCTGCAGGTTGTGCAGCTTCGCGCCGCGCAGCTCCAGCCGCGGCGTGGTCGCGGTCACTGCGCGGCGTGGGTGCAGCGGGTGCTTCAGTGGGTGGGCCAGGAAGCGGCCGGTGAGCGAGTCGGGGTGGGCCGCCAGGTCGCCGGCCGTGCCCTCGGCGATCAGCCGCCCGCCGCGCTTGCCGGCGCCGGGGCCGATGTCGATGATGTGGTCGGCGCGGCGGATGGTGTCCTCGTCGTGCTCGACGACGACCAGGGTGTTGCCCTTGTCGCCCAGCTTGTGCAGCGCGTTGAGCAGGATGCCGTTGTCGCGCGGGTGCAGGCCGATGGTCGGCTCGTCCAGCACGTAGCACACGCCCTGCAGGTTGCTGCCGAGCTGCGCCGCCAGGCGGATGCGCTGGGCCTCGCCGCCCGACAGCGTCGGCGCCGCACGGTCCAGCGTCAGGTAGCCCAGGCCCACCTCTTCGAGGAACTCGAGCCGGTTGCGGATCTCGGTGACCACGTCGCGTGCGATGCCGGCCTCGCGGCCCACGAGCTTCAGCCCGTCGACCCAGGCCCTGGTGTCGCGCACCGACCATTGCGCGACCTCGTGGATGCCCAGCTCGGCAAACGTGACGGCGCGGGAGTTGGGGTTCAGCCGGGCGCCATGGCAATCTGGGCAAGGCTCGCCGGCCACGCCTTCGACCTCGGGCTCTTCGCTGGGGAAGCTCTGCTCGCGGCCTTTGTCGTCGTCGTCGCGCTTGCTGTCGTCGAAGGCCTGGCGCTGCTCGCGCGTCAGCGTCAGCCCGGTGCCCACGCAGCTGGTGCACCAGCCGTGCTTGCTGTTGTAGCTGAACATGCGCGGGTCCAACTCGGGGTAGCTGGTGCCGCAGACCGGGCAGGCGCGTTTGGTGGAGAACACGGTCACCTGGCCGATGCGCGCGGTGCTGCCGCCGGCCGCCATGGTGCCGGCCAGGCCGTCCAGCGGGTGCAGCAGGTGCAGCACACCCTTGCCGATGTCCAGCGCCTGGGCCAGCAGCGCGCGCAGCTCGGCCTCGTTGTCGGGCCGGACGACCAGGTCGCCGACCGGCAGCTCCAGCGTGTGTTCCTTGAAACGGTCCAGCCGCGGCCAGGGGTCTACGGCCAAGAACTCGCCGTCGACGCGCAGGTGCGAGTGGCCGCGTGCCTTGGCCCACTTGGCCAGGTCGGTGTAGACGCCCTTGCGGTTGACGACCAGCGGCGCGAGCAGGCCCACGTGCTGGCCGGCATGGTCGCGCAGCAACTGGGCCGCAATGCTCTCGGCGCTCTGCGGCATGACCGGCGCGCCGTCCTTCACGCAGTGCTGCAGGCCGAGCTTGACCCACAGCAGGCGCAGGAAGTGCCAGACCTCGGTGGTGGTGGCCACCGTGCTCTTGCGGCCGCCGCGCGACAAACGCTGCTCGATCGCCACCGTGGGCGGGATGCCCCAGACCGCGTCGACCTCAGGCCGGCCCGCCGGCTGCACGATGCTGCGTGCGTAGGCATTGAGCGATTCGAGGTAGCGGCGCTGGCCTTCGTTGAAGAGGATGTCGAAGGCCAGCGTCGACTTGCCCGAGCCCGACACGCCGGTGACCACGCTGAACTTGCCGCGCGGGATGTCGACCGTCATCGACTTCAGGTTGTGCTCGCGCGCGTTGACGATGCGGATCGCGTCGTCTTCCGGACGGTGCTCGCGGATCTTGCGGCCGAGGTAGGCCCCCTCGGGGTGCAGCTTCTCGCTCACGCCCAGCGCACCGTCGTAGTCGCGCAAGGCCTTGCCGGTGTGCGACGAGGCATGGGCGCGGATGTCCTCGGGCGTGCCGACGGCCACGACCTCGCCGCCGGCATCGCCGCCCTCGGGGCCGAGGTCGATCAGCCAGTCGGCGGCGCGGATCACGTCGAGGTTGTGCTCGATCACCAGCAGCGAGTGGCCGGCGTCCAGCAGCTTGCGCAGCGCGCGCATCAGCTTGGCGATGTCGTCGAAGTGCAGGCCCGTGGTGGGCTCGTCGAAGATGAAGAGCTGGCCCTTCTTCGCCACCGCCTGGCGCGGGTTCGACGCGGCTTCGGCCAGGAAGCCGGCCAGCTTCAGGCGCTGGGCTTCGCCGCCTGAGAGCGTGGGCACCGGCTGACCGAGGCGCACGTAGTCCAGGCCGACGTCGACGATGGGCTGCAACGTGCGGACCACCTCGCGGTCGCCGGTGAAGAGTTGCACCGCCTCGCTCACCGTCAGCTCCAGCGTGTCGGCGATGCTGAGCTGCCGGTCGCCGCGGATGATCTTCACGTCGAGGATCTCGGCGCGGTAGCGGCGGCCGTCGCAGTCCGGGCAGCGCAGGTAGACGTCCGACAGGAACTGCATCTCGACGTGCTCGAAGCCCGAGCCGCCGCAGGTGGGGCAGCGACCGTCGCCGGCGTTGAAGCTGAACATGCCGGCGGTGTAGCTGCGCTCCTGCGCCAGCGGGGCGACGGCGAAGAGCTTGCGGATCTCGTCGAACGCGCCCACGTAGCTGGCCGGGTTGGAGCGCGCCGTCTTGCCGATCGGGCTCTGGTCGACGAAGACCGCGCCAGAGAGATGGTCCATGCCCAGCAGGCGGTCGAACTCGCCCGGCGCCTCGGTGGCCTGGCCGAAGTGGCGGGCCAGGGCAGGCACCAGCACGTCCTGCACCAGGGTGCTCTTGCCGGAGCCGGACACGCCGGTCACCACGGTCAGCCGCTGCAGCGGGAACTCGACGCTGACGTTCCTCAGGTTGTGCTCGCGTGCGCCTTCGAGCAGCAGGCGCGGCGTGCCTTCGTCGACGAAGCGCTTGAAGCCCATGCCCACGGTCTTCTTCGCGCCCAGGTAGGCGCCGGTCAGCGTGTCGGCGTGGCGGGCCTGGTCGGGCGTGCCATCGAAGACGATCTGGCCCCCGCGCTCACCGGGGCCAGGGCCCATGTCGATCAGGCGGTCTGCCGCCAGCATCACCGCCGGGTCGTGTTCGACGACGACCAGCGTGTTGCCGGCGTCGCGCAGCCGGTGCATGGCCTCGACGATGCGGTTCATGTCGCGCGGGTGCAGGCCGATCGAAGGCTCGTCGAGCACGAACATGGTGTTGACCAGCGACGTACCGAGCGCGGTGGTCAGGTTGATGCGCTGGACCTCGCCGCCGCTGAGCGTGCGGCTTTGCCGGTCCAGCGTGAGGTAGCCCAGGCCCACGTCGCAGAGGTACTTGACGCGGGTGCGCACCTCGTCGAGCAGCAGCTTGAGCGCCTCGTCGCGCAACGCGTCGGGCAGCGTCAGCTGGTCGAAGAAGGTGCGCAGCCGCGTGATCGGCAACAGCATCATGTCGTGCAGGCACAGGCCCGGCAGCGCCTCAAGCTGCGCGCGCGACCACCCGGTGCCCACGGGCATGAAGCGCTTTGCCGGGGCCAGCACCCCGTCGGCTTCCTTCTGGCCACCCAGCCGCCACAACAGCGATTCGAGCTTGAGCCGCGCGCCACCGCAGACCGTGCAGGGTGTGTAGCTGCGGTACTTGGACAAGAGCACCCGGATGTGCATCTTGTAGGCCTTGCTCTCCAGGTACTCGAAGAAGCGGCGCACGCCGTACCACTGCTTGTTCCAGTTGCCATTCCAGTGCGGCGAGCCTTCGATCACCCAGCTGCGCTGCGCCTCGGTGAGCTGGCTCCAGGCCGTGTCGCGCGGGATGCCGGCCTCTCCGGCGTACTTCATCAGGTCGTCCTGGCATTCCTTCCAGGCCGGCGTCTGCAAGGGCTTGATCGCGCCGGAGCGCAAGGTCTTGCGCTCGTCCGGAATCACCAGGCCGAAGTCGACGCCGATCACCCGGCCGAAGCCGCGGCAGGTGTCGCAGGCGCCATAGGCCGAGTTGAACGAGAACAGCGCGGGCTGCGGGTCGCCGTAGCGCAGGTCGCTCTCGGGGCAGTGCAGGCCGGTGGAGTAGCGCCAATGGTCGGGCTCGCCCTCTTCCTTCAAGGCATAGACCGAGAGCCGGCCGCTGCCGCGCTTCAGGCCCAGCTCGATCGCCTCCATGGCGCGAACGCGCTCGGTGGTGCTCAGGCGGAAACGGTCCGCCACGACATCGAGCAGCTTGCGCTCCCCCACCGTGCGCTCGGCCTGCACCCGCGTGAAGCCGCTGGCGGCCAGCCACTGCTCCACTTCGGCCGCCGTGGTGTTGGCGGGCAGTTCGACCGGAAAGGTCACCACCAGCCGCGGGTCGCCAGCGGCGGCGGCCCGGGCTTGCAGGTCCGCGTAAATCGTCTCCGGCGTGTCGTGCCGCACCCGCAGCGCGGTCTGCTTGTCGAACAGCTCGGCGGCGCGCGCGAACAGCAGCTTCAGGTGGTCGTTCAGCTCGGTCATCGTGCCGACCGTGGACCGGCTGGTGCGCACCGGGTTGGTCTGGTCGATGGCGATGGCCGGTGGCACGCCGTCCACCTTGTCCACCGCCGGGCGGTCCATGCGGTCCAGGAACTGGCGGGCATAGGCCGAGAAGGTCTCGACATAGCGGCGCTGGCCCTCGGCGTACAGCGTGTCGAAGACCAGGCTGGACTTGCCCGAACCCGAAGGGCCCGTGACCACGGTCATCTCGCCGGTGCGGATGTCCAGGTCCAGGTTCTTCAGGTTGTGCTGGCGGGCACCGCGGATGTGGATGGTTCCGGACGACATGAGGGCGCAGTGGAAGTGCTTCGGACGGGGTCGAACCCGGTATGTTGGCACGTTCGCCTGCCCCTGCGCGGCGCTGGGGCAAAGCGTGCGAAAGGTCGCACCCCGGGTCAACCCTGTGCGTAGCGCCCGCAAGCGCTTGTCAGTTTGGCTCTTCAGAATCGGCGCCATCGCACGATGGGAGCCGAGGATGAAGAGCTTGTTGTCGCGTTGGGGCGCCGTGGCGGCCCTCGGCCTGTGGGCCCTGTCAGGCGCCGCCCAGGCGCAGATCCGGATCGGCCAGACGGCCGGCTTCAGCGGCCCGGTGGCCGCTGGCGTCAAGGAGGTGACCGACGGGGCCAAGCTCTACCTCGACGCGGTCAACAAATCCGGCGGCATCGCCGGCCAGCAGATCGAGCTGGTCTCGCTGGACGACAAGTTCGACCCGGCCCTGGCCGGCGAGAACGCCAAGAAGCTGATCGACCAGGGCGTGGTGGCCTTGTTCCTGACCCGGGGCACGCCCCATACCCAGGCGGTGATGCCGCTGCTGACCCAGTTCAAGGTGCCGCTGGTGGCGCCCTCGACCGGTGCGATGGCGCTGCACAACCCGGTCCACCCCTGGCTGTTCAACGTGCGCGCCACCTACCAGCGCGAGGCCGAGCGCGCCGTGCGCCACCTGAGCCTGATCGGCGTGGAGCGCATCGCCCTGGTGCAGGTGGACGATTCCTTCGGGGCCGACGCGGCCACCGGCGCCCTGAACGGCTTCACCGCGGTGGGCAAGCACCCGCTGCTGCACGAGAAGTTCGACCGCACCAAGCCGGACATGTCACCGATCATCCCGAAGATCGTCAAAGGCGATGCCCAGGCGGTGATCTTCATCGGCTCGGGCAACATGATTGCCGACGGGGTGAAGGCGCTGCGCGCGGCGGGTTCGCGGGCGCAGGTGGTGACACTGTCGAACAACGCCTCGTCGGGCTTCGTGAAGTCGCTGGGCGAAAACGCGCGCGGCACCATCGTCAGCCAGGTGTTCCCGTACGAGCGCTCGCTTTCCGCACCGATCGTGAAGGAAGCCAACGACTACGCGCACGCCGCCGGGCTGGCCGAGCTCACGCCCGCGATGCTGGAAGGCTACACCGGCGCCAAGGTGCTGGTCGAAGGACTGCGCCGTGCGGCGCCCAACATCACGCGCGATCGCCTGCGCGCCGCGCTGGAAGGCTTCAAGCGGGTGGACCTGGGCGGCCTGGAACTCAGCTACGGCCCCAACGACCACAGCGGGCTGGACTACGCGGACCTGTCCATCATTGGCGAGGACGGAAAGTTTCGGCGCTGACTGTGGGCCCCCACGCCCCCTCCCGGGGGCTGCCCCCCGAGGGGGCTCGCGCAGCGGACCGGCGGAGCCGGATCCGCGCACGCCACTGGAAGACGGCGGCTGCTGCGCAGCGCCTTGGGTTTGTGTCTTGGAGGTTAAGGGTGTGTGAATAGGGGCGTGCAGCGCCACCATTGGCGCCGCTTGCGCCCCGGCCGCTGCACGTAGCCTGTGGGCATGATGAGCCTCGCCCACCACGACGACACACCGGCCGCCCGCTTGTTGCTGGTGGCCCCCCTCGGACCCGAGCGCCAAGGGCTGCAGCGTGCCCTGCAAGGCCCCGGCCGGCAGGTGCTGGCCAGCCATGACCCGCGCTCGGTGGACGACGCGCCGCGCCGCGGCATGCAGCTGTTGCTGCTGGACCCGCGCGTCGAGCCGGCGCGGCCCGGCCGGGCGGACGCCTGGTGGCGCCTGCGCCGGCTGCGAGAGCAGCACCGCCGCCTGCCGGTGATCGTGTTGCAGCCCGGTGGCACCGCCACCGACCGCTCGGTGGCCTACGAGATGGGGGCCGACGCGGTCTGCGACCCGCGGGCGGACGCGCGCGAACTGCAGGCCCAGGTGGCTGCCCTGCTGCGCCGCGCCTGCGGCCCCCTGGCCGAGCCGCGCACCACCCGTACAGGGGCAATGGCCGACGCCGAGGGCGCTCTTCATTTCGGTGCCTGGTCGCTGGACCCGGGCTCGCGCAGCCTGCAAACGGCCACCGGGCTGAGGGTGACGCTGACACACGCCGAGTACCGCTTGCTGCGGGCCTTTCTCGACCACCCGGGTCACGCGCTCGCCCGCCAGGCCCTGATCGACCTGGCGCGCGGGGCGGGTGCCGAGCAGCTGGACCGCAACGTGGATCTGCTGGTCTCGCGCCTGCGCCACAAGCTGGCCGACGACGCCGGCCAACCGAACCCGATCCGCACCGTGCGCGGCGTCGGCTACCTGTTCGACGCCATGCGACCCTGACCGAGATTCAGCCCAGTTCCGCGCGGCGCGGCAGGTCGGCGCCACGCCGGCTGCACGTCAGCGCGGCGGCGCGCGAAGCCATGGCCAGCACGGCAGCCCAGTCGTCTGCGGGCAATGAGCGGATCGCCGTGGGCGACAGGGCGTCGCGCTCGGCCAGCGCAGCGAGCATGGCCGCCTGGAAGCTGTCGCCCGCCCCGACGGTGTCGACCGCCTGCACCGGCACGGCGGCCATGTCGACCACGGTGTCGCGCACGAAGGCCTTCACGCCGCGGCCACCCCGCGTGACGACCACGGCAGCCGCGCCTTTCGCGCGCCACTGCGCGGCAAGGTCGTCCGCACCGACGCCGGGGTAGAGCAGGCCCAGGTCCTCATCGCTGATCTTCAGCACGTCGGCGCGGGGCAGCATCCAGCGGATCGCGTCGCGCCAGCGATCGAGCGAAGGCTCGACGTTCAGCCGCACATTGGGGTCGTAGGCGACCAGCGTGCGGCCGTGCCAGCGTTCGACCACGTGACGCAGGGCCCCGGCGACGGGCTCGACGACCATCGCGTACGAGCCGACGTGGATGGCGCGCGTACCGGGCGGCAGCAGGTCGTTCGACATGCTCTGCAGCCGCCGGTCGGCCGCGTGCTCGCCGTAGAAGCTGTACGACGGCACGCCGCGCGCGTCCAGGCCGACGAAGCTCAGCGTGGTCGGCGCATCCACGCGTTGCACCAGCCCGTCGCCGATGCCTTCGGCGGCCAGCGCCTGCATCAGGCGCTCGCCCAATGGCCCGGTCGACACACCACCGAGGAAGGACACCGGCTGGCCCAGGCGCGCCAGGCCCAAGGCCACGTTGAACGGGGACCCGCCGACGCAGGCGTCCAGCGTCATGCCCGTCGGCGTCGCGGCCACGGGGAACAGATCGAACAGGGCCTCGCCGCACACGACGATCACGGCCGTGTCCTTCTTGTCGAGGGTTCACCGAGTCGACATGGCACCTTGACCCGGCGGCCCGACGATGGCAAAGCGGGCCAGCCGCCCGACGTGGCCTTCTTCAACCACTTCTCAACGATCAAGGAGCACTCCATGAGTCTCGGCATCACATCCGCCAGTACCAGCGTCAACAACCTGTGGGCCCTGCTGGCCAGCCGGTCGCCCAGCGGCACCGGCAGCAGCAGCAGCGGCTACGTCGCGAGCAGCACGGCCGCCACATCCGACAGCAGCGTGGCGGGACGCCCCGATGGGCCGCCCCCGCCGCCTGCGCAGTTCAGCAGCGCCATGAGCACCCAGCAGTTCGCCAGCATGGGCGGTGGCACGGCCCCGATGGGCCCACCGCCGGTCGAGGACCCGATCGCCTCGCTCGACACCGACGATGACGGCAGCGTGTCGGCCGACGAGTTCGGGCTCGATGGCGCCGCAGAGGAACTGCAGAACCTGTTCTCGGCCATGGACGCCGACGGCAGCGGCGCACTGTCCAGCGACGAGATCGACGCCTTTCGCGAGCAGATGATGAACGCCGACGGCGGGCGCCCGCCCGAGCCGCCGATCGGGCCGCCGCCCGGCTTGCAGAGGGGCACCAGCGGCGACGCGGACGACGGCAGCGGGGCAACCAGCACCAGCGCCGCCGCGACGGATGTCAGCAGCTTCCTGCAGCAGCTGGCGCAGCGCTACGCCAGCATGACGTCCGCGGGCAGCGACGCGTCGCTGAGCGTCACGGCGTGACGAGCGCCACCGCATCGTCGTCGACGCGCCAGGCGAAGGCCTGGCCGTTGGTGTGCCCGCTCAGGCAGTGGTCGAGGCTTGCGAAGTCCACGTCCAGCCTCAGCTCGTCGTCGCCGAACCGCCATGTCATCGACAGCACGCCGGGCGCGCTGTACAGCAACTCGAAGCGCCCGCCGAAGGCCGGGTGGCTGTTGCGCAGCCGGATCAGCGCGAGCAGCTTCTGCACCACCGGCCGTTCCAGCGCCGCGGCGATGTCGGCCTGGCTGTAGTGGCTGCGGTTGATGTCGCGGCCCACGCCGGTGCGGCTGAGCAGGGCCATGTCGTTCTCGCCCGCCAGCAAGCCGACGTAGTAGACCTGCGGGACCCCGGGCAGGAAGAACTGGATTGCGCGTGCCAGCAGGTAGGCCCGGTCGTTGCGGCTCAGGGCGTCGTAGAAGGTGCAGTTGACCTGGTACAGGTCCAGGTTCGAGGCCGCGGCCCCGGTCGCGCGCCGGCTGTGGCCGCGGCTGGCCTCGTGGATGCGTTCGACCAGAAGGTCCAGTTCCTCGGGGGGCACCAGGCCTGGTCGTGCGTCGCGGTCCATCGCGTCCGCGCCGATGTCGATGATGCCGATGCCGTCATGGGTGTCGAGCACGGTCAGCGCATTGCGTGGGCGTATGCCGATCCAGCGCTTCAGCGGCTCGGCCGTGTGGAAGTAGAACGCGTGCAGCAGCAGCGGTGGCAAGGCGAAGTCGTAGACCCAGTCCACCGCGCGCGCGATCTCGATCTGGCGCTGGTAGTAGGAGTGAATCTCGACCAGCACCTCGATGCCGCGCTGCCTCGCCATCGCGGCGAACTCGGCGATGAAGTCGAAGGTCTCCGGCATCATGAAGCAGCTCGCGCCGGCCTTCTTGATCGCATAGCCCACCGCATCCAGCCGAACCATGCTCACGCGGGCCTCGGCCAGAGCCTCGAGGATTCCGAGCAGGTAGGCCCGCCCGGCGGGGTGGCGCACGTCGATGTCGGCCTGCTGAGGCGTGAAGGTGGTCCACACGATGCGGCGCTGTCCCCCGCCGAGCGTGACCGTGGTGAAGGGCAGCCCGGGGCGAGGCCGGTAGATGGCCAGCAGGTCCCGCTGGGTGGCGCCCTCGGGGAACACCGCGTCGTAAGTGAGGAACAGGCCGGCGCTGGCAGACGCGTCGCCATGGGCCACCCAGTCGCGGAACTGGGGCGACTCGGTCGACATGTGGTTGACGATGACGTCGGCCATCACGTCCACGTCCTCGGCCAGCGCCCGCACGTCGGCCCAGTCGCCCAGTCGATCGTCCACGCGGGTGTGGTCGATGGGATCGAAGCCGGCATCGGCGCCGTCGATCTTGTGGAAGAACGGCAGCAGGTGGACGCCGCCGAAGACGCCACACAGCGGCCCTTGCAGCAAGGCGCGCAGCTTGCGCAGGCCGCCACCGCCGAAGCGGTCGACGTAGGTGATGAGTTGAACCTGGTTTTTCATGAACGAGCTCGGGTGCCCGGCACGCGCAGCACCGCCAGCGCGGCCAGCGCGAGCAGCACGCCCGCCAGGCGCACGACGTTGTCGGGTTGGCCGCCCAGCAGGGGCTGGTAGATCAGCGGCAGCGTGAGCATCTGCAGCAGCATGGGCAGCACGATGAACATGTTGAAGATGCCCATGTAGACGCCCGCGCGCTCGGGCGGGATGCAGCCGGCCAGCAGCACGTAGGGGTTGCCCATGATGCTGGCCCAGGCCAGGCCGATGCCCACCATGGGCAGGAAGAGCCAGGCCTTGTCGTGGATGGCGGGCACGGCCCACATCCCCGCGGCGGCGGCCAGCAGGCAGGCGGCGTGGCTGACGTGGGCACCCAGCCGCCGCGTGACCGGCACCAGGGCAAAGGCCGCGACGAAGGCCACCGCGTTGTAGAAGCCGCCGATCTGGCCGTTGAGCAGGCTGGCTTCGCGGAAGCCGGCGGACGTGGCGTCCGAGGTGGCGAACATCGTCTTGGCCAGCGAGGGAACGATGTAAATCCAGTAGCACATCATCCCGTACCACTGGCACAGCTTCATCCACCACAGGCGGCGCATGGGCGCCGGCATCTCGCGCAACGCCGCTGCGATCTCGCCCAGCGTGGCCCCCACGCCGCGGGGCTTGGCGCGCAAGGCCGCGGCCTCGGCCGGCGACAGCGGCAGCTCGGGCACCCGCCACACGGACCACAGCACCGTGGCCAGCGAGAGCACGGCACCGGCCACGAAGGCGACCATGGTGGCAATGGGCACGTGGTTGCTGCCCACGGCGTCGCGGTCCAGCCCCCACCACACGAGCAGCGACGGGCTGAGGTAGGCCAGCGTCTGGGCCAGCCCGGTGAAGGCGCTCTGGGTCAGGAAGCCTTGCGCATGCTGGTGCCGTGGCAGGCGGTCGCTGACATAGGCCCGGTAGGGCTCCATGGTCACGTTGTTGGCCGCGTCGAGGATCCACAGCAGCCCGGCCGCGAACCACAGCGCCGGGCTGAAGGGCATGGCCAGCAGGCCCAGGCTGCACAGCACGGCACCGACCAGGAAGTAAGGCGTGCGCCGGCCCCAGCGCGACACGGTGCGGTCGCTCATCGCGCCGATGACCGGCTGAACCAGCAGGCCGGTCATCGGGCCGGCCAGCCAGAGCAGCGGCAAAGTGCTCTCGTCCGCCCCCAGCATGCGGTAGATCGGGCTCATGTTGGCCTGCTGCAGGCCGAAGCTGAACTGGATGCCGAGGAAGCCGACATTCATGTTCAAGATCTGCCCGAAGCCGAGCGAGCCACGTCGGTCAGGCTGGTGCATCACCGCCGGGGACTCGCTGCGCATCGGCCTGTCTCCACTCAGAAGCTGTACTTCAGCGCGATCTTCGCGCTGCGCCCGTTGACGGCGCGGGCGATGTACTGCGGGTTGTTGCCGAGGTTGTTCTGCCCTTCGGCCTCGGTGTAGCCCAGCTGGTCGAAGGCGTTGTTGATGCCGATCGACAGCGTCGCCTGCTCGCTGAGCTCGTAGTTGGCGAACAGGTTGACGACCGTGAAGCCGGGCAGCACGACCTGGTTGTCGTTCTGCGCGTAGCTCTTGGTGGTGCCGATGATCGCGCCGCCCACTTCCAGCGGGCCGAACACGTAGGACGGGCTGATCTGGTAGACCCGGTCGGCCTGCCGGCGCGGGGTGTTGCCCTTGTTGGGCCCCGAGTCGATCTGGGCGTGCGTCCAGGTCGCGCCACCGGCCACCTTGAAGTCACCCAGTCGCCAGGACAGCTCGGCCTCCAGGCCGCGCGAGACATAGGAGTCGCTGAGGATCTTCTGCGTCGTGACCTCGAAACCCGCGCCTTCCTTGGTCTTCGCGTCGAACAGGGTCAGGAAGGCGTTCAGGCCGCCGCTGCGGTACTTGGCACCGAGCTCGACCTGGTCGACCTCGTTGATCGGGTACGGGTTCTGGCCGGTGGCGACGGCGGTGTCCCAGATCACGCGGTCGGGTGACTTCCAGGACACGCCGTGGCTGAAACGTGCGAAGCCGGCGAGGCTGCGGTCGAGCTCGTAGTTGCCGCCCAGCGAGTACGAGGTGGCGTCGGTCTTGTAGCCGACCGCGGTCGTGCGGTCAGGGTTCCAGGTGCCGCCGGAGGCCGTGTCGCCGAAGCGCTGCGAGCCGGTGCCGCGCTGGCGGTCCTGGCGCACGCTGGCGTCCACGCTCAGCGGGCCCTGGTCCCAGGTCAGCGCGGCGTAGGGCGCGACGGCGGTCAGCTTGACGTCGATCGAGCGGAAGCAGCAGCCGCCCCAGGTGGTGGTGGCGTCGCCCACCGGCGAGGTCGTGATGTTGCCCTCGTTGTCGTAGAGCGCGGCGCCGCTGCCGGTCAGGCCGATGTTGTAGCGGTTCCAGTACCAGGTCTGGGCGACGTTCTGGATGCCGCTGAACAGGCCGCCCGTCAGGGTCAGCTTGCTCTGCTCGCCCAGCTTCAGCTCCTTCTGCACGCGCAGGTCGTTGAAGACGTTGCCCATGTCGTCCAGCGACGAGTTGAAGATGTGGGCCGAGAACACGGGCGTGCTGCCGGTGTAATCCGCCGGCTGGCTGCCAGCCGGGAACACGCCGATGAAGCGGCCGTCGATCGCGCTCTTTCGGAAGCGGTCGGTCACCGTCCAGCCGTCGGCGGGCTTGATCTGGGTTTCCAGGCCGATCGAGGTGACGTGGACCGCCAGGCCGTCGGACGGGTCGGTGGCGATGGTGTTC
The DNA here is from genome assembly GCA_044226465.1 of Burkholderiaceae bacterium. Lineage (GTDB taxonomy): Bacteria > Pseudomonadota > Gammaproteobacteria > Burkholderiales > Burkholderiaceae_C > Ideonella. The sequence continues at coordinate 39,129 of JBGAGZ010000001.1, read as the reverse complement.
CCGTCGCGGCCGACCACGATGTCCTTGGCGAAATGGTGGTTGATGAAGAAGGCGTCGCGAGGGTCGATGCCGGGAATGGCCTTGATGGTGTTGCCGTCCAGTTGCACCGGCACCGGCAGGTAGGTGGGCGTGCGGTCGTCCAGGTGCTTGAAGGACAGGCGCAGGTAGCTGCCGTTGCGGTCCAGCTCCTTGGTCACGGCGGCGCGGAACTGGCCGCCGTTTTCCACCGTGACGTCGGTGTTGCGGGGGCCGTCGCCCAGGCGGTAGAAGCCGCCGAACTGGTAGGTCAGGCCGTCGCCGGCCTTGCCGCCGTACTCGAAGTCCAGGCGCTGCTCGTTGTAGTCGGCGCCGATGCTCATGCCGATCGAGCCGCCGTTGGTGCGGCGGTTCTTGCTGAGGAAGTTGACGATGGCGCCGGGCGAGTTGGTGGACAGCGTGGACGCCGAGCCGCCGCGGACCACGTCGATGGAGTCAAGGGCGTAGTCGGCGCGGACGAACTGGTCGGCCGTGGCGAACGAGATGTCGCCCACCAGCAGCACCGGCAGGCCGTCTTCCTGAAGCTGCACGTAGCGGCCGCCGCCGTCGGACATCGGCAGCCCCCGCACGCCGAGGTTGGCGTTGCCCTCGCCACCCGAAGACTCGGCGCGCAGGCCGGGCACTGTGCGCAAAACCTCGGTGGCGCTGGCGGCGGTCGAGTTCTGGATCTGCTCGGCACCGACCGTGCTGACCGAGACGCTCTGCTTCATCTTGGTCTTCGCGGTGGTGGCACCGGTGACGACCACACGCTCCAGGTCGAGCCCGGCATCGGGCGCCGGCTTGGCGGCAGAAGCCTCCGGGGCGGCCGGGGCGTCGGCCGCCTGTTGCGCCATGGCGGCGAGCGGTGCCAAGGCCATGGCGAGTGTCAGGGCCAGCGGTGTGCGGGTGAAATGAAATGGATGGGCGTTCATCGGGCGCTCCTCTCGGTTGGCTTGGAGGCCGCGCATTCGAGAACACGACGAGCGACCTTGTCTCCTGCCGACCTCGGCGCCCAGGCGGGCGTGTTCAAGCTCGGCACCGAAGCAGTGTCGATAGCTTTGCAATCGATTGCAATACAGGGAAAACACCAGATGCCAACTGTATCTCTATGAAGATATCAGATCTTTGGTCGCGCGAATGCAATCGATGCGCAGGCGTCTGCCCGGCCGGCAGGGTCTCAGGCGCTCTGCCGCACCACGAGCGTCACCGGCAGCACGCGCGGCGCTTGAGGCACGCCGGCGATCAACTGGGTCAGAGCGTTGACCAGTTCCGCCCCCGCTTCGGCCACCGGCTGGTGGATCGTCGACAGCGGCGGGTCGGCGTAGGCCGCCAGGGTGATGTTGTCGTAGCCGACCACTGCCACCTCCTGCGGCACGCGTCGGCCAGACAGCCGCAACGCCCTCATGGCGAGGATGGCGATCAGGTCGCTGCTGGCAAATATCGCATCGAAGGGCGGCGCGTTGGCGACGACCTGCGCTTCGATGGCCAGGCGCGCGTGCTCCTCCTCGAAGGGCACGTTGCGGACATAGGCCTCGTCGAAATCCAGCCCCGCCTTGGCGAGGGCCTGACGGTAGCCCTCCAGGCGCAAGGTGACCTCGGGCAGTTGCACGTCACCCAGGAAGAGAATGCGTCGACGCCCCAGCCCCAGCAGGTGCTGGGTCGCGAGTCGCCCTCCCAGCAGGTTGTCGCCACCCACGGTGCAATAGAGCTGCTGCGGCAGTTGCCCTCCCCACACGACCACGGGCACCTGGCGTGCCGCCAGGGCGTTGAGCTGGTCGTGGTGGCGCCACTGGCCGATCAACACGATGCCCACGGCCCGCCCCGCGTCGAACAGGGCCGACACGGAATCCAGGGCTTCCGCATCCACACGCGACAACAGCATGTCGTAGCCGCGGTCGGTCAAGGCATCGGCCAGGCTGCCGACCATGGACAGGAAGAACGGGTCCGAGATGTGCTGGCGTGACTGCGCGTCGTAGGGCACCACCACGGCGATGGTCTGGTTGCGCTGCAGGCGCAGGTTCTTGGCGCTCTCGTTGATCGTGTAGTTCAGCGAACGCGCCAGCTCGCCGATGCGCACCCGCGTGGCTTCGTTGATCAGCGTGCTGCCGTTGAGCGCCCGCGAGACGGTGGACACCGACACGCCCGCCAGGCGCGCGATGTCGGCCATCTGCAGGCGCCGACGATCGACCGGGGAATCGGCGTCCTTGCTCATCGCGTCAACCGTCAGAACGCCAGCCGCTCGAGCGCGCGCTGGTACGGCGCGTGGTGCATCAGCTCGTCCCAAGGCAGCGGGTCGGTCTGCGGCAGCAGCGCGGCGCGCCGCACCTCGCTGTCGGCGCTGGCCTGCCAGCGGCCCCGGTCGAGCGCCGCCTGCAGGCCGTCCAGCAGCGCGTCCACCGGGGCGCCGGAGTCGACCTTGCTCTGGTTGCACAGCAGCACCAGGTCGCAGCCGGCGTTCAGCGCCTCGACCGCCGCGTCGCTGGCGCTCACCGGGTGGCCGTCGAGCACGCGCGCGCCTTCCATGCTGAGGTCGTCGCTGAACACGGCGCCGGTGAAGCCGAGTTGGCCGCGCAAGATGTCCTTCAGCCAGACACTGGAGAAGCCGGCCGGCCGGCTGTCCACCTTCGGGTAGGTCACGTGGGCCGGCATCACGCTGGCCAGGGTGCTGCTCAGCCACTCGTAGGGCCGCGCGTCGTCGCCCAGGATGGCGCGGCGCGAGCGCTTGTCCACCGGCGCGGCCACGTGGCTGTCGGCCTCGACGAAGCCATGCCCCGGAAAATGCTTGCCGCAGTGCGACATGCCGGCCTGCAGCAGGCCGTGGGCCAGGCTCTTGGCCAGCAAGGTGGCAACGCGCGCGTCGCGGTGGAAGGCGCGGTCGCCGATGATGGCGCTGCGGCCATGGTCCAGGTCCAGCACCGGGGTGAAGCTGAAGTCGACCCCGCAGGCGCGCAACTCGGCCGCCAGCACGTAGCCGGCCGCGCTGGCGGCGTCGGTGGCCTGCATGGCGTCGCGCATCCACAGCTCGCCGAAGGCGCGCATGGCCGGCAGGTGGGTGAAGCCATCGGTCTTGAAGCGCTGCACGCGGCCGCCTTCATGGTCCACGCAGACCAGCAGGTCGGGCCGGATGGCCTTGGCCTCGGCCACCAGCGCCAGCAGCTGCGCCCGGTTCTCGAAGTGGCGGGCAAACAGGATCAGGCCGCCGGTCAGCGGGTGCGCCAGGCGGCGGCGGTCGTTGGCGTCCAGCGCCGGGCCGGCGGTGTCGAGGATGACGGGGGCGTGGTCGGTCATGGGGCGGCTTCGTCTCGTTCGACGACGACGAAGCTGACCGCGTAGTCGCTCTCGTCGCTCAGGGTCACGTGGGCCCGCAAGTGGCGGGCGGCAAACCACTCGGCGAGCTCGCCGTGCAGCTGGATATAGGGTTGGCCGCTGGGCCGGTTGAGGATCTCGCAGGCGCGCCAGGTCATGGGCATGTGCAGGCCGACCCCGATGGCCTTCGAGAACGCCTCCTTGCACGAGAAGCGCGTGCCCAGGTAGGCCAGGCCGCGCGCCTCGACCTTGGCGCGGCGGTGGTGGAAGACCTTCAGCTCAGCAGGACCCAGCACCTTCTCGGCAAAGCGGTCGCCCCGGCGCGCCAGCGTGGCGGCGATGCGGCGCAGGTCGCAGATGTCGGTGCCAGTGCCGTAGATCATGCCGAGCCGGCGTGGATGGCCTTCAGGTAGGCACGGATGGTGTCGGCGTAGCCGCGCTCGAGCGCGTCGGCGATCAGCGCGTGGCCGATCGAGACTTCGCTGACGCCGGGCACCTCGCGCAGGAAGGCGGGCAGGTTGTCGCAGTTCAGGTCGTGGCCGGCATTGACGCCCAGGCCGGCGGCGAGCGCGGCCCGCGCGGCGTCGGCGAAACGCTGCCGCACCTCGGCCTCGCGGGGGGTGCCGAAGGCGCTGGCGTAGCTCTCGGTGTACAGCTCGACGCGGTCGGCGCCCACGGCGCGGGCCTCGGCCATCGCGGCGGGGTCCGGGTCCATGAACAGGCTGACGCGCACGCCCAGCGCGTGGCACTCGTCGATCAGCGGGCGCAGCACCGCGGCGTCGGCCGGCAGGTTCCAGCCATGGTCGGAGGTGAACTGGCCCACGCTGTCGGGCACGAAGGTGGCCTGGTGCGGGCGCACGGCGCGCACGAAGTCCATCAGGTTGTGCAGCGGGTTGCCCTCGATGTTGTATTCGACCCCGGGCCAGTGCTGCTTCAACAGGGCGGCCAGCTCGTGCACGTCGCTGCCGCGGATGTGGCGCTCGTCGGGCCGGGGGTGGACGGTGATGCCGTCGGCGCCGGCTTCGAGCACCAGGGTGGCGGCCCGGGTGACGCTGGGGATGCCGAGGTGGCGGGTGTTGCGCAGCAGGGCCACCTTGTTCAGGTTGACCGACAGCGCGGTGCGGCCGGCCGCGGCGTGCTGGCCGGCTTCGGGGGCGACGAGTGGGTTCATGGCATGGGGTCGTTGGCGGGCGCGGGCCGGGGTGACTCGATGAACTGCTGGGCGTCGATCATCACCTCGCGTGTGCGCAGGCGCGGGCTGCCCAGATGATAGTGAAGCAGCGCGCGCAGGCTGGCCTTCAAAGGCACCAGGCCGTCGACGCACGCCGCCTGTAGGTCGGCCATGGCGCCGTGGTCCAGCGCCACCTGCAGACGCTGCAGCAGAACGCCACTCAACGCACTGTCCCCCGGGCCCGCCTCGACGATGCCACGCTCGCGCCGCAGCAGGCAGGCGTCGGCGGCGGCCACTGGCCGCAGCGTGGCGGTGAAGGCATCGAGCTGGGGCAGCAGGCCGATCTCTCGCAGCAGCACCAGCTCGAAGGCGCGCAGCGCCGCCTGGGTCAGCAGGTCATTGGCGGCGGCCAGCGCGGGCAGCGTGGCGGCGTAGGCGTCGAACAGCAGCGGGTGCGGGTCGTTGCGGGCGAGCAGCTTCATCAGCAACTCGTTCATGTAGAAGCCCGAAAACAGCGCTGCCCCGCCGAGCATGGGGCCGCCGCCTGCCCACTCGGCACCGCGCAGGGTCACGATGTCGGCCGCCTCGTCCTTGGCCGGCCGGCTGACCGACGCCTGGATGCGCTGGAACGGCAGTAGCGCCGGGCGCAGCTGGGAGTAAGGCCGCTTGGCCCCCTTGGCGACCACGGTGAGCCGACCCTGGTCGCGCGTGAACAGGTCCAGGATCAGGCTGGTCTCGCTCCAGTCGTAGCGGTGCAGCACATAGGCTGCGCTGGCCGGGGCGGCGCGGGCCACGGGTCAGGCGACCCTCACTCGTAGCCGTAGGTGCGCAGGTGCTCTTCGCTGTCGGCCCAGCCCGAGCGCACCTTGACCCACAACTCGAGGAAGACCTTGGCTTCCATCAGGCGTTCGAGCTCCTGGCGCGCCTCGCTGCCGATGCGCTTCAGGCGCTCGCCCTTGTCGCCGATGATCATGCCCTTGTGGGCGTCGCGCTCGACGACGATGGACGCCGCGATGCGGCGCAGGTTGCCCTCCTCCTCCCACTTGTCGATGACCACCGTGGAGGTGTAGGGCAGCTCGTCGCCGGTCAGGCGGAACAGCTTCTCGCGAATGATCTCGCTGGCGAGGAATTTCTCGCTGCGGTCGGTCAGCATGTCCTGGTCGTAGTACCAGGGCTGTTCGGGCAGGTAGGGCTTGAGGATGGCGAACAGCCGCTCGACGTCGGCCGTCTTGTGGGCCGACATGGGCACGTACTCGGCGAAGCTGTGCCGGTCCTGCATGCCCTTGAGCCAGGGCAGCAGGTCCGCCCGGCGGTTCACGGTGTCCAGCTTGTTGGCCACCAGCACGACGGGCTTGTGCTTCAGGCCCTCACCCTGCAGCAAGGCCAGCACCTTGGCATCGTCCATGCCAAAGCGGCCCGCCTCGACCAGGAAGAGCACGACGTCCACGTCGCTCAGCGTGCCGACCACCGCGCGGTTGAGCGAACGGTTGAGCGCCGCCGCGTGGCGGGTCTGGAAGCCCGGCGTGTCGACGAACACGAACTGGGCCTCGTCCACCGTGCGCACGCCGGTGATGCGGTGGCGCGTGGTCTGGGCCTTGTTCGAGGTGATGCTGATCTTCTGGCCGACGAGGGCGTTCATCAGCGTGGACTTGCCGACGTTGGGCCGGCCGACGATGGCGATCAGGCCGCAGCGCGCGCGACCGGGGTGTGGGGTTCTCGCCGGGCCTCAGGCGCGGCTTCCCTCGCTGCGTTGCAACTGGTCCAGCAGGGCCTGGGCGGCCTCCTGCTCGGCGGCGCGGCGCGACTTGCCCTCGCCGTGGGCGCTCAAGGCCAAGGCCGGCACGCTGGCCTCGACCTCGAAGGTCTGGGCGTGCGCCTGGCCGCGGGTGGCCACGATGCGGTAGCTGGGCACCGCGTGGCGGCGCGCCTGCAGCCATTCCTGCAATTCGGTCTTGGCGTCCTTGCGCCAGCTTTCGATGCCGGTGCTGTCGATCACCTCGCCGAACAGACGCGCGACCAGCGCACTGGCCGCGTCGGCGCCGCCGTCGAGGTAGACGGCGCCGATCACCGCCTCCATCGCATCGGCGAGGATGGACGGACGCTGTGCACCGCCGCCGCGCGCTTCGCCTTCGGACAGGCGCAGCACCTCGGGCAGGCGCAGCGCCAGCGCCAGCTTGTGAAGGCTGTCCTCGCGCACCAGGTGGGCCCGCACGCGGGTCAGGTCGCCTTCGTCCGAGCCGCCGAAGCGTTCGAACAGCAGGGTCGACACGCCCAGGTTCAGCACCGCGTCACCGAGAAACTCGAGGCGCTCATTGTGCTCCGCGCCGAAGCTGCGATGGGTCAATGCGCGCAGCAGCAAGTCCGGCCGGCGAAAGCGGTGATCCAGGCGCTGCTGCAGCGCGTCGTGTCGGGCGTCCATGAACGAAATGGTGGCACCCACCGGTCGATGGGCAATCGGCTCAGCGGCCGCCGGCCGAGTATCGGTACTTGATCAACAGGAACACCGGGTCCACGAGTTCGACCTCGTCGTCGTAGGAGAACCCGACCCGGTAACTGTCACCGACGGCTTCGATCTCGAGCTCCTCGCCCTTGATCATGTCGCGGATGTACTCGATGTCGCGCTGCCGGTTGAATGCACTGCGAATCGCCGGCACCGAATTGGGCCGTGGCTCCATGTGCATCACTTGGTCTACGGCCCGTCGCGTCGTCATGTACTTTTGCACTGAGGGGTAGACCTTCATCACCACCACGGCGCCACCACCTACGACGATGGCCCAGAACAGCATGCTGACCAAGCTCAGGCCAAGTTGACGGCGGGCGACTGTCGACAGCGCAGAACTCATGGTGCGAGGCACTCCTTTGGCGAGCGGGTTTGCTCGTGTCAGTGGAACGAACCGAACCGGCCGAGGTTACCGAAATTCATCCAGATGAAGAAGGCCTTGCCGACCAGATTCTCGTCGGGCACGAATCCCCAGTAGCGAGAGTCCTGAGAATTGTCACGGTTGTCGCCCATCACGAAGTAGTGGCCGGCCGGCACCGTGCAGCTCACGCCTTCGGCGCTGTAGCTGCAGGCTTCGCGGTGGGGGAAGACCGTGATCGGGCCGAAAGGCTGGCCATTGCCCTTGTCCTGCTGGATGCGGTGCTCGACGTCGCCCAGCTTCTCGCGCAGCTGGTTCATGTAGCCGATGCGCTCTTCGTCGTAGCGGTCGCCGTCGGGTGTGTTCGCCACGACCTGCCCGTTGATCTTCAGCTCGTGGTTGCCGTAGCTCACCACGTCGCCCGGAAGGCCCACCACGCGCTTGATGTAGTCGATGCGCGGATCCACCGGGTAGTGGAAGACGACCACGTCGCCTCGTGCCGGGGTGTTGTTGGCGATCAGCTTGGTGTTGAGCACCGGCAATCGGATGCCGTAATGGTACTTGTTGACCAGGATCAGGTCGCCGACTTCCAGCGTCGGGATCATCGAACCCGACGGGATCTTGAACGGCTCGAACAGGAACGAGCGCAGCAGGAAGACGACGATGATCACCGGGAACAGACCGGCGGTCCAATCCAGCCACCAGGGCTGCATCAGCAGCTTGCCGCGCGCCTCGTCGAGGTTGCCGTCGACCTGGGTGATGCCCTTGGTGGCCAGCTCGGCGCGACGGGCAGCGTCCTGCTTTTCAAGGGTGGCCGCGGCCGCCTCGCGCCGCGGACGGAAGTAGAAGCGTTCGGCCAGCCAGTAGAAGAAGGTGACGACCGAGAGGATGAACAGCAGCAACGAGAAGTTGCCGACCCATTTGTCCATGTACCAGCCGCCGAGGTAGACGATCAGGGCGCCGTACAGGGCGGCGGTCAAGTAGTTCATGTGGGGTGATGGGTTGGGGTCTTCTTGTCGTCGTGGTCAGTCGTCGACCTGCAGGATGGCCAGGAAGGCCTCCTGCGGCACCTCGACGGTGCCGATCTGCTTCATCCGCTTCTTGCCGGCCTTCTGCTTTTCGAGCAGTTTGCGCTTGCGGGTGATGTCGCCGCCGTAGCATTTTGCCAGCACGTTCTTGCGCAGCGCCTTGATGTTCTCGCGCGCGATGATGTTGGCGCCGATGGCAGCCTGGATGGCCACGTCGTACATCTGGCGCGGGATCTGCTCGCGCATCTTGGCCGCCACCGCGCGGCCGCGGTATTGGCTCTGCGCCCGGTGCACGATGATGGACAGTGCGTCGACCCGATCGCCGTTGATCAGCAGGTCCACCTTGACCACGTCGGCAGCCCGGTACTCCTTGAACTCGTAGTCCATCGAGGCGTAGCCGCGCGACACGCTCTTCAGCTTGTCGAAGAAGTCCAGCACGATCTCGGCCAGCGGCATGTCGTAGGTCAGCATGACCTGGCGGCCGTGATAGGCCATGTTGAGCTGCACGCCGCGCTTCTGGTTGCACAGCGTCATCACCGGGCCGACGTAGTCCTGCGGCATGTACAGGTGCACGGTCACGATGGGCTCACGGATCTCCTTGATGCGGCCCAGGTCGGGCATCTTGCTCGGGTTCTCGACCTGGATAACTTCGCCGTCGCCCAGCTCGACCTCGTAGACAACGCTGGGGGCGGTGGTGATCAGGTCCTGGTCGAACTCGCGCTCGAGCCGCTCCTGCACGATCTCCATGTGCAGCAGACCGAGGAAGCCGCAGCGGAAGCCGAAGCCCAGTGCCTGGCTGACCTCGGGCTCGTAGCGCAACGAGCTGTCGTTGAGCTTGAGCTTTTCCAGCGCATCGCGCAGCTGGTCGTATTCGCTGGCCTCGGTGGGGTACAGGCCGGCGAAGACCTGGGGCTGGATTTCCTTGAAACCCGGCAACGGCTCGGTGGCGGGTCCGGCGTTGTTGGGCAGCTTCTTTTCCAGGGTCAAGGTATCGCCGACCTTGGCCGCCTGCAGTTCCTTGATGCCGGCGATGATGAAGCCGACCTCGCCAGCCTTCAGCAGTTCACGGTTCTCGCTCTTGGGCGTGAAGACGCCCAGGTGCTCGATCGGGTAGACCGTGTTGGTGGCCATCATGCGGATGCGGTCGGCCTTGCGCAACTCGCCATCGACTACCCGCACCAGCATCACGACCCCGACGTAGTTGTCGAACCAGCTGTCGATGATCATCGCCCGCGGCGGGCCATCGGGATTGCCGCGCGGTGCCGGCATGCGCGCGATCACCGCCTCAATGATCTCGTCGATACCCATGCCCGTCTTGGCCGAGCAGGGGATGGCATTCGTGGCGTCGATGCCGATGACGTCCTCGATCTCCTCCTTGGCACGCTCCGGGTCGGCCTGCGGGAGGTCCATCTTGTTGAGCACCGGCACGACCTCGACACCGAGCTCGATCGCCGTGTAGCAGTTGGCGACCGTCTGCGCCTCGACGCCCTGGCTGGCGTCGACCACCAGCAATGCGCCTTCGCAGGCCGACAGCGAGCGGCTCACCTCGTAGGAGAAGTCGACGTGACCCGGCGTGTCGATCAGGTTCAGGTTGTAGACCTGACCGTTCTGCGCGGTGTATTGCAGCGCCGCCGTCTGCGCCTTGATCGTGATGCCGCGCTCGCGCTCGATGTCCATCGAGTCCAGCACCTGCGCCTCCATCTCGCGGTCGCTCAGGCCCCCGCAACGCTGAATGATCCGATCGGCCAGCGTGCTCTTGCCGTGATCGATGTGGGCAATGATGGAAAAGTTGCGGATGTGGTCCATGGAGACTGATGTCGTCGCTGCGCAGCAGACAAAACGGCTTCGCCGTTTCAGCGCAGGCTCACATCGCGAAGCGATGTGAAGGCCCGAAGGGCCGAGCAGAAGCTAAAAAAAAGGCACGTCCAAAGTGGAGACGCGCCTTCCAACAAAACGTATGGCAACTGCTTGTTGGGCCTTCATTGTAGCCAAAAGGCCCCCGCTGCAAGCCGCGTATTTCCTGGGCTGGCGCCCGTTGCAGGGTACCAACAGCAAAATCCATCCACAGTTTATTCACAGCGCCTTGTGTACACCCTGGGGACAGATTGGTCCGCCCTCAACACACCAAAGCGCTCACTAAACCGCAGCTCCGATGACCACATTGTATCTGTTCGTGGGCACAATCGAGCAGCCCCGGTCGATGTCTGTGTGCGCACACAAACATAACCCTTTGATTGATAAGTATATTTGTGAGTAATCACTGACTTAATTGCTCACTTTTGATCCCATGAGACGAAAAGACCCGCTGCCCTAGTCGGGCGGCGGGTCCTGCGGAAGCGGTCGAAGCCGAGGTCAGCGGGTCGGCTTGATCACCACGTAGTTGACCCATTCGCCGCGCCGAACGAGCAGCGTCACGGCCTTGTTCTTGTCCAGCTTGGTCACCACGGCGCTGAATTGCTTGGCATCGGCGATGTCGACGTTGTCGATCTGCAGGATCACGTCGCCCTCGCGCATGCCGGCCCGGGCCGCAGCGCCCTCGACCGTTTCGGTGCGCACGCCGCCACGCACGCGGAGCTCCTTCTTCTGCGCGTCGGTGAGGTCGACCACTGTGAGGCCCAGGTGCGATTTGGTCGGTACGGCCGACGGCGCATCACCGGTGGAGCCCCCACGCGGCTTGTCGGCATCGAGCTCGGCCACCGTGACAGGAAGGTCCTTGTAGCTGCCCTTGCGGAAAACCTGCAGCGTGGTCTTGGTTCCAGGCTTGATTGCGCTGATGGACCGCTGCAGATCTCCAAATTTCTCGATCTGACGACCGTCCACCTTGACGATGATGTCGCCCGCCTCGATGCCAGCCTTCTCCGCCGGCGTACCAGGCTCGACGCCCTGCACCAGCGCGCCCAAGGGCTTACCGAGCCCGATCGACTCGGCCACCTCCTTGGTCACCGGCGCGATGCGCACGCCGATGCGGCCGCGGATGACCCGGCCGGTGGCGCGCAACTGGTCGGCTACGCGCATGGCCTCGTCCATCGGGATGGCGAACGAGATGCCCGCATAGCCGCCGGACGGGCTGTAGATCTGCGAGTTGATGCCCACCACCTCGCCACGCATGTTGATCAGCGGGCCGCCGGAGTTGCCGGGGTTGATCGCCACGTCGGTCTGGATGAAAGGCAGGAAGTCGCCGGTGTCGCGCTGCTTGGCGCTCACGATGCCAGCGGTCACAGTGTTCTCGAGACCAAAGGGCGAGCCGATGGCCATCACCCATTCGCCCACCTTGAGCTTGCCGACGTCGCCGACCCTGATCGCCGGCAGGCCGGCGGCTTCGATCTTGACCACGGCGACATCGGTGCGCGCATCCGCTCCGATGACCTTGGCCTTGAACTCACGCTTGTCTGTCAGCGTGACGATCAACTCGTCCGCGCCATCGACGACGTGCGCATTGGTCATCAAGAAGCCGTCGGCACTGAGGATGAAGCCCGAGCCGATGCCACGGCGCTGCGGTGCGTCCTCGTCGTCATCGTTGTTGCCACCACCGCGCGGCGTGCGGTTGTTCGGCAGCGGAATGCCGAAGCGGCGGAAGAACTCTTCCAGATTCGGGTCGACCTGGGCTCCGCCCCGACCGGCGCTCTTGGCCTTTTCCGTCGTGCGGATGTTGACCACCGAGGGGCCCACCTGCTCGACGAGGTCGGTGAAGTCAGGCAAGGCACGCGCCTGCGCGGCGGCGGGCAGCGGCTGCAGTACCGTGAAGGCTGCCGCCAGCGACAGCGCCGCGGCAGCGATCAGGCCGCGCGGGGCGCGGCGGGCGGCCATCGAAATGGCTTGGGAGTGCATGGGTTCTCCTTGAAGAACGGCAACGGTGGAATCATCGGCAGGCACCACCCTCGACCGCCACGCGCTCAGCGCTTGCGTTCGAGGGCGCCTGCAAAGCGCTTGAGCGTCTCGACCGGGACGTCGCCCATCACCGTGATGCGTTGGTCGTCCCGCCGCGTCACGAGGGTCTGGGTGGCGCCGATCGAATCGACGACCTCGGCTTGGTGCCGCTTGGCGTCAAAAGGTTCGACAAACAGTGACACGTGTGTCAGGCCGTCCGAATAGACGGCTTGCAGCACCACAGGTGCCGCAGCGTCGCCGGTCGGGTCGAGCGAGCGCTTGGCGCAGAACACTTCGCGGAAGCCCGTGGGCAGCGCGCTGAGGGCCCAGCCTTCGTTGTCCAGACTGGTTGGCAGCACAGCCGGGCGCAGGATGCGGTAGCCCTCGAGGTGGCGCAGTGGTTCCAGCACGGCGGTGCCACGAGCGCGGATACCCAACGCCAGTTCCGAGAAGGCCGACGATTCCAGCATCTGGCCGTTGGGGGCTAGGATGTCAACGCGCAGCAGCAGGCCGGTCTGGCGCTCCGCCCACAGCCGCTGGCTGAAGCGCAACGCATCGCGGGCTTTGAGCAGCACCACGTCGGCCTCGAAGCCGGCGACCCGGTCGGCGCCCAGTGCGCGCAGGTCGTAGTAGTCGAGCACGCGCTGCTCGCCGCCGGTGAGCAACGCGGGGAAGCTGGCTCGCACGTCTCGCTGCTGCACCAGAGCCACGCGGGCGCGCGGCCACAAGGTGTGAACAACGTCGTTCTGGCGCAGCATGCTGCGGGCCTCGCCGTCCATGGCGACAACGCTCTCGAACTGCTGCTCGCCTTCGCAGACATGGGTGACGCGGGTGGCGGACACCGACACCGCGGTGCTCACCACCAGGTTGCCGATGTAGTTGCGCCGCCGCGCCGCCTCGTCCAGGCGTGCCAGCCAGGCCCGCGCGTCGATCGCCGTGGCGCCGTCGGTCCCGGTCTTGGCCTGCTGGGCCCATCCCCACGACGGTGCAAGGCAGGCCACCGCCAGTCCGGCCATCGACGCGCGCCTCACCCAGGCGGCGCCCTGCCCGACCATGCTCCTGCGCGACGCCCTCAAGAGCGGCCCTCCCGTCGATCGCGGCATTCAGCGGCCTTCGGTATTGGCCACGACCTGCCGGACGGCGCCCGGCGCCGCCAGGGCGGGCCCGCGTGCGAACTGGCGATGGGCCTCGAAATAGCGGTCGAGATCGGCGTCACGCACCATGGGTCCTGTCGCAGCATCGGCTGGGGCCGAGCCAGCATCGGCCACCTTGTCGGCCGTTGTGTTCCCAGCCAGAACGGGGGCGCCGGCCGATGGAATCGCCGGCATGCGCATGACCACCAAGGCGCCGGCGACCACCATCACCCCCGCAGCCATGGCCGCGGGCGCAGCCCAGCGCTGGCGGCGCGCGGCCGGTGCAACCGCCCCGCCGGCCACCGCCACCGGCAGAGGGCCACGCTCAGGCGGCACGGGCCGGCTGGGTGCAAAGACCACCGGCTCGTCGGCCAGGCGAGCACGCAGGGCCAGCAGGAAGTCCTGGTCATGGTCGACGGCGCTCGCCAGGTCGTCCGAGCGCATCACGTCGCCGATCCATTGGTAGCTGTGCCAGCGCGCGCGCAGCGCCGGGTCGTCGCGCCAGCCGTCGAACGCGCCCTGCGCCTCGGCCGAGTCGGCTTCGCCGTCGCACAGTGCCGACAGCCGCTGCCAGCGGCGCTCGTTCGGATCTTCAACAGAGTGGGTCATGGGCAACTCCAGGGTCGGCGAATTCGGTGCAAGTCACCAGCGCTCGCCGTCGCGCGTGTCCAGCAGGGGCCGCAACCGCAGTGCGATTGCTTCGCGGGCACGGAAGATCCGCGACCGCACGGTGCCGATCGGGCAATTCATCACATCCGCAATCTCTTCGTAGCTCAGGCCTTCGATCTCACGCAGCGTGATCGCTTGCCGCAAGTCTTCGGACAAGGCCTCGATCGCCGCATTGACCGTCGCCGCGATCTCCTTGCTGGCCAGCAAGGCGTCGGGCGTGGCCATGTCGCTTGGTTCCAAACCCCGGCGCGAAGTTTCGTCGTCGTCGTCGGCACCGGCGAGCGCCGATTCCGTCACCAGCGGGTCGCGCTTCAGATCGACCAGGGCCTTCTTGGCGGTGTTGACGGCGATGCGGTACAGCCAGGTGTAGAAGGCGCTGTCGCCACGGAATTGCGGCAAGGCCCGATAGGCGCGGATGAACGACTCCTGGGCGATGTCGGCCACCAGGTCGGTGTCGCGAACCATCCGGCCGATCAGGCGCTCGATGCGCCGCTGGTACTTGACCACCAGCATTTCGAAGGCACGCACGTCGCCCTGTTTGACGCGCTCGACCAGCGCGGCGTCGACGTCCGGGCCGGCGGCGGTCATGGCGCCCCCCCGGGAGCCGCCGGATCGGCAGGCTGGCGCTGAAGAAGCGCCACGCGCACCCCGTGCCAGGCTACTGGCAGGTCGCGTCGCTCCAAGGCCAGCCAGCAGGCGCCGCCGCCTTGGCGGGGTGACGCACGCAACAGCAGGGCTCTTCCCAAATCGACCCGGATGGCCGGAGGCTTCAGGCACAGCGACGCGTCGTCGGCCTCCCGCAGTTGCCAGCCGGCGCCATCCCAGCGCAGGTGCCGGTGCGGACCACGGGCCCAGGCTCGCCGGCACCACGCCAGGGCGCCAGCCGCCACCATCAGAGCGCCAGCCACCGGCGCCATTGGCCACGACCCGCTCATTTGCCCGTCAACCTGGCCGCGCCAAACCCACCAGCACAGTGGGGCGGACAGGGCAAGCGCAGCCAGCAGGCCCGACGCCCCGGCCCAGAAGCCGGTGCGCGCGAGCGGATAGTCCACAGGGGGTGCTGAACGCATACCGCGCGGGGCCGTATGCGTGCGGGCCAGGTCAGACGCGGCCGAACACCAGCGTGCCGTTGGTGCCGCCGAAGCCGAAGTTGTTCTTCACCGCGAGGTCGATCTTCATCTCGCGCGCCGTGTTGGCGCAATAGTCCAGGTCGCACTCCGGGTCCTGGTTGAAGATGTTGATCGTGGGCGGCGAGACCTGGTCGCGCAAGGCCAGCACGGTGAAGACCGACTCGATCCCGCCGGCGCCGCCGAGCAGGTGGCCGGTCATCGACTTGGTGGAGTTCACGACCAGCTGCTTGGCATGATCGCCGAAGGCCAGCTTGATGGCGTTGGTCTCGTTCAGGTCGCCCAGCGGCGTCGAGGTGCCATGGGCGTTCAGGTATTGCACCTGGTCGGGGTTGATGCCGGCGCTGCGCAGCGCGGCCTTCATCGAGCGCTTCGGGCCGTCCACGTTGGGGGCCGTCATGTGGTACGCGTCCCCGCCCATGCCGAAGCCGCGCAGTTCGGCGTAGATCTTGGCGCCGCGCTTCTTCGCGTGCTCGTACTCTTCGAGCACCAGCACGCCGGCGCCCTCGCCGAGCACGAAGCCGTCGCGGTCTTTGTCCCAGGGGCGGGACGCGGTCGCGGGATCGTCATTGCGGGTCGACAGCGCCCGCGCCGAAGCGAAGCCGCCGACACCGAGCAAGGACACCGTGGCCTCGGCCCCGCCGGCGATCATCACGTCGGCATCGCCGTACTCGATGAGCCGTCCGGCCTGGCCGATGCAATGCAGACCGGTGGTGCAAGCGGTGACCACGGCCAGGTTCGGGCCGGTGAAGCCGTAGCGGATCGCCAGGTGGCCCGAGATCATGTTGATGATCGAGGCCGGCACGAAGAACGGCGAGATACGGCGCGGGCCGCGTTCGAAGGCCACCTTGGCCGTGGCTTCGATTTCCGGCAGACCGCCGATGCCCGAGCCCACCATGCAGCCGATGCGCTCGGCCGTCTCTTCCGTCAGCTCGCCGTTGGTCGGCAGCCCTGCGTCACGCACCGCCTGGATCGCCGCCGCCATCCCGAAATGGATGAAGGTGTCCATGTGCTTGGCGTCCTTGCCCGGGATGTACTCCTCGAGCGGGAAGCCCTTGACCTCGCCGGCGAACTGGCAGTTGATGCCCGAGGCATCGAACTTGGTGATCGGGCCGATGCCCGAACGGCCGGCCAGGATGTTGGCCCAGCCTTCGGCCACGGTATTGCCGACCGGGCAAACGAGCCCCAGGCCGGTGATGACGACACGTCGACGGGTCATGCGTTCAGGATGCTGGTCGATGGCGGCCGCTCGATGCGGGCCGGTCGAGAGATGGCTCAGGCCTTGGCGTGGGCCTTGGCGTAGTCGATCGCCAGCTGAACCGTGGTGATCTTCTCGGCTTCTTCGTCGGGGATCTCGATGCTGAACTCGTCTTCGAGGGCCATCACCAGCTCGACGGTGTCCAGAGAGTCGGCGCCGAGGTCGGCCACGAAGGCCTTCTCGTTGGTCACATCGGCTTCGGGAACGCCCAGTTGCTCGGCAATGATCTTCTTGACGCGTGCTTCGATATCGCTCATGACTCCTCCAGGAGGTTGCGTAAAACGGGCCGGATTCTACGCTGGCAGGGTGCCAGCACCGGCGGGGGACTCAGTTCATGAACATGCCGCCATTGACGTGCAGTTCAGTGCCGGTGACATAGCCTGCCTCGGGGGAAGCAAGAAACGCGACCGCGTGCGCAATCTCGCTCGGCTGGCCCAGGCGTTGGAGCGGAATTTGCTGCAACAGCGCCGATCTTTGCGCTTCCGGCAGCGAATCGGTCATGTCGGTGGCGATGAACCCTGGGGCCACGCAGTTCACCGTGATCGAGCGGCTGCCCAATTCGCGGGCCAGTGCCCGCGTCATGCCGGCCACGCCGGCCTTGGCCGCGGCGTAGTTGGCCTGGCCCGGGTTGCCGGACGCGCCGACCACCGAGGTGATGCTGACGATGCGGCCGTAGCGCTGCTTCATCATCGGCCGCATCACGGCACGCGACAGGCGGAACACGGCCTTGAGGTTGGTGTCGAGCACGGCGTCCCAGTCCTCGTCCTTCATGCGCATGGCCAGGGTGTCGCGGGTGATGCCCGCGTTGTTGACCAGCACATGCAGCGCACCGTGTTCCTTGACGATGGCATCGATCAGCGCATCGACCCCGGCGGCGTCGTTAACATTCAGGTTCACGCCTTTGCAGCCGGCATGGGCAGCCAGTGCCTCGCCGATGGCCGCCGCGCCCGCGTCGCTGGTGGCGGTGCCGATGACCTTCATGCCGCGCGCGGCGAGTTCCAGCGCGATCGCCCGGCCAATGCCGCGCGACGCCCCGGTCACCAGGGCCACCTGGCCTTGCATCGTCGCGCTCATGCCAGCATCCCCTTCACATCGGCCAGCGAGGCCGGGTCGAACAAGGTGGCGCTCTGGGCTTCGGCGTCAATGCGCTTGACCATGCCGGCCAGCACCTTGCCCGGGCCGCACTCGATGATGTGGCTGCAGCCGCGCGCGCGCAGGGCCTGCACCACCTCAACCCAGCGCACCGGGCCGAAGGCTTGGCGGTAGAGCGCGTCGCGGATCGCGTCCGGCTCGTTGGCCACCGCCACGTCGATGTTGTTGACCACCGCAATCTGCGGCGCCGAGATGGCCACCTCGGCCAGGCGGCTCTTCAAGCGCTCGGCCGCCGGCTTCATCAGGCTGGAATGGAACGGAGCCGACACCGGCAAGGGCAGCGCGCGCTTGGCCCCCTTGGCCTTGAGCACCTCGCAGCCTTTCTCGACGCCGGCCTTGCTGCCCGCGATCACGGTCTGCTTCGGGTCGTTGAAATTGACCGCCTCGACCACTTCGCCGCTGGCGGCGGCGGCCTCGGCACAACCTGCGCGGACGGCATCGGCGTCCAGGCCCAGGATCGCCGCCATCGCGCCTTGCCCCACCGGCACGGCCTCTTGCATGGCGCGCGCACGCAGCCGCACCAGGGGCAGCGCGTCACCCAGGCTCAGCGCCCCGGCTGCGACCAGCGCGGTGTATTCGCCAAGCGAATGGCCCGCCACGGCGGCCGGCGCGACGCCACCCTCGGCCAGCCAGGCGCGGTAGCAGGCGATGCCTGCCGTCAACATCACCGGTTGGGTGTTGGTGGTCAGGTCCAGTTGCTCCTTGGGACCGGCGTGGATCAACGCACCCAGGTCCTCGCCCAGGGCTTCAGAGGCCTCGGCCAGGGTCTGACGCACCGCAGGGTGGTCACCCCAGGCGTCAAGCATGCCCACGGCCTGCGAGCCCTGACCAGGAAAGACGAATGCGAACGAAGTCATCGAGACACACCTTCAACGAGAACAGGTCAGCGCGCGGCGCTCACCTCAGAAATCGAGCAGCACAGCGCCCCAGGTGAAACCACCGCCGACGCCTTCGAGCATCAGCGTCTGGCCTCGCCGGACCTGACCGGTGCGCACCGCATGGTCCAGCGCCAGCGGGATCGACGCGGCCGACGTGTTGCCGTGCTCGTCCACCGTGACCACCACGCGCTCGGCGGGCAGCTTCAGCTTGCGCGCCGTACCCTGCATGATGCGGATGTTGGCCTGGTGCGGGATCAGCCAGTCGATATCCTCGGCCGTGCGGCCAGCGGCTTCGAGCACCTCGCGCGCCACCTCGTCGAGCACGCGCACTGCCAGCTTGAACACCGCCTGGCCGTCCATCTTGAGCAGCGGGTCGCCCAGCACCTGGCCACCCGACACGGTGCCCGGCGTGCAGAGGATTTCCAGGTGCTGGCCGTCGGCATGCAGGCGCGAGGCCAGAATGCCCGGCTCGGCCGAAGCCTCGAGCACGACCGCACCGGCACCATCGCCGAACAGCACGCAAGTGGTGCGGTCGTTGAAGTCGAGGATGCGCGAGAAGACTTCCGCGCCGATGACCAGGGCGCAGGTCGCCGCGCCCGAGCGGATCATCGCGTCGGCGACCGACAGACCGTAGACAAAGCCCGAGCACACGGCCTGCAAGTCGAAGGCCGGGCAACCCTGGATACCGAGCTTGCGCTGGATGATGGTGGCCGTCGACGGAAACACCATGTCCGGCGTCGACGTGGCCACGATGATCAGGTCGACGTCCTCGGCCGAGCGACCGGCCGCCTCGAGCGCATGGCGCGCGGCGTCCGCGCCCAAGTCGCTCGAATTGACCGTGGCCTCGGCGAAGCGCCGTGCCCGGATGCCCGTGCGCTCGACGATCCACTCGTCGGAGGTTTCCAGCCCGCGGGTGGCGAGCTGCGCGGCCAGCTCGGCATTGCTGACGCGGTGCGGCGGCAGCATGCTGCCGGTACCGGTGATGCGAGCGTAGCGTTGAGGTGGGATGCGATCGGGAGGCGGGTTCATGCGGCAGGGCGCACCGGCTCGTCGGATGGCGGAACGGAGGCCGCCTTCAGGGTCTCGACGATGCGCTCGTGCACCTGTTCGGGCAGGCGATGGCGAGCCGCATCATAAGCCCGCGCCAAGGCCCGGCCGAACGAGTAGGCATCGGCCGAGCCGTGGCTCTTGAACACCAGCCCCTGCAGGCCGAGCAGCGCCGCGCCGTTGTATCCGCGCGGGTCGAAACGGGCGCGGAAATGCTTGAGCACCGGCAGTGCCACCACCGCCGCCAGCTTGGCCAGCCAGTGGCGCTTGAACTCGGCGCGCAGGAAGCCCGTCAGCATGTGGGCCAGGCCCTCGCTGGTCTTCAGGGCGACGTTGCCGACGAAGCCGTCGCAGACCACGATGTCGACCGTGCCGTTGAAGATGTCGTTGCCTTCGACGTTGCCGAGGTAGTTCAGTTGGCCGTCGTTGGCCGCCGCGCGCAGCAGCTCGCCAGCCTGCTTGATGATGTCGCTGCCCTTGATCGCCTCGGCACCGATGTTCAGCAGGCCGACGCTGGGCTCGGGGTTGCCTTCGACGGCCGACACCAGCGCGCTGCCCATGACGGCGAACTGCAGCAGGTGCTCGGCGGTGCAATCGACATTCGCGCCCAGGTCGAGCATGGTCGTGAAGCCGGGGCGCTCGTTCGGAATGACGGAGGCGATCGCCGGGCGATCGATGCCTTCGATGGTCTTGAGCACATAGCGCGAGATCGCCATCAGGGCGCCGGTATTTCCGGCCGAGACGGCCACGTCGGCACGGCTGGCGCCCGCGGCATCGACCTTGAGCAGGTTGATGGCCACGCGCATGGACGAATCCTTCTTGCGTCGCAGGGCGACCTCGACCGAGTCGTCCATCGAGACGATTTCGGTGGCGGGCACCAGGGTGCAGCGCGGCCACCCCGCAGCCGGGGCGATGGCTTCGGCCGTGCCTACGAGCAGCATCTCGGCCTGCGGGTGGGTGGCGAGGAATTCCTTGCACGCCGGCAGCGTGACCGACGGACCGTGGTCGCCGCCCATGCAATCGACGGCGACGCGGACCTTGTCCAGGGGCGTCAGTAGAGGTACGTGCGACACGTTCTGGAATGGCAAATGCCGCAGTCAGGGCTGCGGCATTGTGTTCGATTCGTGCAGGAGGGTGGGCACACGCCGACCCGACCGGGCTGTAAAGATCAGGCGTCGGCCTTGGTCTTCAGGACCTTGCGGCCGCGGTAGAAGCCGGTCGGGCTGATGTGGTGGCGCAAGTGCACTTCACCGGTGGTCGGCTCGATCGCGGTGCCGGGCTGGACCAGCGCATTGTGCGAACGGTGCATGCCGCGCTTGGACGGCGACTTCTTGTTTTGCTGGACAGCCATGGAACACTCCTGGGGCACCACCCTGCGGCGGTGCAGCGGTGTCCGGCGCCAAAGCCAGGCGCGCGAAACACAGGTCAAGTTGGACACACCCGGCGCCGCACGACCGCGGGCTCGACAAGCCATTCGGCCTCGGCGCTTGGTCGGCGACCAGGCCCGAATCAGCGAGCCCAGGCCGGGAAAGCCCGTTAGTATAGCACCGTCGGCCCCTCTTGCGCCAACCCGCGCCTCGCCGCCCGACCAAGGCAGCGTCAGTTGCCGGTCTTCTTCTTCAGTTGCGCCAATGCGGCAAATGGGTTGGGCCGTGCCGGCGGCTCGACGTCGGCAGCCTCGCTCTCGCCGGCCGACGAGGGCAGCGGGTCGGGGCAACGGTCGTGCCGCGGCACCAGCGGCAGGGCCAGCAGCAGCTCGTCCTCGACCAGTTCGCACAAGTCCATCTGCCGCTGCAGTTCCAGCACGTCGTCCTCCAACTCGGCGTCCAAGGCCTCGGCCTGGGCGGCGTCGCGCACGAAGCGGATCCAGCGGTCCAGGTCCAGCGGCACCGCCAGAGGGTTCAGGCAGCGCTGGCAGCGCATGTTCACGCAGGCCTGCGAGGTCAGGTGCAGCCAGACTTCGGGCTCGCCGCCCGAGACCGGCCGCTGCTCGCCTTCGGCCTGCCAGTGAATCGCGGCCCCGGCCGGTTCGGTCCCCAGCACGGAATCGGCGAGACGGCTCATCGTGGCGAGTGCCCACTCTCCACTGAGCTCGCCACCCGCAGCGGAAAAGGCGGCCACGTCCAGGCGGCGGGGATCGATCGGTTTGACAGCCATGGCGCCAGTTTATGCGCCACCTCCAAGCACCGGCCGGTCTCGAAACCCGGGTGGGACAATCTGGTCATGCCCACGCCCAGCGCCACACCCCGGCTGATCCTCGGCTCGACCTCTCGCTACCGGCGAGAGTTGCTGAATCGGCTGCGATTGCCCTTCGACGTCAGCGCCCCCCAAGTCGACGAGACGCCACTGACCAACGAACTGCCGGCAAGCTTGGCGATGCGCTTGGCGCTCGCCAAGGCGCAGGCCGTGGCGGCCAGCGTGCCGGACGACGCGGTGGTGATCGGCTCCGACCAGGTCGCCGACGTCGACGGCGAGCCCATCGGCAAGCCGGGCACGCACGAGCGGGCCGTGGCGCAGTTGCGACGCATGAGCGGGCGGGCCATCGTGTTCCAGACGGCCGTGGCCGTGGTGCGCGCCGCCACCGGCTTCGAGCAGGCGTTGCTGGTGCCTGTGCGGGTGCGCTTCCGTCCACTCGCCGACGACGAGATCGAGCATTACCTGCGGCTGGAGCAGCCCTACGACTGCGCCGGCAGCGCCAAGTGCGAAACCCTGGGCATCGCGCTGCTGTCGGCCATTGAATCGGACGACCCAACCGCGCTGGTGGGCCTGCCGCTGATCCGGACCTGCGACCTGCTGCGGGCGGCCGGGCTGGACCCGCTGCGCCTGGCGGCCGTGGAAGCATGAGCATGAGCGCCCGCGGCAAGCTGGTCCTCGTGCCCAACATGCTGGACCTGGGCACGGCGCCCGAGCCGATGGACAGCGTGCTCACCGCCCACGCGCTGCGCCGCGCCGCCGGGCTGCGGCACTGGGTGGTCGAGAACGCCAAAGCCGCGCGCGCCTTCCTCAAGCGCGTCGATGCCCTGGTGCCCTTGGCCGAACCCTTGCAGGCGCTGTCGATCCACGAGTTGCCGCGCGCCCGCAAGGGCAGCGGCGACACGGTGGACGCGGCGGCCTGGGCGGCCCTGCTCGCCCCGGCGCTGGCCGGCGGCGACCTGGGCTTGCTGTCCGATGCCGGCCTGCCCGCCGTGGCCGACCCTGGTGCGGCGCTGGTGGCAGCCGCCCATGCCACGGGCATCGTCGTCGAGCCCCTGGCCGGTGCCAGCTCGCTGACTTTGGCCCTGGCAGCCAGCGGCTTGAACGGCCAGCGTTTCGCCTTCGAGGGCTACCTGCCTCAACAGCCGGCCGAGCGGCAGCAGCGGATGCGCGAACTGGAGCAGCGTTCGCGACGCGAAGGGCAGACCCAGCTCGTGATCGAGACGCCCTACCGCAACGAGGCGCTGCTGCAAGCGCTGGCGCAGCACCTGCTCCCGGAAACGCGCCTGTCGGTCGCCTGCGGGCTCACCTCGGCCAGTGGCTGGTGCCGCACCCAGGCGGTGGCCGCGTGGCGCGGCGAGCTGAAGGCCCAGGGTCGGGCGCCGATGGCAGACACGCTGCCAGCCGTCTTCATGTGGCTGGCCAGCTGACGCCGCGTCAGCCTCGAAGCGTCACACCGTACCGAGCAGCCAGCGGCCCAGTGCGATGCCGGCCACATCGGCCAGCACGTCGAGCGACGAGGCTTCCCGGTCGGGGGTGAAGGACTGGGCAATCTCGATGCCGACGCCGAAGCCAAGCAGGCCCAGCGCCAGCGCCCAGCCCGGGCGCAACCCCGCTCGCTGGCCGAGGGCCCACAGCGTGATGAAAGCCAGCGCGTGGCGCAGCTTGTCGGCCTGGGGAAACCAGTCCTCGCCGCCACCGGAGGGCATCAGCGCGAGCACCAGGATGCCCACCACCGCAGCCGCGAACAGACTGCGCCAGATCGACCGGCGACTGAGCATGCGCCCGGTCAGGCCTTGACGGCACCACCCAGCAGGGCGGCTACCTTGCGCTTGGGGCGGATGTTGGGCGACAGGCGGTTTGGCGCCGGCGTCGCCGGCGCGCTCTTCTCCCAGGCGGCCGGCTCGTCGGTCGGCGTGGGCTCGTAAGGCTTGTCGAAGAACGGGTCGCGCGGTGCGGCGCGCGATTCGCGGCGCGGCGCGGGCGAGCCGGCGTAGGCAGGCGAGACGGCACGCGGTTCCGCGGCACCACGCTCAGCGCGATCGTCGTCGCGCGGTGCACGCCGGCGTGGGCGGTCGTCATCGAGCTCGAGCGGGTCGAGCTCGATCTTCTTCTTGATCAGCTTCTCGATGTCAGCGACCAGGCGCGCGTCGTTGCGCGTCACGAGGGTGATCGCCAGGCCCGACGCGCCCGCACGGCCAGTGCGGCCGATGCGGTGCACATAGTCTTCGGCGTTGAAAGGCACATCGAAATTGAAGACCGCCGGCAGGTCGGCGATGTCCAGCCCTCGGGCTGCCACGTCGGTGGCAACCAACAGGTCCACCTCGCCGGCCTTGAACGCGGCCAGCGCCTTCAGGCGCTCGTCCTGCGACTTGTCGCCGTGCAGCGCCGACGTGCGCAGGCCGTCCCGCTCGAACGACCGCGCCAGGCGGGCCGCGCCCAGCTTGGAGTTGACGAACACCAGCGACTGGGTGATGGCCCGTTCCTTGAGCAGGTGCAGCACGGCACGGCGCTTGTCCTCGTCCGCGACGCTGAAAAAGCGCTGCTCGACGGTCGATGCCGTGGCGTTCGGCCGCGCCACCTCGACCAGCACCGGGTCTTGCAGGTAGCTGTTGGCCAGACGCTTGATCTCGGGCGAGAAAGTGGCCGAGAACAGCAGCGTCTGTCGCTGCTTGGGCAGGTAGCTGAGGATGCGCTGCAGATCGGGCAGGAAGCCGATGTCCAGCATGCGGTCGGCCTCGTCGAGCACCACGTACTCGACCTGGTTCAGCACCGCGTTCTTGGCCTCGATGTGGTCGAGCAGGCGGCCCGGCGTGGCGATCAGGATCTCGACGCCGGCCTTCAGCTCCAACGTCTGGGGCTTCATGTCGATGCCGCCGAAGACCACCGCCGAGCGCAGGTTGCTGTGCTTGGCGTAGGCCTTGACGTTGCTGGCCACCTGGTCGGCCAGCTCGCGCGTGGGCGCCAGCACCAGCGCACGCACCGGGTGCCGCGCAGGCGAAGCGCTCGAGTTCTCGTGCTTGAGCATCTTCTGCAGCAAGGGGATAGAGAACGCGGCCGTCTTGCCGGTACCGGTCTGCGCGGCGCCCATGACGTCGCGCCCTTCCAGGACGATCGGGATCGCCTTGGCCTGGATCGGCGTCATGCTCATGTAACCCTGGTCGGCCACCGCGCGCAGGAGCTTGGCGTCCAGCGGCAGAGTGTCGAATCGGGCGGGAGGCGGGGTGTCGGCGGCGTCTGCCGCGGAGACCTGGGGGTCGGATGTCATCACCGAGCATTATCGCCGCTACACCAGCCGAATACACTTTGACAATTAGGGCCCAGACCCAGGGCTGTTCCAACCCTGGGCTTGGGCAGGCGGCTTCCTGCGCTTTTCTTGCACTGACAAACAAGGCTTCGGCATGATCCTCGTCACCGGCGGCGCCGGCTTCATCGGCAGCAATTTCGTGCTCGACTGGCTGGCTGGCAGTGATGAGCCGGTCGTCAACCTCGACGCCCTCACCTACGCCGGCAACCTGCGCAACCTCGATGCGCTGCAGGGCGACCCGCGCCACCACTTCGTCCGCGGCGACATCACCGACCGGGCTCTGGTCGATCGTCTGCTGGCCGACCATCGGCCGCGCGCGATCGTTCATTTCGCGGCCGAAAGCCATGTCGACCGCAGCATCCATGGCCCCGGGGAGTTCATGCGCACCAATGTCCAGGGCACGTTCACGCTGCTCGAGGCCGCACGCGCACATTGGTCGACCCTGCCCGATGCGCAGCGAGCGGCTTTCCGCTTTCACCATGTCAGCACCGACGAGGTCTACGGCAGCCTGCCGCCGGGCGCGCCGGCCTTCACCGAAACCCACCCCTACGAGCCCAACAGCCCGTATTCGGCCAGCAAGGCCGCCAGCGACCATCTGGTGCGCGCCTGGCACCACACCTATGGCCTGCCGGTGGTGACCACCAACTGCTCGAACAACTACGGGCCCTTCCACTTTCCCGAGAAGCTCATCCCGCTGATGATCGTCAATGCGCTGGCGGGCAAGCCACTGCCGGTCTACGGCGACGGCCAGCAGATCCGCGACTGGCTCTACGTGAAGGACCACTGCAGCGGCATCCGCGCCGTGCTCGAGCGCGGCCGTGTCGGCGAGACCTACAACATCGGCGGCTGGAACGAGCAGGCCAACATCGACATCGTGCAGACCATCTGTGCGCTGCTGGACGAACTGCGCCCCGACCCGGCAGGCCCCTACGCCCGCCTCGTGACCCATGTGGCCGACCGCCCCGGCCACGACCGCCGCTACGCCATCGACGCCCGCAAGATCGAGCGCGAGCTCGGCTGGCGCCCGGCCGAGACCTTCGCCACCGGCATCCGCAAGACGGTGCAGTGGTACCTCGACCACGCCGACTGGGTAGCCGAGGTGCAGAGCGGGGGCTACCGCGAATGGGTCGAGAAGAACTACGCCGGCCGTGCCGCCTGAGGTATGCCGGCTCAGCGCCGAAAGACCATCCAGCGCGGCGATTTGAAACGAACGATGCGCCAGTACAGCATCAGGTAGCTCGCCACGAAGATGGCCAGGAAAACCGCCAGCACAGGGGTGTTGTCCCAGAACATGACGGCCGGTGCGATCGAGAACATGCACAGCAGCCACAAGTAGGGCGAAGACATCGAATTGCGCCGGGTCAGCTCGCGCGCGCTCTGCCCCCCCACCGCCCAGCGCATCACGCGGCGGTAGATCAGCGAGTGCAGGTGGATTCCGTCGGGCAGGCTCGGCGGCACCGAGCGCAGGAACCAGCGCCGGTAGATCGAGAACAGCGTCTCGAAGATCGGGTACACGCACACCAGCAGCGGGAAGAAGGGTGACACCTCTTGCGGATTGCGCGCCAGCAGCAGGATCGACAGCTCCGACACATAGAAGCCCAGGAAGTAGGCTCCACCGTCGCCGAGGAAGATCAGCCCGCGCGGGAAGTTCCACAGAAACAGGCCCAGCACCGCGCCGATGCCGGCCAGCGCCAACCAGCCCAGCAGCACATCACCCACCTGGAAGGCCACATAGGCCAGCGCCCCCAGCATCAACGCCACGCACATCGAGGCCAGGCCGTTGAGGCCATCGATGATGTTGATCGCGTTGGCGATGCCGGCGACGGCCAGCACGGTCACGCCCAGCGAGCCGAGCGAGAACGACACCACCCAGTCGACGGGCGGAATGTCAGTGGTGTGGATGGCGGCGCCCATCCAGTAGTAGGCCACGACTGCCGACAAAGCGGTGGCGACCAGCCGGCCCCGCGGCGTCAGGGCCTCGGTCAGGTCCTGCACGAAGCCGGCCATGAAGGCCACGGATGAACAGGCCAGCAGCGTGAACGCGAATCGACCCTCGGCACGGCCCACCGCCCACCAAAGCGCCAACGCGGCCGCCACGATGCCCAGCACGATCGACAGGCCGCCGATGCGCGGCACCGCCACGGCATGAATGCCCTGTGGCTTCGAGAAGTCGTGATCGCCCGAGTGCCGCCCGTGCAGGTGCGCCGAACGCACCAACAGCAGGGTGACCCCCGCGGAAACGATGAAAGCCAGCAGGAACATGAGCACGGGCGCATTCTAGGGACCCGGGCGTGGCCTCAGGACAACGCGGTGGGTCGCACTGGGCCCTGGGTTAAAGTAGGTGCATCTGCTCCGCAGCCGTTCATGGCCCCGGAGCCTTCAAGGTCGCTTGGGCCGACAGTGCCCAAGCCCTGCGCGCCCGGCGCGCCGCCATATCCGTCGCAATGTCAAGCTCTCCGTTCAAGACGCCGTCCCAGCGGCTCGCCGCCGCGCTGCTGCTGGCGCTGGTCGCCGGCTGCGGGCAGATGCCCTCCACCGGGCCCACCACCGCCGCCGTCGAGAAGACCGACAACGCCCAGATTCCTTCCGGAGTGGTCCAGGTCGTCGACATCGACGAGAACATCTCTCGCCGGCTGGCGCAGGAGCAGATCCAGCCGCTGTTCT
The DNA here is from genome assembly GCA_044226465.1 of Burkholderiaceae bacterium. GTDB lineage: Bacteria > Pseudomonadota > Gammaproteobacteria > Burkholderiales > Burkholderiaceae_C > Ideonella. The sequence continues at coordinate 11,456 of JBGAGZ010000001.1, read as the reverse complement.
CGGACGCGCTGGGTGACACCGCACCGCCCGCCCAGTTGATCGGCTCGGGCGACAGCCTCGAGGTCGTGATCTGGGAAACCCCGCCAGCCACGCTGTTCGGAAGTTCGAACATCGACCCGCGCGTGATGACCACGTCCAGCCCCACCACGCTGCCGCCCCAGATGGTCGACCGAGAAGGCTATATCTCGGTCCCTTTTGCCGGGCGGGTGCACGCCGCAGGGCTGACGCCGGTAGCCACTGCCGGCGCGATCAAGGACGCGCTCAAGGGCAAGGCCAACCAGCCCCAGGTGGTGGTGCGTGTCCAGCAAAATGCCTCCTCTACCGTCGCCGTGGTCGGCGAGGTCAATGTCAACGTTCGCATGCCGTTGACCGCAGCCGGCGAACGCGTGCTCGATGCGTTGGCAGCTGCCGGTGGCGTGCGTCAGCCGCTGACCAAGGTGGCGCTGCAGATCACGCGGGGTGCCGAGTCGCGCGCACTGCCACTGGAGCAGATCGTGCGCGACCCGCGGCAGAACGTGCACCTTCACCCTGGCGACGTGGTGACGGCGCTGTTCCAGCCGCAGAGCTTTGTCTCGCTGGGCGCGACCGGCCGGCAAGACGAGGTGGCGTTCGAGGCCCAGGGCATCTCGCTGGCGCAGGCCCTGGGTCGCATCGGCGGCCTGACCGACAACCGCTCGGACCCGCATGGCGTGTTCGTCTTCCGCTTCGAGCGCCAAGGCGCCATCGAATGGCCCCGGCAGCCGGTTGTCGCCACACCGGACGGCATGGTGCCTGTCGTCTACCGGCTCGACATGGCCAACCCGACCAGTTTCTTCGCGATGCAGAGCTTCCCGATCCACCACAAGGACATCGTGTTCATCAGCAACGCACCGGTGGCCGACCTGCAGAAGTTCCTCAACGTGGTGTTCTCGATCAGCTACCCGGTCCTGAACGCCTACCGGTCCTTCAACTGACGCAGGCCGCCCGGCATGGCACTGACCCGCGACGCGGTAGTCTGGGGCTTCCGGCTGATCCTCGGGCGCGACCCCGAGTCGGAAGAAGGCATTCGCGCTCATTTGGGGCTGGCCGACGAGGCCACCCTGGTCGAAACCTTGTTGCGATCGCAGGAGTTCCGCCTCAGCGGCCGTTTCGCCTCTAGCCTGCAGCTTCGCGAGCCGGCGTCGGCGCCGACCGCGGCCCCCTGGGCGCATGTCAGCCGTGCCAGCTTGAAGATGGTGATCTTCGGCAATTGTCAGGCGTCGGGCATGGGCCGACTGGTGCAAGCCATGACCGGTGACGCGGTGGCGCAGACCCATGAGACCACGCCCAGCTTCATTCGCCGGCTGCACTCCGGGGAGTTCGACCTGGAAGCCGCCGTCGGGCCCGCCGATCTGGTGTGGGTTCAGATGGTCGGCGAGGTGACACAGGCCATCACCAAGCGCCTGCCCAAGATGGCGGGCAAGGTTCGCCAACTGCCGCCCCTGAACTACTCGGGCTTCCACCCCGACTGCGTCTACATCCGCCGAGCCGAAGGCCCGTACCTGCAGGGGCCGATGGGCGAGTACCAGTCGTCGATTGCCTTCTGGGCCTGGCGGCAGGGGCTGGATGCGGACCAGGCCGTGGATCTGTTCAGCGACGAGGTCTTCGAGCACCTCGGCTTTCACGAGTACCACCTTGCATCCAGTCGTGTGCTGACGGAGCATGGCCGCAGGACCGGATTCCCGATGGCGGCACTGATCGACCAGTGGCGCGAGCGCGGCTGCTTCATGCACACCGTGAACCATCCCAAGCTCCACGCGATGGGCGATCTGGTCGTCGCCGCCTTGCGGCGCGAGGGCATCGCGCCGATCGCCGATGCCCGGGCATGGGTCGACGACAGCCTGGCGCGCTGGCCGGTTTGGCCGGTCTACCCGGCGGTGGCTCGCGCGTCGGGCAGCGGCAGCGGCGACTACGTCTTCAAGTTCGACCGCGGCATGTGCCCCAGCGACCGGCCCGTGCTGAGCATGGACCTGCCCACCTTCGTTCGGGCCTCGTTCGCGGCCTTCGAGCGCGCGGGGCGTCCGAATCTGCACTGCAATCGCGTCGATGGCGAGGCCTACCAGGGCTTGCTGCGCTTCGTGCACGAGCGCCCCTCCGGCCTGGCCCGACTGGCCGGCGCTATCGGCAAGCACCTGGCCCCGGCGGTACGACAGAAATCCAGGGCCAAGGCACCCGACAGCCCCTACGTCGGCCTGCCGGACCAGCGTTTCTGGCGCCGCACGGTTGAGCGCGTGCCGGGCCCCGACCTGGATCCGGTGCTGCGCACCAGCTTCACCCTGACCCGGTCGACCCGCGTGGCGACGGCGGGCAGCTGCTTCGCGCAGCACATCGCCCGCACGCTGCGGCGGTCCAAGTTCAACTACCTCGTGGCCGACGCGGTGAAGGGCATGCCGCTGGAAGAAGTGCGTCGTCGCGGCTTCGGCATGTACTCTGCTCGCTACGGCAACATCTACACCGCGCGCCAGCTGGTCCAGTTGTTCGACCGCGCGCACGGCGAGTTCAAGCCCGCGGACAAGGCCTGGGTCCGCGAGGACGGCCGCTTCGTCGACCCTTTCCGCCCCCAGATCGAGCCCGATGGTTTTGGCAGCGCGAAGGAGGTCGAGGCCGCCACCCAGCAGCACCTGGCCGACGTGCGGCGGCTGTTCACCGAGCTCGAGGTCTTCGTGTTCACGCTGGGCCTCACCGAAGGTTGGCGGCGTCGCTCCGACGGCGCCGTGTTCCCGCTCGCGCCCGGCGTGGCAGGGGGCCGTTTCGACCCCGAGGTGTACGAGTTCGTCAATTTCGGCGTCGACGAGGTGCTGGCCGACCTGCGCGGCTTCGCGCGCCGTCTGCGTGGTGTCAACGAACAGGCGCGGATCATCGTCACCGTATCGCCGGTGCCGCTGATCGCCACTTACGAAGACCGGCATGTGCTGGTCTCCACGGTACACAGCAAGTCGGTGCTGCGTGCTGCCGCTGGCGCCTTCGAGGCCGAAACGGCCGGGGTCGACTATTTCCCCAGTTACGAGATCGTGACGGGCACGCCGTCACGCGGCGCCTATTTCGAACCCGATCTGCGCTCCGTCACCGAAGCCGGCGTGGCCCATGTGATGCGGGTGTTCCTGCGCCACTATGCCGGCATCGAGCCACCGGCGCCGGCCGTCGCGGGCGAAGCAGCCGACACGGCCGACTTCTCGGACAGCCGGGCCGCGGCCAGCCCGGCGGCGGTCTCGCCGGCACTCGCGGCCATGGAGAGTGAACAGCGCGCGCTCGACGCCATCGTCTGCGACGAGGAAGCCATCGACCGCCACCGCGGCTGAGCCCAGGGTCAGCCCAGGGACTGGCAGGCTTCGACCCGAAACGCCAGCTCGCGGCGGTCACTGGAGCCGGGCTCCACTTCGGATGGCACGAAGCCCCCCTGGGAGTGCACGCGCAGCAGCACCCGGGCACCCGGGCGGCGGTCGTCGACCGGCACGACGAGTTCGAACTCGCCATTGCCATCGACGGTGAGGCGGTCAGCCACCCCCTGCGGCGTGTCGATCTCGATCTGCAGTCGACCGCCACCACCCGGGCTGTGCTGGCGGCAAGTCAGACGCAGTTGGTGCACCGGCTGCGCGCCCTGCTGAACACGGATGTCCAGGCAGGGGCCCGCCCAGCCGTCGGCGTGCACGCCGACATGCACCGACTCCGTGGCCATGGCAATGCGCGGGTCGACCGCCAGGCGGTGAAGCAGCAGGTCGACCCCCTCGGCATCGAGATACGGCCGGGCTCGCTCGGCCAACGCCTCACAGCGCGCCCGCAGCGACAGCCCGCCTGGCAGGAAGGGGTGCATGGCACACAGTTCCTCGACATGGGTCAGCAGCCAATGTGCCGGTGCCGGGCCGAGGTGGCGGCGAATGATTTGCATGCCTTCGAAGGCCACGCGCTCGCGAAAGCGGGCTGTGATCCCGCCGGCATGCAGCCGCGACCGGGCCTGGACCGCATCGATGAAGCCCACACCGTCTGGGTAGGCCTTGAAAAGGCGCAGCCAGAGCTCGTAGTCGAACGACGCTCGCAGGCCCGTGTCCAGCCCGCCCAGCGCGTCGAAGGCCTCGCGCCGGAAGAAGGCCGTCGGCTGGCAGATGTGGCAGCCGTCGGCCCAGTCGCCCAGCGGGGTCGATGGTGGCCGCGTGGGGTAACGCTCGATGAAGCAGCCCGCTGCGTCCACATGTTCGCCGTGGCCGTAGACCATGGCGTGTTGAGGGCGGGCCTGCAGGTGCGCAACGGCCCGCGTGATCGCACCCGGGGCGTACAGGTCGTCCGAGTTGAGCCAACCAATGAGCGACGCGCGCGTCCGGCGCACAGCCTCGTTGACGGCCTCGGCCGGCCCGCCGTCGGGGCCGGAGGCCCAGCGCAGGCGGCCAGGGAACTCGTCGGCCAGGTCGGCCAGCAACGCCTGGCTGCCGTCATCCGAGCCACCGTCCATGACCACCAGCTCGGTCTCGGGACCCGGTGCGGCCAGCACGCTGCGCACAGCCTCGGCCAGGAACGCCGCCTGGTTCATCGAAGGCATCACCACGCTCAGCACAGGCATGGCAGCGAGGCCGACGGGTTCAGGGCCGAAAAGCATCGGCAGGCCCTCTCAAACCAGCCGAGCCTCGGCGTGGTGCTCGACGAACCAGCGGTAGGCGTCACGCAGGCCGTCTTCCAGGCCGATCGTGGCCTGCCAGCCCAGGGCCTTCAGGCGCGACACGTCCATCAGCTTGCGTGGCGTGCCGTCGGGCTTGCTGGCGTCGAAGCTCAGCCGGCCCCGGAAGCCGGTGACCTTGGCGATGGTCTCGGCCAGCTCGCGGATGGTGCAGTCCACACCGGTGCCGACATTGATGTGCGAGAGCATGGGCTGCGTGTGGGCGCGGTAGGTGGCGTCGTCCAGCAGCATCACGTGCACGCTGGCGGCGGCCATGTCGTCGACGTGCAGGAACTCGCGCATCGGGCGGCCGCTGCCCCAGACCACGACCTCGTCGCGCCCGGCCTGGACGGCCTCGTGGAAGCGCCGCAGCATGGCCGGAATGACGTGCGAGTTCTCGGGGTGAAAGTTGTCGTTCGGGCCGTACAGATTGGTCGGCATCACACTGCGGTAGTCGCGTCCGTGCTGGCGGTTGTAGCTCTCGCACAGCTTGATGCCGGCGATCTTGGCGATCGCGTAGGGCTCGTTGGTGCTTTCGAGCGTCCCGGTGAGCAAGGCCTCCTCGCGCATCGGCTGCTCGGCGTTGCGCGGGTAGATGCACGACGAGCCCAGGAACAGCAGGTGCTGCACGCCGGCGCAGTGCGCGGCATGCACCACGTTGGCCTCGATCATCAGGTTGTCGTAGATGAAATCGGCCGGGTAGCTGTTGTTGGCGAGGATGCCGCCGACCTTGGCCGCCGCGAGCACGACCCGGTCGATGTGGTGGCGGTCGAAGAAGGCCTGGACCGCGGCCTGATTGCCCAGGTCGAGTTCGGCGCGGGAGGCGGTCAAGACCTTGAAGCCGCCCAGGGCCTGCAGCCGGCGCACGACGGCCGAGCCCACCATGCCACGGTGGCCGGCCACGAAGACAACCGGCGCGCTCATTGACCGTCCTCGCGCGAAACCGCCACGTCATGCCCGTGGGCCTTCAGGAAGGCGGTGCGGCGCGCCGCCTTCAGGTCTTCGGCCACCATCTCGGCGCACATCTGCTGCACCGTGATCTCTGGCACCCAGCCCAGTTGGTGCTTGGCCTTGGAGGGGTCGCCCAGCAGCGTCTCGACCTCGGCCGGCCGGAAGTAGCGCGGGTCGACCGCGACGACGCAATCGCCAGGCTTCAGCGCCGGCGCCATGTCGCCTTGGACGGTCTCGACAAAGCCACGCTCGTCGACACCCTGGCCTTCGAAGCGCAGCGTGACGCCCAGTTCCGTCGCAGCCCAGACGATGAACTGGCGCACCGAGTACTGCACGCCGGTAGCAATGACGAAGTCTTCGGGGCGGTCCTGCTGCAACATCATCCACTGCATGCGCACGTAGTCCTTGGCGTGGCCCCAGTCGCGCAGCGCGTCCAGGTTGCCCATGTACAGGCGCTTTTCCAGGCCCTGGGCGATGTGCGCCAGGCCGCGCGTGATCTTGCGGGTGACGAAGGTCTCGCCGCGGCGCGGGCTCTCGTGGTTGAACAGGATGCCGTTGCAGGCGTACATGCCATAGGCCTCGCGGTAGTTCACCGTGATCCAGTAGGCGTACATCTTGGCCACCGCGTACGGGCTGCGCGGGTGGAAGGGCGTGGTCTCCTTTTGCGGGATCTCCTGGACCAGACCGTACAGCTCGCTGGTGCTGGCCTGGTAGAAGCGGGTCTTGCCCTGCAGGCCCAGGAGGCGGATGGCCTCGAGCAGGCGCAGCGTGCCCAGCGCGTCGACGTCGGCCGTGTATTCGGGCGCCTCGAAGCTCACCGCCACGTGCGACTGGGCACCCAGGTTGTAGACCTCGTCGGGTTGCACCTGCTGCAGGATGCGGGTGAGGTTGGAGCTGTCGCTCAGGTCGCCATAGTGCAGCACGAAGCGCTGGTGCTCGACGTGCGGGTCCTCGTAGATGTGGTCCACCCGCTGGGTGTTGAACATCGAGGCGCGTCGCTTGATGCCATGCACTTCGTAGCCCTTGGCGAGCAGCAGCTCGGCGAGGTAGGAGCCGTCCTGGCCGGTCACGCCGGTGATGAGAGCCTTCTTGAGTTGTGGTCGAGACATGGGTTCAGATTCAACGGGCGAGCTGCAGTTTCAGGATGCCCCACAGTGGGCAGTCGTCGATCGAGACGTAGCTGACCTGTGGCGCGCGTTCGATGTCCAGCTTGCGGCTGGTGGCGCCGGTGACCCAGGTGGCCGAAGCCAGCTTGGCGCCAGGGAGAAAGTCGTTGCGAATTCCCAGCCGGCGCTTGCAGGCGGTATCGCCTGTCGGTAGCCCGCCGCGCGTGGTGTCGATCACGTGCAAGCTCAGGTGCCCTGGCCGTTCGGGCACGCTGCGGGGGAACAAGCGCACGGTTTCAGCGCCCGGGGCAATCAGGAATGGTTGCAGCTTGTCAAGGGCGGCTCCATCGATCTGGCCGGCTGGCACGTGCGGAGTCTGGCTCGCACGCATGGCCTCCAGTGCCGCCGCGTCGTAGTCGGCGTCCGGGTTGGTGGTGATCAGCAGCTTGACCTGCTTGAACTGGTTGCGCTCGGGCTGCTGTCGACGGTCACGTCCGCCCGTTGCGACAAAGGTGAAGGGCACCTGCCGCGCGGCGAGGCGACCGATGAGATCCTTGACGACATCGGACTTGTACTTGTCAACCGGCACCACGATGGCAACCACGGCGTCCAGTTCGTGCCCATCGAGAAGTTCACGTTGATCGCGGGCGAAACGGTATACATCGGCCAGTTCTTCAGGTTTGCCGAAGTAGCGTTTGGCCTTGCCGGCCTCGTCGTTGCCGATGTAAGTGTCCCAGGGCACCACGGGTGGCGAGCCCAATGCGTACAGGGTTGCCAGCACCACACGGTTATCCGCCAGTTCGAGCGGCTGGATGGATGGCGCGAAGCCAAGGCCGAGGGCGCGCATCGTGGCCGCTTGCGACAGCAATGTCGGATAGTCCTTCACCAGGGTTTCCGAAATCGCGTAGTCCGCGTAGGGCGTCAGGAAGAACAGACGGTTGCCTTCGTTGGGCTCGGTCACTGTCGTCAGGTTCATCGACAGCACGACGCCGCCGGCCTTGCGCAGCCGCTCTCGCAGCGCCGTGTAGTGCTGTTCTACGGTCTGGCGGATGTATTCGAGCCACAGGCGTGTCGAAGGAAAACTGCGAAACCGCTTGATGTAGTCGGCCGAATCTTTCACACCGAAACGCGACTTCAGGTACTCGCGGTAAGGTCCTCGAAAATCGGCGAGGCCGGCTGCGGCCACCACTGACTTGTTCGGGTAGCGGCCGATGAAGGACTCGAAACCCGCCTGGGTGCTGGCATTGAAATCGCCGGCCTGGAACAGCGCCGGATGCACCTGGAGAATCGGATCGTCGACCTGGATGGCCCGGGCACCAAGTTCGATGAAGCGCTGAACCTGGTCGTCGAGCACCTTCTGCGTCTGAGGGTGCGTGGTAGTGATCCAGCGCCCGTTCCAGCCTTTCATCCAGGGCACGACTATCACGTTGCCGTCGAAGTCGCGGGCCATGCCATCGTCGTTGGGCAAGGGGCCGTTGGCGTTGATGGTGCCGCCAAACCATGGCGTCACCGCCTTGAGCTGGCCGACGAAGTCGGGCTCAGCCGAATAGACCCACTCGATGCGATTGGCCCCGAAGGCCGCAGCCACGGCAGGCGCTTGGTCACGCTTGAAGCGCGTCGAGAAGATCACGTCTGACTTGGCCGGCACCGTTCCTAAGTAGGGTGGGTGGGCCCGAGCGCCGTCGTCGAGCGTCCATTCCGCGGCGAGTGAGGACGCCGCCCCCGCGATCAGGGCCATGGCCGCCAAGCGGCCGAACCATTGGTTGGTGCTCATGGATCTCCTTCGCCTGTCAAGGGTTGTTCGCAGCCAGCAAAGTCTCAGCCAATTCTGCATTTTGGGCGTAGACAGACAAGGGGCGACGCTGGTGCAAATGACGGTAGATCGCCAGGGCTCGTGCGTAGTGGCCTTCGCGCAGCAGTCGGTTGGCCTCGGAGAAGCTGCCAGCCTCGTCCACTGGCCCCGCACCGGTCGGCACCGCCGATGGGGCCGGCGGGGCATCGGCTGCCACGGCCTCACGGTCAAAGCGCAGCATGGCACGGCGGATCGTCGAGCGGAAGCCTTCGACGGCTCGGTCTTCGGACAGGTGGTCTGCTGCGTAGCGGCGCCCTGCCTCGCCAAGCTCCCGGCAGCGCTGCGGCGACTCCACCAACGACCGGATCGCGGCACCCAACGCGGCATCGTCATGCTGAGTCACCACGCAGGCGCAACCCGCTTGCTCGATCAGGTCAATGGTGGCTATGGTGCGGGGCCCGTAGGCCAGCAACGGCGCGCCAGAGGCCAGGCACTCCGGCAGCTTGTTGGCCAGCGACAAGCCCGCGTAGCGCCGCGTCGCTTCGTCGAAGTTGTAGGCGATGAGCAGCGCGTCGGATTCGGCCAGCAGCGCGGCGTAGCGTTCCTCCTCGACCAGATCCAGCACTGTGACCGCCTGCAACCGGCTGAGTTCGCGCTCGGCGTCGGCCCGGTACCAGGGCATGGTGTAGACCTCCATGCGCACGGGCACGGTCTTGGACAAGGCCGCCACCGCACGGGCCACCTCGACGACGCTCTCAAAGGTCATGTCACGCGCCAAACCGCCCAAGTAGCGCAAAACAAATGGGTGTTCGCGGCTCGCGGGAGGCCGCGCCGCATGGTCACTGCTGGCGACGGCTGCCACGTCGACCCCATTGGCCAGCGGCACGAACGCGGCGCGGTAGCGCACACGATACGCGGACGCCATGGCCTGCCCGATGGCCAGCCAACCCTGTGCTGACGAGATCGCCGCTCGCAATGACGCATCGAGCGCCGGATATGCTGTTGGCCGCTCCACCCTCGCCCGCTCCGGCCAGTCGTCCATCATGTGGACTACCAACGGGCGTGGCCTGACGCGCTGAAGCGCCGCCAGCACATCGAAAAGAGGCTGCGAGTCGACCGGCCGCAGGTAGATCGCTTCTGGATCAAAGTCCACGCACGCCTGAACCAAAGCCGCCAAGTCACGGGGTGGCGGCTCCTCGTCCCCCGCCGTGAAACGCTTGAGCGCTGGCCCCTGCGGCGTGTCATGGATCTGCAGCAGGCGATCCCTCGGCCAGCCCTTGACGAAGAGTTCCTTGATCTGCCCTGTGGCCGATCGGCTGCCGGTGACAGTGGGGTCGATGATGAGCAGGCGGGGTAGAGCCGCATCGACGGCCTGCTCCCAGGCGGTCCTCTGCGTCTCGTTGGCCGCCTCGCCGATCACATCGGACCAGGCAAAGGGCGCGGTGGGCGATGCAGGCGAACTGAGATGGCGATGCAGGTAGTCAGCGAAGGAGGCGCCGTGAACCAGCCACGTCTCGCTGCACTCGGTCAGCAGGCGCCGCAGAACCTGCGACACGTCTAGCTGCCGGTCGCCAGCGCCGGAAATGTTCTGGATCACTCCCGTCGCACGGAGCCGATGGGCCACTGCCTGGAAGACCTGCCACGCTGCGTTGCGCTCGGACGGCCTCGCCGCGGTGAAGTGCTGACTCAGCAGGCAGTCGTAGGCCATGCGCTTGTCGGTGGTTTCGAGCAGGTCGTACAGCGCGGGGCGCCAGTAGCGCTGCACGAAGTCGATGAACTCTGGGTCACCGACCCGGTAGAGCGCGTTCCCGTTGAGGTGCAGGAAGAATCGATCGTCGAAGGCTTCAACCCCTCGGTAGACGCTGCCAATAACCCACGATTCGGCGTCACCTTCGGCCAACTCGCGAACCTTGTCCAGCCAGCCCTGGCGCAGGGGAACGCAATCGGACTCCATGTAGAAGATGAAGTCGGCCCGACCGGCCAACTGGCCCATGAGTTCAAAGAACTGCTCGTTCGGACCCGACTTGTAGCCCCGGCCGGAAACCTTGCGCGTGTAGTCGCGCTCGTAGTAGTCGAGTGAGCGGCTCAGACCGATGAAGCGAACGTCCAAGCGCGCAAAGGCGCGCTGAACATGGCGCGTCTTGTCAAAGGCGTCAACCAGGCGCTGGCGCAAGACTGCGTCCTCGGCGCCGCTGAAGGCAATCACCAGATCAGGTCGAGCTCCAGGTTCGACAGCGCCGACGCTAGGGGCCAGCCGAGGGTGATCCCAGGCCGACAGGTTGGCCAGCAGGCGTGACTCCTCTCGCGCGGTGGTCGGTATCACGACAGCACCAAGGCTGCGGCCGCGGACGAATCGCTGGATGTCGACATGGGGAAAGATCGCCTTGTCGAACAGCACCGAGCGTCGATTGCCGTTCCAGACGCGCGTCGTCCAGGCAAAGTGGACCGTATCGTGGGCCAGTACCTCGAAAGCCGCTACGTGCAGGTTGCGCTCGTGGCTATTGGGGTTGGGAACGTTAAATTTGTCGCCAGCGCGCTGGTAGTCGTCGAAGAAGTAGTTCGGGTTGCGCTGAGGTGTAGAGGCCATCACCAGCTTGATGCCGTCGGCACGCCGTGCTTCCGGCAGGATCTCGACGTAGCGCAGGTCGACACCGAGCACCGCCACGTCGCGGTAACCGAGGTGGGCCGCGTAGCGTATGGCGTACGCACCGGTCGTAACCTTCGAAGGGTCCGATTCGCGAAAAGGGACCGAGTCGATCAGCGGCACGCCACGCCCGGCCACTCGCGCCTGGCGGGTGCGGTTGAAGCTCTCCAGGAACACGACGTTGTCGCGATCCGCCAGGTCCGGATGAAAGTCCAGGATGCGCGAGATCAGGAACGCCGTGCGGACCTTGCCGCTGATGATCAGCTCGTGGATGGCGTCTGCATGAGTCTCGATCAGTTG
>JBGAGZ010000080.1:0-23930 GCA_044226465.1 Burkholderiaceae bacterium | reverse complement strand
GCCTGCCACATCAGCCTGGGGCTGGCGGTGCTGAAGGCCGACGACGCTACGCCCGAGGCCTGGTTGAAACGGGCGGACGACGCGCTCTACGCCGCCAAGGCAGCGGGCCGCAACCGCTGCATGCTGGCCGATTGATCAGCGCATGGGTGCGGCGCCACCCGCTCGGCGGGGGCGCCGATCACGGTGTGGCCACCTGGCCGTAGTAGGTGGGTGCGGGGTTGCTCAGGGCCCAGAGGTAGCGGCTTTGCGCGTTCAGCGCCGACAGCCGCGCCAGCGGGTGGCCCAGGCCGTGGTTGTCGGGTCGGCCGGCGCGTGGGCCCGCACCGGTGGCGGTGGTGGCAGACGCCAGCACCACGGGCCCGCCGGCCAGGCCGGCATGGATGTGGCGCACGGCCGCGCGGCGCACCGCTGGGTCGCTGCGCAATTGGGCCGGGCAGCCGCCGGCATTGCTCAGGCGCAGTTCGCCGGCGTCCATCGACACGCATTCGGCGCCCGCCCAGGCCGGTGCCATCGCCACGGCCAGCACCGCGGCCAGCCCCAGCGGGCGCGACGCGCTCAGACGTGACAGGTGAATCGTGTGGGGGCGGCGGTGCATGGGCGCGGTCGGTACGGGGGCTGGGCGTGGCCGTGTTTCATGCGGCCTACGGGTTAAACCTTAGCACCCCACCCACCCGCGGCTTGTGACAGCGGCCCGCGCAATTCGTGAAGGATCGCAAAGCCCACGCGGCGGCGTGGCCCCAGCGAACCGGCTACGCTGCGCGCCACCAACGACCGCACCCACAAGGACCTGCCCATGCGCTACCGCCGCCTCGGCCACGCCGGCCTGCAACTGAGCGAGCTGTCGCTCGGCTCGTGGATCACATATCACAACCAGGTGGACCTGAACGCCGCCGTCGAGATGATGGCCGCGGCCGCCGATGCCGGCATCAACTTCTTCGACAACGCGGAGGCTTATGCCGGCGGCCGCAGCGAAGAGGTCATGGGCCAAGCCTTGAAGCGGCTCCACTGGCCGCGGCTGAACTACGTGGTCTCGACCAAGTTCTTCTGGGGCCTGCCCGACCCGGCGACGACCGTCAACCGCCGCAACACGCTGAACCGCAAGTACCTGATGCAGGCCATCGACGGCTCGCTGGCGCGCTTCGGGCTGGACCACATCGACCTCGTCTACTGCCACCGGCCGGACCCGGCTACGCCCATCGAAGAAACGGTGCGCGCGATGAGCGACATGATCACGCAGGGCAAGGCGCTGTACTGGGGCACCAGCGAGTGGAGCGCGGCCGAGATCCGCGCCGCCTGGGACATCGCCGAGCGCCACCACCTGCACAAGCCGGTGGTCGAGCAGCCGCAGTACCACCTTTTCCACCGCGAGCGGGTCGAGAAGGAATACGCGCGGCTCTACGACGACATCGGCCTGGGCCTCACCACCTGGAGCCCCCTGGCCTCGGGCCTGCTGAGCGGCAAGTACGTGGGCGGCGTGCCGGCCGGCTCGCGCGGCGCGATGGAAAGCATGGCCTTCCTGCGCGACGGCCTGACCGACGAGGCGAAGAACGGCGCGGTCGCCCGGCTCGCGCCGATCGCCCAGGAGCTGGGGGCCACCACCGCCCAGCTGGCGATCGCGTGGATCACCAAGAACCCCCGCGTGTCCAGCGTGATCACCGGCGCCTCGCGCATCGACCAGCTGCGCAGCAACCTGGGCGCGCTGGAGGTGGCCGAGAAGCTGACGCCCGAGGTGATGGCGCGCATCGAAGAGATCACGGCGCCGCTGGCGCGTTGACCGCCGTCGTGGCTACCCGCGCGCCGAGGCCTCGGTGTCGAGCGCGTAGGTCATGCGCTTGCGCGGCGACAGGTAGTCGTGCACCGCGGTGGGCAGCTGCTGCGGCCGCAAGGTCTTGGTGATGGTCACGTCGGGCTCGTCTTCGAGGTCCACCACCATGGCCTCGCGGCGCGGCACGGCCGGGTCATAGACGAGCACCGTGGGCTTGAGCGGCCGGCTAGCATTGACCGCCACCACCATCGCGATGGTGCCGTTCGACAGCGTGACCACCGTGCCCGGCGGGTAGACGCCGAGGATGCGCACGAAGGTGGCCATGGCGGTGGCGTCGAACTGCTCGCGCCGCTGGCCGAACAGCGTGGACAAGGCCACGTGCGGCGTCAGCGCCAGCGCCGGGTTCACCGGGTTGCACAGGTTGTCGTAGGCATTGACCAGCGACACCACGCGCGACAGCAGGTTGAGCTGGGCACCGCTCAACTTCTGCGGGTAGCCCGAGCCGTCCACGTGCTCGTGGTGCTGCTCGATGACCAGCACCACCTCGGGCGGCAGGCTCATGCGCCGGCCAATGGCGCCGCCCGCGGCGCAGTGCTGCTGCAGCAGGGCCATCTCGGGCTTGGTCAGCGGCGCCGTCTTGTGCAGCACGCGGTCGGGGATGTCGGCCTTGCCCACGTCGTGCATCAGGGCGCCGAGCCCGATCAGGCGCACGGCCTCGGCGGGCGCCTTGAGCTCGCGGGCCAGCAGCATGGCCATCAGCGCCACGTTCAGCGAGTGGAGGTACACGTCTTCGCTGCCCACCTTGTCGGCCATCAGGTGCACGGCGACGTCGGCATCGACCAGCATCGAGGCGGCGATCGCGTCGACCATGCGGGTGGCTTCCTGCCCGGCTTCCGCCGGCCGCGCGAAGAGGTTCTGGTTGATCGCCTTGATGGCCTTGGCGTTGGACAGCAGCTCGCGCTCGCATTGGGCGACGCGGGCGTGGTGCGCGGCCACCCGCTGCAGGCGCTCGCGCTTGGCCTTGAAGGCGGCCGACTCTTCGCGCACTGCGTCGGCGGCCGGGCTCGGTGCCGGGGCCTGCGCGGTCTCGGGCAGCGGGTCGGCCTCGCTCTTGTCGGGCGAGTACCGGATCTGCTCCAGACCCAGGGCCTGGATCTCGGCGATCTGCTCCAGGCTCTTGATGCGGAAGCTGGAGAAGGTGAAGGGGTGGTCCGTCCACGGCAGGTCCAGGTGGACGTAGAGCCCGATGCACAGGCGCGACGGCGAGATGAAGTTCTCTTGGCGCGCAGCAGACGTAGCGGACAAGCGGCACCCCCAGCGTTGGGCGACTCGATCAGATCTGTCTCAGTGTAGCCACTGGGCCGCTGCGGGCGCCGGCTCAGGCCCTGAGGTTGCCTTCGTCGAAATTCAGCTCCACGCCGTTGCCCGCGGGATCGGCGAAGAACAGCTGCACCTGGCCGGTCAGCGGCACCGCGGCGCGCTCGAAGGCGACGCCGCGCGCGGACAGTCGTTGCTCGAATGCGTGGCGGTCGCTGCAGGCGAAGGCGGCGTGGTCGAAGGTGCCCACGCTGTCGGGCTCGCGCCGCTCGCCGGGGCGGGCCTCGCTCAGGTGCAGCACCGCCTCGCCGCCGGCGTACAGCCAATAGCCAAAGCTGGCAAAGGGCGGCCGCGGGCCGGGCTGCAGGCCGACCACGTCGACATAGAAGTCGCGCAGTTCGTCCAGCAGCTCGCGCGGTGCGCGCAGGTTGTAGTGGCTGAAGCCTTGAACAGGCATGGTGTGGGTCGCCTCAGGTGTCGTCTCAGCTGTTGTTCAGCGCGGCCAGGCGCTCGGGCGTGCCCACGTCCGTCCAGGCGCCCGGCCACAGCCGCGCACCCAGGCGTCGGGCCGCAATGGCGGCGTCCAGCCGTGGGCGCAGCGGCATGCGGGTGCCCGGCGCGATGTCGGCGAACATCGCCGCGCGGAACAGGCCCACACTGGCCCAGGTGTAGCGCTGCGGGGCGTTCAGCAGGGCCAGGCCGTCGGGGCCGATGCCGTAGTCGCCACGCGGGTGGTGCGGCGCATTGGGCACCAGCCACAGCTCGGCCAGGCGCTCGCGCTGGGCGGCCATGTCGTCGACCACGCCGGTGGCGAAATCGAAGCCGGGCAGGAACACGTCGCCCGAGACGACCCAGAATGGCGCCGTGTCGCCCTGGGGCGCGAGCAGGGGCAGAGCCTTGGCGATGCCGCCCGCGGTCTCCAGCGCGCCGCCGTGGTCGCGGCCCTCGAACGAGTAGTGGATCGCCATGCCGAAGCGCGATCCGTCGCCCAGCGCGGCGGGGAACTGGTCTTCGAGCCAGTCGGTGTTGACCACCACTTCGCGCACGCCGGCGCGGGCCAGCGCCAGCAGATGCCACTCGATCAGCGGCCGGCCCTGCACCACCAGCAACGGCTTGGGGCAGCGGTCGGTCAGCGGCCGCATGCGCTCGCCCCGGCCGGCCGCCAGCACGATGGCGCGGGTCATGTCGGCCCCTCGTCCGACGGGTACGTCGGCCCATCCCCCGAGGGGATGGCGGGCCAGCTTGGGAGCGGCCCGGCGCTCGGCCCGCCGATGCCAGCCCCTCGCCCGACGGGCCCGCTCATTGCATGACCACGGTGGCCACCGTGCCCGGTTGCAACTCGGCGCGCAGCGTGCAGCCCTGCACGCTGGCATTGCGCACCGAAGTGCGCGCGTCGGCGCCACTGACGTTGAAGGCGTCGACCTTGGCCACGGCGCCGCACTTGTCGCCGCCGCCTTGCAGGCGCGCAGTCACGGTCTGCGGCTGGCCGCTGTAGTTCACCAGCATCAGGTAGCGCTGGCCGCCGGCCTGCAGCGCCACGGCCGGCAGCTCGGGCCGCGGGTTGCGCGGGCCCACCGCCTTGGCACCAGGCGGCACGCTGCCGAACAAGGCCTTCATCGCATAGGCCACCGGGCGGCGCTCGCCGTCCTCGCTGAGCAGGCCGTGCGGCTTCTTGTTCCAGGAAAAGTCCTGCAGCTGCCAGTACATCAGGCCGCCCGCCCCCTGGCCCAGCAGCAGCGCGGCGGTGGCGGCCGCCTGCAGGCCGTAGGCGGGCGAGGTGACGTCCAGGTCGCTCTGCGCGGCGGCGTCGTCCTCGTTGTGCTTCTTGACGCCGAACTCGGTGATCAGGATGGGGCCGAACTTGCCACGGCCCAGGAAGCTGGCCATGCCCGGGCTGCCGCCGTCGCTGAGCACCTGCGGCGTCAGGTAGACGTGGGCGCTGGCATAACCCAGGGCCTTGGTGGCACCCGCGTTGACGATGCCGCCGATGTAGTGGTCGAAGTTGGGGATGCCGGTGCCCGGCCCGGCGATGGGCCAGGCCTGCAGCCCGGCCTTGTCCATCGCGGCGCGGGTCTTCAGCACCAGGGCCGCGTAGTCCTCGCGCTCGTACTTGGTGTCCCAGGCGCCCTGCGGCTCGTTGGTCAGCTCCACCGCCGCGGGCTGCACGCCCTGGCGCTGCAGCCAAGCCATCTGCGCGGCCAGCAGGTTGGCGTAGTCGCCGATGCGATCGGGCCGCGCGAAATGCGCCTGCTGCTTGGAGCCGGCCTTCTGCGAGCGCACGTCGGCCCAGGGCTCGGGCATGCGCCAGAAGATCAGCACCGGCTGGATGCCCAGGGTGCGCAGGCGCTGGTTGAACGCCGCCAGTCGCTCGCGCTGCGCGGGGTTGTCGTTGCGCCCAATCAGTTCGACCAGCTGCTCCACGCTCTGGCCCGGCTTCAACTGGTCGAACGGCAGCTTGGGGATCAGCGACACGCGCACGAAGCGTGCGTTCAGCTCTTTCAACAAGGCGGTGCCGGCTTCGTCGCTGTCGGCCTCGGCACTGCGATCGGCCAGGCGCGCCCGCGCCTTGGGGCCGAGCTTGGGGCCGGCACCTTCGGCGCCGCCGCGGTCGCCCTTGAGCCAGACCTGGGTACCGAAGCCGAGGAAGTCGTGCGCCTGGGCGAAATCGAAATCGAGCGAGATCTCACCGGCATGAGCGGCCGTGGCCAGCGCCCACAGGCTGGCCGACGCGAGTGAGCGCCGCAGACGAAACGATGTGTTCATGCGTGAGCCCCCAACAGGGCGGGTTGGCGTAGGCCCCTGACCTTAGCAGAGGGTCATTGCCCGCGCGTGAACAGCCCTGTGAGCGGATGTGCCGGCCGGCGGCACAGGCACTCGGCACCCCGCGCGCCGGTCAGCCCAGCCCGATGGGTGCGGGCGCTCGGTTCAGGATCTGCTGGAACAGCGGGCGGTAGTCGTCGGCCGGCTCGTGCCCGGTCAGCGGGTCTCGGTTGGAGGCAAACGCAGCGTCCAGCGAAGCCCAGTCGGTGGCGTCCAGGTGCGCCTGGGCCGCAGGCAGGATGCGCTCTTCCTCGAGCATCATGTGGCCGAGGTAGAACTCGATGTAGCGCTGAACCGCGGCCTCGAAGGCATCACGCCGCGGCTCGCCCATCACCTCGAAGGCCAGCAGCGCGTGCTCCAGCTCGCGGATGGCGCGCTCGCCCTGGGTGTGGTCGCGGTCGAGCTTGTCCAGCGTGTCGGCCAGCTCGGGCGCGCGGGCGCGCAGCAGCGGAAACAGCAGCTCGCTCTCCTTGGTGTGGTGCAGGCGCTCGGGGAACTCGTCGATGTAGAACAGCATGGCCCGCAGCAGGCCGAAGTCCGGCAGCTTGTCGTCGCGGCGCGACTGGGCCAGCAACAGCGGGATGGAGCGCAGCATCGCGGCCAGCGCCTGGTGTTCGTCGCGGATGATTTGCAAGGCGTGCGCACGCATGGCGAAGTCCTTCAGTGCAGCGGAGGTGCCAGCGTCGTGCCGGCGATCCCAGGCTGTAGCGTGACAGCTGGCGCGGCGCGCGCCTTGACCGACATCAACCGCCGTTGCGCGTGACGGTGACCGTGGCCGAGGAGCTGCGCGACCCGGCCGTCATGGTCACGGTGATCTGGTTGGCGCCGACGACCAGATCGATCGGGTTGCTTTGCCAGTGCATCACGCGCCCCCCTTCGCTGTTGCAGACCCAGAGCTGGTCGAAGACCGGGTAGCTGAACCCGGTGGTGGCATTCACGGCGGTGATCGTGTGGGGGCCCAGGGTGCCGATCCGGATGTAGTCGTTGGTGGCGGGGCAGGACGAGCCCGGCGGCACGAAGGACTCGCCGGTCAGCTGGGCATAGGCGAGGCTGGTGGTGATGACCGGGCCGTCATCGATCTGCAGTTCGACCGGCGAGTCGCCACCGCCACAACCGACGAGCACCGCGACCGACGCAGCCGCGCCAGCGAAGGCCGCACGGGTCATGGGGCAATGGCGCATCGTGCCACCTGCCTTTTGCTGCCGAAGGGCCGCTATTGTGCGCCGCGCTGTAGGCGGTGGAGCTCGGTTCGGGTTGGCGCGAAGTGTGCCGACAAGCGCTGCATCAGCGCCTCGGCCTGCGCCGAGTGGTCGGCCCCCAGGTTGCACACATAGACATCGAGCGTGGCCGCGCCCAGCTCGGGCCAGGTGTGCACCGCCAGGTGCGACTCGGCCAGCAGCACCACGCCGGTCACGCCGGGCGGCTGCGCGCTGCCGGCCTGGGGTGCAAAGCGGTGGAACAGCTCGCCCACCGCGCGCAGGCCCACCGCGTCCACGGCCGCCAGGCAGGCGCGGCGCAGCGCGTCCGGGTCGGTCATGGCGGGCGCGTCGGCCCGGCAGCCGCGCAGGTCGGCGGTGAGGTGCAGGCCTTGCATGGCGCCGATTATCCGAGCGCCGCGCCCAGGTGAAACCGGGCTCGGCCGAGGCCCGCGGTGACCGACTAAAATCGCGGGTTCTCTCTCCCCCGCATCCCCTCACAGGCCCCGCCCCGGGGCCCTGGACCGCTCATGGCCGCCGACACCGACCGCACCACCACCGCCCCCCAACACCCCCAGATGGCCGACGCGATCCGCGCGCTGGCGATGGACGCGGTGCAACAGGCCAACTCCGGCCACCCCGGCGCCCCGATGGGCATGGCCGAGATGGCCCAGGCGCTGTGGGCGCGTCACCTCAAGCACAACCCGGTCAACCCGCAGTGGGCCGACCGCGACCGCTTCGTGCTCAGCAACGGCCACGGCTCGATGCTGCTGTATGCACTGCTCAATCTGACCGGCTACGCCCTGCCGACGAGCGAGCTCAAGGCCTTCCGCCAGCTGCACAGCATGACCCCGGGCCACCCCGAGGTCGACGTGACGCCGGGCGTGGAGACCACCACCGGCCCGCTGGGCCAGGGCATCAGCAACGCGGTGGGCATGGCGTTGGCCGAGAAGCTGCTGGCCGCCGAGTTCAACCGCGACGGCCATGCCATCGTCGATCACCACACGTATGTCTTCCTGGGCGACGGCTGCCTGATGGAAGGCGTGAGCCACGAGGCCTGCGCGCTGGCCGCGGCCTGGAAGCTGGACAAGCTGATCGCGCTGTACGACGACAACGGCATCTCGATCGACGGCCAGGTCGCGCCCTGGTTCGTGGACGACACCGCCGCCCGCTTCAAGGCCTACGGCTGGAACGTGATCGGCCCGGTCGACGGCCACGACGTGAACGCGGTCGACGCCGCCATCGCGCAGGCCAGGCAAAGCACCGGCCAACCCAGCTTCATCGTCTGCAAGACCGCCATCGGCAAGGGCTCGCCCAACCGCGCCGGCACCGCCAAGGCCCATGGCGAGCCGCTGGGCGGCGACGAGATCAAGCTGACCCGCGAGGCCCTGGGCTGGTCGCACGAGCCCTTCGTGGTGCCCGACGAGATCCGCGCGGCTTGGGACGCCAAGGCCGCCGGTGCCGCCGAGCAGGCCGCCTGGGACACGCGCTTCGCGGCCTATGCCGCCGCCTTCCCCGAGGCCGCCGCCGAGTTCACCCGCCGCATGGCCGGCGACCTGCCGAAGAACTTCGCCGAGATCGCGGTCGAAGCCGTGGGCAGCGCCCACGACAAGGCCGAGACCGTGGCCAGCCGCAAGGCCAGCCAGATCGCGCTGGAGCACTTCACCGCCGCGCTGCCCGAGCTGCTGGGCGGCTCGGCCGACCTGACCGGCTCGAACCTGACCAACACCAAGTCCACCCCGGCGCTGCGCTTCGATGCGAGCGGTGCCGTGGTCAAGACCGAGGCCGGCCAGATCGGCCGCCACATCAACTACGGCGTGCGCGAGTTCGGCATGGCCGCCGTGATGAACGGCGTGGCGCTGCATGGCGGCTACATCCCCTACGGCGGCACCTTCCTGACCTTCAGCGACTACAGCCGCAACGCCATTCGCATGGCCGCGCTGATGAAGCGCCGTGTGATCCACGTCTTCACGCACGACTCCATCGGCCTGGGCGAAGACGGCCCGACGCACCAGAGCGTCGAGCACGCCGCCAGCCTGCGCCTGATCCCGGGGCTGGACGTCTGGCGCCCGGCCGACACCACCGAGACGGCGGTCGCCTGGACCATGGCCCTGGCCAACAAGCACCGCCCGAGCGCGCTGCTGCTGAGCCGCCAGAACCTGCCCTATGCGCCCAAGCAGGACGCCGACGTGATCACCCGCGGCGCCTACGTGCTGTCCGAGCCCGCCGAGGTGGGCCTGAAGAAAGCCGCGCAGGCGGTGATCATCGCCACCGGCTCGGAAGTGCAGTTGGCCCTGCACGCCCAGGCCGAGCTGGCCAAGGCCAAGATCGCGGTGCGCGTGGTCTCGATGCCGTCGACCACGGTCTTCGACCGCCAGAGCAGCGAATACAAGAGCGAGGTGCTGCCGCCCAAGCTGCCGCGCATCGCCGTCGAGGCCGGCGTGACCGACTTCTGGTGGAAGTACGGCTGCGCCGCCGTCGTCGGCCTGGACCGCTTCGGCGAATCCGCCCCGGCCCCCGTGCTGTTCAAGACCTTCGGCTTCACGGCAGAGAACCTGGCGCTCACGGTGCGCAAGGTGCTGGGGCGCTGAGGATCAACGGCATGCGCCCCTACTCGCGGTGGTGCCGGGCCGGGTTCGCAGCTCTGGCGCTGGCCTGGGTCGTCCCGGCGCACGCCCAAGAGTCGACGATGCTGGCCTCGTCTCCGGCACAGGAGTGCATGACCCGCGGCACCGAGCCGCCAGAGTACCCGCTGGAGTTGTACGAGCGCCGCGATGACGCGACGCTGAATGTGGAGTTGATCTTCGGCGGTCCCGATGACGCACCCCGCGTCGTCGTGAAGAGTGACACAGCGTACGACGGCCGGTTCGAGGCGGCTGTCCGCAAGTACGTCAGGCAGTTTCGCGTGCCGTGCATGAAGGCCGAGGACGCTCCAGTCAGGCTGCGTCAGGTCTATGTGTTCACGCCCAACGACGGTCGAAAGGTCGCGGTTTCGGCGCCTGTGGACGAGCGCGCGCAGGAGCGCAAGGCCAAGCTTGCCTGCATCACGCATGTGCTGAACATCAAGGCCCCAAGCTACTCGAGGAACGCGCTTCTCGTCGATGCCCAAGGGCCGGTGATCGTGAACCTGCGGTTCGTCCAGCCCGACGCACCGCCGGAAGTGCGGATATTGGCGGCGGCCCACAAGCTGCTGAAGCAGGAGATCGAAGACTACTCCGCCGGTCTGCGTCTGCCTTGCCTCGAGGGTGACACCATTTCTCTCAACCGCCTCTACGACTTCAAGCTGGTTGGTGGCGAGCGAACCGTTCTGAGGGATACAAAGCTGCCGCAGTTGCTGGCGTCGGCACGGAACCTGACCGCACCGGTGTTCTTCAATTTCGACACGATGGGCTGCCCGTTCGATGTCCGCATGACGTATTTCCAGCCCTATTTAAGCAACGATGTTCATGAGCTGGAGACCTCACGGCCGGCCAGGCAGCCTTTTCTCGACTGGCTGTCCGGGCTGACGCTCAATCTCGATGAAAAGACGAACCTCCGCGTTGTCGGCAAGCAAATGACCATCGGCGTGCCCTGCGGAAGCCTCGATCTCTGACCCTTTGCCTCAACAACCCTGGAGACTGACATGACAATCAAGATCGGTATCAACGGTTTCGGCCGCATCGGCCGCATGGTGTTCCGCGCCGCGGTGCAGAACTTCGCCGACGACATCGAGGTCGTCGGCATCAACGACCTGCTGGAGCCGGACTACCTGGCCTACATGCTGAAGTACGACAGCGTGCACGGTCGCTTCAAGGGCGAGGTCGCGGTCGACGGCAGCACGCTGATCGTCAACGGCAAGAAGATCCGCCTGACCGCGGTGAAGGACCCGGCCGAGCTGAAGTGGGGCGATGTCGGCGCCGACATCGTCGTCGAGTCGACCGGCCTGTTCCTGACCAAGGAAACCGCCGAGAAGCACCTCGCCGCCGGTGCGAAGAAGGTGATCATGTCGGCCCCCTCGAAGGACGACACGCCGATGTTCGTCTACGGCGTCAACGACAAGAGCTACGCCGGCCAGGCCATCATCTCGAACGCATCCTGCACCACCAACTGCCTGGCCCCGGTGGCCAAGGTGCTGCACGACGCCTTCGGCATCAAGCGCGGCCTGATGACCACGGTGCACGCCACCACCGCCACGCAAAAGACCGTGGACGGCCCGAGCAACAAGGACTGGCGTGGCGGCCGCGGCATCCTCGAGAACATCATCCCGTCGTCGACCGGTGCCGCCAAGGCCGTGGGCGTGGTGATCCCCGAGCTGAACAAGAAGCTGACCGGCATGAGCTTCCGCGTGCCGACCTCGGACGTGTCGGTGATCGACCTGACCGTCGAGCTGCTGAAGGACGCCAGCTACGACGACATCTGCAACGCCATGAAGGCGGCCGCAGCCGGCCCGATGAAGGGCGTGCTGGGCTACACCGAGGACAAGGTGGTCTCCACCGACTTCCGCGGCGAGGCCATGACCTCGGTCTTCGACGCCGAAGCAGGCATCGCACTGGACAAGACCTTCGTCAAGGTCGTGGCCTGGTACGACAACGAGTGGGGCTACTCGAACAAGGTGCTCGAGATGGTCCGCGTAGTGGCCAAGTAAACGCACCTGCGCGCCAGACGACAAAGGGGCCCGCGGGCCCCCTTTTTTTTGCCTGGACAGCCGCCGCGTCAGGGCGACAGGTTGATGTAGGTCGTGCCGCGATGGCGCTTTTCTTGCTGTCCCTTGCATGAGACCGTCAACTGAACGGGCAGCACCATCTTGCAAGGCTTGCCGCTGCACGATGCCGGGTCGAACTCAAGGAAGCTCACCGCACCGCCGATCATCTTGGCCACGTTCGCGTCAGATCCCTTGTTCGAACTGGCGTCGACGGCCTTGCCTGTCGAGTCGATTTCTACAAAGACGGTGGCGGAGCCGGTGAAATCCTCGCCGCGCACCGCCGCTGCCCGCCCGACGCGGTTGATGATCTCGCCGATGCCGTCCTTGGGGTAGGGCGGCGAGTCGCCCTCGGGAATCGACTCGTACCACTGCAGCAGCCAGGCCCGCTCATCGCGCGACAGCCAGCGGTAGCTGCCACGGAAGGGCAGTTTCGGCCACTGGACGTTGCACTCGCCCATCAGCCGGTAGTCTTCAGAGACCAGGAAGCCCGGGTAGTCGTAGCGCCGCGATTGCAGGCCGTCGTCGGCAGCGAGCGCAGCAGCGCCGACGAAGTGCTGGGCAACCAGCAGGGCCAGGAGGGAGCGAAGGTTCATGTCGAAGAATCGGAGAAGCGGATGGTGAGGTGAGCGATCCGCAAACAAAACCGCCGAGATTCTGACCGATCAGCCGACCCTGAGATTCTTGAATCATCACGTTCGCCAGCGGTGATGCCCCGCCCCGAACTCCTAGGTCGCGTCGAAGTGCCGCGCAAGCACTGGTTGCAGCGTCGGGTGTTGCTCGACGCGCTGGAGCAATGCCAGGAACTCTGGCCGGTGCTTGGCGAGGTGGGCCCGTGCGCCGGACCATTTCGACACGACCGTGGCCATGATGTCCAGCGCGCCGGGGGCGGCCCCGTCCAGGAAGGGGCGGCTGGTGAAGGTGTCGGCGAAGATGTCCCAGTGGCGGTGCAGCACGCGCCGCGCCCCGGCCCGCACGGCCTCGTGCGCGGCTTCGCTCTTGTCCGTCGTGTAGCGCTCGGGGTAGTCGCTCTGGCTGATCGCGCTGTAGCAGTTGGCGGCGATGAACACCAGGCCGCGCAAGGTCTGCGCACGCGCGCTGGTGCTGGCGGGCAGCAGCCCGCTGGCCGGGTGGGCGAGCCCGAGGTGAATCAGGATCGCCGCGCTCTCGGTCATCACGCTGCCGTCGGGCAGCACCAGGGTCGGGATCTGGCCCAGCGGGTTGATCTTCTTCAACTCGTCGATCGCCGAGTCGGCCTCCCAGGCCGAGGCGCGCACCGTGCGAAAAGCGATGCCACAGCGTTCGAGGGCCGCCTCGGCGATGGCCGAGCCGCTGCCGCGCGAACCGTAGAGGGTGTACATGGTGGGTTCTCCTTTCAGGCCAGGGCCAGCGGCAGGCTGCGCAGCCGCTGGCCGGTGAGGGCGAACAAGGCGTTGGCCAGCGCCGGTGCCACCGGCGGCAGGGCCGGCTCGCCCATGCCGGTGGGCGGGCGGGTGCTGGGCACCAGGTGGGTCTCGACCAGCGGTGCGTCGCGCAAGGCCAGCAACGGCTGGTCGGGGAAGTTCCTCTGCCGCACCTGGCCGTCGACAATGTCGATGCGGCCCCACAGCGCGGCCGTCAGGCCGAAGACCACGCTGCTTTCCACCTGTTGGGCCACGCCGTCGGGGTTGACGACCGTGCCGCAGTCGACCGCCGCCACCACGCGGTGGACGCGAGGGCAAGGCTTGCCGTCGAGCGGCTCGACGGACGCCTCCAGCACCAGCGCAACGATGCTGCCGAAGCTCTCGTGGAGAGCCACGCCCCGCGCGCGCGCCGCACCGCCGGCGTTCTCACGCCCCGTGGCCAAGGGCTGGCCCCAGCCAGCCTTGTCAGCGGCGAGCTGCAGCACTGCGGCATGGCGCGGCATGCTCTTGAGCATGCCCAGGCGGAAGGCCACCGGGTCGGCCTTCGCGGCATGGGCCATCTCGTCGATGAAGCCTTCGCTGAAGAAGGCGTTGTGCGAATGGCCCACCGAGCGCCAGAAGCCGATCGGCACGCCGCTGTGCGTGGCCACGTGCGCCATGCGCTGGTGCGGCAGGTCGTAGGCCAGGTCGAACAAGCCCTCGGCGGCGGTCTTGTCCGGCGCGTCGACAGGGCCGGCCAGCGCCGGCAGCGTGCGCTCCATCCAACGCGGGCTGATCGCGTCGCCCGCGCTGTGGATGGACAAGGCCAGGGCCTGGCCTTGTGCGTCCAGCGCGCCGCGCAGCAGCGCAGCACCGGCCGGGCGGTAGAAATCGTGCGTGAAATCCTCTTCGCGCGGCCACACCAGCTGTACCGGCCGGCCGGCCAAGTCCTGCGCCACGCGCACGGCCTGGGCGACGACGTCCACCTCGAGCCGGCGGCCGAAGCCGCCGCCCAGCAAGGTGACATGCAGGCTCACCTGGTCGACCGGCACGCCGGCCACACGGGCCGCCGCCTCGCGCGCCTGGTCGGGCACCTGGGTCGGTGCCCAGACCTCGACCCTGCCGTCGGGGTGGACCTGCGCGGTGCAGTTCATCGGCTCCATGGTCGCGTGGGCGAGGTAGGGCGCCGTGTACAGCGATTCCAGCTTCGTCGGTGCCCCGGCCCAGGTGGCCGCGGCATCGCCGCGTGCGTAGAAGCCGAAGCCCTGGTCCTCGTCCGCCGCGGCGCGCGCGCGGGCGGCGAGGTCGCCCTGGATCACCGCAGACTCCAGCGCTCCGCCGGGCCGGCCGCGCCAGTCAACGCTCAAGGCCGCGGCGCCCTGGCGGGCGTGCCAGGTGCTGCGGCCCACCACGGCCACCGCGTCGGTCGAGCCGGCCGCGGCGCCCAGGCGCAGCACGCGCTCGACACCCGGCAGCTTCAGCGCCGCGGCCGGGTCGATGCGGCCGGGCACGCCGCCCAGCGCCGGCGCATGGCGCACGACGGCGTAGAGCATGCCGGGCAGGCGCGTGTCCAGCCCGTAGCGCGCCGTGCCGTTGCTCTTGGCGGGCGTGTCGCGGCGCGGCTGCGCGCGGCCCAGCCAGCGCCAACGGTCACGCGGCTTGAAGCGCACTTCACCGGGTGGCGTCGCGGCGGCCGCCACTGCCAGCTCGCCGAAATGCGCGCGCTCGCCGCCGGCGGCATGGCTGATCACGCCGTCGTCGATCGCGAACTCGGCGACCGGCAGCTTCCAGCGCAGCGAGGCCGCGCCCAGCAGCTGCGCGCGCGCGGTGGCCGCGGCCAGGCGCAGCGGGTCCCAGGCGTCGGCCACGGTGGACGAGCCGCCGGTCACCGACACGCCCAGCTCGCGCGCGAGCTTCTTCACCATCCACTGGCCCAGGCGCGCGCCGGTGGTCTCTTGCCCGGGCTCGGTGCTGGTCGGGTGCAGCGGCAGGCTGCCGACGAACATGGCGACGTTGCCGTAGATGGCGTCGCGCGGCGCAGCCACCAGCTCGATGCGCTCGGGCGCGATGTCCAGCTCCTCGGCGGCGATCAGCGCCAGCGCGGTGTGCACGCCCTGGCCCATCTCCGAGTACGGCATCGCCAGCTGCACGTGGCCGTCGGCGGCGATCTTGATCCAGCCGTTCAGGCCGACCTCGCCGCCGGCCACCGGCAGCAGGCCCGCGCGGCCCAGGCGGCTGCGCGGCGGCAAGCCGCTCCAGCCCACGACCAGGGCGCCGGCGGCGGCCAGGCCCGAGAGAATCACGAAGCGGCGCGAGACCTTCATGTCGGCTTGCCCCCACGCAGCGTCTGCGCGGCGGTGTGGATCGCCGCGCGCACGCGCTGGTAGGTGCCGCAGCGGCAGAGGTTGGTGATGGCCGCGTCGATGTCGGCGTCGCTTGGGTTCGGCGTCTTCTTCAGCAGCGCGGCCGCGGCCATCAACATGCCGCTCTGGCAGTAGCCGCACTGCGGCACCTGATGCTTGGCCCAGGCCTGCTGCAAAGCATGGGGCGCGTCCGGCGAGCCCAGGCCCTCGATCGTGGTCAACGCCTTGCCGGCCACCGAGGACACCGGCGTGACACAAGAGCGCACCGCCTGCCCGTCGACATGCACGGTGCAGGCGCCACAGGCCGCGATGCCGCAGCCGAACTTGGTGCCGGTCATCTGCAGCACGTCGCGCAGCACCCACAGCAAAGGCATCTCGGGGGCGATCGCCGCATCGTCGACCGAAGTGGCCTGGCCATTGATCGTCAGCTGCATGGGAGGGTCGTTCCTGGATATGGCCCGGGGTTCGGGGATGCCGGCGGCGAGTGTGGCAGAAGGGTGGAGGCGCCGGCCAACCTTGCCCCGCGCGTGCGTGACGGGTTGTGAACAGCGGGGTGCGCTGGCGGCCAGGCGCCGCCAGGTCAGCCCAGCGTCACGCTGGCGGACAGCGCGCCCGCCCGGCCGGCGTGCACCTTCAGCCCCAGCACCGTGCCAGCCGGCGCGCGCACCACCCACTCGGCGCGGGCCTGGTCGGCCGTCACCTCGCGCTCGGGCAGGAAGGCCTGCAGCGAGTTCTTGGGCGCGTGGCCTTCGAGCTGCGGGCCCTCGATGCGGCGCTTGCCGTGGACCAGGCTGGCGCCTTCGGGCAGCTCGAGCTCGAAGACGCAGGCGCGCGCGGTCTTGCGCTCCAGCGCGCGCTTGGTGACGTAGGCCGGCAGGTAGCCTGCGTTGGCGACGACGACGCTGACGCGCCAGGTGTCCGGCCCCAGGCTGTCGGCGCGGGCCGACTGCAGCTGGAGCTTCGGCAGCGACAGGCCGATCTGCGTCAGCCAGGCCGGAAAGCGCGCGGCCTCGCGCTCGCGGTATTTCGGCGGCGGGTTGCGCCAGTGGTTCATGCGGTCCCAGCCGCCGATCTCCACCTCGCCCAGCTGCGGGTGGGTGAAGGGGCGCCAGTCGTTGTGGGCCAGGCCGTCGCAATGCTCGTCGCTCCACTTCAGCAGCTTCAGGTCGTCTTCCGGCGGGTGGTCGCGGTACCAGTGGATCCAGTCGTACTCGGTGATGCCGGCTTCCTTGTTCGGGGCCCAGATCTCGACCGTCCAGAACAAGGCGCCCAGGTGCTCGTAGACCCAGTCCTGCGTGCCGGTGATGATCTCCTTCGGGTGGTACTTGAAGTCGTGGAAGATGCTGATCGCCGGGTAGCCGGTGAGCTTGGCGCCGATGTCCGACAGGCGCTTGTAGATCCACAGGTCTTCCGGCGTCATGTCGTCGTCGCTCTGCGTGCCCATGGGCCGCAGGATCACGCCCGAATGGGTGTGGAAGCTGACCGCGGCGCCGATGTTGGGGTGCTGAACGATGAAGTCGACCATGGCCCGCACCTCAGGCTCGCTGGTCGGGTAGGGGCCGGCGCCCTTCTGCTCGAACTCCTGCCGCCAGTAGGCCGGGAAGTTGCGGTTCAGGTCCAGGCCCTCGCGGTCGTTGTTGACGCGGATGGTCGTGCCGTCGAAGCCCTGCTCGAACAGGCCTTCGGGCATCACCCGGTAGTAGGCGCCGCCGAACTCGCCGGGCTCGCGCGGGATCAGCAGTCGCGGCTCGTCGGGGTGGGGCTTCCAGCCGCCGTTCGGGTCTTTCACGCGCATCTGCAGGATGCGGCCGTCGCCGTCGGCGTCCTGCACCGTCAGGCCGTCGACCGGCTCCTCGTCGAAGGGGTAGGGACGCGTGGACGAGCGGATGTGGCGGGGCCGATCGGCCAGGGCCAGCTCGGCGCCGTCGGGGTTGAGCCGCGGCACCAGGTAGACCACGCGGGTGTCGAGCAGCTCGGTGACCTTGGGGTCGCTGCCGTGGCCGGCCACCAGCTGGTGCAGCCAGTACAGGCAGGCCGTGCTGGCCGTCAGCTCGGCGGCGTGGATGTTGCCGTCGACCCAGAAAGCGGGCTTGTCGGTGTCGGCGCCAGTGGCGCGGTTGGTGACGACCGCCAGCCAGATCTCGCGGCCCTCGTGGCTGGCGCCCAGCGAGCGGATCTCGACCAGGTCGGGCCGCGCGTCGGCATAGTCGCGCAGCAGCTGGGTCAGCTCGGGGTGGCGGTAGAAGCGGTCGAATTGCGGGCTGGGCAGGGGCATGGCGCGGTGCGGGCGCGGGCCCGCTCGGGGTCGACGAAATGGGTGCCACGAGTGTCGCACCGGCCCGGCCCGCCGCGAGGCAGGCCTCGCCAGGGAAATCACGCCCCCTCGGTCGCCCCGTGCGGGTCACTGCCCCTTGAACAGCCCCTGGAAATGCCGCGACACCGGCAGCTTGTCGGCACGCCCGCGCAGCGTCAGCACCATCGTGCCCTCGTCCACCTTGAGCGCGCTGGCGATGTGGCGGTGGTTGACGATCACCGAGCGGTGCACCTGCCAGAACTGCTGCGCGTCGAGCTGGGCCAGCAGCTCCTTCAGCGGCGTGCGGATCAGGGCCTCGGCGCTGCCGGCGTCGTCGTCGTAGACCACCCGGGTGTAGCGCGCGTCGGCCTCGAAGTAGACGACCTGCTCGACGCGGATCAGCCGCACCTCCTTGCCCACGCTGGCCTGGATCACGGCCGGCGGCGCGGGCCGGCGCATCTGGCGGGCAAGCTGGTCGAGCAGGGCCTGCGCGTCGGGCACCTGGTGGGTGGCCAGCCGCTGGCGCACGCGGGCCACGGCCTGGCCCAGGCGAAGGTCGTCCACCGGCTTGAGCACGTAGTCCACCGCGCCGGCGTCGAAGGCCTCGAGCGCGTGGTCGCCAAAGGCGCTGACGAAGACCACCTGCGCACGGCCGCCAATGCGCTGCGCCACCTCGATGCCGCTCAGGCCCGGCATGCGGATGTCGAGGAAGCAGACCGCGGGCTCGTGCTCGAGGAAGGCGTCCCAGGCGTCCACGCCGTGCTCGCATTCGGCCACCACCTGCAGCCCGGGCCAGGTCTTCTGCAGCGCGGCGCGCAACTGGGCGCGCGGGCCTTCCTCGTCGTCGGCGATCAGGGCGGTGAGGGTGTCGGTCGGGGCGTTCATCAAGCGTTGCCGGTGTCGGCGGCGGCCGGGTGACGGAACGGCCAGGTCACTTGCGCCAGGCAACCGCCCTCGGGCCGGTTGGCCAGGCGCAGCAGCGCTTGCGGGCCGAAGGCCTGGGCCAGGCGCATGCGGGTGTTGGCCAGGCCCAGGTGGCCGGCCTCGGGCGGCGCGCCGGCGGGCAGGCCGGGGCCGTCGTCCAGCACGTCCACCTGCACCCGGTCGCCGGGCAGGCGGCGGGCCTGCAGCTGCACCCGGCCACCGGCCAGCTGCGCCCCCACGCCGTGCTCGACCGCGTTCTCGACCAGGGTCAGCAGCGTGCCGGGCGGCACCGCCGCGTCCAGCACCGCGGGCTCGGCCTGCAGCTCATGCCGCAGGCGGCCACCCCAGCGGGCCTGCATCACGTCGAGGTAGCGCTGCACGGCCTCCAGCTCCTGCGCCAGGCTGAGCTCGGGGCGGTCGAACAGCGGCAGCGTGGCGCGCAGGTAGGCCGTGAGCGAGGCCAGCATCGGGCCGGCGCGCTCGTCGCGCGTGTCGACCCAGTGCTGCAGCGAGGCCAGGGTGTTGAACAGGAAGTGCGGCTTGACCTGGGCCGTGGCCAGCTGCCGCGCCAGCGCCAGCGCGCGGTCGCGTTCGGCCAGCTCGCGCAGCCGGCCGCCGATCTGCTGCGAGCGGTAGACGGTGACGAACCAGAAGCCCAGGGTGCTGGCCGAGAAGCACACGGCGGCGGTGTAGACGTACCACTGGCGCACGTCCGCGTCGGGCAGGCGCCAGCGCAGGCCGAGCGCGAAGGCCACGTAGGCCAGCAGCGCGGCGCCGGTGACCGCGGCCAGGCGGCGGCGCGTGGGGTGGCGCCACAGCGCCATGCCGCCCTGGAAGGCCACGATGTAGATGGCCACCAGCAGCCCGGCCAGGCGGGCCAGCTGGTCGGCCGGCGCGTGCTGCAGCAGTGCCTCGGCCGTCATCGCCAGGGTGATGGTGAGCATGACGACGAAGGTGCGGCCGGGCCGGTCGCCACCGGCGCGCGCCAGCTCGTCGGCGTTGAATTCGCGCCGCGGGCCGGGCAGCCAGAGCTGCGACCAGTCGACCCGGTCGGGCGGTGAAGCGGGGTGGGTGGAAGCCATGGCGGCAGTCTAGGCGGCCACCCCATCGCGCCGGCGCGCGGCCGGGCCACCGGCCGGCGGGGCGGCATGAACGGCCGCCCGCGGCGCACGAATGGCCGGCGAGCGCGCAGCGACAAGCCCCGCCCGGGCATGGGCCCGGGCGAGGGACTGGCAGCCGGCATCAGCCATGGGCGGGTGCCACCACCAGCGCGGCCGCCCACGACGGCGCCGTCTCCAGCAGCGCCGCCAGGTGATCGGCCTCGCCGCTCGCCGAGGCGAACAGCAGGGCCACGCCGCCGAGCGTGACGAGGGTGGCGAGCAAGGCGCCGGCGGCGCCGCCCGATTTGGCCTTCCACGAGGGTTCGCCGGGTTTGGTTTTCTCTTTCACGATGACCTCCACAGTGTTGGGTTGACGTGCACGGCTTCGGCATGGCCCCGACCGCTGCCGCGGGTGGCGGCAACGCCAGGCCCCGCCGCCCCGTCGTGCGGGGGCGGCTGGTTCGGTTGAAAGGGCAGGGCCGGGAAAAGAAGAAGGCCCGGGTCCTTGCGGAGCCGGGCCTCGTGAAGCAGTGCTTCGGAGGGGCGTGCCTTACGGCAACACGGCCTCTCGCGGACCCGGACGGCAAACGCCAATGGCGCCCACCTGCACACGGATGCCACGCAGGCGGCGTGCGGCGTTGGAGCAGGTGATGGCGTTCATGGCAGGCTTTCGGTCAGGTTGGGTCGGATTGTGAACACTCTTTACACCGGGCGCCATCCCTAGGACGACAGTCGCGTCCGTCATCGATGGGACGGACGCCTCGGCGGCCGGTCAGCGGCAGGCCAGCGGCGCGCCGTCGACGAAGACGCGCAGCTCGCCGGGCTCGAAGGCCACCCATTGCTCGTCGGCCGTCAGCGGCTCGGTGGCGATCACTGCCACCTGGTCGTTCGGCGTGGTGGCGTGCGCGAAGTCGACCGTGACGTCCTCGTCCTTCAGGCTCGCCGCGCGGAAGGGGTGGCGGCGCTGCAGCCAGTACAGCTTGGTCGAGCCATGGGCCCACAGCGCCTGGCCGTTGCTCAGCAACATGTTGAAGGTGCCGTGGCGGTGCAACTGGGGCACCAGCTCGCGCAGGGTGCAGCTGAGCTCGCCGATCTCGGGCACGCCGGCATGGGCCTTGGACAGCTCCTGCATCAGCCAGCAGAAGGCGCGCTCGCTGTCGGTGTCGCCTACCGGGCGGAAGGCGGCGTGCAGGCGCGGCCGGAAGTCCTTCAGGTCGCCGTTGTGGGCGAAGACCCAGTAGCGGCCCCACAGCTCGCGCACGAAGGGGTGGGTGTTCTCCAGCGCCACCCGGCCCTGCGTGGCCTTGCGGATGTGGGCGATGACGTTTTCGCTGTGAATCGGGTAGGTCTTGACCAGCTGGGCAATGGCCGACTGGCGGGCGCTGGCGTGGTCGATGAAGACCCGCACGCCCTTGTCCTCGAAGAAGCCGATGCCGAAGCCGTCCTTGTGTTCGTCGGCGCGCGTGGCCAGGCCCGTGAAGCTGAACATCACGTCGGTCGGCGTGTTGGCATTCATGCCCAGGAGCTGGCACATCGCGACCCATTGTAGGAAGCCCGTGCTTGATGACGATCAAGGCCAGCCGGCGGTGGCGGCGCGACGATGAAAGCAACCAGACACCGAAGGACCGCACCATGAACGCCGCCCCCCGCGACCACCTGCTCACCCCCGGCCAGCGCGCCCTGCTCGAAGCCGAGCTGAAGCTGCGCCAGGGCGAGCTCGACCGCACGCTGGCCGCGCACCAGGGTGGCCTGGGCCGCGTCGAGCACGCCGAGGAGTTGCTGGCGCAAGACGGCGACGACGCGCCGCAGCGCGACGCTGACCGCGAGGTGGACCTGGCCCGCTCGGACCGCACGCTGCAGGAGCTGGGCCGCGTCAGCCTGGCGCTGCGCCGCGTGCACGATGCCGACTACGGCGTCTGCCGCGACTGCGACGAGCCCATCCCCTTCGACCGCCTGAAGCTCGAGCCCTGGGCCGAGCGCTGCGTGAAGTGCGAGGCGGCCACCGAAGGCCGGGGCGCGACACACCCCACGCTTTGAGCCCGCGAAGGCCCGGCACCAGGGGTGCCGGCGTCAGCCGCCTGCCGTATGCTGCGCCAAAGCGCATCCAGCGGAGGACCGGCCCTTGCAGACGAGCCCACCGGCCGACTCGACCCTGCCGACCCTGCCGTTCGCCCGCGGCACCCAGCAAGCCCAGACCGAGCGTGACCGCTTGGCGGTGGGGGTGCTGGCGCGGCTGACCACGGCGCTGGCCCTGCTGACCTGGGTCTCGGTTCCCCTGCAATCCTGGCTCGGCGCGCCCGCCAGCCAGGGGCATTGGCGCCTGGCCACCGGCGCCCTGCTGCTGGCCGGCACGGCGGTCGCACTCGGCCTGGCCTGGGCAGACCGCCTGCGCGCCGCCACCGGCACCCTGCTGGCCGTGACCCAGCTCGCGGTGGGCCTGTTCGCCTGGGGCAGCGGGCTGGGCCTGATGTCGGCGCTGCTGGCGGGCTCGCCGGTGCTGGTGGTGCTGGCCGGCGTGCTGGCCGACGTCCGCGTGGCCTGGCTGATCGCCGGTCTGCAGCTGGCCTTGCTCGGGCTGCTGTACGCCACCGGCACTGGCTCCGGCGCGACCGTGCCGGTCAGCAGCGCGGGCCGTTTTGTCTCTCACGCGCTGGTGACCGTGGGCGCGCTGTTCGCCGCCGTCACGGTGGGGCGCCAGGTGTCGCGCACCCTGCACGAGGCCTGGGTCAAGGAGCACCGCATGGCCGAGCTGCTGCGCCTAGGCAGCGACTGGACCTGGGAGGCCGATCGCAAGGGCCGCCTGACCTACATCTCCGAGAGCTTCGAGCGCCACACGGGCCGGTCGGTGGCCGAGTTCCTGCGCATCGACGAGCCCGGCGGGCCGCGCATGGTGCGCGACGCCGAATGGGCCGAGATGATCGACGCGCTGCGCGAACGCCGCCCCTACCGGGCCCGGGTCATCACCTTCGAGTGCAGCGACGGCCAGGTGGTCGTCGTGCGCGGCAGCGGCGAGCCGGTGCTGGACGAGAACGGCAAATTCGTCGGCTGGTGGGGCCTGAGCCAGAACGTGACCGGCGAGGTGCTGGCCGCACGCGAGCACGAGCGCTCGCGCGCGCTGCTGGACCGGCTGGTGCGCCTGTCGCCTGACGCGATTATCGTGTCCAGCCTGCGCAATGGCCACATCCTGCTGGCCAACCCCGGCTTCCTCGAGCTGGTCGGGCGCACGCACCCGGACGAGGTGCTGGGCCACTCGGCGGTCGACATGGGCGTCTGGAAAGACCATGGACCGTCGCTGGCCCTGCGCGACGAACTGGCCAAGGAGCCGGTGCTGCGCGGCATGCGCAACGTGGTGCACCGGCCCGACGGCAGCACGCGCATCGCGATGATCAATGCCGCCCGCTTCGAATGGGACGGCGAGCCGGTCGCGGTGCTGGTCGGCCGCGACATCACCGACACCGAGCGCGCGCGCCTGCAGGGCGACGCCATCCTGAACCACGCCGCGGTCGGCATGGCCTTGGTGCGCGAGCGGCTGGTCGAGCGCGTCAACCCGCGGCTGGAAGAACTGCTGGGCCAGGCGCCGGGCAGCATGGCCGGCCGGCCGGTGGCCGACTTCTTCGGGGGCGACGCCGGTTACGCGGCGTTCGTGGCCGCGATCCGGTCCAAGGTCGAGGCCGGCCTGCTGGTCGAGATCGACCACGAGTTCGTCCGGCCCGACGGTCGCACGGTGCTGGCCCTGCTGCGCTCGCAGCTCGTCGACCCGCGTCAGCCCGAAGAGGCCGGCGCGATCTGGGTCATCGAGGACATCACCGAGCGGCGCCGGGCCGAGCAGGCGCTGGCCGAGGCCAAGGCCGTGGCCGAGGCGGCCAGCGACGCCAAGAGCGCCTTCCTGGCCCACGTGAGCCACGAGATCCGCACGCCACTGAATGGTGTGCTGGGCCTGGCGCGCCTGATGGCCGAGCCGGGCCAAAGCGACGGCCGGCGGCAGGAATTCCTCGGCTACCTGATCGACGCCGCCGAGAGCCTGAACGGCATCGTCTCGAACGTGCTGGACCTGAGCAAGATGGAAGCCGGCAAGCTGCAGGTCGAGAGCAT
>JBGAGZ010000128.1:0-3032 GCA_044226465.1 Burkholderiaceae bacterium | reverse complement strand
GCGAGGTAGAAGCTCAGGCCGTCGCCATTGGCCAGGTTGGGGCCCATCATGGCCGGGTAGGCGCTGCCGCCGCGGTTCCACAACAGCTTGGCGGTGTTGGCCACCATGAACATGTTGTTGGGCCGGAAGGCGGTGCCCAGTGGCGCGCTCTGCCCGTCGGCACCATTGGTCAGCATGGCGTGGAAGGTCTCGTAGGCGACCGCGGTGCCCAGCGAATGCGCGATCACCGAATAGGGCGGCACGTCGTCCGGCGGAAAGCTCTTCAGGTGGCCGAGGATCTGGCTCTGCACGCTGCGGTAGACCGTCTGAGCGATCGGCATCAGAAAGCGGAAGCCCACCACGTCCAGCACGTGCGTCTGCCAGAAGCTCGAGCCGGCGGGCGAGGCCGCCCCCTTGATCAGCGTGTCGGCGGCCTTGCTGGACAGGCCGGTGGCGGTCAGCGCCCCGGCCGCGGCTTGCGCGTCGGCGCGCCACTGGTCGCGCCAGGCATCGAACACCGTGTTGTAGGTGATCTCCTTGAATTCGAAGGCGTCGACGAAACCGTTGTCGCGCAGCTTGGGGTAGGTGTTGAAGGCGTCGACGATGCGGCCGCGCACGGCTTCGGACCAGCCGAGCTCGAAGTCGCCCATGCCGTGGACGAGAAAGACCTGGTGCTTGGACATGCGCCCTCCGTCGGTGGTGGTGTGTTCAGCGGCAGCGCCGCGAGCTTCCGCCCGGGCGGCGCGCCTGTCATCCCCCCAATTGGCGACGGGTGTCGCGCGGGGCGGCTACCCCGCTACCACCGCGTCGGCGGCGGCATGCCGTGGCCGGTCCAGCGCTCGACCACGGCGGCGAGCATCGCGGTGCTGATGGGCTTGGTGACGAAATCGTCCATGCCGGCCTCGATGCAGCGCTCGCGGTCGCCGGCCAGCGCGTCGGCGGTCAGGGCCACGATGGGGGTGTAGACGCCGCGCAGGCTTTCGTCGGCGCGGATGTTGCGGGTGGCCTGGTAGCCGTCCATGCCCGGCATGTGCAGGTCCATCAGGATCAGGTCGTAGCGGCCGCGCTCGGCGGCGGCACAGGCCGCCGCGCCGTCGGTGGCCACCTCGACCGTGCAGCCCAGCTTGGCGAGCATGCTCTCGACCACCATCTGGTTGACCGCGTCGTCCTCGACCAGCAGCACCTTCGCCGAGGGCGTGTCGTCGGCCGCGTCCAGCGGCATGGCGCCGGTGGCCACCGGCGCCGGCGGCGTGGCCGGCTCGCTCGACTTGGGCAGGTTGAGCTCGAACCAGAAGGTCGAGCCCTCGCCCAGCCGGCTTTGCACGCCGACCTGGCCGTCCATCAGCTCGACCAGGTGCTTGACGATGGCCAACCCCAGGCCCGAGCCACCATAGCGCCGTGTACTGGACGTGTCGGCCTGTGTGAACGACTCGAACACCAGTTGCAACTGGTCGTCCGCGATGCCGATGCCGGTGTCCTGCACGGCGAAGCGCAGGCGCACCGCGTTGTCGGTCTCGACGATCAGCGTGATCTCCAGCGTCACCTGGCCGCGCTCGGTGAACTTGACCGCGTTGTGCAGCAGGTTGACCAGCAGCTGGCGCAGGCGGATCGGATCGCACTCGACCAGGGCGGGCAGGCCCGGCGACACATGGCAGGCGAGCTTGACCGGCTTCTCGCGCGCGGCCACGGTCATCAGCTCGACCGCCTCGTTGGCCAGCGCGCGCAGGTCCACGCCGGTGGGATGCAACACCAGCTTGCGGGCCTCGATGCGCGACAGGTCCAGCACATCGTCGATCAGCGCCAGCAGCACCATGGCCGAGCGGTGCGCGGTCTTGGCGTAGCGGCGCTGGTCGGCCGACAGCGTGGAGCCCAGCAGCAGCTCGGTGGTGCCGAGGATGCCGTTCATCGGCGTGCGGATCTCGTGGCTGACGATGGCCAGGAACTGCGACTTGGCCTGGTTGGCCTGCTCGGCCTGGCGGCGGGCGTGGTCCAGCTCCACCGCCTGCAGCTCGAGCGAGCGGGTCTCGTGCTCCAGGCGCTCGACCAGGCCGCGCGCGGCGTGCACGGCCGTGCGCAGCCGGTCGCGCAGGCGCTCGATCACCAGGCCGGTCACGGCCAGGTATGCCCCCAGCAGGTACATGGTGCCGGCGATCGCGAGGCGCTCCATCCACGGCGGGCCGGCGTGGCGGCTCACCACGCACCAGGCGGCGTAGCCCAGGTAGGCGCCGACGATCACGTGGTT
This sequence comes from Burkholderiaceae bacterium, assembly GCA_044226465.1. GTDB lineage: Bacteria > Pseudomonadota > Gammaproteobacteria > Burkholderiales > Burkholderiaceae_C > Ideonella. The sequence goes on along the minus strand of JBGAGZ010000128.1, from coordinate 811 downwards.
GAAGTACAGCGCCCGCCGGAAGCCGAAGCCCACCTGGTCGGCCACGCGGATCAGCAGGAAGAACGCGAAGAACGCGTTGGCCTGCTCCAGGTAGCTCAGGCTGACCAGCCAGACCAGCACGTCGACATGGAACAGCCAGTGGCTCAGGTCGATGTCGCCGCTGCGCCCGTGGCCGTGGCGCAGCACCGCCCAGGCCAGGCCGGCGTACAGCAGGTTGCCCGCCACCAGCAGGCCCAGCGCGAGCGGCGGCAGGGCCGACGGCTGGCGCAGGTGCTGCAGCCCCAGCATCAGGCAAACGATGACGAAGCCCACCGCCCGCACGATGGGGATCTGGCGCGTGTACAGCCGCCGGGCGTTGGCGGCCTTGTGGTCGGCCAGCAGCGCCGCGTCGAGCGTGAAGCTGGACTCGAAGGGAGAGGCTTCGGTGGCGTCCAAGTCGACTGGTGGCGCTGGGGTGTTCGGCGGATGGTACGCCCAACCGCCGCGCGCGCTTCAGGCCGCGGCCTGGTCGCGCCGCAGCCGGGCCACCATGAAGCGCGCCGCTTGATCGATGTGCTTGCGCGCCAGCGACTCGGCCTTGCCCGCGTCGCCACCGGCAATGGCGGCGAGGATGGCCTCGTGCTGGTCCCAGATGTCGCGCGGCGTCTCGTCCTTCAGCCGCACTTCGCCCATCACGCGCTGCATGGTGGACAGCTGTGAGGCCAGGGCCGGCGCCACCAGCGGGTTGCCCGACAGGCCGTGGACGAACTCGTGGAAGCGCATGTCCGCCGCCGCCATGCGCGGCACCGAGCCCGACGCCACCGCCTTGCGG
>JBGAGZ010000079.1:0-24552 GCA_044226465.1 Burkholderiaceae bacterium | reverse complement strand
GTGCGTTCGCTCACCTGGCGCTCCAGGTCCTGGTTGGCGTGCTGCAGCCGGGCCTCGCTGTCGCGCAGCGCCGCCTCGGCCGCGCGGCGCTGCGCCAGCTCCTCCGACAGCGACTGCACGGTCTGCGCGAGCCGCTCGTTCATGTTGTTGAACGACGCGCCCAGGCGTCGGAATTCCTCCGTGCCGCGCACGTCCACGCGGCGGCCCAGGTCGCCGGCGGCGATGCCCTCGGCGACCTCGCTCAGGCGCACGATGGGCCGCGAGAGGATGGCTGCGATCAGCCACACCGCCCCCATGCCCAGCACCGCCAGCATGGCCAGGAAGGTGATCCAGCCTTTGCGCAACGCGGCCAGCGGCGCCTCGAACTGGGCCTTGGGCTCGTAGACCATGACCCGCCACGGCGTGCCGGGCACCGCCTGCACGTGACCGTGCCAGTGCCGCTCGGCCCAGGCGGGCTCCTGGGCCTCGGGCGACGCGCTGACATGGAAGCCCGGCGGCAGCCTGTCCTGCCCGGCCAGGCGCGAGTCGGTGGCGGCAAACAGCCGGCCCTCGGCGTCGAAGACGATGCCTTGCACGTCGCCATGGGCGCTCAGGCTGTCGGCCAGCACCTGGCCCAGCAGGCCCGGCTCCAGCCGCATGCGCAGCACCCCCAGCACGGTGCCGTCGCGCTTGACCGGTGCCACGGCGTACAAGCCCTTGCGCGCGTTCCAGCCCGGCGCCAGCGGGCCCAGCAGCAGCGGGTAGCGCAGCGCCAGCACCTGCCGGGTGTAGGGCTCGTCGGCCTCGTTGCGGCCCACGCGCGGGGCCTGGGTGTCCGCGAGGTTGCGGCCCTGCAGGTCGAGCAGGCCCACCGAGGTCACGTGCATGGGCTCGCGCAGGGCCACCAGGGTCAGCACGCGGTTGGCCCACAGCGGGTCAGCCCGGCCCGGGTGCTCCAGCAGCTCGGGCAGCCCGGGCATGGCCACGTCGGCACGCAGGTTGTCGAGGATGCGGTCGGCGCGGGCCTCCAGATCGTGCGCCGACTCCTGCGCCAGCGAGCGCAGCTCGGCATTGCGCTCGTCGGCCGTGGTGCGCGACTCGCTCTGGTACTGCCAGCCGCTGTACAGCCCGATGGGCAGCAAGGTCACGCCGACCAGCACCCCGGCGACCAGCAGGCGGGTCTTCATGGCAGCAGGTCCCCGCGCAGCAGGTCGGCTGGCTCCACCGGCCGGGCCAGCGCGCCGCGGTCGAGAAAGAACGCGCTGTAGCGCTTGACGACAGCCGCCAGCTCCGCCGCCTGGCCGCCCGCGCCCAGCAGGCGCCGGTTGTCGGCCAGGCGCATCAGCTTGACACCCTTGAGCGAGATCTTGGCGGCATCGCTTTGCAGCCGCTTGGCGATGCGCTGGGCGCCCTCGTCGAGGTGGTCGACCCACCAGTCCGCCGCCCGCAACCACGCCGCGCTGAAGCGCTTCAGCTCGGCCTGTCGACGCTCGACGGTGGCGCGGCTGGCGGCCAGCACGTCGGGGATCAGCCCAGGCGTGTCGGCGCTGGAGAACAGCCGCACCGCGCCCGCGGCCTCGGCCTCGCTGGCGTAGGGCTCCCAGGTGTGGCCGATGTCGATGTCACCGGCGGCGAGCAGCCGCGGAACGTCCGCAGCGTCGGCGTTGATCCAGGCCACGCGGTGCGGGTCGACGCCTTGACGCTGCACGAACTCGCGCATCAACAGCTCGCCGAAGCCGCCCAGGTTGGTGGCCAGCAGCAGGCGCCCCTTGCCCTTGAGGTCGACCGCCGGGCGCGCCAGCACCGCGTCGCCGCCTGCGGACTCGTCGGCCACCATGAACACCTGCACTGCCGCACGGCCATGGGTGGCATTGATCAGGTCGCCCATGGCCACGGCGATGATGTCCACATGGCCGGCCGCGAAGTCGGCAATCATGCTGTCGGTGTTGGCCGGGAAGCTGAACTGGACCCGCACCTGCGCCTCGGCCAGGTAGCCCAGTTCGTCGGCCAGCACGGCGGGGTAGTAGCCAGGCCACAGGTCCATCGCCAGGCGCAGGGGCGCGGGGGTGGCATCCGGCGCGGCTGGCTGGCCGCAAGCCGCCAGGCCCAGGGCGGCGGCACCGGCCACGCAAAAGCGTCGGCGCGGCCTTTGCGGCGCCGTGCCCTGCCCTCCATCGACCTCGACTCTCGTGCCCGCTGGACCCGTACCGCTGTCGCCCATCGGTGGTGCCATACCGTCATCAGTGATGGCGTGCATTGTGACCTTGCCATGGCCCCGTGCAAACCCGAGCCCTGCGGGGCCCTCGCCGATAATCGGCGGCATGAACCCCCTGCTCGGCAGGCTGCACGCCTACCCCTTCGAGCGCCTGCGCGCGCTGACCCGCGACATCACCCCCAACCCCGCCTACCGGCCGATCAGCCTGGGCATCGGCGAGCCGCGCCACCCGGCGCCCGCCCTGGTCGAGGAAGCGCTGCGCGCCAACCTGGCCGGGCTGTCGAGCTACCCCGCCACCGCCGGCGAGCCGGCACTGCGCGAAGCCATCGCGGCCTGGGTGGCGCGCCGTTACGGCGTCGCGCTGAACCCGGGCACCCAGGTGCTGCCGGTGAACGGCTCGCGCGAGGCCCTGTTCTCGCTGGCGCAGACGGTGATCGACGCCTCGCGCCCCGGCGCGACGGTGGTCTGCCCAAACCCCTTCTATCAAATCTACGAAGGCGCGGCGCTGCTGGCCGGGGCCGACACGGCCTTCGCCAACAGCGACCCGGCACGCAACTTCGCCTGCGACTGGGGCCAGATCGACGAGGCCACCTGGGCCCGCACCCAGCTCGTCTACGCCTGCTCCCCTGGCAACCCCACCGGCGCGGTGATGCCGCTGTCGGAGTGGAAGACCCTGTTCGCGCTCAGCGACCGCCACGGCTTCGTGATCGCCAGCGACGAGTGCTATTCCGAGATCTACTTCCGCGACGAGCCCCCGCTGGGCGCGCTGTCGGCGGCCAAGGCGCTGGGGCGAGACGACTTCAGGAACCTCGTCGTGCTGTCCAGCCTCAGCAAGCGCAGCAATGTGCCCGGCATGCGCTCGGGCTTCGTGGCCGGCGACGCCGCGATCCTGAAGGCTTTCCTGCTCTACCGCACTTACCACGGCAGCGCGATGAGCAAGGTGGTTCAGGCCGCCAGCATCGCAGCCTGGAACGACGAGACCCACGTTGAGGCCAACCGGGCCCAGTACCGCGCCAAGTTCGCGCAGGTCACGCCGGTGCTGGCCGAAGTGCTGGACGTGCGGCTGCCAGACGCCGGCTTCTACCTCTGGGCGGGCGTGCCCGAGCATGCCCATGGTGGCGACGACATCGCCTTCAGCCTGGGCCTGCTCGCTCAATACAATGTGGTCGTCCTGCCCGGCAGCCTGCTGGCGCGCGAGGCGCACGGGCACAACCCGGGCGCCGGCCGCGTCCGCATGGCGCTGGTGGCCGAGGCGCCCGAGTGCCTCGAAGCCGCCCAACGCATTGCCGCCTACACGCGCTCGCTCTGACGCGCCCCCTCTTCCCGGAACCCGACCCACCATGACGCACGCCCTCCAAACCCTCATCGACCAGGCCTGGGAAGAACGCACCCGGCTGAACCCCGCCTCGGCCGCGCCCGAGATCCGCGCCGCGGTCGACCAGGTGATCGCCGACCTGAACGCCGGCCGCCTGCGCGTGGCCGAGCGTCAGTCCGTCGGCCAGTGGCAGGTGAACCAGTGGGTCAAGAAGGCGGTGCTGCTGAGCTTCCGCCTGAACGACAACCGCGCCATGCGCGCGGGCGATCTCACCTTCTTCGACAAGGTCGACACCAAGTTCTCGCACATGGACGACACCGCCCTCGCCGCCGCCGGCGTGCGCGTGGTGCCGCCGGCCGTCGCGCGCCGAGGCAGCTACATCGCCAAGGGCGCGGTGCTGATGCCGTCTTACGTGAACATCGGCGCCTATGTCGACGAGGGCACGATGGTCGACACCTGGGCGACCGTCGGCTCGTGCGCGCAGATCGGCAAGAACGTGCACCTGTCGGGTGGCGTGGGCATCGGCGGTGTGCTGGAGCCGCTGCAGGCCAACCCCACCATCATCGAAGACAACTGCTTCATCGGCGCCCGCTCCGAGGTCGTCGAAGGCGTGATCGTCGAAGAGAACTCGGTCATCTCGATGGGCGTGTACATCGGCCAGAGCACCAAGATCTACGACCGCGCCACCGGCGAGGTGATCTACGGCCGCGTGCCGGCCGGCTCGGTGGTGGTCAGCGGCAACCTGCCCTCGCCCGACGGCAAGTACAGCCTGTACTGCGCCGTGATCGTGAAGCGCGTGGACGCACAGACCCGCGCGAAGACCAGCATCAACGAGTTGCTGCGGGGCTGATACCCTCGCCCCCACACTGCTCAACGCCGGGAGACTTGCCGTGATCACGATGGAAAACGTGCTGCGAATGATGGCCGAGAAGGGGGCGTCCGACCTCTACCTTTCGGCCAACGCGCCGGTGCTGCTCAAGATCAACGGCCAGTTGACGCCGGTGACCGAGCACACCGTGGCGCCGTCGGTGCCGCGGCAGATGCTGACCGAGATCCTCACCCCGCTGCAGCTCGAAGAGCTGGACCAGGAAGGCGAGCTCAACGTCGGCTTCGGCATCGCCAAGGTCGGCAGCTTCCGTCTGTCGGCCTTCAAGCAGCGCGCCACGATCGCCGCGGTCATCCGCTGCATCCCGATCCGCATCCCGGCGATCGACTCGCTGCACCTGCCACCCATCCTGGCGACGCTGGCGCTCGAAAAGCGCGGCCTGATCCTGATGGTGGGGGCCACTGGCACCGGCAAGAGCACGACCATGGCGTCGATGATGGAGTGGCGCAACCAGCACATGTCGGGCCACATCCTCACCATCGAGGACCCGATCGAGTTCCTGTTCAGCAACAAGCGCTCGGTGGTCAACCAGCGCGAGGTCGGCCGCGACACCAACTCGCTGCACATCGGCCTGAAGAACGCGCTGCGCCAGGCGCCGGACTGCATCATGATCGGCGAGATCCGCGACCGCGAGACCATGTCGCAGACGATCTCGTACGCGCTGTCGGGCCACCTGGTGCTGGCCACGCTGCACGCCAACAACAGCCACCACGCGCTGGGCCGGATCCTGTCGTTCTACACGCCCGAGTCGCGCCCCGCCCTGCTGGCCGACCTGGCCGCGGCCATGAAGGCCATCGTCTCGCAGCGCCTGCTGCGCTCGAACGCCGGCGGTCGCATCCCGGCGGTCGAGGTGCTGCTGAACTCCAAGCTCGTGTCCGAGCAAATCGAGAAGGGCGAGTTCGGCGAAGTGCGCGACGCGATGGAGCGCTCGCTGGCCGAAGGCTCGCAGACCTTCGAGCAGGACCTGGCACGCCTGATCACCGAGGGCCTGGTGTCGCGCGAAGAGGCGCTGATCCACGCCGACTCGCCGACCAACCTGCTGTGGCGCCTGCAGAACGAGACCGAGCCGGTCTCGCGCGTGCCGCAGACCAAGCCCGAGCCCGAAAGCCCCTCGTTCACCGAGATCACGCTCGACGTGGTTCCTGAAGAGGCCAAGCCCAAGCCGCTGATCACGGCGCGGACCCGCTGATGACGGCCACGCTGCGCCTGGTCGAGGCGCTGATCGCACGCGCCAGCGTCACGCCGGAAGACCGGGGCTGCCAGGAACTGATCGCCGAGCGGCTTGCCGCAGCCGGCTTTGCCTGCGAGCACCTGCCTTTCGGGCCGGGTGACTTCCGCGTCGCCAACCTGTGGGCGGTGCGCAGCGGCACCCGGCCGGGCCCGACCGTGGTCTTCGCCGGCCACACCGACGTGGTGCCCACCGGGCCCCTGGCGACCTGGGCCAGCGACCCCTTCGTGCCCAGCTACCGCAACGGCCACCTGTACGGCCGCGGCGCCGCGGACATGAAGAGCTCGGTGGCCGCGATGGTGGTGGCCGCCGAGGAGTTCGCCGCCGCCCACCCTGCCCATGCGGGCCGGATCGCCTTCCTGCTGACCAGCGACGAGGAAGGCCCGTCGGTCGACGGCACGGTCAAGGTGGTGCAGGTGCTGAAGGCGCGTGGCGAGCAACTGGACTGCTGCATCGTCGGCGAGCCGACCTCGGTCGAGACCCTCGGCGACACGATCAAGAACGGGCGCCGCGGCTCGCTGTCGGGCAAGCTCACGGTGCGCGGGGTGCAGGGCCACGTGGCCTACCCGCAACTGGCGAAGAACCCGGTGCACCTGGCCGCGCCGGCCCTGGCCGAACTGGCCGCGATCCAATGGGATGCGGGCAACGAATACTTTCCGCCCACGACCTGGCAGATCTCCAACATCCACGCCGGCACCGGCGCCACCAACGTGATCCCGGGCGATCTGGTGGTCGACTTCAACTTCCGCTTCTCGACCGCGTCCACGCCAGACGGGCTGAAGCAGCGGGTGGCCGAGGTGCTGTCCCACCACGGGCTGGACTGGTCCATCGCCTGGACGCTGGGGGGCGAGCCCTTCTTGACGCCGGTCGGCTCGCTGGTATCGGCCCTGTCGGCCGCCATCGCCGCCGAAACCGGCGTGACGACCGATCTGTCGACCACCGGCGGCACGTCCGACGGCCGCTTCATCGCCAAGGTGTGCGAGCAGGTGGTCGAGTTCGGCCCGGTCAACGCCACGATCCACAAGGTGGACGAGTGCGTGGCGGTGGACGCGGTCGAGCCTTTGAAGAACATCTACCGGCGGACGCTCGAAGCGCTGCTGACCCCATGACCATCATCGAACTCATCGAACAGATGAGCGCCCGCCTCGACCAGGCGGGCGTTTCGTTTGGCCATGGCACCACCAACGCCTTCGACGAAGCCGCGTGGCTGGTCCTGTGGGCGCTCGGCCACCCGCTGGACGGCCTGGACATGGTCGCAGAGCGGTCCGTCGACGACAGTGGCCTGGCCCGGGCCACCACCCTCGTCGAGCGCCGCATCGCCAGCCGCGAGCCCGCCGCCTACCTGACCGGCGAGGCCTGGCTGCAGGGCGTGCCGTTCACAGTGGACCGGCGCGTCATCGTGCCCCGCTCGCTGATTGCCGAGTGCATCGCCGACGCCACCATCGACCCTTGGCTCGGGGCCAACACCCGCCGCGTGCTCGACCTGTGCACCGGCAACGGCAGCCTCGCCGTGCTGGCCGCCATGGCCTGGCCCGAGGTCGGCGTGACCGGGGCCGACCTGTCGGCCGATGCGCTGGCCGTGGCGCGCACCAACGTGCTGCGCCACGAGCTGCAAAGCCGCATCACGCTGGCCCAGGGCGATGGCCTGGCCGCCGTGGCTGGCCAACCGCCGTTCGACCTGATCCTGTGCAACCCACCCTATGTCAACGCCGACTCGATGGCCGCGCTGCCGCCCGAATTCCGCGCCGAGCCCGCGCTCGCCCTGGCCGGTGGCGACGACGGCATGGACTTCGTCCGCGGCCTGTTGCGCGATGCCCCCACGCACATGACGCCCGCCGCCGTGCTGGTGCTCGAGATCGGCCACGAGCGCGCGCATTTCGAAGCCGCCTTCCCGCAGCTGGACGTGGTCTGGCTGCCCACCAGCGCCGGCGACGACCAGGTGCTGCTGCTGACCCGCGAATCCCTCACTGCCCTTTCATGATCACCCTGCGCAACGTCACGCTCCGTCGTGGCACCAAGGTCGTGCTCGACAGCGCGTCCGTCACCCTCAACCCCGGCGAGAAGATCGGCCTGGTCGGCCGAAACGGCGCCGGCAAGTCCTCGCTGTTCGCGTTGCTGGCCGGCCGCCTGGGCGCCGATGCCGGCGATTTCGAGATCCCGCCGCGCTGGCGCATGGGCGAGGTCGTGCAGCACATGCCCGAGACCGAGGACCCGGCGACCGACTTCGTGCTGCAGGGCGACACGCCGCTGATGGAGGCGCAGGCCGAGCTGGCGGCCGCCGAAGCCGCCGACGATGGCGAGGCCATGGCCCACGCCCACCTGTCGCTGGAAGAAGCCGGCGCCTTCGACGCCCGCGCCCGCGCGCAGACCTTGTTGCTGGGCCTGGGCTTCAAGCGCGACCAGCTCGACGCGCCGGTCAACAGCTTCTCGGGCGGCTGGCGCATGCGCCTGCAACTGGCCCGTGCCCTGATGTGCCCGGCCGACCTGATGCTGCTCGACGAGCCGACCAACCACCTGGACTTGGACGCCCTCGTCTGGCTCGAAGGCTGGCTGCAACGCTACGCCGGCACCCTGCTGGTCATCAGCCACGACCGCGAGTTCCTCGACGCGATCACGCAGGTCACGCTGCACCTCGAAGACGCCAAGCTGACCCGCTACGGCGGCAACTACACGACCTTCGAGGAAATGCGCGCGGAACGCATGAGCCAGCAGGCCGCCGCCTTCTCGAAGCAGCAGGAGCGCATCGCCCACCTGCAGCGCTTCATCGACCGCTTCAAGGCCAAGGCCAGCAAGGCCAAGCAGGCCCAGAGCCGCGTCAAGGCGCTGGACCGCATGGAGCGCCTGGCACCGGTGCTGACCGCCAGCGACTTCAACTTCGAGTTCCGCGAGCCGCAGAGCCTGCCGAACCCCATGCTGGCCATGAGCGATGTCGTTTGTGGCTACAAGGGCGCGAACGACGACGGCAGCGACAAGCCCATCGTCCACCACATCAACCGCACCGTGCTCGCCGGCCAGCGCATCGGCGTGCTGGGTGCCAACGGCCAGGGCAAGTCGACCTTCGTCAAGACGATCGCCCGCGAGAACCCTGCCCTCGGTGGCACGGTGACCGAAGGCAAGGGCCTGTCGATCGGCTACTTCGCGCAGCAGGAAATGGACCTGCTGCACGCCGACGACACGCCGCTGCAGCACATGGTGCGGCTGGCCCGCACGGTCGGGCCGGAGGCACGCGAGCAGGAGCTGCGCGACTTCCTCGGCCAGTTCCGCTTCGTCGGCGAGATGGTGCACCAGGCCATCGGCACGCTGTCCGGTGGCGAGAAGGCCCGCCTGGTGCTGGGCTCCCTGGTCTGGCAGCGGCCCAACCTGCTGCTGCTGGACGAGCCGACCAACCACCTGGACCTGACGACCCGCGAGGCGCTGTCGATGGCGCTCAACGAGTTCGAAGGCTCGGTGATGCTGGTCAGCCACGACCGCGCGCTGCTGCGCGAGGTCTGCGACGAGTTCTGGCTGGTCGCCGACGGCGCGTTGAAGCCTTTCGATGGCGACCTGGACGACTACCAGCGCTGGCTGCTCGAGCGCAGCCGCGAGGCGGCCCGGGCGCTGTCCGGCAAGGCCGCCCAGGCGAACGCACCCAAGCCGGCACCTGCGCCACCGCCCAAGGCCGTGGCCGCCGCGCCCGCCAAGCCCCCCGCCCCGGCTGCCCGCGACGACCGCAAGGCCGCCGCCCAGGCCCGTGCCAAGCTGGCCGACCAGACGCGGCCGCTGCGCAACGAGCTGGGGCAGATCGACAAGCGGCTCGAAAAGCTGGCCGGCGAGCGGGCCGAGGTCGAGGCCCAGCTGGCAGGCCCTGGCCTGGCCGGCGAGCAATTCGCCGAGCTCGGCCGGCGCCTGTCGCATGTGCAGGCCGAGCTGGCAATGCTGGAAGAGCGCTGGCTCGAGCTGCACGCGCAGATCGAGCAACTCGGCGCCGCCGCGGGCTGAGGCAGCCCGGGCCGACGACGGGCCCTGTTCACCCCCAAGGCGGTGGACGTACTCGGGAACGGCCCATCGTCGGCCCGTGAGACTCGGGGCATGATGCACGCCATGCACACACCCACCTTGGCGCTGCGCCCCTGGGCCCGCGCCGCTCTCACGGCTCTTCCTCTTTTCGCGGCCATGGTCGTGGCCGCCGCACCAGCGGCCCCCGTGCCACCGGTGGCGCCCCAGGTGCCCTTCGTCGTGACCAGCCCCGCCGGCGGCCACCGCGACGACCCGTACTACTGGCTGCGCGACGACGACACCAAGGCCAAGAGGCCCGAGGTGATGCGCCACCTCGAGGCCGAGAACGCCTACGCCCAGGCCATGCTGGCGCCCCTGACGCCGCTGCGCGCGAACCTGCTGGCCGAGATGAAGGCCCGCATCCGCCAGGACGACGCCAGCCCGCCGCAGTACGACAACGGCTACTGGTACTGGACGCGCTTCGCCAAGGGCGCCGAATACCCGCAGCTGATGCGCCGCGCCGGAACGCCCGAGCGCATGGCGCCCAAGGCCCGCGACGAGCTGGTGCTGGACCAGCCCACGATGGCCAAGGGCCAATCGTTCTTCGCGGTGGGTGGCTTCGCCGTCAGTGCCGACCGGCACCTGATTGCCTGGACCGAGGACACCCAAGGGCGCCGCATCCACACCCTGCGCTTTCGTGACCTGGCCACCGGCCAGGACCTGCCCGACCGCGTGCCCGGCGTGTTGGAGACCATGGTCTGGGCTGCGGACAACCGCAGCGTCTTCTATGTTCTGCAAGACCCGGTCACCCTGCAGAGTGGCGCGATCAAGCTGCATCGGCTCGGCACGCCGGCCAGCGACGACCGCACCGTCTACGACGAGCCGGACAAGACCCTGTTCACCAACATCGGCCTGAGCGCATCGCGGCAGCAACTGCTGATCCAGCTGGACGGCTTCGACAGCACCGAGTTGCGCGCCGTGCCCACCGGCCGCCCCGAGAGCGAGCCCACCGTGATCCTGGCGCGGCGGACCGGCGTGCGCGCCTTCGGCGACCACCTGGCCGGCCGCTGGGTGATCCGCACCAACGAGAACGCGCTCAACTTCCGCCTGGTGGCCGCGCCTGAGACCGCGCCCGACGACCGCAGCCGCTGGCAGGACCTGGTGCCGGCCCGGGCCGACGCCGCGATCGACAACTTCGCGCTGATGGCCTCGGGCATCGTCGTCGAAGAGCGCGTGGACGCCACCAAGCGGCTGCGCGTGCTGCCGGCCTCGGGCGGCAAGCCCTACCTCGTGCCCGGTGGCGGCGAGGCCGGCACCATGGCCCTGCTGCCCACGCCGGACGCCTCGTCACCGCTGCTGCGCTACAGCGTCACCTCGATGACCGCGCCCCTGGCCACCTGGGACCTGAACCTGGCCACCGGCCAGCGCCTGCTGCGCAAGCGCGACCCCGTGCCCGGCTACGACGAGAAGCGCTACGCCACACAGCGGGTGTGGGCGCCCTCGCGCGACGGCAAGCGCATTCCCATCGTGCTGGGCTGGCGCACCGACCGCGCGCGGCACGACGGAAAGGCCCCGCTGCTGGTGGTGGGCTACGGCTCCTACGGCATCCCCAGCGACCCGGTGTTCCGCGTCACCCGGCTGCCGCTGCTGGACCGCGGCTTCGTCGTCGCCATCGCCCAGGTGCGCGGCGGCTCCGAGCTGGGCCAGGGCTGGTACGAGGACGGCCGGCTGGCGAACAAGCAGCACAGCTTCGACGACTTCGTCGACGCCACGCGCCACCTGGTGGCCGAGCGCTGGGGTGCCAAGGACAAGGTCTTCGCCAGCGGCGGCTCGGCCGGTGGGCTGCTGATGGGCGCGGTGGCCAACCAGGCGGGTGGCGACTACCGCGGCATCGCGCTGCACGTGCCCTTCGTCGACGTGGTGACCACGATGCTGGACGAGTCGATCCCGCTGACGGCCAACGAGTGGACGCAGTGGGGCGACCCACGAAAACAGCCCGACTACGACCGCATGCTGGCCTATTCGCCCTACGACAACATCGCCGCCCGGCCCTACCCGGCGATGCTGGTGACCACCGGGCTGTGGGACTCGCAGGTGCAGTACTACGAGCCGGCCAAGTACGTGGCGCGGCTGCGCGAGCGCAAGACCGACACCCAACCGCTGCTGTTCGACATCAACATGACGGCGGGCCACCGCGGTTCGTCGGGTCGCTTCGAGCGGCTGAAGAACGTGGCGCTGGAGCAGGCCTTCTTCCTCAGCCTGGCGGGCCTCGGCCAGGCAATGCCGCCGGTGCCCGCGCGCGCGCCCTGACGGCAAATGCTGGGCGAAGACATCCGTGCCGCCGCCGGCGGCCTGGCGGTGGCGCTGGGCGTCGGGCTGCTGATCGGCATCGAGCGCGAGCGGCGCAAGGGCCAAGGCGTGGACCGGCGCCCCGCCGGCATCCGCACGTTCGCGCTCACCGCCGCCACCGGTGGCCTGGCCCAGGTGCTGCCGGTGCCCGGCCTGGTGCTGGCCGGTGCGGTGATGGTGGCCGCCCTGGCCGCGTTGTCGCACTGGAAAAGCCGCTCGCACGACCCCGGCCTGACCACCGAGCTGGCGCTGTTCACCACTTACCTGATCGGTGTGCAGAGCGTGCTGTCGCCGGCGCTCGGCGCCGCCTGCGGCGCCGGGCTGGCGGTGCTGCTGGCGGCGCGCGACCGCCTGCACCGCTTCGCCACCGAGCTGTTGAGCGAGCAGGAACTGCACGACGGCCTGCTGCTGGCCGCCTTCGGCCTGATCGTGTTGCCGCTGATCCCGGCCCAGCCGCTTGACGCGCTGGGCGGCATCGAACCCCGCCCGCTCGCCACCCTGGTGCTGCTGATCATGGCCATGCAGGCGGGTGGCCACGTGGCATTGCGCTGGCTCGGTGCGCGCGGCGGGCTGCTGCTGGCCGGCTTTGCCTCGGGCTTCGTGTCCAGCACGGCCACCATCGCCTCGCTGGGCAGCCAGGCCCGCGCGCACCCTGCGCAGGCGGGCCTGCTGTCCGGCGGCGCAGCGCTGTCCACGGCCGCCACCTGGGTCGAGGCGCTGGTGATCTGCGCGACGCTGGCCCCCGCCACGGCCTCGCGCGTGGCGCCGATGGCACTGGCCGGCGCGCTCGGCGCCGCCCTGGTCGGCCTGTCGGCGTTGCGCGAGCCCACCACCCGCGCGCGGTCCCACCGGCCGCAACACCCCCGCAGCGCCCTGCACCCGCGCGAGGCCCTGACCATTGCGCTGCTGCTGGGCGGCGCCGCGGTGGCCGTGGGCAATGCGCAGCAGCACTTCGGCAACGCCGGCCTGTCGGTCAGCGTGGCCCTGGCCGCCCTGCTGGACTCGCACGCGCCGATGGCCTCGCTGGCCTCCCTGCAGTCGTCCGGCCGCATCGACACGCAGGTGCTGCTGCGCGGCGCCCTGCTGGCGGTGGCCATGAACAGCGGCACCCGCTGCGTCGTCGCCTTCGTGGCTGGCGGGCCCGCCTTTGCCCGACGCGTGGTGTCGGCACTGCTGGTCGGCCTGGCCCTGGCCGGGGCCGTTGCCTACTGGCTGGCCCCCTGGCCTTGAGCGCCCTGGCGGGGCTGGGCGTCCGTCGTCAGTAGTGCGGCGGCAACTCGTCGCGCAGGCTGCGAAAGGTGGGCGGCTGGTCGCCAGGTTGCTGGGCGCGCAGGGACCGCAGCTCCAGGATCAGGGCATCGATCAGCGCCCGCTGGCGCACGATCGCATCGTTCAGGTGGTCGATCAGATCCTCGGTGTAGCTGGCCTTGATCTCCAGCGCAGTCAGGCGGCGGTCGGTGTCGTCGGCGTCGTTGTGGTCCATGGCGCGAGGGGGTCGGTCAGGCGCCGGGGTGGCCCTGGTGGTGCAGCACCTGCTCGACACGCCGGTCCGGCACCAGCCAGATCAGCGCGGCGGCCACGTAGATCGCCTGTGCCAGCCAGTGCACCCAGAAGGTGGACGCGATGCCGGCGATGTAGAGCAAGGGCGAGAGCTTGCCTTTCCAGTCGCCGCCCACGGCGCGCTTGAGCAGCGAGCCCGGCCCTTCGGCGGCGATGATGCATTGCTGCAGCCCGTAGTAGGCGATGGCCGCCATCAGCAGCACCACGCCGTACAGCGCCGATGGCACGGCGGCGAAATGGTTCTCGCCCATCCAGCCGGTGGCGAAGGGAAACAGCGACAGCCAGAACAGCAGGTGCAGGTTGGCCCACAGCACCCCGCCGCTGACCTGCTGGCAGGCGTGCAGCATGTGGTGGTGGTTGTTCCAGTAGATGCCGACGTAGACGAAGCTCAGCACATAGCTGCCGAACACCGGCAGCATGGGCCACAGCGCGTCCATCGTGTCGCCATGCGGCACCTTCATCTCCAGCACCATGATCGTGATGATGATGGCGATGACACCGTCGCTGAAGGCTTCCAGCCGATTCTTGCCCATGCCAGGTTCCCGCTTCCATGTGCCGCAGCCTGCGGCTTGCCGGCGATTCTGGCATTGGCACGAGCAGCACCGCCGCCTGTGAAGCTGTGTAAACGCGGCCAGGGCGGGTCGGCGCCCGCGTGGCAACGGGCGTTGTCAGGGCACGTTGTGTTCACTGGAGCATGTGATGAACCTGCCGAGATTGACCCGTGTGGCGCTGACGACCACGGCCCTGGCCGCCACGTTGGCTGGCTGCGTGGTCGCGCCTGCGCGGCCCTACTACGGCGGCTACGGCTATGGCGGCGAGGTGGTCACCGTGGCGCCCCCTGCGCCGCAGGTCGAAGTGGTGGGCGTGGCGCCCTTCCCGGGTGCCGTCTGGATCGGCGGCTACTGGGGCTGGGCGGGCGGCCGGCATGTGTGGATGCGTGGCCGCTGGGAAGCGCCGCGCCCCGGCTACCGCTGGGAGCCGCACATGTGGCACCGCGAAGGCCAGGGCTGGCGCGAAGCACCGGGCCGCTGGGCCCCGCAATGATGCGTTCTCACCACGCGTTCTAGCCAAGCCGAGCGCGAATACCGCTTCGCGGTTACACTAGGCCACTTGCCGCGCTTTGCTCACTCGCGCGGCATGGCCGCCTGTCACAGGCGGCAAAGTCGTCTGACACGGCCCGCGGCCCTCACGCCGCGCCGCCACAACACCTCTCCGACAGGCCCCACGGCCCTCGCGGTCGTCAGCCACCCTCTTCAGCGGCGAGCCCCATTCCTGGTCCCCCCACCAAACTCAGGGCCAGGCACACCAGCGGCGCCGACCCATCGCCTTTTTCTTCTCTCGCGTCCCGGTACGCGCGCTGTTTAAGCGCACGCCCGCCGAGCCGCCGCCCTCATGGCACGCTGGCCTCCGGCCCGCGGGCCTGACCATGACCACCATCCGCGAAAAGACGTTCTCGGTGGGCAAGTACCTTGTCTCACCCCTCACCCATCTCAGCGACGCCGGCAACTACACCGCGTCCCTCTCGATCCGCAGCGGCCGCGGCAGCGGCACCCATGACCGGGTCTTCCGCTTCCTGCCCAGTTTCGCCACCCGTGCAAGCGCTCGCCGCTACGCCGTGGAGCAAGGCATGAACTGGCTGCAGCAGCCCAGCGCCGCCTGACACCCTCCCCTTTCCCCTGAACCAGGAGCTTCATTGGCCAAGGAAGAACTCATCGAAATGCGCGGACTGGTCGAGGACGTGCTCCCCGACTCGCGCTACCGCGTCGTGCTGGAAAACGGTCACGTGCTCGTGGCTTACACCGCCGGCAAGATGCGCAAGAACCACATCCGCATCCTCGCGGGCGACCGCGTGTCGCTGGAACTGTCGCCCTACGACCTGAGCAAGGGGCGCATCACCTTCCGGCACCTGGACGGCCGCCCCAGCGGCGGGCCCCGCCCGCCGGTGCGCCGCTGACCCGGTCGCACCTTTTCATTTTTCCCCCGTGCACGCCTGATAGTTTTCAAGACGGCACATATCACCACGCCAAAACAGAAAGGCACCCCATGGGCAACAAGCTCTACGTCGGCAACCTGTCGTACAACATGCGCGACGACTCGCTGCAACAAACCTTCGCCGAATTCGGCACCGTCACGTCCGCCAAGGTCATGATGGACCGCGACACCGGCCGTTCGAAGGGCTTCGGCTTCGTCGAAATGGGCTCGGACGCTGAAGCGCAAGCCGCCATCCGCGGCATGCACGGCCAGTCGGTCGACGGCCGCGCCCTGGTCGTCAACGAAGCCCGCCCCCGCGAAGAGCGCCCGGGCGGCTTCGGCGGCGGCAACCGCAGCGGTGGCGGCGGCTACGGCGGTGGCAACCGCAGCGGCGGCGGCGGCTACGGCGGCGGCCGCGGCGGCTACTGATCGCTCACGCGACCAGCGCCCCAAGCAAAAGGGCCCCTCGGGGCCCTTTTTTCATGGTCGCGCAGAAGCCCTTCAGAGCCGCTCGAACACCGCAGCGATCCCCTGGCCGCCACCGATGCACATGGTCACCAGCGCATAGCGCCCGCCGGTGCGCTGCAGCTCGTAGATCGCCTTGGTGGCGATGAAGGCGCCGGAGCAGCCGATGGGGTGGCCCAGCGCGATCGCGCCGCCGTTGGGGTTGGTCTTCTTCATGTCCAGCTCGAGCCCACGCGACACGGCGATGGCCTGCGCCGCGAAGGCCTCGTTGCTCTCGATGACGTCCATCTGGTCCAGCGTCAGACCGCCCTTCTTCAGCGCCAGCTTGGACGCTGGGATCGGGCCCTCGCCCATGATCTCGTTGGGCACGCCGGCCACCGCGTAGCTGACCAGGCGGGCGATCGGCTTGTAGCCCGCCGCCGCCGACACCGTGGCGTCGCCCAGCACGAAGAAGGCCGCCCCGTCGTTGATGCCCGAGGCGTTGCCGGCGGTCACCGTGCCGTCCTTCTTGAAGGCCGGCTTGAGCTTGGCAAGCGACTCCATCGTCGTGTTCGCCTTGACGTATTCGTCGGTGTCGAAGACCACGTCGCCCTTCTTGGTCTGCTTGACGATGGGCACGATCTGGCTCTTGAAGCGCCCCTCGGCAATCGCGGCAGCCGCGCGGCGCTGCGACTCCACCGCCAGCGCGTCCTGCTCTTCGCGGCTGATGCCCCACTTGGTGGCCAGGTTCTCGGCCGTGATGCCCATGTGGCCGACGCCGAAGGGGTCGGTCAGCGTGGCGACCATGGTGTCGATCAGCTTGGTGTCGCCCATGCGGGCACCCGTGCGCATCGCGGTGCTGAGATAACCGCCACGGCTCATCACTTCCACGCCACCGCCGACGCCGTAGTCGCAGTCGCCGAGGAGGATGTTCTGCGCCGTGGTCACGATGCCCTGCAGGCCCGAAGAGCACAGCCGGTTCACGGCCATCGCCACCGAGTCCATCGGCAGCCCGGCCTGGATGGCCGCCACGCGCGCCACGTACGGGAAGCGGCTCTCGGTGGGGATGGTGTTGCCCACCGTCACGTAGTTGATCACCTTCGGGTCGACGCCCGAGCGCTCGACCGCCGCCTTCATCACGGTGCCGGCCAACTCGGCAGGTTCGATGTCGGCCAGCGAGCCGCCAAAACTGCCGATCGCCGAACGGGCTGCGCCCAGCACCACCACATCACGCTTGCTCATGTCTCGTCTCCTTGGGGATTGACTTGCCATCCGCCAGTGGACGCCCGGCGGCTGGCAGCGAGCTTACGCCCGACGCAGCGGGCGAAGGCGGCGTGGGAAAGCGCTGCGACCACGCCTCGGCAAACCAGGCCAGCGCCTCGGGCAGGGGCGCCGCATCCACCTCGTGGCCGCGGTCGACCGTGGCGAGCTTCAGCCGGGTGAAGCCGGCGCGCTCGAGGCCCGACAGCAGTCTGCGGTGCTGCACCGGCGTGGCCACGCGGTCCGCGGTGCCCGATTGCAGGAAGACTGGCATGCCGCGAAACCCGTCGTCGAGCACGCCGAGTTGCTCGGCGGCGGGCAACAGCGGGTCCTGGTTGACGCCGGCCAGGTAGACACCCGCCACGCGCCGCCCCTGGCGCGCGAACAGGGCCGACAGCCAGCCAGCGTACTTGGCGCCGCCGGAGAAGCCGGCCAGGGCCAGCGGCGCCTGTGCCGCGTCGCGCCACAGCGGCTGGACCGCCGCCAAAGTCAGCATGCCCAGCACGTAGCGCAACGACAGGGCGTCGTCGCCCTGCGACACCGCCGGTTCGGGGTCGGCCGCCAGTGCCACCCAGCCGGCAGCGCCAGCCGCCGCGCGATACTGGGCCAGCAGGGCCCGGCTGGAGTTGTACCCCGGGTCCGAGGTGGCGTTGACCAGCAGCACCGGCCAGTTGCGGCCGGCGTCGAAGCCCGGCGGGAACGCCGCGGTCACCAGGGCCACGCGCGCCTGGCTCGGCCGGCCGCCCTGCCCAGCGAGCCGGCGCAGGTCCTCAGGAATGTCGACGCGCCACTGCATCACGCCGTCCGGCTGAGACATTGGTTCCTGCATGGGCGCGGCCCGGGCCGGCCGCTGCCGTACGACCAGCCAGGCCAGGGCCGGGGCCAGCAGCCAAGGGCGCCGCCGCACACGGCCGGTCAGGGCGGCGGCGACGCAATCATTCGAGTCGGCAGAGGGCGGCGGCACGTCAAGTCGGCGAGACAGAATGGCCCATGCAACGCTACACCCGTCTGGCCGCTGTCGTGCTGTTCCTGGTCGCCTTGTGGGCGCTGTTCGAGTTCACCGGGCTGCGTGGCCATGTCAGCCTGCAGTTCGTCCACGACCGTTTCGAAGAGAACCGCCTTTCCGGCGCGCTGGTCTTCGCCGGGCTCTTCGCTTTGGGTAATCTGGTGCAGATCCCCGGCTGGCTGTTCCTGGCCGCGGCGGTGCTGGCGCTGGGCCAATGGTGGGGCGGCGTGGTCACCTATGGGGCGGCCTGCCTGTCCTGCGTCGTCACCTTCTGGATCGTGCGGCTGCTCGGCGCGGACGCCTTGCGCCAAGTGCGCGGCCGAGTCGCCGACCGGCTGTTCGCCCGACTGGACGCACACCCCACCCAAAGCGTGCTCTTGCTGCGGTTGGTGTTCCAGACAGCGCCGGCACTCAACGTGGCGCTGGCGCTGTCAGGGGTCGGGTTTCGCCCCTACCTGGTGGGCACGGTGACAGGGCTGCCGCTGCCGATCGCGGCCTACGCCCTGTTCTTCGATACCCTGGCCCGCGTTTTTCACTGGCCGCTGCCGCAACTGCACTGAGCTGCTGCGGCAGCCGTGGGCCTCAACCGCCCGCTCAGGGGCTGGTGTAGTTGCCGGTGCTGCAGCGGCCGGTCGTGTTCAGGTAGTACTGCGTCACGCTGAACGACTTGGCGCCGGCGCTCAGCACGCCGCTGCCGCCGCAGAGATCACCGATCTCGTAGCCGGTGGAGTTGTTCCAGGCCTGCGGGAACGCCGGGTTGCTGCCGGGCGTCGGGATGTTGTCGGTCACGGCCTCGACGAACTCGTGCGATGCGATGTAGGTGATCGTGTTGAAGCTGTAGTTGCAGTCAGGCTCCACCGAATAGAAGATGTTGTTCTTGGCCATCTTCAGGTCGTTCTTCGCGAAGTGGTAGGCGCCGTAGTCGATGCAGGAGACGATGCCGTCGAGCGTGATCGTCACGTTCAACGGGAAGTACACCATGTACAAGGTGTCCAGATCGTTTTTCGGCAGCGTGCCGAGCTTGATCTGCGCCTTCAGCTCCTTCCAGACGTCGTCGTTGGTCAGGTTCAGCGAGGTGTTCAGCGGCGTGATCTGCACCTGGCCGAGGAAGGTGCCGCGGGCGATGTGCTGCTTGGTGCCCTTGCGGCCGTCCTGCGCATTCAGGAAGGTGTCGTACTGCGGGGACATCTGGTCGACGTAGGTGCTGTTGACCAGTGCCGTCGTGAAGTCGGGGATGCCGGCCACCGTGGCGGTCTTGACATTCGGGCCCCAGATCACCGAGACGACCTTGGCGTTGGCGAGCACAGAGCCACCGTAGTAGAGCATCGAGCCCGCTGGCGGCGGCGCCTTGGGCAGTTGGCGGCCCGTCTTGGCCAGGTACTCGGCCGTCGGGAAGATGTGGTACGCACCGGCCTTTTCGGCGTGGGCGGGCGGTGCGAGGGTGAACGCGGTGACGGTCAGGGCCAGCGCGGCGATGGCTACGCGCAGGGATGTGAACATGCAAAGCTCCTCTTGATGGTGCGCAGGCCGGCGGCCCGCGTGCCGGGCACCATGTCAGACGAGGCAGGGCAAGGCAAGTCAACAACCATCAACCCCCCACGTTCACGGGGGCGCGCCCGGCGACTCAGCGGCAGTTGAGCGGCAGCAGGTCGTTGGTCAGGTCGGTCCGGTCGGTGCCGAGCACGACCATCTTGTCCGGCACGCGGGCGCGCGCGCAGAGCCAGGTCACCGGCACCGTCGGCTCGTCGTCCACCACGGCTGGGCGCAGGCTGAGCACCTTGCCCTTGATCGCGCCGTTGGCGCTGTTGCCGAAGGTGATGTGGATCGCCCCGTGGTCCACCGTGACCGCGCTGACGTAGTTGCTGACGATCTTGTCGGCCGCAGGCACGCCCGCGGCGGCGTTGTCGATCGGCAGCGGCTCGCCGGCCGCCCAGGCCGCGGCGATCGCCGGCTTGGCGATGTCCGCCAGCTTGACCGCCTCGATGATCTGCTCGCGGGCCAGCCGGGCCTGGATGCTGGGCACCGTCATCAAGGCCAGGATGGCAATGATCGCAATCACGATCATGATCTCGACCAGGGTGAAGCCGGCACCGGCGGGTGCAGGGCAGCGATGCGAAGGGCGACGGGGCACGGGCGGCTCGGTGGTGGGGGTCGGCGAACTGTACTTCGCCCGCCACGGCGGGCGCGAATCAGCGCGTGAAGCGCGCTAGGATTCATGGGCTCTGATTCGGGCACCAGCGTTCAACCACAAGACTGGAGGATCCCATGGCCAAAGGCGAACAACGCAGCAACAAGGAAAGCAAGAAACCCAAGAAGGATGCCGGCACGGCCGCCAAGCCGGTCAGTTCCGACCGGCCTGTGGCGCCCATGACGGCGGTGCTGCCCAAGGGCAAGGAAGCCAAGAAGCTGAAGTAGCGGCCTCGGGGCTCAGGCCGGCCGCTGCAGCAGGTGCCGGCCCAGGGCTTCAGCCACCTCGATGCCGTCCACCCCGGCGGACATGATGCCGCCGGCATAGCCAGCGCCCTCGCCCGCTGGGTACAGCCCGGCGACGTTGACACTCTGACAGTCCCTGCCACGCGGGATGCGCAGCGGCGACGAGGTGCGCGTCTCCACGCCGGTCAGCACCGCGTCGGGCATGGCGAAACCGCGGATCTGCTTGTCGAAGGCGGGCAGCGCCTCGCGGATGGCCGCCAGCACGTCGTCGGGCAAGCTGCCGCGGCCGGGTGCGGCCAGGTCGGTCAGGTGCACGCCCGGCTTGTACGACGGCAGCACGCTGCCGAATTCGTGCGCCACCGCGTCGCCATGGCGGCCGGCGACGAAATCGCCCACGAGTTCGCCCGGCGCCTGGTAGCCGCCCCCGCCCAACTCGTAGGCGCGCGACTCCCAGAAGCGCTGGAAAGCCATGCCGTCCAGCGGCGAGACCGGCCCCTCCTGGCGCCCGTCCTGCCGGTAGTCCTGCGGCGAGATGCCCACCACGATGCCGGCGTTCGCGTTGCGCTCGTTGCGCGAGTACTGGCTCATGCCGTTGGTGACCACCCGGTTTGGCTCGGACGTGGCCGCCACCACGGTGCCGCCCGGGCACATGCAGAAGCTGTAGACCGAGCGGCCGTTGCTGGCGTGGTGGACCAGCTTGTAGTCGGCCGCGCCGAGGATGGGGTTGCCGGCGTTGGGGCCGAAGCGAGCCTTGTCGATCACGCTTTGCGGGTGCTCGATGCGAAAGCCGATCGAGAAGGGTTTGGCCTCCATCGCCACGCCGCGCTCGTGCAGCATGGCGAAGGTGTCGCGGGCGCTGTGGCCGAGCGCCAGCACCACGTGGTCGGCCTCGATCTGCTCGCCGCTCGCCAGCGTGAGGCCACGCACGGCGCCGTTTTCGATGCGCAGGTCCGTCACCCGCTGCTGGAAGCGGATCTCGCCGCCCAGCGCCTCGATGTCGGCGCGCATCTTCTCGATCATGCTGACCAGGCGGAAGGTGCCGATGTGCGGCTTGCTGACGTAGAGGATCTCGTCCGGCGCCCCGGCCTTGACGAACTCGGTCAGCACCTTGCGGGTCAGGTGGCGCGGGTCGCTGATCTGGCTCCAGAGCTTGCCGTCCGAAAAAGTGCCGGCGCCGCCCTCGCCGAACTGCACGTTCGACTCCGGCGTCAGCACACCCTGGCGCCACAGGCCCCAGGTGTCCTTGGTGCGCTCGCGCACCGGCTTGCCGCGCTCCAGCACGATCGGCCGCAGGCCCATCTGCGCGAGCACCAGCGCCGCGAACAGCCCGCAGGGCCCGAATCCGACCACCACCGGCCGCGGCCTGCCGCTGGCGTAGAAATCCGCCGGTGCCGTGGCCACCAGCCGGTAGCGCGTGTCCGGGCTGGGCTTGACGTGTGGGTCTCCCGCGTGGCGCGCCAGCACCGCCGCCTCGTCGACACCCTCGGCGAGCCGGCAATCGACGGTGTAGATCAGCACCATCGCCGTCTTCTTGCGCGCGTCGTAGGCACGCCGGAAGACCGTGAAATCGGCCAACTCCTCGTCGCGCAGCTTCAACCGCGCCACAACGGCCGGACGCAAGGCGCCCGCCGCGTGATCGAGCGGCAAGCGCAATTCAGTGATGCGGATCATGGAAGAAACAAGCCATGGCGCCAGTGCTGCGCCGGGGCGCGCAAAGCGCCGCCCCCTTCAAGTGGCGTGCGCGGATCCGGCTCTGCCGGTCCGCTGCGCGAGCCCCCTCGGGGGGCAGGCCCCGAGAGGGGCCGTGGGGGCTTCGTTCACCCGCCTTTATGCGGCCGCTTGCCCGGGTTCTTCTTGCTGCGGGTGTGCGAGCCGCGCTCCAGGCTGATCTTCTGGCCCTTGCCGGCGGTGAAGGTGACGCCGTTCGGCGCTGCGGGACGGGGGCTGGCCTTGCGGTCGGCTTCGGTGACGATCTTGTTGCCCATGGATGAACTCCGTTGTGCTGGGGTGGGTGAAAGAATCAGGCGAAAGGTGTGATTATCAACGCCCTCGGGCCTTACCCGCACGCCCGGGTGGCTCGCCACCTCAGCCGGCCGCTGGCAAGGCCTTCAGCTTTCGGTACAGGCTGCGCAGGCTGATGCCCAGCGCCGCCGCCAACTCGGCACGGTTGCCACGGTGCGCGGCCAGCGCGGCCCGCAGGGCTTCGCCCTCGGCGTGGCGCAAAGCCCTGGCTGGCGCAGCAGTGGCTACCGACGCCGGCAGCACCCTCGGCGGTCTGGCAAGCAGCGGCGCCGCCACGCCGATGGCAAGGGCCTGCTCCATCACAGCAGCGCTGATCACCTCGCCGTCGCTCAACAAGGCCGCGCGCTCCAGCACGTTGCGCAACTCGCGCACGTTGCCAGGGAAGGCTTGCTGGCCCAATAGCGCCAGGGCCCCTGGGGCCAGCGCCAAGCGGCGCCCGGGCGCCACCCGCTGCAGCAGCGCCTCGGCCAGCAACGGCAGGTCGCCGGGCCGCTCGCGCAAAGGCGGCAGATGAATGGGAAAGGTGCTCAGTCGATAGAACAGGTCTTGGCGGAAGCGGCCGTCGGCCACCATCGCGTAGAGGTCTCGGTGCGTGGCCGCAACCAGCCGCACATCCGCTTGCCGCCACTCTGTGCTGCCCACGCGCCGGAAGGTGCCGCTTTCCAGCAAGCGCAGCAACTTGACCTGGATGGCCAGCGGAATATCACCCACCTCGTCCAGAAACAGGGTGCCGCCGGCGGCCGCTTCCACGAGGCCCGCCTTCGCGGCGTGGGCACCCGTGAACGCCCCCTTCTCGTGGCCGAACAATTCGCTTTCGAAGAGCGATTCGGGCAGGCTGGCGCAGTCGACCACCACCAGCGACCGGCCGGCGCGCGGGCTGGCGTCGTGCACCGCCCGCGCAACCAATTCCTTGCCCGTCCCCGACTCGCCCAGCAGCAGCACGCTGGCGGCCGAAGGCCCCACCCGCGCGACCAGCGCCAGCATGGCCTGGAACGAGGCGGAGCGCCCGATCAAGCCCGGGGCGCCCGCGCGGGCCTGGGCGCCATGCAGCGCTTCCATCTTCTCGACGAAGTAGCGCCCCTCCCCGCCTCGCCCGTGCAGCGGCGTGAGCTCGATGTTGACGTAGGCCTCGCCTTGCGGCGTGTGATGCAGGTGCAGCACACGTTCGCGCTGGCCGCTCTCGCGCGAGCGGGCAAGCGGGCAGCTCTCGCCGGCACGGTCGCACGGCATGCTGAAACCGTGCGACACCTCGTAGCAGGCGCGCCCCACCACTTCAACGCGGGGGCTGAACTGGCGGCGATACGCCGCATTGGCCGCCACGATGCGGTAGCCCTGGTCGAAGACGATGTGCGGCTCGGCCAGGCCGTCGAGGTAAGACCGCAACTCGGGCAGTTCCTCAGCGGCGGGCTCGGCCGGGGCGGCGCTTTGGCGGGTGCGAGTGGCATTCATGGCAGTGCCATGGTGCCACTTTTGGCAGCTTCGTGCCATCACAACGGGCCCGCCACCCGCGCCGCCGCAGCGTTCCCCCGAGGCGGCCACGCGCGGCGTCCTGGCATGCATCTTGATACGGGGTAAGGTATGCAAGCCATCCTCGCTACCGTGCCCTCCCCCATCGAGCCCGCGGACGCCGACCGCCGGCGTTGGCTCACCGCCACCACCGCGGCAGGTGCCGTTGCCGCGGCGGCCACCGCCGTGCCCTTCGTCGCCACGCTGGCGCCCAGCGAGCGGGCGCGGGCCCTTGGCGCTGCCATCGAGGTCGACCTGGGCGACATTGCGCCCGGGTCGACGAAGACGGTGGAATGGCGCGGCAAACCGGTGTGGGTGATGCGCCGCACACCCGAGATGCTGGCCGCGCTGCAAGGCCACGATGCCGACCTCGCGGACCCGGCCTCCGACAAGCCGCAGCAGC
>JBGAGZ010000078.1:0-25004 GCA_044226465.1 Burkholderiaceae bacterium | reverse complement strand
ATGCCCAGCAGCAGGAAGGCCTGCTCCACCGTCTCGGCGCGACGGCTCAGACCCATCAGCGGCGAGTTGGCGGCGCTCAGCAGCGCGGCCGAGGTGGCCACGTCGCCGCTGGCGATGTGGGCCAGGCGCCGCGTGTCGGGTTCGTCGCGCTGCAGCTCGGCCTGCAGGTCGGCCAGCAGGCTGGGGCGCGGGGGAATCTGCACCTCGCGCACCAGCGGCGTGAGCAGCGCGAGGTCGATCTCGCGCGCAATGATGTCGCCATCCATGTTTTTCTCTCCCTGAATGCCCGGTTGACGTTGTAGCCACTTCTGGGCCCAATGACCATTCGGTTGTCGTGGTGCACCAACATTCGCGTTATGCACCGCCATGCCGAGCCTGCCCGCGATCCCACCAGGAGTGCCGTGATGACTGTCTGCCCGATCGCCGTCGTTGCCGGATGCCAGAAGTGCCCGGCGTTCTCGATCTGCCCGCTCAAGACCGTGCTGGGCGACCAGCCCAAGGCGGGCGCCGCGGCTCCGCCCCCGGCGGCGAAGAAGAAATAGGCCGGCCGGCTCTAGTGGAAATCCCGGACCGTGTCCGGGTTCTTGACGTGAGTCACGTCTTTCGCAGGGAGGGCAGCGGGATCACTACCGCGCCCTCGCCCCCGCCACCCCTTGCGAAAGACTGCCATGAGCACTCAGCCAGCTTCCCATCGCCCGTTCACCCTCGCCGCCGTGGCGGCCGTGGTGTGCCTGACCTGCCTGCCCGCGCTCGCTGCGCGGGGCGTGCGCGGGCCCATGGATGACCTGCACGTGACGCTGCCGGTGGACCAGGTGAACGGGCCGTGCACGCCGGCGAGCTACGCCACCTACTTCCACCCCTGGCCGCCGTATGTCAACACCTGGCCGAACGTGTCGGACCACGTGACCATCACCTGCGACCCGACCTCGAACTACGACTTCACCGCACGTGCGGTGGGCTATGTCGTCTCGTCGACCGGCAACTTCGGCAAGGGCCAGGTCGGGCTGGTCACGATCTATGGCCGCGACCTGAACCCCGGCGGCGACGAGCTGATGATCACCGGCTTCAACCCGGCCCGGCCCGAGATGAGCTTCTCGTCCGAGCGCTACACCGGCATTGCCAAGACCGACTACCCGGCCACCTCGGCCGAGCTCGTACCCGTCTCGCAGCTGGCCGGCCTGCTCGGCACGGACTTCGACCTGTCGCCGTTCGCATCCGCTGACCCGGACTCGGTGGTCTATGTCTTCCAGGCCAGCATGCCGGCCAAGAACCTGGGCGCGCGCCAGAGCGGCGTGCTGCTGAGCGAGAGCTTCGACGGCGCCTGGCACCACGGGCAGGAGGCCGACGGCTCCTTCGGCCCGGGCACGCTGCCCGGCACGGTCTTGCGGGTCGACGGCGCGCCTGTGGAGGTGCTGGGCGAGCGCAACGGCGCCAACGGCAGCTGCAGCGCCAACCCGGGCGGCAACTGCCTGGACCTGGTGGCCCACGGCGGCCCCGCATCAGTCAGCAGCACGCCGGTCTTCGACCTCGACCCGGCGCATGTCTACACGGTGCAGTTCACGGCGCTGGCGCAGGGCCTGCAGCAGAACCTGAACCTGGCCGTGCAGCTCGGCTCGCAGCACTGGGATGTTGTGGTGGGCCCCAAGGCCAAGACCTACCGGCTGAGCGTGACGCCGGCCGCCTTCGAGCCCGGTGCGGCGCTGAGCTTCGCCGCGGTCAACGACGTGGATGGCGCACACGGCCCGGTGCTGAGCGCCATCGTGCTGTGCGCCAAGGACCCGGGCTCGCCCGCGAAGGGCTGCCCGAAACCCTAGAGGGAGCCCGGCTCGTCGGCTGTGCTGAGCTGCTGCAGCTCGACCAGCCGGCGGTACAGGCCGCCTTCGATCTGCATCAGCGCATCGTGCGGGCCCAGCTCGGCGATGCGGCCGTGGTTCAGCACGGCGATGCGGTCGGCGTCGCGGATGGTCGACAGCCGGTGCGCGATCGAGATCAGCGTCAGCTTGCCGTGCAGCTTGGCCAGCGCCTGCTGCACCACGGCTTCGGTCTCGCTGTCGACGTGCGAGGTGGCCTCGTCCAGCAGCAGGATGCGCGGCCGCCCGGCCAGGGCCCGGGCGATGGCGATGAGCTGCTTCTCGCCCACGGCCAGGCGCGCGCCGCCTTCGCCCAGCTTGGTGTCGTAGCCCTGCTCCAGCCGGCTGATGAAGCCGTGGGCACCGGCGGCGCGGGCGGCGGTCTCGACCTCGGCGTCGGTCAGCGCGCGGCCCATCGCGATGTTCTCGCGCGCGCTGGCCGCCAGCAGGAAGGGGTCCTGCGGCACCAGGCCCACCGCGTCGCGGAAGGCGGCTTCGTCCAGGCCGGCGATGGGCTGGCCGTCGACCAGCAGCCGGCCTTCGGTGACCGGGTAGAAGCGCAACAGCAGCGACAGCAGGCTGGACTTGCCGCTGCCCGTGGGGCCGACGATGCCGATGAACTCGCCCGGTGCGATGTCCAGCGACACCTGGCGCAGCACCGGCGTGCCGGGCGCGTAGGCGAAGTCGAGCGACTGGATGGTCACGGCGCCCGCCGTCACGCGCCCCTGCGCCGCGGGCCGGTCGGCCTCGGCCTCGTCCAGAAGAGTGTTGACCCGCGCCGCCGAGATCATGGCCTGCTGCAGCTGCGAGAACTGCATGGTGATCTGGATCAGCGGCTCGGTGACGCGGCCCACATAGCTGACGAAGGCGTAGAGCACGCCGACCTCGATGGCGCTCAAGGCGCCGCCGCTGTCGCGCAGCCCGAAGACGGCGATCACGGTGGCCAGCATCGCCACGTTGAGCAGGTCCAGCGCTGGGCGCAGCAGCAGCGCGTTGGCGTGCAGCTCGGCCTGGCGCGAGCGGTAGTGCTCGTGGTTGATGCGGGCGTAGCGCTCGCCGTAGGCCGCGGTGGCGCCGGTGGCTTGCAGCACGGCCATGCCCGCGATGGACTCGGCGGTCTGGGCGTTCAGCTCGCTGCGCAGCTCGCGGGTGCGGGCCACGGCCGGGGCTGAGAGCTTCTGGTAGAGGTAGACGATGCCGAACACGGCCGGCACCAGCGTGGTCACGATCAGCATCAGCCGCCAGTCCAGGAAAGCCATCGTGACGAGCAGGCTGGTGAGCATGATCAGGCAGTCCAGCATCACGAACAGCACCTGCACGTAGAGCTGCTTGACGGCCTCGGTGTCGTTGGTGACGCGGCTGACCAGTTGCCCGGTGATGGCCTTGTCGAAGAAGGCCATCGGCAGGCGCAGCACGTGGCCGTAGACCGATTCGCGGATGCGTCGCACCGAGCGCATGGCCACGCCGGCCAGGCGGCTGAGCTGGCGGTAGCGCACCAGGCTCGCCACCCAGCCGGCCAGCAGGGCGCCGACCAGCAGGCCGGCCATGGCGCCGATGTCGGGGTGGCGCGGCAACAGGTAGCGGTCGATGAAGGCCTTGCCCAGCACCGGCCCGAGCGCGTCCAGCCCGGCGGCGAGCGCCAGCCAGGCCAGGCCGATGCAGAGGTGGCGCGCCTCGGGCCTGGCGGCGCGCCACAGCAGCGTGAAGGCGCGCCGGCTGGTGGACTGCACGCGGGGGCTACTCAAAAGACGCCTCCAACTGCTGGATGCGCCATTGCTGGGCGTACCAGCCGTGGTCCACGCCCTTGGCCAGCAGTTGCTCGTGCGTGCCGCGCTCGGCCAGGTGGCCGTGGCGCAGCACGGCGATCAGGTCGGCATCGGCGACGGCGGACAGGCGGTGGCTGACGATGATGACGGTGCGTCCCTGCCGCTGGTCGCGCAGGTGGTCGAGGATGCGGTGCTCGGTTTCGGTGTCCACCGCCGACAGCGCATCGTCCAGCAGCAGCAGGGGTGCGTCGGCCAGCAGCGCGCGGGCGATGGCCACGCGCTGGCGCTGCCCGCCGGACAGCGTGACGCCTCGCTCGCCCACCGGCGTGTCGTAGCCCTGCGGCAGGCGCAGGATGTCGTCGTGCACCGCGGCCAGCTCCGCCACGGCTTCGATCTCGGCGCGGCTCGCGCCGGGCCGCGCCAGCGCGATGTTGTCGGCCACGCTGGCGGAAAAGAGGATGGGCTCCTGCGGCACCCAGGCGATGGCGGCGCGCAGGGCGTCCAGCGTGTAGTGGGCCAGAGGGACACCGCCCCAGGTGATCTCACCGGCCTGCGGCGTCCACTGCCGCAGCAGCAGCCGCACCAGCGTGCTCTTGCCCGAGCCCGTGGGGCCGACCAGGCCCAGTGTGCTGCCCGGGGCGATGTGCAGCGACAGCCCGTCCAGCGCGGCGCTGTTCGCGCCGGGGTAGCCAAAGCGCAGGTCGCGCAGGGCGATCTCGCCCGGCTGCACCGGCCCGACCGTGCCGTCGTCGTCGATCGCCAGCGGCTCGTCCAGCACCGCCGACAGCCGCGTCCAGGCCGCCCGGCCGCGCTGCCACAGCGCCAGCACCCAGCCGGCGGCGAACATCGGCCAGATCAGCTGCACCAGGTAGAGCTGGAAGCTGGTGAGCTGGCCGATCGTCAGCTCGCCGTGCCAGACCAGCCAGCCGCCCAGGCCCAGCGAGAGCACCACCGACGCGGCCAGCGTCATGCCCACCGCGGGCTCGTAGCGCGCCTCCCAGCGCTGCGCGCGGTAGGCCGAGTCGGCGGCCTTCTCGGCCAGGTCGGCAAAGGTCTTGGCACTGCGGGCCTCCAGCCCCAACGCACGCAGCGTGCGCACGCCGGACAGGGTCTCCTGCACATGGTCGTTCAGGTCGCCGAAGCGCTCCAGCGCATCCTTCGAGCGACCATGCACGTGGCCCGAGATCCAGGCGAAGCTCCAGGCCATCAGCGGAAAGGGCAGCAGGGCGATCGCGGCGAGTCGCCAGTCCACGCCCAGCGCCATGGTCGACACCACCAGCACCAGGGTCAGCGTGCCGTCGAAGCCGGCCAGCATGGCCTCGCCGGCGGCCATTTCGACCGCATCGACGTCGTTGGTCGCCAGGGCCATCAGGTCGCCGGTGCGGCGGGTCTGGAAAAAGCGCGGGCCCTGGGCCGCCAGCCGCGCGTACAGGCGCTCGCGCAGCTCCACGCCCATCTGGTAGGCCGCGGCGTACAGCCGCATGCGCCAGCCGACGCGAAAGAAGTAGATCGCCACGCCCGCGGCGAGCAGCCAGCCGAGCTCGCGCCACAGCGCCGGGCCGGTTAGTTGGCGCGCCACCAGCGCATCGACCAGGTGGCCGATCTGGCGCGGCAGCCACACCGTCAGCACGGCCACGCCCACCAGCATCGCGCCTGCCGTGGCATAGGCCGCGGCGTGGCGGCGCACGAAGGCGCGGATCAGAGCGGCAAGCGTCATGGCGGGCGGCAAAGCGGGCGATTCTAGGAGCCCGCCTTTACCGGCGCCGCCCTGCGGCGAATGCCCTCGCTCGCCGACCGGAGGGGCACCGCAGCCGTTTCAGGCGGGATGGCTCAGCCGCCGCTTTGCGCTGGCGCAAACTCCGGCTCACAGCCGGGTCTTGAAGTCCCGCCGCCAGCCCTTAACTCCTGGGTCATGCGGCGCTGCTGCCCCCCGGCCGGCACCGCGTTTCACCCCTGAAAGGAGCCACCATGTACGAATCCCTTTGGAGCTTCCCTGGCGGCGTGATCGGCGAGTTCGACCGCCTGCGCCGTGAGCTGGACGACGTGTTCACCGGCAACGGTGCCCCCAGCAGCATCCGCTCGGCCGCGCCGGGCGCCTTCCCGGCGCTGAACGTGGGCATGACGCCGACCAGCGTCGAGGTCTACGCCTTCGCCCCTGGCATCGACCCGGCCAAGATCGAGGTCGTGATCGACCGCGGCGTGCTGACGATCTCCGGCGAGCGGCCGTCGACCCTGCCGAACCAGGGCGAGAAGGTCAACGTCTACAGCCGCGAGCGCAGCTCGGGCGCCTTCAAGCGCGCCATCAGCCTGCCCGACGACGTGGATCCGGGCCGCGTGCAGGCCAGCTACCGCGAAGGCGTGCTCAACGTGAGCATCGCCCGCCGCGAAGAAGCCCAACCCAAGCGCATCACCGTGCAGTGAGCCCCTCGGAGGAATGACCATGAACACCACCCGTCAAGATCTGCAGACCCGTTCGCCCGTGCTGGCCGGCGCCGCCGGCACCGTGGCGCGTGACGACAGCGACACCCGCGCCCTGCGGCCGCGCGTGGACGTGCTGGAAGACGAGCGCGGCATCACGCTGCTGGCCGACTTGCCCGGCGTGCCGCGCGACCACCTCGAGATCAAGGTCGACGGCGAGACGCTGACCATCGAGGGCACGATCACCCAGGCCACGCCGGCTGGCCTGCAGCCCGCTTACGTCGAGCTGCGCCTGCCGCGCTACCGCCGTGCCTTCACGCTCAGCCGCGAGCTGGACACGGGCCGCATCGAGGCCAACCTGAAGGACGGCGTGCTGAACCTGCGCATCCCCAAGCTGGAGCACGCGCAGCCCCGCCGCATCAGCGTCCAAGTCGCCTGATGCCTGCCGGCCAGCCGGGCCGCCGCCGCTGGTTGGCCGGCGCGGCGGCATTCGTCGTGTCGGCCAGCGCGGCCTGGGGCGCCTGGGCGCTGGGCCTGGCGCCCGCGGCCACCCGCGCCGACGCGTCGCCCCGCGCGGTGGCGCCGCGTGGGGCGCTGCCGGCTGACGAGCAGAACAACATCGCGCTGTTCAAGACGGCGTCGCCCTCGGTCGTCAACATCACCACGCTGACCACCGAGCGCGACTTCTTCTCGCTCAACGTGCAGCAGGTGCCGCGCGGCACCGGCACCGGCTTCGTCTGGGACGAGCGCGGCCACATCGTCACCAACTTCCACGTCATCCAAGGCGCCAGCGAGGCCCGCGTGACCCTGGCCGACCAGACCAGCTACCGCGCCGAACTGGTCGGCGCCTTCCCCGACCGCGACCTGGCCGTGCTGCGCATCGACGCGCCCAAGGCCAAGCTGCCGCCGCTGCCCATCGGCAGCAGTCGCGATCTGCAGGTGGGCCAGCGCGTGTTCGCGCTCGGCAATCCGTTCGGGCTGGACCAGACCTTCACCATGGGCATCGTCAGCGCGCTGGGCCGCGAGATCGAGTCGGTCACGCGGCGCACGATCCGCGGCGTGATCCAGACGGATGCGGCGATCAACCCCGGCAACTCGGGCGGGCCGCTGCTCGATTCGGCCGGCCGCCTGGTCGGCGTCACCACCGCGATCTACAGCCCCTCGGGTGGTAACGCCGGCATCGGCTTCGCCATCCCCGTGGACGAGGTCAACCGCATCGTGCCCAAGCTGATCCGCGACGGCCGGGTGGTGCGGCCGGCCCTCGGCCTGACGGCCGGCCCGCCGGCGCTGACCCGCTCGCTGGACCTGCCCACCGGCGTGGCCCTGGTCGGCGTGAACGCGGGCGGGCCTGCGCAGCGGGCTGGGCTGGAGCCCTTCCGCCGTGGGCGCGACGGCCGCGTGGTGCCGGGCGACGTGATCACGGCCGTGAACGGCGAGGCCGTGGCCAGCCTGGACGACCTGCTCAACGTGCTGGAGCGCTCGCAACCCGGCGACAAGGTGAGCCTGACCGTCTGGCGCGCCGGGCAGACACGCAAGCTGACGGCGACGCTGGGCGAGTCGTCAGACTGAATCTGCCGGCGGCATGGGGTAGCGCTTGGCGAGTTCACGCGCCGCCTGCCCCTCGCCGACCAGCCGCGTGCCACCGACCCACACGGCCTTGACGCGGCCCCGCGCGTCGCGCTCGATGCGGGCGCTCTCGCCGTGGTTGGCGAAGCCGCCGGCCCGCGTGATGCTGCCCTGCTCGGTGCCGTCCTTGCTGGTCTTGACGTGTGGCCCGGGCACGATCTGCGGCGCGTCCATCATGGGGTTGGGCAGGCCCGGGTTGGCCAGCAGCACCTTGTCGTCCATGGGCAGCAGGTCGAACGCGCCCCACAGGCTCCAGTAGCGGCCCTGCCAGCCGCTGGTGCGCCGGCTGGGGCCGCCGTGCTTGACAAAGGCCTGCAGCACGTGCAGGGCGCCGTCCAGCCAGGTGTGCGACAGGCCGTCGGCCGCATTGGTCAGCACCGAGACCGTCAGGCCTTGCGCCGGCACGCAGACTGTGCGGGTGATCGTGCCCTGGAAGCCACCGGAGTGGCCGAACCAGTCCCACTCGCCGAGGCTGCCGCCGATGGTGCCCAGGCCGTACCAGCGCTCGACGCTGTTGTAGGCGTCCTTCCACTGGCGGCGGGTCATCTCGCGTCGGCTCTCCACCGACAGCACGCTGCGCTTCGCATCGGGCGCCAGGCTGCCGAAGAAACGCGCCAGGTCGCTGGCGGTGCTGACGAAGCCGGTGGCGCTGGCCAGGGCGTTGGTCGGGTTGGTGGCCGGGATCACCACGCGCCGACCCAGCGGCCACTTGCTGCTGTGGCCGTGGGCGAACGGCAGCGACGCCGCGCCGGGCATGTCCGGCATGGTGTGCGCCAGGCCTGCCGGCGCGACGATCTCGCGCGCGACCCAGTCGCCATAGGGCTCGCCGGTCACCGCTTCGATCACCAGGCCCAGCAGGCCGTAGCCATGGTTGCTGTACTTGAAACGGGTGTTGGGCTCGATGGTGGTGCCGCCGGCCAGGTCGGCGCGCAGCGCGCGCTCGTCCAGGAACGGGCGGCGGTCCTGCCACTGGCCGGCGTCGAAGCCGTCGCGGATCAGCCCGGCGCTGTGCGACAGCAGCTGGGCCAACGTGACGCGGGCGACGTCGGGGTGCAGGCCGTGCACATGGCGGCCGAGCGGGTCGTCGAGCTGCAGCCGGCCCTGCTCGCGCAGTTTCAGCACGGCGGCGGCGGTGAAGGTCTTGCTGTGCGACGCGACGCGGAAGCGGTGCCGCGGCGTGAGCTTGACCTGCCGGCCCAGGTCGGCATGGCCGAACGCGGCCTCGAGCACGACCTGGCCACGGGCCGCGATGGCCAGGCTGCAGCCAGGCTGTTCGGCGAGGCGCATCTGGTGCGCGATCCAGCTGGGGATGTAGTCCAGCGCGGCGGCCAGCGACTTGTCGTCCATGCGGTGTCCTTGGTTCAATCGGAGAAGAACTCGCCAGCGCGTTGCAGGAAGGCGCGGCCCCAGGGCCGCTCGTCCACGCTGGGCCAGGTGTCCAGCACCCACTCGATGGCGTTGATCATGCGCAGCTCGATGTAGGCGTCGATCTGGCGCTCCACGTCTTGCGGCAGGGGCCGCACGGCGGCATAACCCTCGAGCAGGGCGGCGCTGTGGCGAGGGTACAGCGGGCGGTGGTCGTGGTTGCCGACGACCGGGTGTTTGACCCAGTGCAGCACCGAAGCCAGGTCTTGCGCATGGTGGCCCAGGCCGCATTCGCTGAAGTCGATCGCGCCCGCCACGGCCTGGTCGCCATGGCCCTTGAACAGCAGGTTCCACAGGTGCAGGTCGCTGTGGATGAAGCCCCAGGTACTGCGGTCGCGCGGGAAGGCCGCCAGCTCGACGGTCAAGCGACGGGCAGCCGCTTCTGCGCGGTGCTGCGCCGTGGCGGGCAGGGCCGGGTGCGGCGCCCGGCGGCCCTCGGCCCAGGCCGCCAGGTCAGGGGCGTCGCCGGGGCGCGTGCCCGCGATGCGGCCTTGCGCGAGCAGCGCTTCAGCCACCTTGTGCATGGCGCCCGCCAGCCGGCCCACGCGGGCAAAGTGCTGCGGCCGAAGCGCCTTGTCCAGCAGCCGGCCGTCGACCCAGCTCAGCACCACGGCCAGGCGGCTGTCGGGCCAGCGGTGGACGAACTGGCCGTCGAGCCCGAGTCTCGGCGCGGGCACGTGCAGTCCGGCGTCACCCAGCGCCGCCAGCCAGGTCACTTCGTCGGCGATGGCGGTGGCGTCGACGATGCGCGCGGGGTAGATGCGCAGGGCCAGGTCGCCCGTGCGATCGCGCCCTGCGGCCAGCCGCAGGCGGTGGATCTCGCAGTCCAGCCGCGCGACGCAGCGCGACGCGGCGACGCGCAGACCATGGTGTTCGGCCAACCAGGCAGCGGGCGACGGGGCTGGGCCGTGGCGCGCCGCCGTGTTCACGGTGTGGGTTTGATGCGCGAGATCTGCACGTTGACCACCTGCCAGCGGCCATTGCGCCGCGCGTACACGTCCACGTAGCGGTAGTGGCTGGACCAGGGCTTGCCGTCGTAGGCACCGGTCATTCGTGTGCGGCCACTGAGCAGGGCCACGTCGCCGTACAGGCGAACGTCGAAGTCTTCGACCGTGTAGGGATGGATCACCAGCTTGGGCGACAGGATGCCTTCGAGGAACGAGGCCTTGTCCTCGACATCGCCGTCGCCGTCGATCTGGCGGAAGTCGTCGGCCATGTTGGCCTCGACCGCCGCCCGGTCCTTGCGGACGATGGCCGCGTCCCAGGCATCGGCCTGGGTGGTCAGGTTCCGGACCGTCGCCGCGTTGTCGGCTTCGGCGGCCAGGGCGGCCGGGGCCGATGGCACGGCCAACGCCGCAGCCGCCGTGCCCAGCCAGGCGCGGCGGTCACATGCCGGCATAGTTCGGCCCGCCGCCGCCTTCGGGCGTGACCCAGACGATGTTCTGGCTCGGGTCCTTGATGTCGCAGGTCTTGCAGTGCACGCAGTTCTGCGCATTGATCTGCAGGCGGTCGCTGCCGTCGTCGTTCTTGACGAACTCGTAGACGCCGGCGGGGCAGTAGCGGCCCTCGGGGCCGGCGTACTTGGCCAGGTTCAGTGCCACTGGCACGCTGTCGTTCTTCAGCGTCAGGTGGGCGGGCTGGTTCTCTTCGTGGTTGGTGTTGCTGATGAACACCGACGAGAGCTTGTCGAAGCTGATCTTGCCGTCCGGCTTGGGGTAGGCGATAGGCTGGCACTCGGCCGCCGGCCTGAGGCACTCGTTGTCGCGCTTGGTGGCGTGCAGCGTCCACGGCGGGCTCTTGACGCCCAGCTTGGGCAGTAGCCACTGCTCGATGCCGGTCATCAGGTTGCCGACGGTCTTGCCCTTCTTGAACCAGAGCTTGAAGTTGCGCGTCTGGTTCAGCTCTTCCTTCAGCCAGCTCTGCTCGAAGGCCACCGGGTAGGCGGCCAGCAGGTCGTGCGACCGCTCGTTGGCCAGTGCGTCGGCGATCGCGTCGGCGCAGAGCATGCCGCTCTTGATGGCGGCGTGGCTGCCCTTGATGCGCGCGGCGTTGAGGTAGCCGGCGTCGCAGCCCACCAGCGCGCCGCCGGGGAAGACCGTGGTCGGCAGGGCTTGCGGCGTCCCGTTGTTGATGGCGCGCGCGCCGTAGCCGATGCGCTTGCCGCCTTCGATGTGGGCGCGGATCGCGGGGTGCGTCTTCCAGCGCTGCATTTCCTCGAAGGGGCTCATGTAGGGGTTCTGGTAGTCCAGCCCGATCACGAAGCCGAGGGTGACCTTGTTGCCCTCCAGGTGGTAGAGGAAGCCGCCGCCAAAGGTGTCGTCCACCATGGGCCAGCCGGCGGTGTGCACCACCAGGCCGGGCTGGGCCTTCTCGGCCGGGATCTCCCACAGCTCTTTCACGCCGATGGCAAAGCTCTGCGGGTCCTTGCCCTGGTCCAGCGCGTACTTGGCGATGAGCTGCTTGCCCAGGTGGCCGCGGGCGCCCTCGGCAAACACGGTGTACTTGCCGCACAGCTCCATGCCGAGCTGGAAGCCGTCGTGCGGCTGGCCGTCCTTGCCGATGCCGAGGTCGCCGGTGGCCACGCCGCGCACGCGGCCCTGCTCGTCGTACAGCACCTCGGCTGCGGCGAAGCCCGGGAAGATCTCGACGCCCAGGCTCTCGGCCTGCTGCGCCAGCCACTTGACCACGTTGCCCAGCGCGACGACGTAGCAGCCGTGGTTGTGCAGGTTGCGTGGCACCAGCCAGTCGGGCGTGCGGGTCGAGCCCGTCTCGCTGAGGAAGAGGATGTCGTCGCCCGTGACAGGCTGGTTCAGCGGTGCGCCGAGTTCCTTCCAGTTCGGGAACAGCTCGGTGATGGCGCGCGGGTCCATCACCGCGCCGGACAGGATGTGGGCGCCGGGCTCGGAGCCCTTTTCCAGCACCACGACATTGATCTCCTGGCCCTTCTCGGCGGCGATCTGCTTCAGGCGGATGGCCGTGGACAGGCCGGCCGGGCCGCCGCCGACGATCACCACGTCGTAGTCCATCGATTCGCGGGGGCCGTATTGGGCGAGCAGTTCGGGCGAGGTCATGGTGTTCTGAGGGGGATGAGGGGTACAGCGGCCGGCGCATTCTAGCGGTTGGGTCAAAAAATAGAACGATCGTGCTTTTCTAGCGACAGTCGTGTCGCGCAGTGGTCATGCCACGGCCGGCCTCGCGTGCTACGCTGACCGCCCACATCAAAACAAAGACACGCCATGAGCTACTCCATCGATCTGTCGGGCCGCGTGGCCCTGGTCACCGGTGCGTCCAGCGGGCTGGGCGCCCAATTCGCCAAGACACTGGCCAAGGCTGGCGCGGCGGTCGTGCTGTCGGCCCGTCGCGTCGAGCGCCTGAAGACCCTGCGCGCCGAGATCGAAGGCGCTGGCGGCGACGCTCACGTGGTGGCCATGGACGTGACCGACCCGGTGAGCATCCGCGCCGGCGTGGCCCATGCCGAGACCGAGGTCGGCACGCTGGACATCCTGGTCAACAACGCTGGCGTCAGCACCACGCAGAAGCTGCTCGACGTGACGCCGGAAGACTACGACTACGTGATGGACACCAATGTGCGCGGTGCGTTCTTCATCGCGCAGGAAGTGGGCAAGCGCATGGTGGCGCGTGCCCGCGGCGCGGCGCCGGGCACCTTCACCGGTGGGCGCATCGTCAACATCGCTTCGATGGCCGGCCTGCGTGTTCTCAGCCAGATCGGGGTCTACGCGATGAGCAAGGCCGCGGTGATCCACATGACCAAGGCCATGGCGCTCGAATGGGGCCGCTACGACATCAATGTCAACGCCATCTGCCCGGGCTACATCGACACCGAGATCAACCACCACCATTGGCAGACCGACGCCGGCCAGAAGCTGGTGCAGATGCTGCCGCGCAAGCGCATCGGCAAGCCCGAGGACCTGGACCTGGCGCTGCTGATGCTGTGCGCCAAGGAGAGTCATTTCATCAACGGCGCCGTCATTCAGGCCGACGACGGCTTCGGCGTCTGACCGCGCGCCGCCGATGGAGTTGAGGACCCTCACCCCGTTGGAAGCGCGGGTGCTCGGCGTGCTGGTGGAAAAGCAGCACACCGTGCCGGACACCTATCCGCTGTCGCTGAACGCGCTGCAGTCGGGCTGCAACCAGAAGACCGCCCGCGTCCCAGTGATGGAGGCGGCCGAGGCCGACCTGGTGGTGGCGGTGGACAGCCTCAAGCACCTGCACCTGGTGTTCGAAGCCAGTGGCAGCCGGGTGGCGCGCTACGAGCACAACCTGGGCCGCGTACTGGGCGTGCCCAGCCAGTCGGTGGCCCTGCTGGCGGTGCTGATGCTGCGCGGGCCGCAGACGGCCGCCGAGCTGCGGCTGAACTGCGAG
The DNA here is from genome assembly GCA_044226465.1 of Burkholderiaceae bacterium. Taxonomy (GTDB): domain Bacteria; phylum Pseudomonadota; class Gammaproteobacteria; order Burkholderiales; family Burkholderiaceae_C; genus Ideonella. Next base: position 11,536 of record JBGAGZ010000078.1, on the reverse strand, counting down.
CGCCTGCACCGCTTTGCCGACGTGTCCTCGGTCGAGGCCTTCCTCGACGAGCTGGCCACCAAGCCCCCGGCGCGGGTGGTGAAGCTGGCCCGTGCGCCGGGCGAGCGCGAGGCGCGCTGGGCGCATCTGCTGTGCGGCGAGCCGGCGCTGCCGGCACCGGGCCATGCCACGCCAGCGGGCGAGGGTGGCGTGGCGGCCGGCGAAGTGGCCGCGCTGCGCGGCGAGGTGACGCGCCTGTCGGGCGAGCTCGCGGCCCTGCGTGTCGAGCTGGCTGCCGTCAAGGCCGAGCTGGGGTTGAGCTGAGTGCGCTTCGAACTGCCCGCAGAGAAGAAACTGACCTACGAGATGGTCATCCCCATGCGCTGGGGCGACATGGACGCGATGGGCCATGTCAACAACACTCTGTACTTTCGCTACTTCGAGATCATCCGCGTGCAGTGGCTGCACGAGGTCGGCGGCGCGCCGGACCCGACCGGCCAGGGCCCGGTCATCGTCAACGCCTTCTGCAACTTCCTCAAGCAGCTGGAATACCCGGGCGACCTGCTGGCCAAGCACTACGTGGCCAACCTGGGCCGCACCAGCTTCGACACCTTCATCACGCTCGAGCGCGCGGACCAGCCCGGCGTGGTCTACGCCGAAGGCGGCGCGACCACGGTGTGGGTGGACTTCCCCGCGGGGAAGTCCATGCCCGTGCCGGACTGGCTGCGTGCGCTGATCGCCTGAGCGAGTGCCTCACGGCCCGGTCGTGGTCGGGCAGACCATCGCGTACTTCACCTCGAGAATGTCGAGGTTGGCCCGGAATTCCGGCTTGTCGACCGCACCCAGGAAGGACAGTACCTTGCCGCGCAGGTCGGCCACGGTGCGTGGGTTGTCGATGACCTTGATGTCCAGGCCCGTGTCGCGCGGAATCTGATCCAGCGCGGCCTGATCCTGAGGCAGCTGGGCCAGCAGCGGGCCGATGATGCGGAACACGATCTTGTCCGCGTGGAATGCATTGACGACGGCGCCGGTGGGGCCCACACCACAACGGATCACGGCAGGCTTGCCGACACTGTCGACCGGCGGCACGGCGGCCCAGGTGACCAGAGGGGCGGCGATGCCCAGCGCGGCCATGGCGCGGGCGATGGAGGTGGCGTTCATGTGTCTGCTCCTGTGGGTTGAGTGGTTCGAGGCCGCCCGGGCGGTGTGCTCGGGCACCTCATCCACAGAAACGGAAACACGCCGGCCAACCCGGACACGACCCGCGCGGGCCTGGTTCAGGCGGTGAGCAGCCGGTGCACCAGCTCCGGCGTGGTGCTGGCGCCCATCTTGCGCATCAGCCGGGCGCGGTAGACGTCCACCGTGCGCGGGCTGATGGCGAGCTTCTTGCCGATCTGCTTGCTGGTCGCACCGTCGATCAGCAGGGCGGCGATCTCGCGCTCGCGGCCGGTGAAGTCAACCTTCAGCACGCGGCGGGCCGACAAGTCCTCGAAGCTCCAGATGCCGGCGGCGTGCGGGTCGGCGGCGTCCAGCGCGCGGCCCGACACGTGGCACCAGAACAGCTCGCCGTCCATGCGCTTCATGACCCGGTCGTCGGCGTAGCGGCCGTCCGCGCCTAAGCTGGCGACGATGCGCTCGCCGGTGCGCTCGTACTCGTCCGCGCTGGGGTAGAGCGCCTCGAACGAGCGGCCGACGAGCTCGTCGCGCTGGGCGCGGAACATCTCCAGCACGCGGCGGTTGCAGTCGACCACCAGACGCCGGCGCGACAGGATCATGCCGATCGGCGCCAGGTCGAAGGCCGTGCGGTAGTCCAGGTCGATGGTGGTGGCCATCGACGTCACAGCAGGGCGTAGGTGGTGGTGGCGTGAGCGGCGAGCTTGCCGTCGGGCAGCAGGCATTCGATCTCGCCGAAGACCAGGTTGCGGCCGGGCTTGATGACGCGCGCCACCACGGTGACCTCGCCGGCGTCCTTGGGCACGGCACGCATGAAGCTGGTCTGCAGTTGCACTGTGGTCATGGGCTTGAAGCCGCCGAGTTGGGCGCTGATGGCCAGCACCATGGCCGTGTCCGCCGCCGCCATCAGCGTCTGGCCGCACAGCACGCCGCCGCCGTGCACATGCCTGGGCGCCACGGGCAGGGCCAGCATCACCGCGCCGGGCTCGACGGCCCGCACGACCAGGGCCAGCTCCTGCACCCAGGGGGCGAACATGGTGGCCAGCAGGTCCTGCAGCTGGGCCGGGCCAACGGCTGCGGCCTCGGGCGTGGGGTTCGTGTCAGTCATGGCTTTAGTCAAATCTACGTAACGACTACTTAATGTGTTACGTAGTACCCTTCATGCCCATCCGAACAAGCCCGGAGCTTCACGCACATGAACAAGGTTTACCCAAGCGCCGCCGCGGCGCTGGAAGGCATCGTCCAGGACGGCCAGTTGATGGCCGTCGGCGGCTTCGGCCTCTGCGGCATCCCCGAGGCGCTGATCGACGCGCTGCAGGCCAGCGGCAAGAAGAACCTGACGGTCATCTCGAACAACGCCGGTGTCGATGGCTTCGGCCTGGGCAAGCTGCTGGCCACGCGGCAGATCAAGAAGATGATCTCCAGCTACGTGGGCGAGAACAAGGAGTTCGAGCGCCAGTACCTCAGTGGTGAGTTGGAACTGGAATTCACCCCGCAAGGCACGCTGGCCGAGAAGCTGCGCGCCGGTGGTGCCGGCATCCCCGCGTTCTTCACCAAGACCGGCGTTGGCACCATCGTGGCCGACGGCAAGGAACTGCGCGAGTTCGACGGCCAGACCTACGTGATGGAGCGCTCGCTGGTGCCCGAGGTGTCGCTGGTCAAGGCCTATGTGGCGGACAAGAGCGGCAACCTGCAGTTCCGCCGCACGGCCCGCAACTTCAACCCCAACGTGGCGATGGCCGGCAAGATCACCGTGGTCGAGGTCGAGAAGATCGTCGAGACCGGCGCGCTGGACCCGGACCAGGTCCACCTGCCCGGCATCTTCGTGCACCGCATCGTGCTGAACGCGACGCCGGAAAAGCGCATTGAGCAACGAACCGTGCGCAAAGCCGCCTAAGGAGATCAAGATGGCATGGACCCGCGATGAAATGGCCGCCCGCGCTGCAAAGGAACTGCAGGACGGCTTCTACGTGAATCTGGGCATTGGCCTGCCCACCCTGGTGGCCAACCACGTGCCGGCTGGCATGGAAGTGTGGCTGCAGAGCGAGAACGGCCTGCTGGGCATCGGCCCCTTCCCGACCGAGGACGAGGTCGACCCCGACATGATCAACGCCGGCAAGCAGACCGTGACCACGCTGCCCGGCTCGTCGATCTTCTCCAGCGCGGACAGCTTCGGCATGATCCGCGGCGGCAAGATCAACCTGGCCATCCTCGGCGCGATGCAGGTCAGCGAGAAGGGCGACCTGGCGAACTGGATGATCCCCGGCAAGATGGTCAAGGGCATGGGCGGCGCGATGGACCTGGTCGCCGGCGTCGGCCGCGTGATCGTGCTGATGGAGCACATCGCCACCAAGAAGGACGGCTCGACCGACCTCAAGATCATCCCGCAGTGCACGCTGCCGCTGACCGGCCTGGGCGTGGTCGACCGCATCATCACCGACCTGGCGGTGATGGACGTGACGCCGCAGGGCCTGAAGCTGGTCGAGCTGGCGCCGGGTGTGACCCGCGAGGAACTGCAGGCCAAGACCGGTGTGACGCTGCACTGAGCGGCGCGGCGCCAGAAGAAGAAACGCCGGCGGTCGCCGGCGTTTTTCGTTGGGGCGCAGCCGTCTTCAGCGCGTGGCCAGCCGCTGCAGCTCGCGCTGGGCCAGTGCGTACTCGGTGAACTCGACCACGCCAGTGCCCACCGCCTTCTGGAAGGACTCGCGCGCCGCCTGGGTCTGGCCGTCCAGCAGCTGCTGCTGGCCCAGGTAGTAGTACAGCTCGCACAACCGGCCGTCGGCGGACTTCTTCTCGGCCTGTGCGGCATTCAGCGCCTGCTGCAGCGTGCCGCTGCCATTGAGCAACTGCACCACCGGGTAAGGCCAGGCGGGCTGGGGGTCGATCGGCTTGTAGGCCTGGGTGGCCGCCACGCCGTCGCCACCCAGCTTGCGGGTGGCCAGGTGCAGCCACAGCGTGGCGTAGCCGCGCTCGACCTCGCTGCGGTTCTTCAGGATGTCCAGCCACTCGTCGCGCGACTGGGCGGCGTTGCCGGCGTAGTAGTTGGCAAAGGCGCGCGTGTAGCGCGGCGCGGTGTCGCTGGGCGCGAGCTTCAGCGCCTGCGTGGCATGCTCGACCGCCAGCGCGTCCTCGCGCCGCAGCAGGGCGTTGACCGACATCGCCGCATGCGCGTCGCTGCTGCGCGGGTCGAGCTGCAGCGCCTCGGCAAAGCTCAGGGCCGCCTCGTTGGCCTGTCCCAGGTGGTCCTGCTGCGTGCCGCGCTCGACCAGCACCTTGGCGCGCAGCGCCGGGGGCAGGCGGTTGGTGTCCAGCCGGGCCTGCGCGATCAGGACATCGACCTGGGCGTCCTGCTGGGTCGCCGTGCGTGCGCGGCCCGAGCCCTGGGCCGCGGCGCGGTCCAGCGCGCGGGCGCGTTCGGTCATCTCGGTGGCCTGCTTCTGCCCCACGGTCGGCACGCTGACGCTGTTGGAGATGCGCGGCCACAGCTTGACCATCAGGTCGCGGTGGGCCGACCAGTCGGCAGCTTCCAGCCGCTCGCGCAGCAGCGACAACTCGCCGCTGAAGCGCGCGCCGTTGCGCCGGCCTTCGCTCAGCACATGCAACTCGAAGTTCTTGTCCATCTGGTCGAAGGGTTGCCGACTGTCACGGCTGTACACGTCTTCGGGGAAGCTGAAGTCGACCACGTGGCGGTACAGGCCCGGTGTCCCCAGCCGCATCGGAAGCTTGCGCGGCACCTGGTCGGGCAGCCGCATCTCCTGGGCCAGCGTGGCCAGGCCGTAGTCACCGGCCAGGTACTTCGGGTCCGGCATGCGCAGATAGCCTGGCAGCTTGAAGCGCATACGCAGGCGCAGCGCGTTGTGGCCGTCCACCTCGTCGACCTGCAAGGGCGCGGCCGGGGCGGCGCCGGGGTAGTGGCGGGCGTATTCGGCGGTGAGCTGCTTTTCCAGCTCACTGGCCGGTTGCGCGTCCAGCGAATAGCGCAGACTCTCGGCCGCGTCGCCGTGGTAGGTGAGCGTGGTGTCCAGCGTCGGGTCGTCGGTGAAGCGGGTGAAGACGATGCGGTCCTCCCCCTCGGCGCGCAGCACGCCGCGCGATTCGGGCAGGGCGCTCAACGCGGTGGCCACCTCGTCGGCCAGCAGACCCTGGCCCAGGCCGAGCGACTCGCGCTCCTCCAGCGGGCCGGTCTGGCGGCCGCGGGTGCCATCGAGCACCCAGGCCCGGCCGCCCATCTGCACCTGGGCGATGGCATGGTTGAAGGCCAGCGGGCTGGGCAGCATGTCGGCCACGTCGCCGTGCATCGAGGTCGAGACCAGCAGGGGCGTGGCGGCGATGCCTTGCGCCTTCAGCAGCGCCACGAGCAAGGTCGCCTTGTCCTTGCAGTCGCCGAAGCGTTGCTGCAGCACCTTTTCGGGCTCGGCCGGCCGGTGCGTGTTCGCACCGATCTCGGTGCCGAAGTAGCGCACCTCCTTCTGCACGAAGTCCAGCGTCTGGCGCAGCCGCGCGGCCGGGTCGCTGCCGGCCGCACGGGCGATCGCGTCGGCCTGGGCCTGCACCGCCGGCGCCAGGCCGGCGCGGGTGACGGCGAAGGTGCGCGAGGCCCAGCGCGCCACGTCGGCCCAGTCGGCGAACTCGCTGAGCTGGATCTCGTCGGCCAGGTAGACGCTGGCCGGGGCGTAGGCGTCGTACTGGAACTGCGGCGCAGCCAGGCGGCGCACGACGGTCTCGCGCCAGCCGGCCTTGACCGAGCTGCTGAGCTCGTGCCGGGCGTTGTCCAGCTTCACGCGGATGTCGCGCGACTCGGGGGCCAGCAGGCGGTAGCGGAACAGCGCCGCCGGGCCCTTGCCGCCCTGGCTCCATTCCATGTCGACGAAGCGGCCCTCGAACACCGGGTTCGCGCCGCGCAGCGTGTAGGCGAACTCGACGCGGTCACCCACGCGCAGGTCGTCCAGCACGATGGACGCGGTGCTGCGGCCGTCGATCATCTGGCGCTCCAGCTGCGACTCGCGTTGCAGCAACTGCACCTTGCGGCGGTCCATCTTGTCGATGCGGCTGCCGTTGCGCCAGATCTCCAGCTTGTGCAGGGCCAGGGTCTGGTAGCTGGGGTCGAACTCGATCTGGATCTGGCCGCCCGGCTCCAGGCCGCCGCTGTCGTTGACCTGCCGCACGGCGTGCACGAAGTGACTTTCGTCGCCCCGGTCGACGCGGGTCTGGTGGTCGATCAGCAGCAGATGCAGCGGCGCCTTTGGCAGCGGGGCGGCGAGCGAGGCGTCGACCGGCACCGCCTGCACCCAGGTGGGCACCGGCTCGATGCTGAAGCTGGCGGCGGGCTTGGCCGCGCTGCCTGCGTCGGCCGGCCTGGGCTTGATGGCTGCCGGCTTGGCGGCCGGCGGCGTCTGCGCGTGAGCGCCCGCGAGCGCGCAGACCAGCAATGTGGTGGCGAAGGCGTGGGAAAGCCCCATCGTCGAAATTCTCCCTGTGGAAACCAGACCGAGATGGTGCCCGAGGCAGGGCGCCCGGTCGCGTGAGGAATGCGTGCGAAGCCGGGTGGGCTGGGCAAATCGGGGCCGGATCCGGCCGGGAGGCCCCGCCTCGGCGGTCAGCGCCCGGCCAAGGCCTTGGCTGCCTGGGCCACCAGCGCCGGCCCGCGGTAGATCAGCCCGGTGTAGATCTGGACCAGGTCGGCTCCGGCCTCGCGCTTGGCCTGGGCGTCGGCCGCGCTCATCACGCCGCCCACGCCGATGATGGGGAAGGCGGTGCCCAGCGCGGCCCGCAGCGCGCGGACGACGCGGTTGCTGGCCTCGCGCACTGGCGCGCCGGACAAGCCGCCGGTCTCGTCGGCATGCGGCAGGCCCTTGACCACGTCGCGGGCGATCGTGGTGTTGGTGGCGATCACGCCGTCCACGCCATGGCGCTGCAGCGTGGCGGCGATCACGGCGATCTGCTCGTCGTCCAGGTCCGGCGCGATCTTCAGGAACATCGGCACGCGCCGCGCCTGCTGGTGCTCGAGCAAGGCCTTGCGCTCCACCAGGGCGCCCAGCAGCGCGTCCAGCGCCTCGTCGCTCTGCAAGGCGCGCAGGTTCTTGGTGTTGGGGCTGGAGATGTTCACCGTCACGTAGTCGGCGTGCGGGAACACACCGGTCAGGCCGATGAGGTAGTCGTCCACCGCCTGCTCTATCGGCGTGGCGGCGTTCTTGCCGATGTTCAGCCCCAGGATGCCGCCGGCCGCGCGGAAGCTGCGCGCCCGCCGCACGTTGGCGAGGAACGCGTCCAGGCCCTCGTTGTTGAAGCCCAGGCGGTTGATCAGCGCGTCGGCCTCGGGCAGGCGGAACATGCGCGGCCTGGGGTTGCCCGGCTGGGCCTTGGGCGTGACGGTGCCGACTTCGATGAAGCCGAAACCCATGGCACCCAGGCCGTCGATGCAGCGGCCGTTCTTGTCCAGGCCGGCGGCCAGGCCGACGCGGTTGGGGAAGCGCAGGCCCGCCACGGTGACCGGGTCGTCGGTGCGCGCCTGCGACCACAGGCACTGGGCCGGCGTGTTCTGCAGGCGTGCGATGCTGCCCAGCGTCAGTTCGTGGGCGGCCTCGGGGTCCAGGCCGAAGAGGAAGGGGCGGGTGAGGGCGTAGGGAACGAGAGGCATGGGCGAATTGTCTCAGGCCGACGTCAGCGGCCACCGCGATAATCGATGTCATGACGCAAGACGAACTCAAGGTCCTGGTCGGCCAAGCCGCATTGGCGCACGTGGTGCCCGGCAGCATCGTGGGCGTGGGCACCGGCTCGACGGTGAACTGCTTCATCGACGCCCTGGCGACGATGAAGGGCCGCATCCAGGGCGCGGTGTCCAGCTCGGTCAAGAGCACGGACCGGTTGAAGGCCCATGGCATCCCGGTGCTGGACTCGAACCAGGTCGAAGGCATCCCGGTCTACATCGACGGCGCCGACGAGATCGACCACCACGGCTTCATGATCAAGGGCGGCGGCGCCGCGCTGACGCGCGAGAAGATCGTGGCCGATCTGGCCGAGCGCTTCGTCTGCATCGCCGACGCTTCCAAGCTGGTCGACACGCTGGGCGCCTTCCCGTTGCCGGTCGAGGTGATCCCGATGGCGGCGGCCCAGGTGGCACGCCGCTTCCAGTCGGTCTACGGCGGCGAGGCGCGGGTGCGCGAGAACCTGGTCACCGACAACGGCAACCTGATCCTGGACGTGCGCGGCCTGCGCATCGCCGAGCCCCTGGCAATGGAGACCGAGGTCAACCAGTGGCCCGGCGTGGTCAGCGTGGGCATCTTCGGCCGCCACAAGGCCAGCCTGTGCCTGCTGGGCACGCCCGAGGGCGTGAAGACCCTGCATTTCTGAGCCGGCCGCGAGCCCCGGGGCAGGGTGTATCGTTGGCGCCGAGGGGGCTTGCCGCACGGCGGGCACCTGACCCTTCCCTCTGAAGCAAAGGACGGCCCGTGGCCACACCCAACTACTCGTACGAGAAACGCCAGCGCGAACTGGCCAAGAAGCGCAAGAAGGAAGAAAAGGCCGCTCGCAAGGCGCAAGGCGGCGGTGCGTCCAACACGGGCGACGACCAGGACCAGCAGCCCGCCGAGGGCCATGCTCCGGCCAGCGGCACACAGGGCAACGAGCCCGGCAACCCGGGCTGAGGCCGTCTGGCCGCCGTCAAGGGCGAACCGCCCGGCGAACCCCGCGTGACACGAAACGCGCCGGGTCGATCGCGTCCAGCAGGCTGGATGGCAGCGGCGACGGCGCCCCAGTGACCCAGGCGGCCAGCGTGTCGGCCAGCAGCGGCGCCCAGGTGATGCCGCGCGAGCCCAGGCCCGTCAGCACATAGAGCCCCGCCACGCGTGGCACCTGGCGCGGTTGCTCCAACCGGTGGGCGCCCTGAAGCCCAGGGGCATTGGCTGGCACCGGGCCCACCACGGGCAGGCGGTCATCGAAGCCGACGCGCCAGCCCACACGGCCGGTGACGCCCGGCCGGCAGATGACCTGCTCGATCAGAGAAGGGTCGGCACCCACCAGCGATGGCAACTGGGCCAGATTGGCCCGGTGATCGGCCTCGCGCAAGGCCGGTTCGTCGTCGTCCTCGTGCGCGGTGGCGCCGCAGACCAGGCCACCGCCCAGCCCTGCCCACATGGCCTCCATCGCACCCATCGCACCCATCGCATCAGGCAGCGCGATCACGTAGCCGCCACTGGCCACTGGCCGCGCGGGCCGCGGCAGGCCGGCGGCGGCCTGGGCGTCGAGCACCGTGACCTGCCCGCGGTTGTGCCGCCAGGGCCAGTGTTCGGCATCGGCGTGGGGGCCGAGCAGGCCCGGGCTGGCCTGTGCGGCCGCCACGACGGCAGTGTCGGCCTCGGCCAGGAGTTCACCAGCCGCGCCGACCGCCTGCCAGCGTTGGCCGTCGAACGCCAGGCGGGCCACCGGCGTGCCCAGGCGCAGGTCGGCCTCGGCTTCGCGCAACCAGTGCGCAGCAAGTGCCGGTGGCTGCAGCCAGCCACCACCTGGGAAATGCCAGGCGGCGCCGGGCAGTGGGCAGCCCGCCAGGGCCGAGGCCGCCGCACCGTCCAGCACCTGGGCGTAGTCGGGCGGCAGGGCCTGTGCGTCGACCAGCGACTGCAGCGCGTGGGCGTCGCCTGGCCAGGCCCCGCGCAACAGGCCGGTCACGGCCCCGGGCAAGGCCTGGCCGCCGAGCAAGCGGCGGTAGAGCTGCTCGGCACGCACGGCCGCCGCACGCAGCAGCTGGGCATGGGCGCCATCGTGGGCGTGCACCACGCCATGGAACAAGCCGGCCGGGTTGCCCGAGGCGCCGGTGGCTGCCGCCGGCGCGCCGTCCAGCACCGTGACCTGCAGGCCCTGCCGTGCGAGTGCCCAGGCGGCGGCAGCGCCGGCCAGTCCGGCTCCCACGACCAAGGCGGTGCGCGACCGCGGCGCGGCGCGCCGGCCCGGTGGCGGCGGGCGGCGGCGAGCCGCGGCCTCGGCGTCCAGTGTGGCCACCGTCATCTCGCGCTTGCCGCCGAAGCCGGGCACCCGTTGGGGGCGAAATCCGGCGACGGCCAGGGCGCCGCGCACCGGGCGGGCCGCGCTCCAGGTGGCGGCCGTAGCACCGGGCGCCGACAGCCGGGCCAACTGGCGCAGCACGGCCGCGTCCCACATCTCGCTGTTGTGCGAGGGGGCGAAGCCGTCGAGGTAGATCGCGTCCACGCTCGCCACCCACTCCGGCAACCAGGTGGCGATGTCGCCGAAGGCCAGGTGCAGCACGACGCGGCCGTCGTCGAACTCGAGCCGATGCAGGCCGTGCACCAGCGGTGGCCACGCCTGGACCAGGGCCTCGGCCAGGTCCGGCGCGGGCGACGCCGCGTGGGCTTGCCGCAAGTCGCTGGGGCGCAGCGGGTGCTTCTCGACCGACAGGAATTCCAGCCGCCCCGACCGTGCCGGGTCCGCGCGCCACGCGGCCCAGGTGGCCAGGAAGTTGTTGCCCAGGCCGAAGCCGGTTTCGAGCACGACAAAGCGCTCGCGCCCCTGCCACCGCGCCGGCAGCCCATTGCCCGCCAGGAAGACCTCGCGCGCCTGCTCGAAGGCACCCGCCCGCGCGTGGTACACGTCGCCGAACGCCGGCGCGAACGGCACGCCGTCACGCCATTCGACACATGCCGGAATGATCGGTTCAGTCTTCACGGGCGCATGGGTTTTACTACGCAAATGGCCCAAGAAACTCGGGAGAGTGAGCATTGGCGCGGGCTAGCGGGGAGCTGCCCTCGTTCCGGAGCTATTTTTGAGGCCCGTTTCACAGGGTGGAGTTTCCGTGAGCGACTCACGGCAAAATACCCCCTATGGGACGCCCTCGCACCCCGATACCCCCTGGCCAGGCCGATGAGGCGCTGAGCTACGCCCAGCGCGCGCTCGACCGTAAGGCGGCGTACTTCTCGGTCGGCCTGAAGGAGACCAGGAGGTCTTTGGGCGCGCTACGGAAGCGCGGTCTGACCCTTCGTCAGGGAGATTTCGCGGTTGAGACCAACGCCTGGCTCGAGCGGCACCTGAACGCTGAGGGGCGGCAGGCCATGCTGGCGGCCCTTCGGCAGAGCAAAGCCGCGGCAAGGCGTTCGGAGGCCAGCCGAGTGCTGCGGCTTCCGATGTCGACGCATGCGGCACTGACCGCGCTCGCCGAGCGCCGAGGTCTGACGGTGCCAGCGCTGCTTGCTGACTTGATAGCAGGGGCACTGCCGGCAGACGGTGAGGTCTAGCAGGGTTTCCCGTTCTTGAGTGGGCCGGTCCAGTTGTCCTACACTAAGGGCACGGGCCGTTCCGCCGGCCTGCCCGCCCACAAGGCGAAGCCGTATCGGCAGCGCGAACATCTTCATCGACGAGTCCTGCCTTGACCTTCCAA
>JBGAGZ010000077.1:0-25143 GCA_044226465.1 Burkholderiaceae bacterium | reverse complement strand
GACCAAGGCGGTGTGAGCAGCGCCGTGGCCTGGCACTTCGTCCAGCAGATGCTGCCGGGCGTCGTGCCGGCGGCCCAGTACCCGGCGCTGGTGGCGTGGTCGACGCAGGCCGAGGCCTTGCCCGCCTTCCGCGCCGCGCCGCACGGCGAGGGGCTGTTGGCCGCCGCCTGAGCCCGTTTCGTGCTGCACGAGCCCGCCCGGCACGAGCCGCTGCTGCCCCTGGCCTGGGACGAGACCCGTGCCCGCGAGGCCATCGCCCGCATCGTCGCCGACGCCGTGGACCGCTTCAGCCCCGAAGGGCTGTGGCCGGTGCACCCGAACGATCTCGAGCCCGGCGATGCGCCCAAGGCGCCCGCCACGCCGCTGTACCACGGCGCCGCTGGCGTGGTGTGGGCCATCGACCATCTGCGCGCCCGGGGCGCGGTGCCCGGCGAGCCTGGGCAGTTCGACCGCTGCCTCGACGACATCGCGGTGCGCAACCGGGCCTGGCTAGCGGCCGAGTTGCCCGAGGACCACAGCGCCGCCTACCTCGACGGTGACACGCCGCTGCTGATGATGGCCCAGGGCCGCGAGCCCACGGCCGGGCGGGCCGACCGGCTGGCCGCGCTGATCGAGCGCAACATCGAGCACCCGGCGCGCGAGCTGATGCGCGGCGCACCCGGCACCATGCTGGCGGCGCTGTTCCTGCACCGGCGCTTCGGTGCGGGCGACCCGCGCTGGGCCGAGCTGTTCCGCCGCAGCGCAGCCCGGCTGTGGTCGCAGCTGCTGTGGTCCCACGCGCACGGTTGCGCCTATTGGGACCAGGAGCTGTTCGGCCGCCGCTATGTGTTTCTCGACGGCGTGCATGGCTTCGTCGGCACCGCCAGCGTGCTGATCCAGGGCCGCGACTTGCTGCCGGCCAGCGCCTGGGCGGCCTGGGCCCATACCATCGCCAACACCGTGCGCCGCACGGCGATGCGCGAGGGCGATCTGGCCAACTGGCCCGAGCACATGGTGGCGCCGGGCGAGCGGCCGCGCAAGCTGCTGATGCAGTTCTGCCATGGCGCGCCGGGCTTCGTGATCTGCCTGGCCGACTTTCCCGGCGACGCGCTCGACGACCTGCTGCTCGCCGGTGGCGAGGCCACCTGGCTGGCCGGCCCGCTGGCCAAGGGCTCGAACCTCTGCCACGGCACCGGCGGCAACGGCTACGCCTTTCTCGCGCTGCACCGCCGCACCGGGGACGCGCGTTGGCTGGCCCGCGCGCGGGCCTTCGCCATGCACGGCATCGCGCAGACCGAAGCCGCCGCCAGCCAGCACGGCCAGGGCCGCTATTCGCTGTGGACGGGCGACCCCGGTTTCGCGGTCTACCTGTGGGACTGCATCCATCCCCAGCGCGCGGCCTTCCCGACGCTCGAGGTCTTCTACCCGGGCTGACCGCGCGGGCACCCTCGCACGGGGGATGGTCGCGCCCGGCGAGGCTGGCCACACTGGCGCGCCTCACCCTGACCACGTCCACGGAGTCGCCGATGTACCTGCCCGAGCCCCCCGAGACCGACGCCGCCGCCCGCCTGCGCCAGAGCGACCTGGACCAGCGCGGCTTCGTGATGAACCTGACCCGGCTCTGGGGCTGGCGCCCCGAGGTCTGCGAGGCCTTCGTTGGCGCGCGCAGTGCGCTGACCAGCGGCTCCAGCCTGTCCAAGCGCGAGCTGGGCGTGCTGGTGTGCGCCACCGCGTCGAGCCTGGGTGACTCCTACTGCGCCCTGGCCTGGGGCAAGACCCTGGCCGACGCGGCGGACGTGGACAGTGCCGTGGCCGTGCTGCGCGAGCAAGACGGCGCCGCGCTCACGGCCCGCGACCAGGCGCTGGCCCGGTGGGCGCGGCAACTGGTGCGCGACCCCAATGCCACGCAGCCCACCGACGTGCAGGGCCTGCGCGACGCGGGGCTCAGCGACCGCGAGATCTTCGAAGCCACCGTCTACGTGGCTTTCCGACTGGCCTTTTCGACCATCAACGACGCGCTGGGCGTGCGGCCCGACTGGCAGGTGGCCCAAGACGCCCCGGCCGCCGTGCGCGAGGCGGTGGCCTTCGGCCGCCCCAGCATGCCGGCGCCTTGACGGCCCGGCCGTCGCCGCTCAGCCCAGTTGCTGCGCGAAGGCCTCAAGCTGGCTGATGCAGGTGTTCCAGCCGTCGAAGAAACCCAGCTCCTCGTGGCGGTTGCGCGTGGCTTCGTCCGGGTGCATCACGGTGGCGGTGTAGCGCGTGCCGCCGCCTTCGTCGGCGAAGGTGATGATGGCGGTGAAGCCCATCCACGGCGTGCCCGGCCGCCAGCCGCCGACCAGCATCGAGGTGAAGACGATGCGCTCTTGCGGCACCACCTCGAGGAAGCTGCCCGGGTTGTCGCTGGTGCCGCCGTCCGGCCCGCTCATGAAGGTGTGGAAGGCGCCGCCGGGCCGCAGGTCGAAGGCGCGCACCTCCGTCGTCCACGGCTGCGGGCACCACCACTGCTTCAGCAGGGCGGGGTCGGTCCAGGCGCGCCACACGGTGGCGCGGGGCGCGCGCAGCAGGCGGTTGATCACGAGGTCGTTGCCGGCCTCGGCGGCGGCGGGTGGGGCTGCGTTCATGGGTTCTGTTCCTCCTGGTGAAGGCGTTCGACGAAAGTGGCCATGCGGTCGCTGCGCGATGCCCACATGGCGCGTTGCTCGGCCATCCAGCGTTCGGCGCGGGACAGGGTCTTGGGCACCAGCTCGCAGGTGCGCACGCGGCCGGCCTTGCGCGAGCGGACCAGGCCGCAGCGCTCCAGCACCGACAGGTGCTTCATGAACGAGGGCAGCGCCATCTCGAACGGTGCCGCCAGCACCGACACCGCCGCCGGCCCATGCCCCAGCGCGCCGACGATGGCGCAGCGCGTGGGGTCGCCCAGGGCGTAGAAGACCTGCGACAGCTCGGCAGTTTTGTTAGCCATTTGGCTAAGTATAGACGCCTGCCGAACCCGGCGGCAAGCCCCCTTGGCGTGGGTTGGTCAGAGCGACAGCGGCAGCGCCAGGTGCTCGCGGTACATCATGTCCCGGTGCGCCAGGAGCACCGGGTCCAGCGCGGCGCGGGTGGCCTCGTCCATCGCCTCGAAGGCGGCGCGCGTGCCGGGGTCCATTGCGCATTGGTCTTGCGGCAGCGGGGCGAACAGGGCCATGAAGGTGGCGCTGTAGACATCGGCCGCGCCGAGCTGCGCGCCGAAGTAGTGGCGCTGGCCGGCGGCCTGCTGCGCCTTCAGCCGCGCCGCCAGTGCCTGCAGCTGGCCTGAGACCCGCGCGCTGGCGGCCGCGCCTGCCTCCGGGCTGTGGCCATACTTCTTGCCCAGGTAGGCAGCCACCTTGGGCGCAAAGCCGGCATCGCCGTTCAGGCCTGCATGGACGAGCTGCAGCCGCCGCGTCCAGCCCAGCCCGCCTTCGCCGCAGATCTGCCCGCACAGCGCCAGCACCTCGTCGCGCGCGGCCGGGTCGGCGGGCAGCAGCTCGGGCTTGGGTGCCAGCCGCTCGGCCAGCAGCAGGATCTCGTCCCAGCCCGCGCGTGGCGGCTCGTCGTCGTAGACGGCCACCGGCCCGCTGCGCTGGCCGGCCCATTGCTTCAGCGCCTCGCTGTCGTAGGCCAGACGCACGGCCGCCCAATCGATGCCCTTGAGGTGCAGGATGCCCTTGGCGGCTTCGCCCCAGGGGCTGGGCACGCCGCCCACCACCACCATGCGCAGGCCGCGCCGGGCCATGGCCTCTTCGATGCTCACGTAGCTGAATGCCAAGATGAAGGTCCTTTCCAACGATGCGGCTGGCAAGGGTGTCACAAACCGCCCGCTTCATCCGTCTGAGGGGCATGATCGCTCCGCTGGCATGGCCATGAACCCCACCCCGAGCCCCGACACCCCACCCGTCGACGCCGGCGCCGCCGCCTTCGCGGCGACCCGGCCACGGCTCTTCGCCATCGCCTACCGCATGCTCGGCACCCGGGCCGACGCCGAAGATGTGCTGCAGGACGCCTGGCTGCGCTGGCACCAGGCGGACCAGGCGAGCCTGCAGTCCGCCGAGGCCTGGCTGGTGACCGTGGTGACGCGGTTGGCGATCGACCGCCTGCGTGCGGCCAAGACCGAGCGCGAGGCCTACGTGGGCTGGTGGCTGCCCGAGCCGCTGGTGGAGCCCGTGGACGAGCGCAGCCCCGAAGCGCTGGCCGAGCTGGCAGGCGAGCTGTCGCTGGCGCTGTTGCTGGTGCTCGAGCGCCTGGGCCCCGAGGAGCGTGCCGCCTTCCTGCTGCGCCAGGTCTTCGACCACGACTACGAAGAGATCTCCGCACTGCTCGGCCGCACCGAGGCGGCCTGCCGGCAGATGGTGCACCGCGCGACCGAGCGCGTGCAGCAAGAGCGACCGCGCTTCCAGGTGCCGCCCGAGGCCCACCGCCGCCTGATCGAGCGCTTCGTGCAGGTCGCGCGCAGTGGCGAGCGCGCGGCGATGAAGGCGCTGCTGGCCGACGAGGCGAGTGTCACCGGCGATGGTGGCGGCAAGGTGCCGTCGTTCAGCAAGGTGCTGCGCGGCGCAGACCGCATCGCCAACCTGTACTGGGCCATCTTCCTGCGCCGGCGCGAGCAGGTGGTGTACCGCATGGCGCTCGTCAACGGCGAGCCCGGCGTGCTGCGCTATGTGGACGGCCGGCTCGAATCCGCCCAGGCCTTCGTGACCGACGGCGAGCGCATCCACGCCATCTACACCGTGCGCAACCCGGACAAGCTGGCCGGCATCGCGCCGGCGCTGCTGTCGCCGCCCTGAGCCGCCTCCGCTTGTCACAAGCGGGGATGCCTGCGCGTCTTGATGACAGGAAGGCCGCATCGGGTGGCCGACCACCGATTCCTCCTCCTCCTTCTTCAGGACGCACACCATGAGCACCACCCACACCCCCCGCATCGCTTACCAGCAGCTCGCGCCCCAGGCCTTCCAGGGCCTGTACAAGCTGTCGATGACCGTGCACCAGAGCGCGCTGGGCCACCGGCTGCTGGGCCTTGTCTTCCTGCGCGTGTCGCAGATCAACGGCTGCGCCTTCTGCATCGACATGCACTGGAAGGAATTGATGCAGCTGGACACCGACCCGCGCCACATCAACACCCTGGCCGGCTGGCGCGAGTCGCCCTTCTTCGACGAGCGCGAGAAGGCCGCGCTGCGTTGGGCCGAGCTGGTCACCGCCACGCCCCACAGCGACGCTAGCGACGAGGAATTCGCCCGCCTGAAGGCCCATTTCAGCGACGCCGAGATCGCCGACCTGGGCTTCGCCATCGCCACCATCCACGCCTGGAACCTGCTCAACGTGAGCTTCCGCAACCCGGTGCCTGAAAAGGCTTGACCGGCCTCGCGTCGTCGTCCCGGCCCCCGCTGCTGACCCCGGTACGGCGCTTCGTCGGCCGTTCGTGCGCTTCGTCGTGCGGCGGCGGCGCGCGACGCCGCCAGTCCCTACGCTGGCGCCCTCGACCGGCCGTCGCCGGTGTGCAAGGACGATGACGATGGATTCGAGGCGACGCTTTCTCGCGCGGGGTGTGGCCGTCCTGGCCATGTTTTTGGCCTGGGCCACCGGCGCCCGGGCCGCCGAGCCGGTGCAGGTCATGGTGCTGGGCACCTACCACTTCGGCAACCCGGGGCTGGACTTGCAGAATCTGCGCGCGGACGATGTGCTGCAGCCTCGCCGCCAGGCCGAGGTGGCAGCGGTGATGGACGGCCTGGCCCGTTTCCGGCCGACCCGCGTGGCGGTGGAGGTGGTGGCCGATGGCTTGCCGGGGGCCGCTTTGCCCAAGTACCGCCGCTACCGCGCGGGCGAGGGCCGCGACGACCGCAACGAGATCACGCAGATCGGCTACCGGCTGGCCGACCGCGCCGGCCTGGCCGACGTGCAGGGCATCGACGTCGACGGCGATTTCCCCTACGAGGCGCTGCAAACCTGGGCCCGGGCCCACGGCCAGGCCGACGCGTTGCAGAAGGACTTCGACGACATCGGCGTGCGGCTCAAGGCCTTCGAGGCGCGGCAGGCCACGTCCACCATCGGCCAGCTGCTGCGCGTGACGAACGAGCCCGCCGCCATCGCCGAAGACCACGCCTGGTACACGCGCGCGCTGCGCTTCGGTCAGGGCGCCGAGCAACCCGGCGCGGCCCTGCTGGCCGCGTGGACCGCGCGCAACCTCGGCATCTGCGCACGCCTGGTGCAACTGGCGCGGCCGGGCGACCGCGTCGTCGTGGTCTACGGCGCCGGCCACAGCCACCTGCTGCGCGACTGCGTGAAGACGCAGCCGGGCTGGCAACTGGTCGAGCCGAACGACTACCTGCCGCGCTGATCGCCGCCCGGCGGCGACGAGGCCGTGGCTTGCGCCACCAGCCACTGCTCCAGCGCGCGCACGGCGGGCCGGTGGCGCGAAGCAGCGTCGGTGATCACGTAGTAGCCGCGCGCCGAGGCGGCCTCGCCCTCGAAGGGGGCGACCAGCTGGCCGCTGGCGAGCAGGCCGTCCACCAGGGGGCGACGGCCCATGGCCACACCGTGGCCGGCCATCGCGGCGGCGATGGCCTCGGCGTAGTTGGTGAAGCTCAGCCGGGCCAGCGGCTGCAGGTCGGCCAGGCCCATGGCGTTGAGCCAGGGCTCCCATTCCATCGGGATGCCGCCCACGTCGTTGTCCAGCTCGATGTGCAGCAGCGGGTGGCGGGCCAGGTCGGCCGGCACGCGCAACGGGCGCTCCGCGTCGCCCAGCAGCCGCGGGCTGCACACCGGCTGCAGCGATTCCTCGAACAGCGGTGTGCCGCCGGGTGGCTTGCTGACCTTGGCGAAGCGGATCGCGATGTCGAAGCCGTCCGCCGCGAGGTTGCGGTTGCCGAAGGTGGCGTCCAGCCGCACGTCGATGCCCGGGTGGCTGCGCGTGAACGAGGCCAGCCGCGGGATCAGCCACAGCGCGGCGAAGCCGGGCGTGGTGGTCAGCGCCAGCACCTCACGCCGCTGCGGCGTGCGGATCTCGCGCGCGGCCACCCGCAGCGTGCCCAGGGCCTGGGTGCAGGCCGCCAGCAGCCGCTGGCCCTCGGCGGTGAGCAGCAGGGCGCGGTGCTGGCGGGCGAACAGCGGCACGCCCAGGTCGTCTTCGAGCGTGCGCATCTGCCGGCTCATGGCGGACTGGGTGACGAAGCGCTCGGCCGCCGCCTTGGTGAAGCTCAGGTGGCGGGCGCAGGCCTCGAACGAGGCCAGCAGGTCCAGCGGCGGCAGGCGGTCCGGGGCCTTGGTTTGCATGCGTGTGAGGAATGCGAAGAGTGCAAAACGATCGTTTGTCACGCACCAGGGTGCGAAGCGAATATTCGACCCATGGCGGCGCGAAAGCAAGCGCTGCCTGCATGCGAACCACGCATCCTCGCCACCCACCCGTACCCCTGGGAGACCGCCATGCTGATCGCCACCGACCGCACCCGCCTGCAACTCGAACGCGGGCAGAGCACCCGCCTCACCGGCGCCGCGCAGGCTCGCCTGGCCAGCGCCGGCGGCACGCTGTGGGTGACGATCGACCACGACCTGCGCGACATCGTGCTGGAGCCGGGCGACAGCTTCGAGGTCACCGGCGACGAGCCCCTCATCGTCTGCGCGCTGGGCGGCCCCGCGGTGCTGGACCTGCAGCCAGCCGAGCCGCTGGAGGCCGCGCTGTGATCGACGTCATCGATTGCCTGCTGTCTGCCTGGCGCGAGCAGCGCCGTGCCGCCACGCCCGTCGCGGCCCCCCGCGAGGAACGCCTGCCGCTGCGAGACGAACGACTGGCCCTGCCAGGGAACCGCGCCGTGCTGCTGCGCCCCATCCGCGCCGACGACGCCGAGGCCGAGCAGGCCTTCGTCAGCGGCCTGTCGCTGGCCTCGCGCCACAAGCGCTTCCACGTCGGGCTGCGCCAGCTCAGCGCCCCGATGCTGCAGCAGATGACCGTGGTCGACCAGCACGATCACGTGGCCCTGGTGGCCGAGGCGCTGCCCGGCCTGGTGATCTCGGCGGTGGCGGACGAGGGTGTGCCCAGCCGTGCCGCCAACGGCGCCCCGCGCCTGGTGGCCGATGCCCGCTACGTGCGCCTGGCCGATCGGCCCGGCGAAGCCGAGTTCGCCATCGCCGTGGCCGACGACTGGCAGAGCCTGGGCCTGGGCCGCACGCTGATGGACCGCCTGGCCCGCCATGCCCGCGCCGCCGGCCTGCGCGCCCTGGTGGGCGACGTGCTGCCCGACAACCGCCGCATGCTGGTGCTGATGCGCGGCCTCGGCGCCCACACGCGGCCCCACCCCGACGGGCCGCAACTGGTGCAGATGGTGTACCCCTTGTAACCGCACGCCGCCCGCGGCCGGCCGAGGGTTGGCCGCAGAATCGGTGGCATGCAATCCCCCTGTTCCTCATCGGCGCAGCGGCGCCGGCCGGTGCGCGCCGAGGCAGCCGTGATCGCTGCGATCGCGGCCGCGGTGCTGGCCGCCTGCGCTGCGGCGCCCGCCGTGGACCTTTCCGTTCCAACGGTCCCCACCGCCGTCTCTGCGTCCGCTACGGCCCCGGCGCCGCTGCCCGCCGCCGCTGCATCGGCCGCCGCCCCGGTGGCCGACGCCGCCAGCGCGGCGACGACCCCGGACACACCCGCCGCCGACCCCAGTGCCCCGCCCGGCTTCGCACGCTGGGTGGCCGCTTTCCGCGCCGAGGCGCGCGCCGCCGGCATCGCCGAGGCCACGCTGGCCGCAGCCTTCGACGACGTGCGCTACCTGCCCCAGGTGGTGGCCGCCGACCGCGCGCAGCCCGAGTTCACGCGCCCCGTCTGGGCCTACCTGGACAGCGCCGTCACGCCGCAGCGCGTCGCCCAGGGCCAGGCGCGGCTGGCGCAGTTCCGCGTCGAGGCCGACGCAGCGGCCGCGCGCTACGGCGTGCCGCCGGCCACCATCGTGGCCATCTGGGGTGTGGAGAGCAACTACGGCGCGAACTACGGCAGCACGCCCACCATCGACGCGCTGGCCACGCTGGGCTTCGACGGCCGGCGCGAGGCCTGGGCCCGCGGCCAGTTGCTGGCGGCGCTGAAGATCCTGCAAAGCGGCGACATCACCCGCACGCAGATGGTGGGCTCGTGGGCCGGCGCCATGGGGCAGACGCAGTTCCTGCCCTCGGTCTACCTGGCGCATGCGGTGGACGCCGACGACGATGGCCGCCGCGACATCTGGGGCAGCATGGCCGACGTGATGGCCTCGACCGCGAACTTCCTTGCGCATTCCGGCTGGCAAGCCGGCCAGCCCTGGGGCGCCGAGGTGCGATTGCCCGCGGGCTTCGACCCCGCCCGCGCCGACCCGGCGCTGCGCCAGAGCAGCGCTCAGTGGGCCACCGAGGGGGTTCAAGGCGTGGGCGGCGAGCCGCTGCCCGACCTGCCCGACCTGCCCGACGCCAGCGTGCTGCTGCCCGCCGGCGCACGCGGCCCGGCCTTCCTGGTGGGCCCGAACTTCCGCGCCATCCTGCGCTACAACAACTCGACGAGCTATGCGCTGGCCGTGTCGCTGCTGGCGCAGCGGCTGGCCGACGGCCCAGGCGTGCAGGCCGCCTGGCCACGCGACCTGCAGGTGCCGAGCCGCAGCCAGATGCTGGCCTTGCAGACCGCGCTGAACGCACGCGGCTTCGACAGCGGCACGCCCGATGGCCTGATGGGCCCGGCCACACGCGACGCGCTGCGCCGCTACCAGCGCAGCATCGGCCTGCCGGCCGACGGCTTCCCCACGCTGGACCTGCTGCAGCGCCTGCAGGCAGGCTCGGCACCTTGAGCATGGCCATGAACTTCAAGCCCTGCGTGCTGACGCCCATTGCCACCAACGATGGCCGCTTCACCGACTTTGCGCCCTATGTGCCCTCCATCAGCGACAACAGTGTGGTGGCTTTCCAGGCCGCGCTGGATGGCGGCCACAGCGGGGTCTTCACGGGTGACGGCCGGGCCATCCGCGAAGTCGCAATGACCATGTCGGCTGGCTGCCCCGCAGACTGCTTCATGAGCCACCCCGACATCAACCGCGCCGGCCAGGTCTGCGTGTACGCCACGCTGCGGGGCGGCGGCGGGGCCGTTCTACGGGTGCAAGCCGATGGCGGCGTCGAGACCCTGGCCGCGCCGGCCCTGTTCAGCGCCATTGGCCCGCTGGGGCCGACCATGAACGAGCAGGGCGCGGTGGCCTTTCGCGCGACCACGGCAGAGGGGCGGGCCTGCGTTCGCGTGTGGCGGGGCTCGGCCTGCGACGAGATCGCCGAAGCGGACGACCACTGGCTCGGCTTCGACGGCCTGCCTGTCGTCAGCGACGCGGGTCAGGTCGTGTTCCGCGCGGCCCTGCCCGGTGACCGGCAGGGCGTCTTCGTCGCCCAGCGAGAACGGCGCTGCGACACCGTTGCCGTGACGGGTGACGAGTTCGAGGAGCTCGGGCGTTTCCCTGTCATCGACGACCACGGCGTGGTGGCGTTCACCGCTCGCCGCGGCGGTGGGGGCTCCGGGGTGTTCACGGTCACGGCGGGCCGCCTGGCGTGCGTGGTCGGCGGCGATGCCGGCTTCGAGAGCTTTCGTGGCGTGCTGGTCAACAACGCCGGCCTGGTCGCCTTCTACGGCACGCCGGCCGGCGGGCAACTCGGCATCTACACCGGCCCGGACCCGCTTCGGCACCGGCTGCTCGGGCTGGGCGACACCCTCTTTGGGGCCCGTGTCGTCGACTTCGCGCTGAACCCGGTGTCGGTCAATGCGCGAGGCCAGTTGGCCGTCCGTGTCGCGCTCGACGACCAGCGCCAATTCATCCTGCGCGCCGACCCGGTGGTGTGAGCGGCGGGCCCCGCGCGATAGAGTGCAGGCCACCTCGACAGCCCACGCACCGACGACCATGCCGGCCATTCCCCGCCGCATCCTGCCGGCGATCGCAGTGTCGCAGTTCGCCGGCACCTCGCTGTGGTTCGCCACCAATGCGGTGATGGCGGACCTGCGCCGCGCCGCCGACTTGCCCGACGCCGCGGTCGGCTGGCTGACCGCCGCCGTGCAGCTGGGCTTCATCGCCGGCACCTTCCTGTTCGCCCTGCTCTCGGTGGCGGACCGCTTCTCGCCGCGGCTCGTGTTCCTCGTGTGTTCGCTGGCCGGCGCCGCACTGGCCGCCACCACCGCGCTGCTGCCACCGCAACTGGGCCTGTTGCTGGTGCTGCGCTTTGGCACCGGCTTCGTCCTCGCCGGCATCTACCCTGTGGGCATGAAGATCGCCTCGGGTTGGTACGCGCAGGGCTTGGGTTGGGCGCTGGGTGTGCTGGTCGGCGCGCTGGTGCTGGGCACCGCCGCGCCCTTCGGCCTGCATGCGCTGGGGGCGGCCTGGCCCTGGCAGACCGTGTTGCTGGTCGTGGCGGGCGTGGCGGCCGCAGGTGGCTTGCTGATGGCGCTGGCCGTGCCGGACGGGCCGCACCTGGCGCCCGCCGCGCGCATCACGCCGCGGGCGCTGTCGGTCATCTGGGCCGACCGCCAGGTGCGCGCCTCGGCCTTCGGCTACTTCGGCCACATGTGGGAGCTCTACGCCCTGCTGGTGCTGGTGCCGGCGATCGTGGCCACGCGGTTCGCCGAAGTGGCCACCGCGTCGGGGTGGACCTTCGCGGCCATCGCCATGGGCGGGCTCGCCTGCGTCGGCGGTGGCCTGCTGGTGCGGCGCGCCGGCGGGGCCCGCGTGGCCGCCGCCATGCTGGCCGGCAGCGGCCTGTGCGGGCTGGCCGCGCCGTGGATGCTGGACGCGCCGCTGGCCGCCTGGGCCGTGTGGCTGCTGGTGTGGGGCGGCACCGTGGCGGGCGACTCGCCGCAGTTCTCGGCCCTGACGGCGCAGTTGGCGCCGCGCGCCATGGTGGGCAGCGTGCTCACCTTCGTCAACGCGATCGGCTTCTCGATCTCGGTGGGCACGATCACGCTGTTTGCGGCGCTCGCAGCCTCACTGCCCCTGGCCCAGGTGTTGCCCTGGCTCGCCGTGGGGCCGGCCGTCGGCCTGCTGTTCCTGTGGCCGCTGG
Source organism: Burkholderiaceae bacterium (assembly GCA_044226465.1). Classification (GTDB taxonomy): domain Bacteria; phylum Pseudomonadota; class Gammaproteobacteria; order Burkholderiales; family Burkholderiaceae_C; genus Ideonella. The sequence goes on along the minus strand of JBGAGZ010000077.1, from coordinate 13,119 downwards.
TGCGCGCGGGGCGCTGAGGCCGGTGGGCCGTGCCGTGCACAATGGCTTGACCGAAGCGCCGCTCGTACCTTGCACGCCGCGGGCTTCGAATTCAGGGAGAGTCCGAAGATGAACAGCAAGATCTTGGGCGCCAGCCTGGCGCTGCTTTGGGGCGCAACAGGGTCCGCTTGGGCGCAGAGCTTGCCGCAGTGGTTGGCGGACGCGCGCGCGCGCGAAGCGCGTCTTCCCCCGCCAGCGGCCGTGGAAAGCGACGACCGCTGGTTGCGCGCAGAGCTGCCTGGCGTCGTGAAAGGCAAGGTCGTGCTCGACGACGGCAGCTACAGCCTGGACATTGCCGTGGGTGACGACACAGCGATAGGCTGCGTGGTCCTGCGCGAATCGTTCAACCTGGCGTCCTTCCTCGCCAAGGCGGTCGATGCGTCGTTCGAGGACATCGAAAAGGCCAACGGCAAGGTGGAGGCGCGCGTCCTCGAGGTGTCGGACGCGGGCGTGGCTGGACGTCGCCCCTACCTGGCGCTGCAGTGGTTCTACCGTGCGAATCGTGATGGCGACCTGCGCGTCGGCGCACTGAAACAGTTCGCGGCGGCGCTGGATGGCGCGGTCGTCTACTGTGCGCACGACGAACTGGGTTTCACCAAGACCTTCGATGCCGTGACCAAGGCACTTGCCAGCAGCCTGCGCACGCGGAGCGAGGCGCCCGTGGCGCCGCACTTTCACGAGGTCGCGGTGATCAGCATGGACGGCATGCGCATCGGGGTGGGTGCCATGACGGCCACGAAAGACGACGAGGGCGATGCCCAGCTCAAGAGCATGGGAGCTATCTTGTTGCAGATTGCCCCGGGAAAGCTTGTCGCGCAGGACTCGACCGAGGTGCAGTGGGTGCTGCCCGACGGCGGACTGATCAATGCCTACCAGAGCAAGACGCGGAACGGCGAGTTGACCGAAGAGGCCACGCTCAAGCGCGACATAGACGACCGCTGGCGCGTTGCCGGCAAGATCGGCGGCAAGAGCTTCGACGCCGATGTGCAAGGCGATCCAAGCAGCCACGCGGCGATGGCGCGGGCCCGCCGCCGGCTGCTGGCACAGGCCAGCCCCGTGGGCACCCACACCGAAGCCATGACCTGGAACTCCCTCGACCTGACCCAGTTGCTGCCGGCGCGCGCCACGGTGCTGGGGCTTGCGCCGACCGGCCAGTTCAGCGTGCGCGAAGAGGTTGGCGGCATGTCGATGGACACTGTGCTCGACCCGAAGACTGGCACGGCGACCAGCATCAGGATGCCTCTGGGTCCACGCACCATGGACATGCAGCGCGTCTACACGGAAGGCGAGCTTTGATGCCCACGAGGGGTGTGGACGTCCGTAGCGCCGCGCTTCGCCTGGGCCTGGCATTGGTTCTGGCTTGCGGCCCGCTGCGCTTGCCAGCGCAGATGCTGGCGTCGATCCCCGTCAACGTGACGCCGCCTGGCTTTGCCCTGGTGCCGGGGGCCCCAGCGCCGGTGCTGCGCGTGCGCCTGCAGGTTGCCGACGCGCCAGGACTGGCCCGGCTGCTGGGCCTGCCAGAGAGCGCCACTCGCGCGGACGGCACGCTGGACCTGACCCTCGAGGCGGGTACCCACCCGGACCTGGACGCGCAGGGCGACCCGCTGGCCGCGTCGTTCATCGTCGACTACCACGACCCTGAGGTGGCGCAATTGCACCAGCGGCTGGTGGGTCAGGCTGGGCACGGGGGTGTCGGGGCAGCGCAGGTGGTTGACTTCGTGGCGACGGCCATGCACTCGGAATACGGCGAGAACCTGCACTTCGCGTCCGAAGTCGCTCGGACATTGCGCGGAGACTGCACCGAGCATGCGCTGCTCACGACCGCGCTGGCTCGTGCCGTTCAGATCCCGGCCAGGCTGGTGAACGGTGCCGCCATCCTTTACACGGACGGTCAGTGGCAAGCCTACGGCCACGCCTGGGTACAGATGCGCGAAGCCGACCACTGGGTCGTTCGCGACAGTGCGTTGGTCGGCTTTTCCGGCCCGGTGTATTACCTGCCGGCGTTCGTCGTCACCAACGAGGGGCCGGGCTACAAGCTCGGCTGGGTGCAAGGCATCGGCCGGGTGCCCAGCCGCATCGAGCTGCTGGGGGTGACGGGCGCTGGGCAGGACAGAAACCGATAGCGAGCGCATGCCAGCATTCAGGCCGCCGCTGAGCCCACGCCAGCGCAAGCTTCACCCGGGCGAAGCGGTGGGCAGGGCGCAACTGACGGTGAGGATGTCCCAGGCGTGGCCCTCCGGGTCGAGCCAGTAGACCAACCGGCCACCGAATGCGTGGTTGACCTGGTAGTCGCAGGCCCCGATGGGCGAGCTGCGCCAGGGCAGGCCCGCGGCCTGGATGCGCGCGAGGATGGCGTCGAACGCGGCATCGTCGACGCGAAAGCAGCAGTGCTGCTGCGGAATGGGCTCAGGCCATTCGTCGAAGTCGATGGTCGGGCCCGCGCTCACGTAGACCTGCGAGAAGGGGCCGACGGCCGCCTGCTCGGCCCAGGGCACCCCCAGCAGCGTGCCCAGCCGCCGTGCCGCGTCGACGCGGCTCTTCGACGGAACGACGAGGTTGTCGAGTTCGATGGACATGGTGCGCCCCTGCTTCCTGCCTACCCATTGAACCACCGCACGGTGCAGGTGACTGCGTTCGGGGAGGCGGCGGCAACTCGCCGCGCTTTTCCTACAGCATGCGCCCGGAGGCCACGCAGAAGTTTCGGTGCTGGCGACCGAAGTCGATTTGGACTTCGATGTCACGAATCTCAGCGCCAATGGCATTGCAGGCTTCGGGCGACTTCAAGTCGATGAAGTGGTAAACGGCGTCCACATAGCCTGGGCACCAGTATGTGCAGAAGTACTCGACGACAAACCGTTGCCCCCTGTAGATCCCAACGGGTTCGGTTCCGATGAAGAACTGGTCACGAACCGCCTTCCAGGCGGGGTAGTGCATGAGGTCCTGGGCGCTGAGTACGCGCTCGGCTGGTGGGACGGCCGGCTTCAAACCGGCCGATGACGATGCCATCTGGGCGCAGGCCGACAGCAAGGCTGCCGGCAAAAGGAAGCCAATCCTGACAAGGGGCATTGCATCAGCGATCTTTGCCTCAATACGGTTCGTTGTGGTCATGCATTGGGGAGAGCCTCGTTGGCCGAGTCTTCCTTCATCCAATCCGTTCACACAACGATACCCGCACCTCAGCAACACGTGCGCCTGATGCGGGCTATGGTGCAGGGTGCCTCTGCCACCGCGCCTCGAGCGCCGCCAGGTCGATCCTGGCCATGGGCGGGCATGCCAGCGGCCTCGTCGGTCGGCCGACCAGGTCGAGGCGAGTGTGAGCTGGCTTCCGGCCAGCTCAGCGCATCACGATCAGCTGAACACGCCGGTTCGTGCTGCGGCCTTCGCGGGTGTTGTTGTCGACCAGAGGCGCCGATTCGCCGTAGCTGATCGTTGCCATGCGCGCCAGCGGCAGGCCAGCGCGCGACAGGTGCAGGCGCACGGCTTCGGCCCGCTGGAGCCCCAATTGCTGATTGATTGCATCGCTGCCAGTCGAGTCGGTGTGGCCCTGGATTTCGATGAACACCGGCTGGTTTTCGGCCTTGAGCTTGGCAACGAGCTGATCGAGTTCCTGGCCGGCCTGCTCGGTGAGCTGTGCGCGGCCCGAGCTGAACTTGATCTTGTCGTCGGTCAGCACGGTGCTCATCAGCAGGCCGGGCGGCTTGGGCAGATTGTTCGCGGCCTGGGCTCGCGCCGCAGCCTCCTGCTGCAAGGCCAGGATGCGGGCCTCGCTGCCCTGCAGCCGGCCATCGAGGGCCTTGAGGCCGTCGTCATGCGCCTGCACGCGGGTGCCAAGGCTGTCCACGCTGCTCTGTACCGGCGCCACGGTCTCTTTGACGAAATCCCTCGTGGCACAAGCGCTCAGCAGCACGACGCTGCTGGCAACGATCAGGGGCGAAAGTCGTGACATGGGTGGGCTCGCAGAGGAAGAAGATGGCTTGACTTTAGGCAGTCTTCTGACGCAAACGTACCGAGCTGTGAGCAATCCCCGCGTCGTTAACCGGGACGAACAAAGCTTACGGTTCGGCGCCAAGGCGTGTCGAGTCGATCATTCGCAGATCGACGCGTCGCTCAGATCGTGCACCAGGGGAACGACCCGCTGAGTTGCGGCCGCCTTCTCCAACGTGTACTCCCGCGCTTCCAGCGTCGACCCCAGAAAGGCCTTCAGGCTGGGGCCATTGCGCTCTCGCACGGTCTTGAAAAGGAACTCGAACACTTCGTGCAGCCAGACCCGACGGCCCATCTCGGAGTACCACCGCATCGACTGTCGGAACACCGGGTCCGGATGGAGCAGGAGGCGCCAGAGCGCCTTGGGCCGCAGTTGCAGGATAAGTTCGGTCGACTTGAACCAGATGAACAAGCGCCACGGGGGCATGTGGCGCGTCGCCAGCACCTGGTGCTTGTAGTCCCAGAGGCGCGTGTCGAGTTGGATGACCTCGCGGTGCTCGGCCGCTTTGTAGAACGGTGTCCAGCGGTGCGGCGTCAAGTAAAGCAGTTGGATCTGGTCCGGGTCGTAGTGCAGCAGGTGGCGCAGCGAGCGCCAGAGATCGGCGTCGCGCTCTTCCTCGAACCCAACGACGTAGGTTGCCATCGAGATGATGCCGTGCTGGCGCATCAGCTGGATGGCCTGTTGGTCCTCAGAGGGGCTGGCGCCCTTTTGGATGTGCGTGAGCGTGCTTTCGTCGTAGGCCTCGATGCCCAGCAGGAAGCGGATGACGCCGGCCCGCCGGTAGAGATGAAGGATGTCCGCGTCGCGCACGATGTCGCCCGCGCGGGTAGAGCCCACCAGCAGCACCGGCACGTTCTCGGCGATCAAGGCTTCCAGAAAGGCACGCCACATCTTGCGTGAGCCGGTGGGCAGTTCATCAGCGAAGTTGATCAGTTCCACGCCGTGCTCACGGTGCAGTCGTGCAATCTCCTTGGCCAGCCTGACCGGGTCTCGGTGTCGCCACTGGGTCCAGAACCCACGCTGACCGCAGTAGCTGCACAGGTGCGGGCAGCCGCGCGAGAACTGCAGGACCACGGCACGCTTGCCGCCCCAGTAGGTGTAGTGCCGGTGATCGATGAGCTCCCAGCCGACGCGGTAGTCGTCAAGGTCGCGGATCATGCGTGCGGCCGGGGTTTCGATCACTTCGGCCGGGTTGTGCGGGTCACGCAAGGCGATGCCGCGCACCGAGTTCAAGTCGTTGCCGTCCCTCAACGCCCGCATCAGGTCGACAGCCGTCTGCTCGCCTTCGCCGCGCACGATGATGTCGATGCACGGGCTCTGCTGGAGGATCTCGTCCCAATGGTAGGTGGGGTGCACGCCACCATAGACGATGGTGACCCTTGGCAGACGCCGCTTGAGCGCGGTGCACACCGCCACCACGGTGGTGTGGGCCGAGCTCGAACCCGAGTGGCCCAGCATCACGACATCAGGCTCGCGGCGAGCCGCTTCTTCGACGATGCGATCGAGCGGCATGTCCTGTCGGTCTGCATCGATCAGCTCCACCGCGAAGCCGGCATCGATCAACGGCCCGCCGATGCTGAGAAGCCCCAGCGGTGGCAGATGATCGTCCGGGATCCGGCTGCCGATGGCCGTGTGCGGCGGGTTGATCAGGACGACCTTCATGGCTCCTCCAGCGTGTTCGCCGGAGTGTGTGCAACCTGGGTGAGGTCAGTGTGAAGCGGTCATCACCGTCGCATCACGATGGCGGCGGTCGGGAATGGCGTCGCCGAGACCTTGGCAGCCTGGGCGCCAGGAGCAGCGAAATGGGTTGTTGCCGCGTTGGTCAGGCGGGCGTCTTCAATGCCGCCGCCGTCGCGCTGCGGTAGGCCCAGAAGCGCGGCAGGGCGAAGCCGGTGGCCACCACGCCGGCCAAGCAGACCACGCCGCCCACCCACACCGCCGCGGACACACCCCAGGCGTCGGCCATGAAGCCGGCGCGGGCGTTGCCGACGAGCGGGCCGGTCAGGTAGCTGATCATCTCGATGCCCGCCAGCCGGCCGCGCAGCGCGTTGGGGATGGTCTGGTTCCAGATCGTGCCGCGGAACACGCCGCTGACCATGTCCGCCGCGCCGGCCACGGCCAGGCAGGCCAGGCCCAGCACCAGGCTGGGCGCGAAGCCCAGCGCCACGATGCCCAGCGCCCACACCGCGGCCGCGATGACCACCGCGCGCCCATGCCGCGTGACCCGGCCCGTCCAGCCGCTGAACAGGCCGATGACCAGCGCGCCCACCGACATGGCCGAGAGCAGCCAGCCCACGGACTCGGTTCGTCCGTCCGCCGCAGCCATCGCGGGGAACAGCGCCACCGGGAAGGCGAAGGCCATGGCCACGATGTCGACGATGTAGGTGCCCATCAGCTCGGGCCGCGCCCAGGCGAAGCGCAGGCCCTCGGCCAGGTCGGCCAGCAGGTGGGGGCGCTCGCCGGCCGCGTCCAGCGTGCCCACCGCCGCGCGCGGGATGCGGGCGATGAAGAACAGCGCTGCGACGAAGGTGCAGAAGTCGAACACATAGGCACCCACCGCGCCCCACTGGGCCAGCAGCACACCCGCCAATGCCGGCCCCGCCACCATGCCCACCGTGCCGCGCACCGACGACAGCGCGGCCACGGCGGCGAACTCATCGGGCCGCGCCAGCTTCTGGGTCAGCGCTTCCAGGGCTGGGCGGTGGAAGCCGCTGGCGCCTTGCAGCACGGCCACCAGCGCGTAGATCGCCAGCACGCTGGGTGCGGCGCTCAGGGCATTGGCCAGCAGCCCGGCCAGGCACAGCGCCATCAGCGCTTCGGACGCGATGAGCAGCCGCTTGCGGTCCAGCCGGTCGGCCACCGCGCCGCCGAGCAGGCCGCAGGCCACCACGGGCACGAGCTGCACCAGGCCGAGCAGGCCGACCTGGGCGTTGGAGCGCGTCAACTCGTAGAGCTGCCAGGGCACGGCCACGTAGCTGACCATGGTGCCCAGGCCCGAGATGAACTGGCTGGCGAAGAGGCGGCGAAAGGCGGTGTTGCGACGCAGCGGGGTGATGTCGATGAGCATGCAGTCGTGGTCTAAGGTTCGTGGCGGCCCGCGGGGTCGCGGTCGCGTTCATAGTGGCGAGCGAGCGGAAAGGGCGGCAGCCAGGCTTCGCGCCGCACCATCCAGAGCTCGTAGGTCGGCGTGAATTGGTCCGGCGCGTCGAGCGAGCCCAGGTGCACTTCGGTCTCGTCGCCGCTGCGCGAGAACACCGGCGAGCCGCAGCGGGGGCAGAAGTGACGCCCTTGGTAGTGTCCCGTATCGCCTGTGACGGCGACCGCGTCCTGCGGGAACACGGCGGACGCGTGGAACAGCGCGCCGTGGTGCTTGCGGCAGTCCAGGCAATGGCACAGGCCGACGCGGTACGGCTGGCCCGTCGCGACGATGCGGACGCTGCCGCACAGGCAGCCGCCGTTGAACCTTTCCATGTCGAGCTCCTCCCACAACGACGAGCAATGGTGGATGATCGCCGCCCCGGCTTGCATTTGCACATCCACGCACCCCCCCGAAGGAGGATAAGCGCCATGAACCCCAAGAACACGATCTGCCTCTGGTACGACGGCACGGCGTTGGACGCCGCGCAGTTCTACGCCGAAACCTTCCCGGACAGCGCGGTGCGCGCGGTGCACCGCGCGCCTGGCGACTACCCCTCAGGCAAGCAGGGCGACGTGCTGACGGTCGAGTTCAGTGTCATGGGCATCCCCTGCCTGGGGCTGAACGGCGGGCCGATGTTCAAGCACACCGAGGCCTTCTCGTTCCAGGTGGCCACCGACGACCAGGCCGAGACGGACCGGCTGTGGAACGCCATCATCGGCAACGGTGGCGAGCCCAGCGCCTGCGGCTGGTGCAAGGACAAGTGGGGCCTGTCGTGGCAGATCACGCCCCGCGCACTCACGGCGGCCATCACCCACCCCGACCCCGCCGCCGCCAAGCGCGCCTTCGAAGCCATGATGGGCATGACCAAGATCGACATCGCGGCGATCGAGGCGGCGGTGCGGGGGTAGTCACCCCGTGGCCTCGGCTCGCGGCAGCGGGGGCGTCAATCCAGGAACTGCCAGGTGTCCGCGCCGTCGAGGTGGCGGACCCGCACCGACTCCACAAGCTTGGGGTCGAAGTTGCGCAGGTTCACGCCGTGGCGCGCGCCGGGCTGTGGCTGCAGCGGTTCCCAGTGGGTGACGCAGCCGCAGCTCGCGCAGCGCACCGTCCTCAAGGTCTTGTCGCCCTGGACGTAGCCCTCGGTGTTCTCCGGGTGGCCGGTGACCTGCACGGTTCCGAATTCGTAGTACGCCCACAGGCCGGCGATGCGCCTGCAGAGGGAGCAGTTGCAGCTCGTGGCCGTATCGGGGGCCGAGGGCAGCCTGATGGTGACGGCGCCGCAGTGGCAGGTTCCTACAAGCATGTCGAGCCCTCATGGAAGTGGCCGCCCATTGTCGCTGCCGGGCCTGGGCAGCGATGGCCTCGCCCCTGTTCTTCCGATTGCATGCCACCGGTCCGCGCGCTATAGTGAACCACATGGTTCAGTATAAGAGCGCTCACCTCGATACCTCGTTCGCCGCGCTCTCGGACGCCACCCGTCGCGGCGTGCTGGAGCAGATCGGGCGCGCCGACGCTTCCATCACGGAGCTGGCCGAGAAGTTCCAAATGACCCTCACGGGCATGAAGAAGCACATCGGCGTGCTGGAGCAGGCGGGGTTCGTCACCACGCAGAAGGTCGGGCGCGTGCGAACCTGCTCGCTCGGCCTGCGCCGGCTGGAAGAAGAGGCGATGTGGATCGAGAAACACCGCCAGCTCTGGCTGGCGCGCTTCGACGAACTGGACCAGGTGGTCGAGGAACTGAAACGCAAGGAGAAAGCCGATGGACGCGGGAAGAAAAGGTGACGCCGGCCCCACGAGGAGCCGCATGCTGGTCGAGCGCAAGTCCGATCGCGAACTGGTCGTGGCGCGGACCATCAACGCCCCGCCGCACATCGTGTTCGAGGCGTGGACCAAGGCCGAGCTGTTCAAACGCTGGTGGGTGCCGAAGTCGTTTGGCCTGACGCTGCTTTCCTGCGAGCTCGACGTTCGCGTGGGCGGCACGTACCGGCTCGTGTTCAGCCACCCTGCCGCCCCGGATGGCATGGCCTTTCACGGCAGGTACCTGAAGGTGACGCCGCCCTCGCGCCTCGTCTGGACCAATGAGGAATCGGGTGGCACTGGGCAGGTCACCACGGTCACTTTCGAGGAACGGGCCGTGCAGACCTTGCTCGTCGTGCACGAGCTCTACCCTTCGAAGCAGGCGCTCGACGAAGACATGGCTTCCGGCAGCATCAGCTGGAACGACGAGACTTTCGACCAGCTCGACGAGCTGGTCTCGGGCTGAGGCTCTAGGGCCCGGGAGCAGGGCTCAGCGCTTGGGCTTGCGCGCCGCCCGCGCAGGCGTCGCGGGCCGCGCCGGCCGGCTGCCGGTGTCACGCGGCGGCAGGCCGGTGTGCTGGGTCAGCAGGCGGCCCTTGACCGGCTGCGTGGCCTTGCGTGCCACGCCCGGCTTGTGGGCCGCCGGCGTCGGCGTCGAGTTGCTGCGCCGCGCGCTCTGGTAGCCGCCGTCGGTGGCGGGCTGCCAGGTCGGGATCAGGTGGTGCTTGCCGTTGCCGATCAGGTCGGCGCGGCCCATGTCCTTCAGCGCCTCGCGCAGCAGTGGCCAGTTGTTGGGGTCGTGGTAGCGCAGAAAGGCCTTGTGCAGGCGGCGGCGCCGCTCGCCGCGCACCACGTCCACCGTTTCGCCGCCGCGCTTCGGGTCGCGGTGGATGCCCTTCAGCGGGTTCAGGCCGGTGTGGTACATGGCCGTGGCGGTGGCCATGGGGCTGGGGTAGAAGGTTTGCACCTGGTCGGCGCGAAAGCCGTTGCGCTTGAGCCAAAGCGCCAGGTTCATCATGTCCTCGTCGCTGGTGCCGGGGTGGGCGGCGATGAAGTAGGGGATGAGGAACTGCTCCTTGCCGGCCTCGGCGCTGAACTTGTCGAACATCGCCTTGAACCGGTCGTAGGTGCCGATGCCCGGCTTCATCATCTTGCTGAGCGGGCCGTTCTCGGTGTGCTCGGGGGCGATCTTGAGGTAGCCGCCCACGTGGTGCTGCACCAGCTCCTTCACGTACTCGGGCGATTGCACGGCCAGGTCGTAGCGCAGGCCCGAGCCGATCAGGATCTTCTTCACGCCCTTCAGCGCGCGGGCGCGCCGGTACATCTTCACCAGCGGACCGTGGTCGGTGTTCAGGTTGGGGCAGATGCCAGGATAGACGCAGCTCGGCTTGCGGCAGGCGGCCTCGATCTCGGGGCTCTTGCAGCCGATGCGGTACATGTTGGCCGTGGGGCCGCCCAGGTCGCTGACCACGCCGGTGAAGCCCTTGACCTTGTCGCGCATCTCCTCGATCTCGCGGATCACCGAGTCTTCGCTGCGGCTCTGGATGATGCGGCCCTCGTGCTCGGTGATCGAGCAGAAGGTGCAGCCGCCGAAGCAGCCGCGCATGATGTTCACGCTGAAGCGGATCATCTCCCACGCGGGGATCTTGGTCGCGCCGTCGTGGCCGCCCTTGTCGTCGGCATAGGCCGGGTGCGGCGAGCGGGCATAGGGCAGGTCGAAGACGTGGTCCATCTCGGCCGTGGTCAGCGGGATGGGTGGCGGGTTGATCCACACCTCGCGTGCCGTCTTGCCCTCGCCGTGGCGCTGCACCAGCGCACGGGCGTTGCCGGGGTTGGTCTCCAGGTGCAGCACGCGGTTGGCGTGGGCATAGAGCACCGGGTCGCTCTTGACCTGCTCGTAGCTGGGCAGGCGCACCACGGTCTTCTCGCGCGGAGGCATCACGACGCGGCCGGTGGTGTGGCGCACGAAGGTGATCGGCTGGGCCACCGGCTCGGCGGCCGGTGCGCCCGAGCCTTCTTCCTTGGCGCAGGTCGTGCCCTGCGCCTCGGCCTGCTCGCCGGTCGTCTGGTAGGGGTTGATGTGGGCGTCGATGCGGCCGGGCAGGTCGACCTCGCTGGAGTCGATTTCGAACCAGCCGGCGGCGGTGGGGTCGTCGTGGCGGCGCACGAAGGCGGTGCCGCGCACGTCGGTGATGTGGCCCACCGGCTCGCGGGCGGCCAGGCGGTGGGCGATCTCGACGATGGCGCGCTCGGCGTTGCCGTAAAGCAGCAGGTCGGCCTTGGCGTCGACCAGGATCGAGCGCCGCACCTTGTCCTGCCAGTAGTCGTAGTGCGCGATGCGGCGCAGCGAGCCCTCGATGCCGCCCAGCACGATGGGCACGTCGTTGTAGGCCTCCTTGCAGCGCTGGGCATAGACCAGGCTGGCGCGGTCGGGGCGCTTGCCGCCCTCGTTGCCGGGGGTGTAGGCGTCGTCGCTGCGGATCTTCCGGTCGGCGGTGTACCGGTTGATCATCGAGTCCATGTTGCCGGCGGTCACGCCGAAGAACAGGTTGGGCCTGCCCAGTGCCTTGAACGGGTCGGCCGACTGCCAGTCCGGCTGGGCGATGATGCCGACGCGAAAGCCCTGAGCCTCCAGCGTGCGGCCGATCACCGCCATGCCGAAGCTGGGGTGGTCGACATAGGCATCACCGGTGACGATGACGATGTCGCACGAATCCCAGCCGAGCTGCGTCATCTCTTCGCGGCTCATCGGCAGGAAGGGCGCGGGGCCGAAACGCTTGGCCCAGTAGGGGCGCCAGGCGGTCAAGGCCTTGGCTCCGCCCGGGGTCTTGGGGCGGGCAGGCGTGGCCGGTGAGGTGGCGGGGCGCGCGGTGGGGGTGGCGGTGGTCACGGGGGTGGCACGGTGGCGTCACGGTCGGTGACGGGCAGGCGAACCCGCGATTGTCCCAGCCTTGGGCCGCCCGCGCCAGCGTGCGGGCTTGGATGGCGGCCGGCCGTGGCGTTGCGCAAAATCCGCCCGCGCCGCCGTGGCGCCATACCGTGGAGCAAGCCATGCCCAAAGCCGCGTTCAGCATCAAGGCCTTCGGTGTCTACCTGCTGGTTTTGGGCGTCAGCCTGGTGCTGGTGCCCAACCTGCTGCTCTCGGTGTTCGGCATGCCGCGCACCGACGAGGTGTGGATCCGCGTCGTGGGCGTGCTGGTCTTCAACATCGGCGTGTACTACTGGTTCGCCGCGCAAGGCGAGGCCACCAGCGTGTTCCGCGCGTCCATCTACACCCGCGTGCTGGTGCTGGTCGCCTTTGCCGCCTTTGCCGCGCTGGGCCTGGCGCCGCCGATGCTGGTGCTCTTCGGCGCCGCAGACTTCGCCGGCGCGGTCTGGACCTGGCAGGCCCTGATGCGCGACCAGGGCGCCGGCGCCGCGGCCCACGCCCCGGCCTGAGGGGCGCGGCGCTCGGCGCCACCCGCCGCGCGTGCGCGTCACCCCCAAGTCACCCCGCCTGCGTGGACAGCGCCCGGGCGGTCTGCGGACACTGGCTCCATGGGACCGGCAGCCTGCCGGGCCATGAACCCAGGAGGTGACCCGACATGACACGCCCTCTGTGGACCGCCGTCGCCGCGGCCGCGACCTCGTTGGTGCCGGCCGCGCCTGCCTTGGCCACGGCGCCCGCCGCCGAGCTGGCGGCCAGCTACACCGTCTTCGTCGGCAACGACCAGTGCCCAACCAACAACTCGGTGACCCGGCTCAGCGGCCCGAACTGGACCTTCGGCAACACCATCGGCGTGGGCAACTGCCCGGCGGGCATCGCCTTCGCGCCAGACGGCGGCAAGGCCTACATCGTCAACGCCAGCGACAGCACGATCACGCCGATCGACACCGCCAGCTTCACCGCCGGCGCAGCCTTCCCGGCCGGGGTGGCGATCCCGATCTTCATCAAGGTCACGCCGGACGGCCAGTCCATCGTCACCGCGGGCGTCAACGCCAACACCCTGGCGGTCATTTCGACGGCCAACACCGCCAGCGTGCAGACCGTGGCCGTGGGCGCCTCGCCGCTGGGCGTGGCGGTGCTGCCCGACAGCAGTGCGGTCTATGTCGCCAACAACGCCGCCGGCACCGTGTCGGTGGTGTCGCTGGTGGGCACGCCTGCGCTGGTCAAGACCAT
>JBGAGZ010000076.1:0-25244 GCA_044226465.1 Burkholderiaceae bacterium | reverse complement strand
CCCGCAGAAGCTGCACTACGACTTCTGGTGGAACCTGCCGCGCGACTACATGGTCTCCAGCGAATGGGGCCTGCCGCCGCAGTTCGAGAACGGCATCGTCGCCGAAGACCTGCTGGGCAACCGCTACGGTCACCAACTGCATTTCTGGGACCTGCGCGCGCGCAAGCACGTGCAGACCATCGACCTGGGCGCCAACCACCAGATGGCGCTGGAGATCCGCCCCGCGCACGACCCCACGCGCGAATACGGCTTCCTCGGCGTGGTGGTGGACACGACCAACCTCGAAGGCTCGATCTGGACCTGGTACCGCGAGGGCAAGAAGTTTCACGCCCAGAAGACCGCGGTGATCCCGGCAGAGCCGGCCGACGCGTCGCTGTTGCCCGCACTGCTGAAGGGCTTCGGCGCCGTGCCGCCGCTGATCAGCGACATCGACCTGTCGCTGGACGACCGCTTCCTCTACGTGGCCTGCTGGGGCACCGGCGAGTTGCGGCAGTACGACGTGACCGACCCGCTCAAGCCGCGCCTGGCCGGCAGCGTGCGCCTGGGCGGCATCGCCAAGCACACGCCGCACCCGAACGGCTCGGCCTTCGGCGGCGGCCCGCAGATGACCGAGATCAGCCGCGACGGCAAGCGCGTGTACTTCACCAACTCGCTCTACAGCCGCTGGGACACGCAGTTCTACCCCGACGGCGTGCCCGGCCGCCAGGTGCTGTGCCATGTCGGCAAGGACGGCGGCCTCACGCTGGACAAGGACTTCATGGTCGACTTCGGCACCGAGTACGGCGCCCACCAGATCCGCCTGCAGGGCGGGGACTGCTCGACCGACTCGTTCTGCTACCCGTCGGCCTGAGGTGGCGCTCGCCGAATCCACGGCGTCGCTCTGGGCCGCCGTGGTGGCGATCGGCGTCTACCACGGGCTGAACCCGGGCATGGGCTGGCCGCTGGCGGTGGCCAACGGCATGAGCGAGAAGCGCGCGGGCGCGGTGTTCGCCACCTGGTGGCCGCTGGGCGCGGGCCACCTGCTGGCGATGGCGCTGGTGCTGGTGCCCTTCGCCCTGCTGACCTGGCTGCTGGTGTGGGGCCGCGAGATCCGCCTCGTGGCCGGTGCGCTGGTGGTGGTGTTCGGCGTGTCGCGGCTGGTGCTGCGCCGCCACCCGCGCTGGCTGGCGCGGGTGCGGCCCACGCAGCTGGCGCTGTGGTCGTTCCTGGTGGCCACGGCGCATGGTGCGGCGCTGATGCTGCTGCCGATCCTGATGGGCCTGTGCGCCACGCCCGCCGCGCCGCCGGCCGGGGTGCTGGACCACGCGAACCTGATGGGGCTGATGCAGAGCGGCGTGGCGACCGCTGTCGCGGTCTCGCTGCTGCACAGCGTGGCCATGGTCGCCTCGGGGCTGGCGGTCGCCTGGGTCGTCTACCGCTTCCTCGGCCTGCGCGCGCTGCGCAGCGCCTGGCTGGACCTGGAGGTCGTGTGGGCGCTCGGCCTGATCGCCTCGGGCCTGGCCGCGGTGACGATGGCCTGGACCGCCTCGCCCTGACGCGCCGCGCGTGGTGCGTCGCCCGAGTGACATCGGCCGACGGCGCGTGCTGCGACCATCGCGTGGCCCCAGCTTTGCGGAGAACGCCATGGTGCTGATGCAGACCTTCGCGGTCGCCACGAGCGACCTCGCCGCCACCCGGCTGATCGAGCAGCCACCGCCGGCACCGGCCGACGGCGAACTGCTGCTGAAGGTGGACCGTTTCGCCTTCACCGCCAACAACATCACCTACGCCGAGACCGGTGACTCCATCGGCTACTGGCGCTTCTACCCCGCCACCGAGGAGGGGTGGGGCATCGTGCCGGTGTGGGGATTCGCCGACGTGCTGGCGTCTCGTCACGAGGCCTTTGCGCCCGGCGAGTGCATCTACGGCTTCTGGCCGATGTCGACCCATGCAACCCTGGCACCACAGCGCGTGGGCCCGGCCAGCTTCGTCGACGGCACCGCGCACCGCGCGGCGCTGCCGCCCGCCTACAACCTGTATCAGCGCTGCGCCGGCGACACCGGCTACCGGCGCGAGGGGGAGGGCTGGCAGGCCCTGCTGAGGCCGATGTTCATCACCTCGTTCCTGATCGACGACTTCCTCGCCGACGAGGGCTTCTTCGGCGCGCGCCAGGTGGTGGTCTCCAGCGCGTCTGCCAAGACGGCCTTCGGCTTGGTGCACCTGCTGCACCGGCGCGGCGGGGTGGAGGTGGTCGGCCTCACGTCGCCGGCCAACCACGCCTTCGTGCGCGGCCTGGGCTGCTACGACCGCGTGCTGACCTACGACGAGATCGACCGGCTCGACCCGGACTGCCCGACGGTCTATGTCGACTTCGCCGGCAGCGCCGCGCTGCGCCTGCGCCTGCATTCGTTCTTCGGCGACGCCTTGCGCTTCAGCAGCGCCGTGGGCTTGTCGCACCGTGATCTGCAGCGGCGCGAGGGCCCGCTGCCCGGCCCCAAGCCGATCTTCTTCTTCGCGCCGGACCGGCTGCGCAAGCGTGCGCAGGATTGGGGCCGCGACGGCATCGAGCCACGCGTGGCCGAGCAGTGGCAAGGCTTCGTGCAGGCCGCGCAGGGCTGGCTCACCTTGCACGAGGGGGCCGGCCCGGCCGCGGTCGAGGCTGTCTACCGCCAGACCCTGGGCGGCCAGGTGCCGCCGGACCAGGGGCACGTGCTGTCGATGTGGGCATCTTGACGCTGCTGCTGCTGCGACACTGCGGCCCATGAGCGACAACCCCACCATCACCGGCACCGATGGCCGGCCGCGCTGCCGCTGGTGCGCCGCGGCACCCGAATTCGAGCCTTACCACGACCGCGAATGGGGCTTCCCTGTCGCGGACGACACGCGGTTGTTCGAGAAGATCTGCCTCGAGGGTTTCCAGTCGGGCCTGAGCTGGCGCACCATCCTGGCCAAGCGCGAGAATTTCCGCCGTGCCTTCGAAGGCTTCGACTTCCACCGCGTGGCGCGCTTCGGCGACAAGCAGGTGGCGCGGCTGCTGCTGGACGAGGGCATCGTGCGCCACCGCGGCAAGATCGAGGCGACGATCAACAACGCGCGCTGTGCCGTCGCGCTGCAGGCCGAGCAGGGCTCGCTGGCGGCGTACTTCTGGCGCTTCGAGATGAAGCGTCCGGAAGCGCCGAGCGCATCGACCTCGGCCGAGTCGGTCGCCTTGTCGAAAGACCTGAAAAAGCGCGGCTGGAAGTTCGTCGGCCCGACCACGGTCTACGCCTTCATGCAGGCCATGGGGCTGGTGAACGACCATGCCGAGGGCTGCGTGATCGCGCGGGACGTGGCCAAGGCGCGGAAGGTGTTTCGGCTGCCTGTGTAGGCTGGCGAATCGCGGAGGGTGATGCCCGCTGGGGCTCATGAGTCCGCGCCCTCGGCTGCGCCGAGGGTTCCTGCAGTGCTCGCGTTCGTGGCCGCTGTCGAACTCGCTTCGTTCGCTGCGTTCTTCGTTCAGACAATCGCCAGCGAGTCAGTTTTTGGAGGCTCGCTGCGCGGCTGCCCGAACACTGCGCGCTTCGGCGCTCCCAAAATCGCCCCATCGGGCATCACCCTCCGCGAATGCGCGGTTGGAGGCTTCTCCAAGAAGTGAATTCGGTAGCTGGGAGAAGCACCCACCATCGCCTTCGCGACGGGCGGTACCCGGCGGGGCGATTTGTGCAGCGGCGAAGCAAGCGCAGGGTTGCGGTCGGCGCGCGCAGCGCGCTTCGTAAACAAACTCGCGCAGCTTGTCTGAGCGAAGTGAGTGCAGCGAACGAAGCGAGTTCTGCGCGCGACCGCAGCCCGAGCATCGCAGCGGAGTCGGCACGCAGGGCCGACCGCGGAACCATGAGCCCCCGCCGGGTACCGCCCGCCGCGACACGCCAACCCCACCGAAAGCAATAACGCCTCCCGCAGGAGGCGCTCTTCAAAGGCTCGCCAAAGCCAGCATCACCACTCGCGCAGCTTCACTCGCAGCCGGGCGATGGACTGGCTGTGCAGCTGGCAAACGCGCGACTCGGTCACGCCCAGCACCGCGGCGATTTCCTTCAGGTTCATGTCGTGCTCGTAGTACATGCTCATCACGTACTGCTCGCGCTCGGGCAGCTTCTTGATCGCCTCGACCAGGGCCTCGCGCATGCGGTGGTCCTGCAGCTGCGCCAGCGGGTTGGCTTCTTCGTTCGAGACATGGCGGTCGAGGAAGTCGTCGCTGCCCTCGTCGCCGGACATGTCTTCCAGGTAGACCAGCTGGGTGCCGCGCACCTTGGTCAGCGTGTCCTGGTAGTCCGACAGGCTGACGCCCATCTCCTTGGCGATCTCGCCTTCCTGCGGGGCACGGCCGAGCGTCTGCTCCAGCTTGTGCACCGCGGCCTCGATCTCGCGCTGCTGGCGCCGGTTGCCGCGGCTCATCCAGTCGCTGCCGCGCAGCTCGTCGAGCATCGCGCCGCGGATGCGCTGGGTGGCGAAGGTCTCGAACTGCACGCCCTGCTCGGTGTCGAAGCGGCCCAGCGCGTCGTGAAGGCCGATCATGCCGACCTGGATCAGGTCGTCGATCTCCACGTTGGCGGGCAGCTTGGCGATCATCTGGTGGGCCAGGCGGCGCACCAGGGGGCTGTACTGCTTGAGCAACGCGTTGGCATCGAGGCGGCCGGTGGCGGTGTACATGGGCGGTCTCCGGGGAACGGGGGTCAGATGGCGTGCAGGTCGTGGTCGGCCGCCAGCGAGGCGTGGCCGAAACCGGTGTCCGGGGCTTCCGGGTCGAGCAACTGGTTGGCCGCCAGGCGGGCCAGCGCCGGCGTCGCGGGGGCGTCCAGCGGGTCGCGCTTGTCCAGCCAGACGGCTTCGCGCACGACGGTGCCGAGGAAGCTGTCGGCCGTCTCGGCCAGGCGCTCGGCAATGCGCTGCGCGGCCTTGGGTGCGCCGGCCATGCCGGTCAGCAGGTCGAAGGTCATCAGCCCGCTGCGCTGCGACAGCAGCTTCATCGAGGTGTAGGCATCGGTCAGGCTGGCAGCGTCGAGCGTGGTGGTCAGCACCGGGCGCACCTCGCGGCGGCCCAGCAGGCGCACCAGGTCGCGGGCGTTGGCATGCAGCAGCAGCACGTCGGCCTGCGGCGCGGCGGTCTCGACCGCGTTGAGCCAGGCCTCGCACGAGCCGCGGCTGTTCACGTGGCGCAGCGGCAGGCCGCGGGCGGCCAGGTAGGACATGTTCGGGCCGAGTTGCTCGATGGCCGCCGGCAGATCGATCTCGGCCACGGTGTTGGCGCGCGGGGCGCTGTCGGCGGCGTCGATCACCAGGGTGTGGGCACCCAGCTCGACGAAGGCGCCGGCCAGGCGTTCCAGCAGGATGGGCGTGCAGTCCACATGCGCGTTGAAAGCCACCGGCACCAGGCGCTGGCGGCGGCCCGCGGCGAACAGGCGGCGCAGGCCGTCGGCCTGGTCAGCCGGTGCGTACCACTCGTCGAGGGCCTTGGGGATGGGGGCGCGCATGGCGTTCATGCCGGGTGCCTCAGATGTGCAGCGACGAGGCGCCGGCCGAGCGGCCGCCGCGGTGGGCCGACGAGAACACCAGTTGCACGTCGTCGGCTTCCAGCTTCCAGGTCGGGTTGCTGCTGGCGCGCAGCGCGCGCTGCACCAGGGCGTTGGACGACAGGCGGTGCCAGTCTTCGGGCACGCGCTGGCCGTTGGCCACGCCCAGCACCTTGAGCTTGTGGCGGATGATCGCGTCCAGCGCCGGGGCCAGCTTGACGGCCTCGTCGATCTTGCTCAGCACCACGCCCTTGCATTGGGCCGCGCGCCAGTTGGTGATGACCTCGTCGATGGTCTCGCCCTGGGCCGACGCGTCGACCACCAGCAGGCGCTGGATCGAGCGGTGGCTCAGCATGTCCAGCAGCTCGCGGGTGCGGCTGTCGCGCTGGGCCATGCCGGCGGTGTCGATCAGGACCATCTTCTTGCCCGACAGCAGCTCGAGCAGGTCTTCGAGCGAAGCGCGGTCGTGGGCGGTGTGCACCGGCACGCCGAGGATGCGGCCGTAGGCGCGCAGCTGCTCGTGGGCGCCGACGCGGTAGGCGTCCAGCGTGATCAGGCCCAGGTTGGCAGCGCCGTACTGGGTGGCAAACGCGGCGGCCAGCTTGGCAGTCGAGGTGGTCTTGCCGACACCGGTGGAGCCGATCAGCGCATACACGCCACCTTGCTCTTCGAGCGCAGGCTCGGCGTCGCCGGCGTGCAGGTTGCGCTCCAGCACGCTGCTGGCCCAGACGGCCTCGTCGGCCGCGCTGGCGGGCAGCGCGTCGACCAGCTTGCGGATCAGGCCGGGCGAGAAGCCGGCGTCCAGCAGCTTCTGCGCCAGCAGGGCCTGGCGCGGCTGGCGCTGCAGCTTTTCCATGAAGGCCAGGGCGCCGAAGCGCTCTTCGATCAGGCCCTTCATCGAGCGCAGCTCGTTCATCATGTCCTGCTGGTCGCGGCGGGCACCGGCGGCGGTGGCCGGGCCTTCGTCGGCGGCCGACAGAGCGGACAGGCTGGGCATCGAGGCGGCGAAATCGCGGGGCTCGGGGCGGGTGTCTTCGGCGCGCGGCAGCGGGCGGCGAGCCGGGGTGTCGGTGGTGTGGGCGGCAGTGGCACGGGCGGCCGGGCGGTCCACCGGAACGGCCGGGCTGCCGATGTCGTCCTGGCCGAGCGCGGCCTGGCGGCGCTTCAACATGCGCTCGCGCACATAGTCCTGGAACGACAGCGTGCTCATCGCCATCTGTTCGACGTCTTCCTGCACCTCGGGCGCCGCCACGGGGGCGGCACGGCGGCCGGTGGCGGGCGCGGGCTGGGCGTTCTGGCGCTCCACGCGGGCGGCCAGGCTCTCGCTGCGCGCCGGGCGGGCCGCAGCGCGGGCCGGCGCGGCCGTGTCGGCCACGCGCTCGATGTGCTCCATCGAGTCCGGCGCCATCGCCAGCACCTCGACGCCTTCCGGGGCGGGCTTGGTCGAGAGCACGACCGCGTCTTCGCCGAAGGCCTGTCGAACCAGTGCGAAGGCTTCGCGGGAGGTGCGGGCGGTAAAGCGCTTGACGTTCACGACGTTGCTCCAATGATCGAGCCGATCCGGATCGAGTGGGTCTCAGGAATCTCGCTGTGGGCCAGCACCTTCAGGCGCGGGGCCGCACGCTTCAACAGACGGGCCAGCGGGGCGCGCAGCGGGTCCGGCACCAGCAGGCAGGCGGGCACGCCCAGGTTCTCCTGCTTGCGCACGCTGTCCGCCGCCTGCTTGGTCAGGGCCTCGGCGACGCCGGGGTCCAGCACCGCGCCGTGGGGCGAATTCAGGGCCTGGTTGACCATGCGCTCCAGGTCGGGCTCCAGCGCGATCACGTCCAGCTCCTTCGCGGGGCCGTAGATCTGCTGCACGATGGCCGGGGCCAGGTGGATGCGGATGCGGCGGGCCAGCTCGGCCGGGTCGGTGACCATGCTGGCGTGTTCGGCCAGGCATTCGATGATCGAGCGGTAGTCGCGGATGTGCACGCCCTCGTCCAGCAGCAGCTGCAGGACTTTCTGGAGGGTTGCGATGCCGACCATCTTGGGGACCACGTCTTCGATGAGTTTGGGAGCCAGTTTCGTCACATGCTCGACCAGGGCCTGGGTCTCGACACGACCCAGCAACTTGGCGGCATTTACCTGCATCAAGTGTGAGAGGTGGGTGGCCACGACGGTCGAGCAATCAACCACCGTAAACCCACTCATTTGGGCCTGCTCGCGGTAGCGCTCCTCGATCCACACGGCCGGCAGGCCGAAGGCGGGGTCGAAGGTCTTGGTGCCGGGCAGCTGGGGCACCTTGCCGCCCGGGTTGATGGCCATGTACATGCCCGGGAAGGCCTCGCCCTCGCCGACCACGGCGCCGCGCAGCGTGACGCGGTACATGCTGGGCTTCAGGTCCAGGTTGTCGCGGATGTGCACCGAGGGCGGCAGGAAGCCCACCTCTTGCGCGAACTTCTTGCGGATGCCCTTGATGCGCGCCAGCAGGTCGCCCTTGCGCTCCTTGTCGACCAGGGCGATCAGGCGGTAGCCGACCTCCAGGCCCAGCGTGTCCACCGGCTGCAGGTCGTCCCAGGTGGCCTCGGCGTTGGCAGCGGGCGCGGCCTGGGTGGTGTCGACCTTGGGCTGGCTGGCCTCGCGCTTGGCGCGCTGGGTGAGCCAGTAGGCGTAGTAGCCGATCAGCCCGCTCATCAGCAGGAAGACCAGGTTGGGCATGCCCGGGATCAGGCCCAGCAGGCCGATGATGCCGGCGGTCAGCCCCAGCGCGCGGGGCGAGCTGAAGACCTGGGCGCGGATCTGGCTGCCGATGTCGTGCTCGGAGCCGACGCGGGAGACGACCATCGCCGCGGCCACCGAGATCAGCAGGCCGGGGATCTGCGCCACCAGCGCGTCGCCGACGGCCAGCAGGATGTAGGAGCTGGCCGCGTCGCCGGCCGACAGGCCGTGCTGGGCCACGCCGATGATGAAGCCACCGACCACGTTGATCAGCAGGATCAGCATGCCGGCGACCGCGTCGCCGCGCACGAACTTGGACGCACCGTCCATCGAGCCGAAGAAGTCCGCCTCGTTGCCGACCTCGGCGCGGCGGCGCTTGGCCTCGGCCTCGTCGATCAGGCCGGCGTTCAGGTCGGCGTCGATCGCCATCTGCTTGCCGGGCATCGCATCGAGGGTGAAGCGCGCGCCGACTTCGGCGATGCGCTCGGCACCCTTGGTGATCACGATGAAGTTGATCACCACCAGGATGGCGAAGACGATCAGGCCGACGGCGAAGTTGCCGCCGATCAGGAAGTGACCGAAGGCCTCGATCACCTTGCCGGCGGCCGCCGGGCCGGTGTGGCCCTCGACCAGCACCACGCGGGTGGAGGCCACGTTCAGCGACAGGCGCAGCAGCGTGGTGACCAGCAGCACGGTCGGGAAGGCCGCGAAGTCCAGCGGCTTGATCATGTTGGCCGCCACCAGCATCACCATCAGCGACATCGCGATGTTGAAGGTGAAGAACAGGTCCAGCGCGAAGGGTGGCAGCGGCAGCACCATCATCGCCAGCACCATCACGATGAAGATCGGCGCCATCAATGCCTTGACCATGGCGGCGTTCTGGCCGAACAGGGCTTGCAGTTGTTGTTGGAGCTGGTTCATCGGGCGGTTGGGCTGGGGTGGGGCGCAGGTCGGCCCCATGAAACGGAATGTTGCCCGGGCGGCCGAAAAACTTGAGCCGGAAAAAGGCCGTGAAACCGGCCGTCCTCTGGCTTGAAAGGGGGCGCTGGCGAGCCTCGGGATGCCGCCCTGGCAGCGGCCCGTGCCGAATGTCACGCCCGGCCGTCACGCGGGCGTCAAGCGGTGGGTCTAGCCTGCAGGCTGGTTTTCATGCCGCGCCGCATCTGCGACCATCGACCGAACCGCCGAGGACCACGACACCATGGGACGCCCCAAGCAGACGCCACCCGCCCGCCCCGCCGGCACCAGCCGCCGCGACTTCTTCAAGCGCTCGGGCTCGGCGGTGGCCATCGCCGCCGCGGTGCCGGTGCTCGCCCGGGCCGGGGCGCCCAAGGTTGAGTTCCCGCACGGCGTGGCGAGCGGCGACCCGTTGGCCGACCGCGTGATGCTGTGGACCCGGGTGACGCCGCTGGTCGCGGTGGACAAGCTGTCCGTCGAATGGGTGGTGGCGCGCGACCCCGCACTGGTCGACGTGGTGCGCAGCGGCAGCTTCAGGACCGACCTGGGCCGCGACTGGACGGTCAAGGTCGACGTCGGGGGCCTGCAGCCCGCCACCACCTACTACTACCAGTTCCAGTACAAGAACTCGGTGTCGCCCATCGGCCGCACCCGCACCCTGCCGGTGGGCAGCGTGAGCCGCCTGCGCATGGCCGTGGTGAGCTGCTCGAACTTCGCCGCCGGCTACTTCAACGCCTACCGCCGCATCGCCGAGCGCAGCGAGCTCGACCTGGTCGTGCACCTGGGCGACTACCTCTACGAATACGGCAGCGGCCAGTACGGCAACACCCGGCCCTGCGAGCCAGCCAACGAGATCCTCACGCTGGCCGACTACCGCCAGCGCCACGCCCAGTACAAGCGCGATGCGGACTCGCAGGAGATGCTGCGCCAGCACCCGCTGGTCGCCATCTGGGACGACCACGAGACCGCCAACAACGCCTGGGCGGGCGGCGCCGAGAACCACCAGGCCGACACCGAAGGCCCCTGGGCCGACCGCGTGGCCGCCGCCCTGCAGGCCTACTACGAGTGGATGCCCGTGCGCGAGCCGGCACCCAAACAGCCACGGCGCGAAAACCGCCGCTTCACCTTCGGCGACCTGGTGGACCTGTTCATGCTGGAAGAGCGGCTGAACGCGCGCAGCGAGCAGCTGGAGGCCACCATCGCCACACCGGTCGGCCTGGCCTTCGCCCAGACTGGCGAGTTCCTGAACCCCGAGCGCGGCCTGCTGGGCGCCAAGGAGGAGGCCTGGCTGACCAAGGGCCTGCGCCAGTCCACCGCGCGCTGGAAGCTGCTGGGCCAGGGCGTGATGTTCGCCCAGCTCAAGGCCGTGGGTGCCCCCAATGCCCAGGGCGGCGGCCTCTTCCTCAACCCGGACCAATGGGACGGCTACCAGCCGGCCCGCGACCGGCTCTACGCGGTGATCAAGGGCAGCGACGGCGGCGCGCCGGTGGGCAACCTGGTCGTGCTGACCGGCGACATCCACAGCTCATGGGCGGCCGACCTGACCCAGGACCCGAACAACGGCGACACCAACACCGGTGGCTACAACCCCGCGACGGGCCAGGGCTCGCTGGCGGTCGAGTTCGTCGGCACCTCGGTCAGCTCGCCCGGCATCGACGACCCGGGCGGTGCGCTGGCCGCCTACCTGCGCAGCCAGAACCCGCACTTCAAGTACATCGACCTGAACAAGCGAGGCTACCTGCTGCTGGACGTGACGCACGAGCGCGTCGTTGGGGAATGGTGGCACCTGGACACCGTGGCGGCGCCCGACCCGGGCCAGACGATGGCGACCGCCTGGCAGGTGCAGGACGGAGCCGCGCACCTGGTTCCCGCCGGCCAGACCATGGCCCGCCCGGGGCCGCGCCCGGCGCCTTGAGGCGCCCGGGCGTCGTTCACCCGATCAGGGCAGGGAACAACTGCCGGTGCCGCCGTCGCGCACGTAGTAGTCGGTGCTGAGCTGGCCGTTCGCCGCCGAGACCACGTTGAGCCCTGCGCTCAGGAAGATGGCCACATGCGTGCGCGTGGTGCCGTTCAGCTGGGTGAGCGGCACGCCGTTGACCGACACATTCAGCAGGTAGCGGCCGTTGTCGAACAGGTTCACGAAGGGCTGGGCGCGCCCGGTGAGCGGGTTGAATGCGCAACCCGGCGTGACCACGGCGTAGGACTTGGCGCTGGCCGCGTATTCCAGGTCACCGCTGACCGTGTTCGCTCGGGTGTCGGGGATGCAGACGTTGGGTTGGCCGGGGAAGGTGGTGCGCGCGTCGAAGACGTAGCTGTCGGCCACCTTGCCGGTCGCGACGCTGACCGTGTCCATGCCGTCGGTGAGCCAGACGGTGGCGTCCGGGCTCTTGGGCGTGACGGTGGCCACCGTGGCGCCGTTGAGGGAGACGGTCCCGCTTGCCTTCTTCGGGTTGTACAGGCCCGCCTGCACGAACGGCGCCATGCCGGCCACCGGGTGCAGGCCGCAGGCCAGGGCGGCCGAAGCGTAGGTCTTGCCGCTGGGACCGACCTGGATGGCCCCGGCCGCTGACGCAGGCGCCGCTGCCAAGGCCGCACCAGCCGCCAGCAGCGCCCCACCGAGATTCTTCGCGCAGATCATGAGTCACCTCCAGACACCAAGCATCGATGGGCGCATTGGGCGCGGCAAGGTTTAAGGAAGTCTTAGCAGGCACCTGCTGGGCCAACGGGCGCACACTTCGTCCGGACGGCAGCCCCAAGGCAATTTTCCCGGCCGGCGGCCCAACGGAGGCAAACGTGGATCAAGAAACTTCTGGCCTCGGCAGGCGCGTGGTCGCCACGGCCGTGACGGCGCTGTTCGCCATGGTGGCGGCAGGGCCCTCGGCAGCGGCCGATCTCACGCTGGACCAGGTCCGCCAGGCGCTGCAAGCCGCCTCGGCCGCGGGCTCGCCCCCGGCCCATTTCGCCGGCAGGGACCTGTCGGACCTCGACCTCAGCGGGCTCGACTTTCGACGGGCCAACCTGCAAGGCGCCAGCCTGTTCGGCAGCAAGCTGGTGCAAGCCGACTTCCGTGAGGCCACGCTGACGGGCGCCAACCTGAACGGCGCGTGGCTGATGGGCACCGACTTCAGCGGTGCCAACCTGGCGCGCGCCAGCCTGCTGTCGGTGGTGGTGCTGGGTGGCGAGGTCAAGAAGATGCCCAACTTCAAGGGGGCCAACCTGAGCGGCGCCAAGATGATCGCCGACCTGCCGGGGGCCGACCTCTCGGGCGCGGACTTCAGCCACGCGATGGTCGGCGTCAACATCAAGAACCAGGGCATGGGGCAGATGCGCACCGACCTGTCGGGGGCGAATCTGGCGGGCGCCAACTTGGCAGGTGCCGACTTCAACCGGTCGTTGATGGCCTTCTGCAACCTCAGGGGCAGCGACTTGCGCGGCGCGAGCTTCTTTCGCGTCAAGCTGGGTGGGGCCGACCTGACCGGAGCCGACGTGGCCGGTGCCGACTTCACCGAAGCCGACCTGGGCGGGACGATCCTTCGCGACGTGAAAGGCTTGTCGGCGGCCAAGGGGCTGGACCGCGCGGAGAACGCCGACAAGATGGTTCGTTGAGTGTTCCCGGCCGCAGCGCATGCCCGCTCAGGGGCTTTCGAGCTGTACGGGTGGCCTATCGCCCCTCAACGTCGTCACCTGGAGCCGGCCGCGGCTTCTTGCGATCGTCGAAGCGCACATGGGTCGCGGGTCGTTCGCCGAGTTGCGGCCAGCGCGTGGCGTCGAAGCGCAACTCGGCCACCGCGCACAAGGGCATGCCAGCGATCTGGTCGCCGGACAGCGCCTTTGCCAGTCGCGCCACCTCGGGGTTGTGGCCCACCAGCATCGCCACGTGCAGTGGCTCGTCGAGGCCGTGGATGACCGCCAGCAGCGCCTCGGGCGACGAGTCGTGCAGTCGTTCGTCGGTCCTGACCGCGTCGGCGTCGATGCCGAAGCGCTTGGCGAACGCCCGGGCCGTCGCCAGCGCATGCACCGCTGGGCTGCTCAGCACGACGTCGGGTTGCGTGGTGCGGCGGGCCAGGCGCTCGGCCATGCCCTGCACCTCGGCGATGCCCCGGGCGGTCAGCGGCCGCTCGGGCTCCGGAATGTTTTCGTCATCGCTGTCGAACTTGGCATGGCGGACGAGGAAAAGTGTCTTCATTGGGCGTCGTTTCTACTGGGGTGCGCCGCCGCTGTCGCGCACGCCGGACACCTACTCTAACGCCTTGCGTCCCCGGCCCTGGAAGGCGGCCGAATGCGGGTCGAGTTCGTCCGGCACGCTCACGTCCGGCTGGACGATCGTGGCGCTGGGCGTGCGGCGCAGGGCGTAGACCCAGGCCAGCACCTGCGCCACGGCCGCGAACAGCGAGGCGGGCACTTCCTGGTCCTCCTCGCAATGGGCGTACAGCGCGCGCGCCAGCGGCGGCGCCTGCAGCACCGGCACCTTGGACTCGCGCGCCAGGTCGCGGATCTTCAGCGCCAGCAGGTCGGTGCCCTTGGCGATGACGCGCGGCGCGCCCATCTTGGCCTCGTCGTACTTCAGCGCCACGGCGTAGTGGGTTGGGTTCATGACGACCAGGTCGGCCTGCGGCACGTTGGCCAGCATGCGCCGGCGGGCCATCTCGCGCATGCGCGCCTTGATCTTGCCCTTGACCTCGACGTTGCCCTCCGCGTCCTTGTGTTCCTGCTTGACTTCCTCGCGGGTCATCTTCAGCTTTTCCAGCCACAGGTGGCGCTGCAACGGCACGTCGATCAGGGCCCAGCCGCCCACCACCAGCAGCATCAGGCCGAAGCCGGCGGCGATGGTGTCGGTCAGCGTGGCAATGCCCTCGGGCAGCGGCATGGCGAGCAGTTGGGTCAGCCCCTGCCATTGCGACTTGAGGTACAACGCGCCCACCGTGCCGATCACGATGGCGAGCAGCACCATCTTGAGCAGGTCCAGGAAGTGGCGCTTCGAGAACAGGCGGCCGATGCCCGAGATCGGGTTGAAGCGCGCGAAGTCGGGCTGCAAGGCCTTGAAGCTGACATTCCAGCCGCCGCCCAGCACCGCGGCCAGCAGGGCCACGCCGGCCATCAGCAGGCCCATGGGTACGATGACCATCAGCCCGCGCAGGCTCATGGCCCAGAACTGCTGGCTCATCGCGTCCGGGTTGGCGATGGTGTCGTGGTCGAAGCGCAGGCCGCTGGCCAGCATGGACTGCATCCAGCCCGACAGCGGCCGCGCGCCCACCAGCAGCAGCGCCCCGCCCATGGCCAGCGCCGCGAAATGGGCCAGGTCGCGCGAACGCGGTATCTGCCCGTCCTCGCGGGCGCGGCTTTTCTTCCGCTCTGACGCGGGTAGGGTGCGGTCCTGGGCGGAGTCGGCCATGTCGGCATGGTGCCGCCGTCGGCCGCGAACTTGAGCCGGAAAAGCCGGCGGGAAAGCCGCCAGTTCTCGCAATAATCACGGCGCTCTGCCCCCTTGCCATGAGTGCCGTCACCCTCATCCCCACTGCACCGCCCGCCGAGGCCTGCCGCAACTGCGGTGAGCCGCTGGGTACACCGCGCCCCAACTACTGCGGCCACTGCGGGCAGGAAACCCACCTCAAGCCGCCCACGATCATCGAATTCGCCCAGCAATTCGGCGGCAGCTACATTTCGATGGAGGGTGCGCTGTGGCGCACCTTGCTGCTGCTGCTGTTCCGCCCGGGGCGGCTGACGCGCGAATACCTGGCAGGTCGCAAGCGCCGCTACGTGCTGCCGCTGCGCCTGTACCTGACGATCAGCGTGGTCGCGCTGCTGGCGCTGCAGTGGTCGGGTGCCGTCCAGGCGCCGTCCGACAAGCCCATGGTCCAGTTCGACGATTCGGCCGAGCGCAACGACACCCGCATCGACGTGGGCGGCATCCTCGCCGGCATGAAGGACGGGAAGTTCGTCTGCAAGGGGCTGCCCGAGGCCTGGTGCGAGCGGCTGAAAGACCGCTTCATGCTCGACAGCAAGAGCATGGAAAAGGAGATGCGCCAGGTGCCGCAGCGCTTCGTCGGCCACTGGGGCAGCGCGATGTTCGCGTTGCTGCCGCTGTACGCGCTGTTCCTGAAGCTGGTCTATGTCGACCGGCGCATGCGCTGGTCAGAGCACCTGGTGTTCGCGCTGCACCTGCATGCCTTCATCTTCGCGATGGTGCTGCTGCAACTGGTGCCCTGGGCCTGGGTGAAGGCACTGGCCTGGCTGGCGATGCCGGTGTATTCGGTCATCGCCCTGCAGGTGGTCTACGGCGGGCGCTGGTGGAGCACCACGCTGCGCGTGATGGCGCTTGGCCTGCTCTACTTCATCGCCCTGACCACCACCATGGCGGTGGTGGCGATCTGGGCGTTCATCGCTTGAGCCTGGCGGGCACCCGGCACCGGGTACCGGCGCCACCCTCCGAGAGGGTTCGGCCGCCTTGGGGCGGCCCGGCGCTCGGCCGAGGCTTCAGCTCGACAGGCTGGACAGCACGCCGGCGATGGCTTCCTTCAGCTTGGCCTTGGCCGCGTCCTGGCATTGCTCGCGGGTGGCGCCGGGCAGGGTGTCGAAGGCGGTGGCGGTCTTGCTGGGCTTGAAGAGCAACGATTTGCCCATGGTCACCGGCATCATCATCACGCGGGCGGTCACGACGCAGGCCTTGGTCTGGGTGAAGCCACCCTCGACCTGACTGACGAAGCCCCACTTCTTCACCGGGTAGAGCTTGTTCAGCTTGGCGGTCTTGCCGGCCAGGCTTTCCGCCCAGATGGCGTCGGCCGTGGCCTTGTCGAGCACGCCGTCGGTGGAATGGTCCAGCGTGATGTAGACCGGGTCGGCGGCGCGGGCGGCGCCGGTGGCGGCGAGCAGGGCAACGATGAGGGCGGCGTGGCGGGCGTTCATGGGGTGGGGGGCTTTCTTGAAAATTCCGCCGAAGTATAGGCAGCCCTGTGCTCAGCTTGGGAAGGTGCCGGGCAGGAGAATCCCTCGGTCGACGGTTTCAATGCGGGTACGGCCGCAGAACGCCATGGTCAGGTCGAGCTCCTTGTGGATGATCTCCAGCGCCTTGGTGACGCCGGCTTCGCCCATGGCGCCCAGGCCGTAGAGGAAGGCGCGGCCGATCAGCGTGCCGCGGGCACCCAGGGCCCAGGCCTTGAGCACGTCTTGGCCCGAGCGGATGCCGCCGTCCATCCAGACCTCGATCTGCGAGCCCACCGCCTCGGCGATGGCCGGCAGGGCCTCGATCGACGAGGGCGCGCCGTCCAGCTGGCGGCCGCCGTGGTTGCTGACGATCAGGGCATCGGCGCCCGAGCCCACCGCCAGGCGCGCGTCCTCCTCGTCCAGGATGCCCTTGAGGATGAGCTTGCCGCCCCAGCGCTTCTTGATCCACTCCACATCGGCCCAACTCAGCGCCGGGTCGAATTGCTTGGCGGTCCACTCGCTGAGCGAGCCCATGTTGTCCACGCCCTTGACGTGGCCGACGATGTTGCCGAAGCCGTGCCGCTTGGTGCCCAGCATGCCCAAGCCCCAGCGCGGCTTGGTCATCAGGTTCAGGATGTTGGCCAGCGTGGGCTTGGGCGGCGCCGACAGGCCGTTCTTCAAGTCCTTGTGGCGCTGGCCGAGGATCTGCAGGTCCAGCGTCAGCATCAGGGCCGAGCACTTGGCGGCCTTGGCCCGGTCGATCAGGCGCTCGATGAAGTCGCGGTCCTTCATCACGTAGAGCTGGAACCAGAACGGCGCGCTGGTGTGCGCGGCCACGTCTTCGATCGAGCAGATGCTCATGGTCGACAGCGTGAACGGCACGCCGAACTTCTCGGCCGCCTTGGCCGCCAGGATCTCGCCGTCGGCGTGCTGCATGCCGGTCAGCCCGGTGGGGGCGATGGCCACGGGCATGGCCGCGCGCTGGCCGACCATGGTGGTGGCGGTGCTGCGGTTTTCCATGTTCACGGCCACGCGCTGGCGCAGCTTGATCTTCTGGAAGTCCGCCTCGTTGGCGCGGTAGGTGCCCTCGGTCCACGAGCCCGAGTCGGCGTAGTCGTAGAACATGCGCGGCACGCGGGCCTTGGCCAGCAGGCGCAGGTCTTCGATGTTGGTGATCACGCTCATCCGCTTGTCTCCGTGGTTCTATCGGGCGACAGGGATCCTAGCGGCGCCGCCGCCCGGCTGGCCGGAAAGAATTTCAGGCCGGGCCGGAAACCAGCGCCAGCCCGGCTGCCGCGGCCTGGGCCCCGGCCTCTTGCAGCCAGGCGCAAAAGGCGTCGGTGGTCGCGCTTGGCGATGCGGCCGGCAGCAGGTGGTAGGCGGTCGCGGCGTCCACCATCGGCGTGCGGCCCGCACCCAGCGCCGGCACCAGCTCGCCACGCTGCAGCAACTGGCAGGCCAGCGCCGGGCGGGCCAGCACCACGCCCTGACCGCAGCGCGCCGCTTCCAGCGTGAGCCCCAGGTCGACCAGGCGGGGGCCCTGGTCGGGCTCGGCCGCGTCCAACCCCTGCGCTCGCAGCCACGGTGCCCAGGGCTCGACCGGCGTGCGCAGCAGCGGCAGGCGCAGCAGGTTGGCAGGCGACCGCGGCGGGTCGTTCGCCAGCAACGCCGGGCTGGCCAGCGGCAGCAGCACGTCGCGCCACAGCGGCGGCACGCCGTCGCCCAGGCCGATGGGGCCGTGGCGCACGGCCAGCTCGGCGTCGGCACCGGCCAGGTCCAGGAAGGGCACGGACAGCACCACCTCCAGCTCGATGCCCGGGTGCCGGGCGGTGAACGCCGGCAGGGCCGGCACCAGCACCTCGCGGGCGAAGGTGGGCGGGGCGCTGACGCGCAGCCGCTCGCGGCGCTGGGTGGCCCGCTGGTGCAGCGGCATCGCGGCCAGCAGGGCCAGCGCGGCGCGCACCTGTTCCAGGTATTCCTTGCCCGCGGCCGAGAGCAGCAGGGCTTTGGCGCCGCGCTGGAACAGCGCCACGCCCAGCAGCTCTTCCAGCGCCGCGATGCGCTTGCCCACCGCGCTGGCAGTGACGGCCAGCTCGTCGGCCGCGCGCTCGAAGGTGCCCAGCCGCGCGGCGGCCTCGAAGGCGCGCAGGCCTTCGAGCGAGGGCAGGCGCAGGTCGGCGCCGGGTTGGAAGGGGGGCGTGCTGCTCACGCCACGACTCTAGCGCGCGGCCCGGCGGGCCGGCCTCAGGCTTCGGCGGGGGTGGCGGCTTCGGCCGGCGCTGACGGCGCTGATGGCGAGCAACTCGAGCCGCCGCAGCCGGTCATGCCCTGCGCCGCGGGCGGGCGCGCGATCTCGCCGGTGGCGGTGTCGTAGCCGATCTGGTCCAGGTGCGAGGCCAGCGCCGCGTCCATGCTCTGCGCATGCATGCGGAACCACTGGCCCAGTTCGGGCAGCACCCGCTCCAGCGGGCCGAAGTCGCTCTGCTCGCGGGCCAGGCGCGTCACCTCGCGCATCAACCCCAGCACCTGGGCGTGCTGGTAGGTGTGGCAGTTCTCCGGCGCGAAGCCGCTGGCCGCCATCCAGCGGTCTTCCTGGCCGAAGTGGGCCACGGTGTGCTCGACCAGGGCCTCGTAGGCGGCCAGTGCCGCTTCGCGCGACACGGCCACGGCGGCCTCGGCAGCACCGAGCAGGGCCACGAACTCTTCGTGCGTGGTGTCCATCTGCGGGTGGTCGAGGGCGAGGTCGTCAGACCAGGTGAGCGTCGGCATGGCGTGCGGTGTCGGGCGTCGAAGGGAGCCGCAATTGTCTCGCCTGTCGCGCAGGCTGGCGTGGCGAGGTGGCGCGGTCTTGTCCTGGCTCAAGTCCGCCCCGGCCATGCACGCGGGCGCCGGCAGAATGCGGCGATGCCCGATGCCACGCCGCCTGCCGCCGCCCCGCTGCGAGAGCGCGGTGTCTGGCTGCGGCCACTGTGGCTGGCCGGCGGCGCGTTGGCCCTGGCGCTGGGCGTGGTGGGCATCTTTTTGCCACTGCTGCCGACCACGCCCTTTGTGCTGCTGGCGGCCTTCTGCTTTGCCCGCGGCAGTGCCCGCTGGGAAGCCTGGCTGCTGGGCCACCCCCGCCTGGGCCCGCTGGTGCGCGACTGGCGCGAGTACCGTGCCGTGCCGCTGCGCGCCAAGCAACTGGCCAGCCTGATGATGGCGGCCAGCAGCGGCTGGGCGGCGTGGACGATCGCCTCGGGCTGGCGCTACGTGCCGGCGGCGTGCTGCGCCGTGGTCGCGGCCTGGCTGTGGTCGCTGCCGACGCGGCGCTGAACCTCAGCCGCGCCGGCGCCGCGGCGTGAAATTCAGCTTGGCTTCGACCTTGGCCCCGACGCTGGTCATCTCCAGCTTCTGCGGCGGCTGGTCGCTCAGCTGGTCGGGGTGCCAGACCACCATCTCGGCCGTGCCGTCGGGCACGCCCTCGATCTGGGCATGGCCTTTGGCGTCGGTCTTGGCGAAGAAGGGGCTGGCGCTGACGTAGACCTGCCCGCGCATGGAGCCGTGGATGTGGCAGCCCAGGCCGATCGGGCCGGCGTGCTCGACCTTGACATCGGCCGTGCTGGTGCCGCTCTTCTTGCTCGGCGTGGCGGGCTTGTAGGTGTAATCGTCCGAGCCGCCGTAGCTGCGGGGCGGCGCCTTCGACGCGTCCAGCCGCAGCTCGAAGGACTCGACCGCCACCATGCTGCCCAGCGGCCCGCTGGGCATGGTGCGCACATGGTGGTCATAGGAATCGTTGTTGACGAAGCGCAGCGTGCTGCCCACCGGCACCACGGTGAGGAAGGGCTGGAAGCGCAGGTCTTGCTGGGCGATGACGATGGGCGCGGGCGCCGGCTTGGTCGAGCCGTAGCCGACCACGTTGAGCAGCACCACCACGTCGGCGGCGGGCTGGCCGTCGCGGTCGGTGACGGTGACGTCCAGCGTGCCGGCGGCGGCAGGGCCGGCGAGGGAGAGCGCCAGGGTCAGTGCCGTGGTGAAGCGGTTCGTCATGGGCATGTCGGTGAGGGGCTCAGGGGACGTTGATGATCTCGCGGTGCATCGGGGCCAGCTTGGCCAGCAGGCGATTCTGCGCCGTGAAGGCGATGCCCTGGGCGTCCATGGCCTGCTGCAGCACCTCGACCAGGGCGTTGAAGTCGCCGCGGTTGATGTCCACGCCGCTGTGGACCTTGGCCATGTCCGGCCCGTCGAATCGGCAAGGCCCGCCCGAAACCTCGCAGATCTGGTCGACCAGCTGGGCCTTCACATGGGCCTGGTCCACGTCCTTGAAGAAGGGGTTCATGCGCGGATGGGCCAGCAGACGCTGCATGAAGTCGTCCATCAGCCGCACCAGGCCGGGCCGGCCGCCGAGCTGCTGGTAGAGGCTGTCGTCGCGCGCGTTGGACTGGGCCGAGGCGTTCCACGCCGACGTGGCCAGCAGCAGGCAGGCGAGGACGGGGGCGAGCGTGCGAAGGGAAAAGGTCTTGGTCATGGGGGCCTCGTCAGAACGCGAGCTGGGCCGAGAAATAGGTGCCGGTCTGGCGCTTGGTGGCCACCGCCGGCACGATGTGGCCGAGGTCCACGTAGGCCAGCGTGAGCGACAGGTGCTTGCACGGCGCCCAGGCGACGAAGGCGTCGACCCAGTCGTCCTCCTTCAGCCCGGCGCCGAGCACGGACGGGTTCAGGTTGTCGGGCTTGGCACGGTACTCGGCACCCACCGCCAGGTCCTTGCGCAGCAGCCAGGCCAGCGAGACTTCGGGCTGCAGCGAGTAG
The DNA here is from genome assembly GCA_044226465.1 of Burkholderiaceae bacterium. Lineage (GTDB taxonomy): Bacteria > Pseudomonadota > Gammaproteobacteria > Burkholderiales > Burkholderiaceae_C > Ideonella. The sequence goes on along the minus strand of JBGAGZ010000076.1, from coordinate 4,356 downwards.
TGGTCGTGCGCGGTTCCGCCGAAACCCAGCAGGCCGTTCTGGTTGGCCTTGGTGACGCGCAGCGTGCCGTTGACCAGCAGGCCTTGCGCGAGGAACAGCTTGGTCGCGCTGAGGTACAGGTCAGTGCCGCGGGTGTCAGCGCCCAGGGCCTTCAGCGTGGGTTCCAGGCCGGCGGCATCGGCGCGCTTGTGCTCCAGGCCGAGCGCGAGCTGCGGCATCCACGAGTTGCTGTCGAGCACGGCGTCGCCGGCGAAGCGCCATTTCAGGCCGACGATGTCCTGCTTCAGGTGCAGGCCCGGCAGGCCCAGGGCGGTGCCGGTGGCGCCGGTGTCGAAGTCCTGCCGTGCGATGGACAGCTCGAAGCGGTCGTCGAAGCCCAGCGCCGCGCCGTAGGCGTTCATCGCATAGTCGCGGGTGGTGACGCGGCTGGCGAAGGCGGAGCCGCCGAACTCGCCCTCGGCGGCGTAGCTGGCGGTCACGGCCCAGGGCGTGAGGCCGCCGCCGGCGGCGCCGTCGACGGTGCTGACGCCGCCGGTCAGCAGCAGCTTGCTGCTGCCGTGCTGCAGGCCGGTGCCCGGGGTGGGCGGCTCGTCGGCCCGGGCAGCGGGGCCGGCGGCCAGCGCCAGCGCGGTGAGGGCGGCAAGGCCCAGGGGGTGTCGGGTCATGGTCGGTGGCGGTGTTCGGTGGGGACGAGGCGGGCCGCCGCAGCGGGCTCTGGCTCAGCTACGCGACTGTCCGCGCTTTGGATGCACACCGGGGGCCAGTGGCGTGGCCTTTGTCACGCGGCGCCGTCGGCCGGGCCGTCGAACAGCGGCAGGTTGTACGCCGCCTCGGGCTCCTGGGCGACGGAAGCCGCTGGGCTGGACGGCCGGGGCCGGGCCAATGCCCGTGCGGCTGCCTGGGCCTGGCGCGCCGCCCATTCGCCGGGCGTCATCAGCTTGCCGCCGCGCACGCCCAGCAGGCGCAGGCGGCGGCTCAGGTCGACGCGCTTGAGGCATTCGCCGGCGGCGCGGCGGATGGTGGCGAAGTCGGCCGTGGGCGCTGGCAGCGTGAGGTCGCGTGTCACGCTCTTGAAGTCGTCGAAGCGCAGCTTGATGCCGATGGTCTGGCTGAGGTAGCCCTTGCGCTGCAGGTCGGCCGCCAGCAGCTCGCACAGGTGGGTGAAGATGCCGGTGAGCTCGGCCCGGTCGCGCACCGCGTGCAGGTCGCGGTCGAAGGTGGTCTCGTGGCTCATCGAGACCGGCTCGCTGTCGGTGACCAGCGGCCGCTCGTCGCGGCCCCAGGCGGCGTCGTGCAGCCAGGCGCCGTAGCTGCGGCCGAAGTGCTCGATGAGCCAGCCGCGCTCGCGCTCGGCGATGTGGCCCACGGTGGTGATGCCCAGGTCCGCCAGCCGGCCGGCCGCCTTGGGGCCGATGCCGTTGATCTTGCGCGCCGCGAGCGGCCAGATGCGCGTGGGCAGGTCGTCCATGGTCAGCACGGTCAGGCCGTCGGGCTTGTCCAGCTCGGACGCGATCTTGGACAGCAGCTTGTTCGGCGTGACGCCGATCGAGCAGGTGAGCCCGCCGGTGGCGCGCTTGACGTTGTTCTTGATCTCCAGCGCCAGCGCCCGCACGCCGCCCAGCGGGTCGTGGCCGACCGCGTCCTGCGCGCCGGGCACGTTCGTCAGGTCGATGTAGATCTCGTCGATGCCGCGGTCTTCGATGACCGGGGCCAACTCGCGCACGGCGGACTTGAACTTGCGCGAGTACAGCCGGTACTGCTCGAAGTCCACCGGCAGCAGCACCGCGTGTGGCGCGAGCAGGGCGGCCTTCATCGTGCCCATGGCCGAGAACACGCCCAGCGCCCGCGCCTCGTAGGTGGACGTGGTGATCACGCCGCGGCCGGTGTAGTCCTTCAGCAGCGAATAGCGGCGCGTGCCGTCGGGAAGCTGCTCGGGCTGGTGGCGCCGGCCGCCGCCCACCACCACGGGCCGGCCGCGCAGGTCGGGGTAGCGCAGCAGCTCGACCGACGCATAGAACGCGTCCATGTCGAGGTGGGCGATCAGGCGGCGGGGCGGCATGGGCTGTATGGATTATCAGTGCCGACGCCTGGCCAAACCAAGACCCCACTTGAAATGTGCGTAAAGCACATTTATACTGAGGCCACGCCAGCAGATGGCGCAGCGCCCGACACCCGGCACGGTCGACGGCGGTCCCGGTCCACCTCAATCCACGGTACCCATCCAGACCGTGCCAGGAGTTCATCATGCGTTTTCACTCTTCTGAAGCTTCGTCGCGCGGCGCCCAGGCTGCGCCCTGGTTCCAACCCGCCCGCGCTGCCCTGGCGCTCGCCGTGCTGGCGGCCGCCGGCCTCGTCGCCTGTGGCGGGGGGGGCGGTGGTGGCACCGACACCAACCCCCCGCCGGTCGGCACCGGCTCGTTCACCAGCGGCGCGATCTCCGGCTTCGGCTCGGTGATCGTCAACGGCGTGCGCTTCGACGACAGCGGCGCCGAGGTGCTGGACGACAACGGCCAGCGCCACGGCCGTGACGACCTCAAGCTCGGCGCCCAGGTCGAGGTCGAGGCTTCGTCGGTGGACCGCCAGGGCGGCCACGGCGTGGCCACCCGCATCCGCTTCGGCAGCGAGATCGTCGGGCCGGTCGAGGCGGTGAACGTCGCCGGCCAGCGCCTCACGGTGCTGGGCCAGGCGGTCGAGGTGACCGCGCGCACCGTGTTCGACGACAACTTGCCCGGTGGCCTGGGCGGCCTCGCTGCCGGCGCCGTGGTCGAGGTGCATGCCCAGTTCGACGCGGCCCGCGGCCTCTATGTGGCCAGCCGCATCGAGGGTGAGAGCGCGCCCGCGGCGTTCAAGCTGCGCGGCCTGGTGGCGGCGCTGGACAGCGTGGCCCACACCTTCCAGATCGGCGCCGCGGTGGTGCAGTACGGCAGCGCCACCACGGTCACGCCCAGCCTGGCCAATGGCGCCAAGGTGCGCGTGCTGCTGCAGACCACGCCCGTCGGTGGCCAATGGGTGGCCACCAGCGTGGGCAGCGACGAGCGCCACGTCGAAGACCACGGCGAAGCCGAGGCCAAGGGCCTGATCACCGCCTGGACTTCGGCCACCTCGTTCAGCGTGGACGGTCTGCCCGTCGATGCGAGCAAGGCCACCTTCCCCGACGGTCAGGCCGGCGTGGTGCTGGGCGCCTTCGTCGAGGTGGAAGGTGCGCTGGTCAACGGCGTGCTGGTCGCGACCAAGGTGCACCTCGAAGACGAGGAGCACGAGCACGAGCAGGGCGAAGACTACGAACTGCACGGCACGATCAGCGCGCTGAACACCGATGCCAAGACCTTCAGCCTGCGCGGCCTGACGGTGGCCTACGGCAGCGACACCGTGTTCCGCGACCTCACCGAAGCCCAACTGGCCGATGGCGCCAAGGTGGAGGTGAAGGGCAATTTGTCGGCAGACGGCACGCGCGTGGACGCCACCCGCATTTCGCGCGAAGACTGATTGACGCAGAGCCGCTACCATCGGCGTGGGTGACTTGCACATTTGGGCAAGTCACCCTTTGCCGCCGTCCATGTCCGACTTGAACGACCCCGCCCTGCCACCCGACCAGCAAGCCGTGCTGGACGCGGTGAATGCGCTGCTCGCCCCGCTGGCCCGCTTGGCCGTGGCCCGCGGCGTGCAGTTCGCCGAGGTGGAAGAGCGGCTCAAGACCGCCTTCGTACAGGCGGCGCGCGAGGCCAACCCGGGCGGCCTGCCGCACCGGCAGGTCAGCCGCATCAGCACCACCACCGGCATCAACCGGCGCGAGGTGACGCGGCTGGTCAACACCCAGCTCGAACAGGCGCGGCCGCGCCGCTCGCTCGCCGGCGAGGTCTACGCCCACTGGCTGACCGACCCGATCTACCGCGATGCCGGCGGCCAGCCTGCGGCCTTGCCGCGTCAAGGCCCGCGGCCCAGCTTCGACACGCTGGCGCGCGAAGTGACCACCGACGTTCACCCGCGCAGCCTGCTGGGCGAGATGGAGCGCCTGGGCTATGCCACGATCGACGAAGGCGGCGACACCGTGCGCCCGGTGCGCGACGCGCTGGTGCCCAAGGGCGACCTGCCGCGGGCGCTGCGCATCCTGGCGGCCAACGTGGGCGGCCACATGTCCGGCGCCGTGGCCAACGTGCTGGGCGACGGGCGCCAGCATTTCGAGCAGGCCATCGTGGCCAGCGGGCTGAAGCTTGATTCACTTCAAGCTGTGCGTCAGCTGGTGGCGGCCCAATGGCGCCAGACCTTCGACGCCCTGGTCCCGGCACTGGAACGGCTGATCGAGGCCGATGACCAGCAGCCGCCGGCCGAGGGTGACCCGCCGTACCAGCGCGTGCT
>JBGAGZ010000075.1:0-25282 GCA_044226465.1 Burkholderiaceae bacterium | reverse complement strand
GGCCGACGCTGCGGGCGCCGTGCTGGGCGTGCGGCCCGAGCATGTGCATTTCAGCGACGACGGCCACGGCCTGGCCGCCGAGTTGACGCACGTCGAATACTTTGGCTCGCACTGGGTCGCCGAGGCCCGCACCGAGGCCGGCACGCTCAAGGCCGTGGTCGACAAGAGCCGGCGGCCCGCGCCGGGCGACCGCGTGGGCCTGCGCTTCGACACCGAGCGCGTCGTGCTCTTCGACGGCGCCACCGAACGCCTGCTGCCCAGCCAGACCAGCCGGCGCCACCGCGAGGGGCTTCGCCATGGCCAGCATTGAGCTCCAGGGCGTCGGCAAGCGCTTCGGCACGGTGCAGGCCGTGGCCGGGCTCGACCTGCAGGTGGCCGACGGCGAGTTCCTCGTGCTGCTCGGCCCCAGCGGCGCCGGCAAGACCACCACGCTGCGGCTGATCGCCGGACTGGAGACACCCGACACCGGCCGGGTGCTGATGAGTGCCCCCAGGTCCGGGCTTGCCCGGCCCGCCCCCCAAGGGGGTTCAAGCAAAGTGGCAGAGCCACATTTGCCTGAGAACGTCGAAGACGTGACCGGCCTGCTGCCCGCCGGGCGCGACGTGGCCTTCGTCTTCCAGCAGTACTCGCTCTACCCCCACCTCACGGTCTACGACAACCTGGCCTTCCCCTTGCGCTCGCCGCTGCGCCGCACGCCCGAGGGCGAGATCCGGCAGCGTGTGCGCGAGGTGGCCGAGCTGCTGCACATCGAGGCCAAGCTCGAGCGCAAGGCCACCGCACTGTCCGGCGGCGAGATGCAGCGCGTGGCCATCGGCCGCGCCCTGGTGCGGCGGCCACGCGTGTTCCTGATGGACGAGCCGCTGTCCTCGCTGGACGCCAAGCTGCGCGAGGAGTTGCGGGTCGAGCTGCGCCGGCTGCAGCAGCGCCTGGGCGCCACCGTGGTCTACGTGACGCACGACCACGTCGAGGCCACCACCATGGCCGACCGCATCGGCATCCTGCAGGCCGGCCGCTTGCAGCAGGTGGGCACGCCGGCCGAGGTCTACACCGACCCGCGCTCGCTGCCCGTGGCCCAGCGCCTGGGCTCGCCGGCGATCAACGTGCTGCCGGCCGACTGGTTCGCGGGCCGTGCGCCGGTGGGCACGGCCCAGGTCGCCATCCGCCCTGAAGACGTGGTGCTCGCCGCCGGCGCCTCCACGGAAGACACCGGCTTCCAGGTCATCGAATGCTCGCTGGTCAAGCACCAGCTCGTGGCCGAGCGCCACGGTGTGGAGGTGCAAGCCCGCGTGCTGATGGACGAGCCGCTGGCGCCCGGCGCGCTGGCCCATTTCCATTTCCCGCCCGAGCGCTGCCTGTACTTCGACGCGGCCGGCCAGCGGCTGTAGGACGCCCCTCATGAACACGCAAGACATCCTCCAATCGCTGGCCGCGGTGCAGGCCGCGATCCTCGCCCACGAGGCCGACATCGAATCGCTGGACCGCGCCATCGGCGACGGCGACCACTTCATCAACGTGCGCCGTGGGGCCGAGGTGCTGGTGGCCATGCGCGACGAGCTCGCGCCGCTGGCGCCCGGCGCGGCTTTCGGCAAGATCGGCATGAAGCTGCTGTCCACCATCGGCGGCGCCTCGGGCCCGCTGATCTCGAGCTGCTTCATCGCCATGGGCAAGGCGCTGAACGGCCAGGCCGAGCCGAGCCTGCCGCAGCTGGCCGCGGCATTCGCCGCCGGTGTCGAGGCGATCAAGGCCCGCGGCAAGGCCGATGTGGGCGAGAAGACCATGCTGGACGTGCTGATCCCCGCGGCCCGCCAATGGCAGGCGCTGGCCGAGGCCGGCGCGCCGCTGCCCGCGCTGTGCGAGCAACTCGCCACCGAGGCCGAGCGCAACATGCTCGCCACCCGCGACATGCTGGCCACCAAGGGCCGCGCCGCCTTCCTGGGCGAGCGCGCGCTGGGCCACATCGACCCCGGCGCCAAGACCTGCCAGGTGGCGATCAACGCCGTCTGCGCCGCCTTCGCCGCCGACCACCCCTGACCCACGCCGCGCGGGAGCACCCCCCCATGAAGAAGTTCGTCAACCACGTCGACACGATGCTGCGCGAGTCCCTCACCGGCCTCGTCGAGGCTCACCCCGGGCTGCTGCGGGTCGCGTTCGAGCCCACCTTCGTCACCCGGGGCACGCCGGCCACGCGCAAGGTGGCGCTCGTGTCCGGCGGCGGCTCGGGCCACGAGCCGCTGCACGCCGGCTATGTGGGTGCCGGCATGCTGGACGCGGCCTGCCCCGGCCAGGTCTTCACCTCGCCCACGCCGGACCAGATGCTGGCCGCAGCCGCCGCCACCGACACCGGCCAGGGCACGCTGTTCATCGTCAAGAACTACGCCGGAGACCGCATGAACTTCGAGATGGCCGCCGAGATGATGGAAACCGAGCACGCCACCGTGCTGGTCGACGACGACGTGGCGGTCGAGAACTCGACCCACACGACCGGCCGCCGCGGCGTGGCCGGCACGCTGATGGTCGAGAAGATGGTGGGCGCCGCGGCCGAGGCCGGCGCCACGCTGGCCGAGTGCAAGGCGCTGGGCGACCGGGTGAACGCCGCCACCGCCAGCATGGGCGTGGCCTTCACCAGCTGCACCGTGCCCGCTGCCGGCCGCGCCACCTTCGACATCGGGCCGGACGAGATCGAGCTGGGCGTGGGCATCCACGGCGAGCCGGGCCGCAAGCGCACGGCGATGATGAGCGCCGACGAGATCGCCAACACCTTGCTCGACGCGATCCTCGCCGACCTGAAGCCCACGCGCGGCCGCCAGGTGCTGCTGCACACCAACGGCTTCGGCGGCACGCCGCTGGTCGAGCTGTACCTGCTGCACCACGTGGCCGCCAAGCGGCTGAAGGCCGAGGGCCTGGCGGTGGCGCGCTCGCTGGTGGGCAACTACACCACCTCGCTGGAAATGGCCGGCGGCTCGCTCACCGTCACCTTGCTGGACGACGAGTTGAGCGGCCTGTGGGACGCGCCGGTGAAGACGGCCGCCTTGCACTGGTAAGGCCACCAACACGGTGCCAGTCGGCGATGATGGGCGGGCCCGCATGGAGCGGGCCGCCATGCCATGCCCGCCGACACCCTGACTGCGCAGACCCTCACGTCCCTCTACCCCGCCCTGGCCGAGATCCCCGTCGCCGAGCGCGACGCCGTGCTGGCCGGCCAGGCCCAGACCGCCACCGTGCCGGTCGGCACGGTGCTGTTCGAAGAGAACACCCCTTGCGGCGGCTTCCCCTTCGTGCTGTCGGGCTGCGTGCGGGTGGCGCGCGGCGCGCCGAACGGCCGCTCGCTGGAGCTCTACCGCGTCACGCCCGGGGAGCTGTGCGTGGTCTCCACCTCGTGCCTGTTCGGCAGCCACTTGCTCACCGCCCACGGCCAGGCCACCGAGGCCACCGAGCTGGTGCTGCTGAGCCCGGCGGGCTTCGAGCGCTGGGTGGCCTACCCGGCCTTCCGCCGCTTCGTCTTCGGCATCTTCGCCGACCGCCTGGCCGACCTGATGGCCCTGGCCGAGGCCGTCGCCTTCCAGCGGCTGGACCAGCGCCTGGCCGCGGCCCTGCTGGGCCACGGCAGCACGCTCAAGCTCACCCACCAGGCCCTGGCCGACGAGCTGGGCACGGCGCGCGAGATGGTCACGCGGCTGCTCAAGCGCTTCGAGCAGCAGGGCTGGCTCAGCCTGGGCCGCGAGCGCATCGAGCTGCGCGACGCCGCCGCCTTGCGCCAGGTGGCCGCCGGCGGCGCTGTGTGACCCAGGTCACCGACGGCGCCGCGGCCCGGCGCCACACTGGCGGCATCCAAGCAACCACAAAGACTGGAGCACCGCATGTTCAAGAACAACGTCGGCGGCATCGACCGCATCCTGCGCATCGTCGTCGGCCTGGCGCTGATCGGCATGGCCCTCACCGGCATGATCGGCGTCTGGGGCTGGATCGGCGTGGTGCCGCTGCTGACCGCGGCGCTGGGCACCTGCCCGCTCTACAGCGTGCTGGGCTTCAGCACCTGCCCGATGAAGCAGTCCTGATCCGGCGGCGGCAACAGCCGTCCGCTATTCCAGCTTCCACACGTAGTCGACCTCGAAGGTGCCGCCGGTCGCGCGGCCGTTCTCGTCGATGCCCGGCGTGAAGGCGCAGGCCGCCAGCATGCTGGCGACCGTGCTGTCCAGCAGGCGGTGCTCGCGCGACGGGCCGGCCGAGCGCACCACCTCGGTCCTCATCACGGCGCCGGCGGCGTCGATGGTGAAGCGAAGGCGCGTGGTGCCGGTGGCCTCGACCTTGCGTGCCGCGGCGGGGTAGTCTTCGCCGCGCGGGGCGCAGGCCTGCACGTTCGCAATCGCGGGCTTGGCCACCATGCGAGGGGTGGCCGATGCCGCGGGCACGGTCGTCGGCCCATCGGCCAAGCCAGCCGGCGCCGGTGTGTCGTCGGCGCCGGCCGTGATCGCCGGCTCATGCGTCGCCAGGGCGTCATCGCGCGGGATCGGCGGCAGCACACTGTCCGACAGGCGCGGCAAGCGGGTGTCCGGTGAAGGTGTCGGCTGCGGCTGCGGCGGCGGGACCGGCCGCGGCTCGTCGATGAACACCGCATCCAGCGGCGGCTTCAGCTTGTCGATCACCACGGTACCCAAGCCGTGGAGCAAGGCCCAGCCAAGGGCGGCGTGCACCGCCACCACGGCCAGGAAACCAGTGGGGTGGCCGCCCAACAGGCGCGGTGCTTGTTGCGTGTCGCTCATGGTCCCTCCTGTGCGGCCACGCCGGCGGCGCGGGCGTGGCCCCATCCTAAGACCGGTGCAGCGGCTTGCCAACACCCGCCGTGAACGGCGGCATGGCCTGGGTAAGATCGACCGCGCCATGGCATTGCAAGACTTCGCGTGGGACCGCGCGCGCCCGTTCACCCAGGCGGTCACGCCGGGAAGCGGCGATATCGACGGCCTGAACCACACCAACAACGCCGTCTACGTCCAGTGGTGCGAGAAGACCGCCTGGGCGCACTCCGAGTCGCTGGGCCTGGGCCTGGGGGACTACCGCCGGCTGGACCGGGCGATGGCTATCCGCCGCGGCGCCTACGACTACCTGTTGCCCACCGCCTTGCACGACGCGCTGACGCTGGCCACCTGGCTGGTCGCCAGCGACGGCAAGCTGACCATGGTGCGGCGCTTCCAGCTGGTGCGCGACGCCGACGGTGTCACCGTGCTGCGTGGCCAGTGGGACCTGGTCTGCATCGAGCTGTCCAGCGGGCGGCCCAAGCGCATGCCGCCCGAGTTCTGCGACGTGTACCTGCCCGCGATGGTGGTCGACGGCTGAGCCGCCCTGCCGTTTGCTGATCTCGTTTGCTGATCTACTTCGCCCCGGGGCAACCCGGCCCCCGCAGGAGACCCACCCATGACCGACGCACCGCAGCCTGCGGGACTGCCGCCCGCGCACCCGCACCGCCAGGCACTGGCCAACGAGGTGCATGCCCGCCCGCCGGAGGCGCTGGCCACGCCGTCGCGGGTGAGCTATGTCGCGGTGCTGATCGACCCCGCCGCGCGCGCCGCCGAAACCGCCCACCTGGTGGCGCTGTGCACGCAGCACGGCGCGCCGCCCCCACCAGCGGGCGCGAACCACCACAGCGCGCAGCTGGGCGAGCTGAAGCTAAAGTGGGAGCGCCACGGCGAGTTCTCCGGCTACACCTTCATCGCGCCCGGCCAGAGCCCCGTGCCCTACACGGAGCCCCCGACGCGGCAGCTGCAGCTGGGCTGGCTGCAGGGCATCCCGGGCCGCACCCTGGTGGCCGCGCACGGCAAGATCGTCGCGCGCCCGGCGGACGGGGTGGGCCCCGAGTTCCTGGCGCGCCACTTCGGCGCCGAGCAGGTCATCGGTGCCGAGGTGGGTGGCGGCGCGGGCCTGGCGTTCACCGACTTCCGGCTGCATGCCGACGGCTTCTCGCGCTTCCTGTTGATCGACGAGCGCTTCACCACCCGCCAAGCCGGCCGCATGATGCAGCGGCTGTTCGAGATCGAGGCCTACCGCATGATGGCCCTGCTGGCCCTGCCGCTGGCCCGTGAGCAGCTGACCCGGGTGGCGCAGATCGAGGCCGACCTGGCCCGGTTGACCACCGAGATGGCCACCGCGGACGGGCAGGACGAAGACCTGCTGCACCACGTGACCCGCCTGGCGGCGGAGGTGGAAAGTTGCCTCGCCGCCAGCCAGTTCCGCTTCGGCGCCTGCCGGGCCTATGGCGAGCTGGTGTCCACGCGAATCGGCGAGCTGGGCGAGCGCCACTTGCCTGGCATCCAGACCGTCGGCGAGTTCATGGCCCGCCGCTTCACGCCGGCCGTGGCCACCTGCACGACGGCTTCGCAGCGCCTGCACGACCTGTCCGAGCGCGTGGCCCAGGCCAGTGGCCTGCTGTCGACCCGCGTGGACATCGCCCGCGAACGCCAGAACCAGGCCCTGCTGGCCTCGATGGACCGGCGCGCCAAGATGCAACTGCGCCTGCAGGAAACGGTGGAGGGCCTGTCGGTGGCGGCCATCGTCTACTACGCGGCCGGCCTGGTGGGCTATGGCGCCAAGGCGCTCAAGTCGCGCGGCCTGCCCGTCGACCCCGACCTGACCGTGGGCCTCGCGCTGCCGCTGCTGGTGGTGTTCGTGCTGCTGTCGCTGCGGCGCGCGCGCCGGCGCCTGGCCGCGGCGGGGGCCTGAACCGCGGCAGTGTTGCGCCCAGGCTGCACTGGGCGGCAAGGCCGGGGGCCGCCGAGGGGCAAATGGCCTGCCCAGGCGCTGCGGCACCGCCGATGCCACTATCCTCAGGGTTTTCACGGCCACGCACGGCCCACCGTGCGGGCCGAGGCTGTCGGCGCGCGCTTGCGCCACGGCCATCCCCCACCCTAGCCGACGCCCATCCCGTGAATCCATCTGCCCTGGCCGCCCAGCCGCGCCCCGCCCAAAGCCCCACCCTCGTTCGCCGCATCGGCCTGCCCGTGCTGCTCGCCGCCGCCGCAGTGGCGCCCGGCGCCACCTGGGCCCAGGCCACCACCGCCTCCACCATCGCCGCCGCCACCCAGGACGCCCCCTCGCGCTGGTCGGTCTCGTGGGGCTGGAACCGCGAGACCTACTCCACCAGCGACATCCACTTCTGGGGCAAGGACCACGACTTCACGCTGTACGACGTGCATGCGCACGACAAGCAGTCGCCCACCAAGCACATCTTCCGCACCTACCTGAACCCCGAGAAGATCACGATCCCGCAGACCAACGCCCGGCTGGCCTACCAGTGGAGCGAGGACGAGGCCCTGGCGCTGAACCTCGACCACATGAAGTACGTCATGACGACGAACCAGACGGTGCCCATCAGCGGCCAGATCTATGGCGTCGAACAGTCGGGCACCCAGGTGCTGAGCCCGGACTTCATGTCCTACGAGCACACCGACGGCCTGAACGTGCTGACGCTGGAGTACGAGAAGCAGTGGCTGGTGCACCCCTTCGGCGCGGGCGCCCCGGTGCGGCTGTTCGGCCTGGGCGGCGGTGGCATCGTCGTACCCAAGAGCAACGTGACCCTGGCCGTGATGGGCCAGAAGCGCAACGACCGCTTCCACCTCGCCGGCGGCAGCGTGCACGTCGCGGTCGGCGCCGAGATGGATTTCTTCACCGATTACTTCGCGCGGCTGACCGGCAAGAGCGGCTACGTCGACCTGCCGGACGTGGTGACCAGTGCCCGCAAGGACCACGCCTCGCAGCACTTCACCTACACCGAGTACATGCTCACCTTCGGCTACCGGTTCTGAACCGGCGGCCCGCCCGGCCGGCCTCAGCCGCGCCGCGCGGGCAGGAAGCGCGGGTTGCGCAGCAGCCCCGCCGACACCAGCGACACCAGCACGCCCACCGGGAAGATCTCGGCAAAGGTCATTGGCAGCCGGTAGGCGGCCTTGGCGTACTGGACCTTGAACTCTTCCATCTCGGCACCGAGGCGGGCCAGCGCTTCGGCCGAGGCGCCCTTGGCCTGCTGCTGCGCGATGAGGGCCTTGGCATAGTCCGCCGCGAAGTCGCCGCCGTTGATCGCCTGGGCGATCTCCCACGAGACCACGTAGAACACGCCCGCCACGGCGCTGATGCCCAGGCCCAGCCCGAAGGCCGGCCAGAAGCCGATGACGCCGCCGCCGTCCACGTCGCGCTGGCGCTTGATGGCGACGAACACCGTGCTGAGGGCCACCAGCATGATCAGGTAGCCGACCGCCATGCCATAGCTCATCGACGCGTGGCCGCTCATGGTCAGGGCGATGACGGACAGCGGAATGCCGACGAGCAGGCCGGCGATGCAACCGTAGGACAGGATCTTGCGGAGCATGGAGACACCTTTCGAAAACGAGTTGGAGCCGCCATTGGCCCCGCAACCGGCCGCCGAATCCATCGGAAGAATGGGTGATTTCAACGAAATCACCTCTCTTTCGCCGCACCGCTCAGGGTGAACCCGGGGGTGTCAGGGCACGATGCCCAGCTCGCGCGCCTTCAAGATGGCCTCGGTCCGGCGCTTGGCACCCAGCTTCTCGAACAGGCGCGCGACGTGGGTCTTCACCGTGTGGGGCGACAGGTGGAGCCGATCCGCGATCTCCTTGTTCGAGAGGCCGGCGGCCAGCTCGTGCAGCACCGTCAGCTCGCGCGGGCTGATGCCCAGGGTCTCGCGCGCTTGCGGGTTGCCGTCGAAGGGTGCCGGCGGCGCTGGCCGGCCGATCACCCGGGCGCCGATGTACAGCCCGAGGCCCAGGAAGGCGAGCGCCACCAGGAAGACGTAGAGGTCGGCCACATGGGCACGGGCCAGGCGCTGGTAGTCCAGCCACTGCAAGGCCAGCGTGCCCAGCGCCAGCAGCGCGCCATAGATGGTTGCCCGCTTCCACATGAGCTTGGGACCCTGCTCGTTACCTGGTGAAACCTTAGCACGGCACCCGGGGCCGTCATGGCCTTCGATGATTTGTGATGTATCAAAGCTCCGGGTTGGCGCCTCTGTAGGGTGCAATCCACCATCGACACCGAGGAGAACCCATGTCTTTCGACACCACCCCGACGCAGCCGCGCCGCCACCACGCCCTGGCCCCATGGGCGCTCGCCTTCGGTCTTGCCGGGCTGCTGGCCGCTGGCCAGGCCCAGGCGGCCAAGGCCGTCGACCTCGGCGTGTTGAACGGCGGCATCTATTCGTCGGCGCGCGCCATCAACAACAAGGGCCAGGCCATCGGCAACGCGCTGGACGGCGTCACTCTGGACACGCGTCAGGTGCTGTGGAACAAGACGGTGATCCAGGAATGGTCCCAGTGCTGCGGCTCGGGCCTGGGTGTACCCAAGGCCATCAACCTGTCGCGCGAGGCGGCCGGCTACAACGAGGGCGGCTTCGACACCTACCCGGTCTACTGGTCGTCGACCGGCGCGGCGCTCGAGTTGCCGGGCTTGCCCGGTGGCAGCGGCCGCGGCGCCGCGGGCGACATCAACAATGCCGGCACGGTCGCTGGCTACACCATGGAAGCCGGGAGCTTCAGCCGCCACGCGGTGCTGTGGCAAAACGGCGTGCTGGTACGCGACCTGGGCTTCATGGGCAGCGCCGACAACGGCGTGACCAACCACAGCCGGGCCTACGGCATCAACGACAGCGGCGTCGTCGTCGGTGATTCGATCGTCGGCAGCGTCTTCCATGCCTTCTCGTGGCGCGATGGCAGCTTCACCGACCTGGGCCCGGGTACCGCGCTGGACGTGACCGCCGACGGCACGATCATCTTCGGCAACGCGCCGGGGTTCATTCCCGTGCTGTGGCGCAACGGCGTGCGCGAAAACCTGCCTGCCCTGGGTGGCGGAAAGACCGCCTATGGTCACTGGGCCATGGCGATGAACAACCTCGCCGACGTGGTGGGCTACGCCCCGGCGCTGAAGGCACCCTACTTCGACACCGCCGTGCTGTGGCGTGGCGGCAAGGCCATCGACCTGGGCCGCTACCCCGGCGGCACGGTCAGCCGCGCCTTCGGCGTCAACGACAAGGGCCAGATCGTCGGCGAGGGCAACCTGGAGCCGGACGGCCCGATGCACGGCTTGCGCTGGACCGTGAAGCCCGGCCAGGCGGTGGTCGTCGAGCTGCAGTGAGCGGCTGACCGGCCTGTCAGCGGGGCGCCGGGCGGTACCACAGCGCCCGGTTCGCCAGCGGCGTTTCGGGCGGCAGCAGCGGGTTGGCCAGCTCCACCACGCGCCGCCGGCCCAGGTCGGCGCGGGCCAGCGCCGCGCCGAAGTGGCGCTGGAATGCCGCATCGAACGAACCGTCGGCCATCGCTGCCTCCAGGCCGCGCTGGATATCGGCGGCCAGCACCGTGTTGCGGCGGTTGACGAAGAAATACATGGCCGCCGGGTAGTGCAGGGCCAGGGTCGGCTCCACCGCCAGGCCCAGGCCGGCGTGGCTGTCCAGCTCGCCCCACACCTCCTGCACCGAGCGCGGGAAGTAGTCGATGCGCCCGCCCGCCAGCCGCACGAACAGGTCGTTGTAGCGCACCGTCTCGTCGACGTTGAAGCCGGCGTGCTTCAGGATGCCCGCGTCCGGCCAGTCGAAGCCCTGGCCGGCGCGCAGCAGCCGCAGCTGCGTGGGCAGGGCCAGGCCGGCAAACTGCGGCAAGGCCTTCTCCCGCACCATCAGCAAACGCCAGCCAAGCAGGCCCCGATCGATGGGGATGCGCACCGGCAGCAGGGCCTGCTCGCGTTCGGTGGAGGTCATCGTCCAGATGACGTCCAGCGCGTCGCCCCGCTCGAGCTCCTTCAGCTCGCGCACCTGCAGCATGAAGGCCGGGTGCGGCTTGAGCACATAGGGCCGGCCGGACTTCTTCAGCGCCAGCGCCAGCAACTCGACCTGGTAGTCGTCGCGGTGGTCGCCGGGCGACTCGGCGATGGGGTAGACCACCGTCGTCTGCGCCCACGCCGTTGTCGCAGCGAAGCACAGGCTCAGCAGGCCAAGAACGACGCGGCGGTATGGCACGCGCAGGTCCTTCAGGTCACAGACAACTCCCTGTGCCCACCGGCGCTCTGCGGCACCGGCATGGCCCAAGCATAGCGCCTCGGCTCAGCGGGGCGCCATGGCGGCCACCGGCTCGTCCTGCGCGGGCACGTCCTTGTCCTGGATGAGGCGGCGCAGGAACGGGATCAGCAGCACCAGCACCACACCCACCGCCACGCTGCCCCAGCCGAGCTCGGCGAAGAGCGTGGAATAGGTGGGGTTGGTGGCCTGCGGCGTGCTGCCCACCGGCTCGGGGATCATGCCGGAGAAGTCGCCCGCGAACAGCGAGGCCAGGCCGGTGACCAGCATCCACGCGCCCATCATCACGCCCTGGTACTGGCGCGGTGCGAGCTTGCCGATCATCGCGTAGCCGATGGGCGAGATCAGCAGCTCGCCCAGGCTCTGCAGCACATAGCTCCAGAACAGCCAGCTGAAGGCCACCATGCCGCGCGCGTCGGCCATCGCCACGCCCACCGGCAGGATCAGGAAGGCCAGCCCCATCAGCAACAGCGACACGGCGAACTGCTGCGGGATGTCGATCGCCCAGCCTCGCTCGCGCAGCCGTGTGAAGAGCCAGGCCATCAGCGGCCCGCCGACGACGATGACGACGGTGTTGATGTTCTGGATCCATTGCGGCGCCACCTCGACACCCCAGACCATGCGGTCGACGTTGTTGTCGGCGAAGGTCTGCAGGCCGTTGGGCGCCATCTGGTAGAGCGACCAGAACACCAGCGAGCCCAGCGACAGGATCAGGTAGGCCCACATGTTGCGGCGCTCGCGCCGGTCGGGGTGGCGCACGGTGAGCCAGACCAGCACCGCCGCCACGCCGGCGCAGAACAGCTTCATCGCCAGGCCGGTTTCGCCGGGCGACTGCAGCAGGTACCAGACCACGGGCACCAGTCCCACCAGGATGGCCACACCCGCCAGAAAGCGCAGGCGGAACTGCTGCGCCGTCGCCTGCAGCAGCGGCGTGTTCAGGTCGCCCAGGGTCTTCCAGTTGAACAGCGCCAGCGCGATCGCCACCACGTTGCCGATGGTGGCGAAGATGAACAGCTGGGCATAGCTTTCGGTGAGCTGGTACTGGCCGGCCACCGTGAAACCGACGAAGAAGCCGACGTTCATGCCGGCGTAGTTCCACAGGAAGGCACCCTCGCGGCGCGGGTCTTCCGGCGCGAAGCGCTGGGTCAGCATCATGTTCAGGCAGGTGACGTTCAACCCGCTGCCGGTGAGGAACAGCGCCAGCCCCCAGTACAGACCGCCCACCGTGCCCCCGGCGATGCAGGCACAGCCGAAGACCTGCAGCACCATGCCGCCGACGAAGAGGTTGCGGTTGCTGAGGAAGCGCCCGCCCAGGTAGCCGCCGAACAGGTGCAGGCCGTAGTTGAAGGCGCCGAACACGCCCATGATGGCGGCCGCGTCCTTGTTGGCGAAGTGCAGGTGCTTGGTGGCGTAGAGCACCAGGGTGGAATACAGCACCGCGAAGC
Source organism: Burkholderiaceae bacterium (assembly GCA_044226465.1). Classification (GTDB taxonomy): domain Bacteria; phylum Pseudomonadota; class Gammaproteobacteria; order Burkholderiales; family Burkholderiaceae_C; genus Ideonella. Next base: position 12,775 of record JBGAGZ010000075.1, on the reverse strand, counting down.
CCAGCGTCGAGAACATCTGGACGAAGAACAAGGCGGCCGACCCTTGTGGGATCTGCGCCAGACGGCTCTTGAATGTGGCCACGCGGCCCTCCTGCATGCAGCCCGCCACCGGGTCGGCCGCGGGGGTGGCGGATGATAGCCAGGGCGGGCGGCTACGCCATCTGGCGAAAACGCGCGGCCGCCTGGCCCCGCGACTGCACGCCCAGCTTGCCCAGGATGTTGGCCACGTGCCGCTTCACCGTGTGCGGGCTGAGGCCCAGCTGGCGGGCGATGATCTTGTTGCTGTCGCCCGCCGCCAGCAGGGCCAGCACCTCCAGCTCGCGGCTGCTCACGGCGTCGCCACTGTCGCCGACGATGTCTGCGACGGCGCTACCACCCTCGTCGCCCAGGCCGGTGGCGGCCGGCACGGCCGTGGTCGCCGGGGCGCCGGGCGTGCCCGCAGCGGCCTGCAGCAGCGCACGGGCCTCGGCGGTCAGCCCGCGGGTGGCGCGGCTGGCGGCCAGGCGCTGCAGCATGCCGCGCCCGGCGAACTGGGCGGCCAGCGCAAAGCCCCGTTGCGGCAGCTCGTTCAGCACCTGCGCCAGCACGCTGCCCGCCAGGTCTTCGTCGCCCTCGATCAACGCCAGCCCGGCGCGCTGCACCCCCAGCGCCGTGACGATGCCCTGCGCGTCGTTGCGGCCGTAGTGCTGGCGCGAGCGGTCGATCTGTGCTGCCGCGCGCGCGGTGTCGCCGCCGAGCCAGGCCTCGTAGGCGTCCACCACACCGACCAGGCCGGTGTGGGTGGCGAAGATGGTGGCGGGCGCCATGCGGCGCAGCGAGGCCAGCGCCCGGCGCGCCAGGTCATGGCGCTCGGCCATCAGCGCGCAGCGCAACTCGAACCAATGGAAGTACCAGCCGGGCCCCCGCCCCTCGGGGCCGGTCATGCCGTCGATGCGCTGCATGGCCGACAGGTAGCGCGGCAGCGCCACCTCCAGCTCACCCTGCGCGGTGCGGCAGACCAGCCAGCCGGTGAGCACGTAGGTGGCCAGGTTGTGCGGGTCGTTGGTCCAGGCGCACAGCGACATGGCCTCATCCAGCGCGTGGCGCGCGGCAGCCAGGTCGCCCTGCCACAGCCGCAGGTAGCCGCGGGTGGCCAGCGCCATGCCGCGCAGCGTCGAGACGTCGTCGCCCGCCGCCCGCAGCGCCCCGTCGGCGAAGCGCTCCAGCAGGGGCTCCAGCGCGCGGTTGCCGAAGTAGGCGGTGCCCGGCGTCGCCTGGTACCACAGGGCGGTGTCGCGCAAGTGGGCCAGCTGGTCGAAGACCTCGGCATAGTGCCGGTTCGTCGCTTCGAAGTCGGCCAGGTCGAAGGCATTCCAGGCCTGGTACAGGGCCACGATGACACGGGTGCGCCGGGGCGTGGCCGGCCCCACCGTCACCTCGTAGGCCGGGTCGCTGCGGGGGTTGCCGATGGGGCTCACCGCGTTGAGCGCCAGCGCGGTGTAGGCGCGGGCCAGGTCGCGCCCCTCGGCGTCGCTCGCATCGGTCGAGAGCACGACCGCGCGCTTCATCTGGTCGACCATGGCGTCCAGGTCCATGGCCTCCCAGGCCAGCAGGCCGCGCAGCAGCGCGATGCGTGGCGAGCGCTCGGCCACCTCGGCCGGCAGCCGGGCCATCATCTCCACCACGTCCTGCCGGCCGGTGGCGGCCACCAGCGTCGGCGCCACGTCGCACAGCGCGTCCACGGCGGCGGCGGGGTCGCCGGCCTGCAGCAGGCTGTCGAAGCGGCGCGTCGGGTCGGTCTCGGTGTCGGCGGCGCGCCGCCAAAGCGCGCGCTGCTCGGGCAGCGGCAGCAGCAGGCGCTCGGCTTCGAGCGCGGCACGGAAGATGTCGTGCAGCCGCAGCGTGCGCTCGGTGCTGTCCACCTCCTGGTAGAACAAGCCACGGCGCTCGATCTCGTCGAGCCAGCGCACCGAGTCCGCCCGCCCGGTGACCGCCGCGGTGCGCGCGGCCGTGAGCTCGGGCAGCACCGAGCTGCGGACGAGGAAGTCGCGCAGCTCGGGCGGCAGCGCGTCCAGCACCTCGCTGCGCAGGTAGTCCACCGCGTGGCGCTCGCTGCGCACCGGCTGCGCGTTGCGGGCGCCGCCCAGGGCCAGGGTGACGCCGACGGGCCAGCCCTCGGTGCGCGCCAGCAGCGCGGGTGCGTCGTCGCCGGCCAGCGCCTGCACCTCCTCGGCGGTGAAACGCAGGTCGTCCTGGCGAATCTCGGCCAGCTCGCCCGCGGCGCGCAGGCGGGCCAGCGGCCAGGGCGGGTCCACGCGGGTCGACACGGCCAGGCCCCAGTTCGGCGGCAGTGCCCAGGCCAGCGGCGCGAGCAGCTCGTGCAGGCCGTCGTGCTGACCATCGTGCGACAGGCGGTGCAGGTCGTCGAGCACCAGCACCGCCCGATCGACCTCGGTGGCTGCCAGCGCATTGACCAGCGCGTCGCGAAAGGCGCGCGCCCCCTCGGGCCGGTCGATGGTCGCGGTGAGCGACTCGGGTGCCTGGCGCCAGGGCAGGTCGAACGGGTCCAGCGCCGCGGCGATGGCCGACGCCAGGCGTGGCAGGGTGTCGTCGGCATCGCAGGACACCCAGGCGTGGGCGATGCCGCCCTCGGCCAGGGCCTGCAGCAACACGCTGCTCTTGCCGAAGCCACCCGGTGCCGACACCAGCGTCAGCCGCTGATGGGCCAGCCCGGCGGCCAGGCGCGACGCCAGCGCCGGGCGGGCCAGCAGGCCGGCGCGCAAGCGCGGCTGCTGAACCTTGGTGCGGGCGAATCCGAAGGCGTCGCTGGACATCGGCGCGATGTTAAAGCGGGCCGGCATGGTCGACCGCGCCGGGCCCTTCGCCAGCGCCATGACCTGCCAGGTCATCGCCAGGCCGCACCCGGCCCGCCACACTGGCCTGGTCCCCTTCCCCCACAACCGCTGGAAAGGAGCCGGCCATGTCCGCCGACACGATGCTTCCCCTCGCCGTTGCCATCCTGATCGGCGTCCCCGCCTTCGGCTCGTGCATCGGCATCGGCCTGGCGACGATGAAGTTCCTGGAAAGCGCGGCCCGCCAGCCCGCGCTGATCCCCGAGCTGCAGGCCAAGTACTTCGTCGGCGTGGGCGTGACCGATGGCGCCTTCATCATCGCCACCGGCATCGGCCTGTGGCTGGTGACGGCCAACCCGTTTGCCCGCTAGACCTCACCAGGCCAGCAAGCCGGGCCGGCGCGCGAGCACTGCGGCGCTGGCCTGCTCGTAGGCGTTGGCCAGGCGCAGCACACCCCAATCGTCACGCGGCCGGCCGATCAGCTGCAGACCCATCGGCAACCCCGCCGCATTGAAGCCGGCCGGCACGCTGAGGGCCGGCAGCCCGCCCAGCGTGGGCAGCACCACCACCTCCATCCAGCGGTGGTAGGTGTCCATCGCCCGGCCAGCGATCTCGCGTGGCCAGCGCTCGGTGGCGTCGAAGGGCCAGACCTGGGCCGCGGGCAACGCCAGGAAGTCGAAGCGCTCGAAAAGCTGCAGCAGCTGCTGGTACAGCAGGGTGCGGGTCGTGCTGGCGGCCATCAGATCGGTGCCGCTGAGCTGCCGGCTCTGGTCGTGCTCCCACAGGGCCTCGGGCTTGATCTGCGCGCGGTGGCGCGGGTCCACCAGGTGCGGCGCGATGCGGGCGCCGACCAGGGCACGGCGCCAAGTGAGCCAGCACTCCCACACGCGCTCGGGCGGCATGCCCAGGCGCGCAGCGTCCACGTGGCAGCCCAGGCCCTGCAGCCGGGCCAGGGCCTCGGCGCACACGTCCAGCACACCGTCCTCCATCGCCAGGTGGCCGTCCAGGTCGGCCAGCCAGCCGATGCGCTGCCCCTTGGCGGCGTTGCCGTGGCCGTCCAGTGGCCGCTCGAAGGCGCGGCCGTCCTCGGCGATGGACAGCAGGACGCGTTCGTCCCAGCCGGCCTGCACGGCCAGCAGGCGGGCAACATCGGCCACGTGGCGCGCCATCGGCCCCTCGGTGGCGAGCTGCGAGATCCACGTGTCCTGCGCCGGCCAGAGCGGCACGCGGCCCTGGCTGGGCCGCAGGCCGAAGAGGTTGGCCCAGGCCGCCGGGTTGCGCAGGCTGCCCATGAAGTCGCTGCCGTCGGCCACCGCCAGCATGCGTGTGGCCAGCGCCACCGCCGCACCGCCCGAGCTGCCGCCGGCTGACCGCGCCGGGTCATAGGCATTGCCCGTGGTGCCATAGACCGGGTTGAAGGTGTGCGAGCCCAGCGCGAACTCGGGCACGTTGCTGCGGCCGATGACGATGCAGCCGGCCGCCTTCATGCGCTGCACCATCAGGCCGTCCTGGCGCGGCACGAAGCGGGTCAGCAGCGGGCTGCCGGACGTGGTCACCATGCCGGCCACCGGCGTCGTGTCCTTGAAGGCCTGGGGCAGGCCATGCAGCCAGCCCATGGACTCGCCGCGGGCGAGCTGCCGATCACGCTCGTCGGCCTGGGCCAGCAGCTCGCCCTCGTCGACCAGGGCGACGAGAGCGTTGACGCTCGGGTTCAGCGAGGCCACCTGGCGCAGCGTGGCCTGCATCAGCTCGCGGCACGACAGCTCGCGCGCATGGATGGCGCGCGACAGCGAGCAGGCCGACCGGTCGAGGATGTCCTCATCTGCCATGGCGCATGGTGGCACAAGGCGCGCGGCGCGGGCGATTGCGCTGGCGCAACGACGCGGGGCCACGCCTGGTCTAACTTTGCAATGTGGCTCCATCGAGGGCCAGGCAGCAAGCAGGAGCGTCCTCATGAAGATCTCGGTCCCGGAGACCCGGGTGGCCAAGGCCCGGGCCCAGCAGGCCAGCATCGGCGAGCTCAAGCTCGGGCCGATCCAGGTCGGCCAGCTGAGCCTCAGCGGCGTGAAGCTGCGCACCCGCACCAGCACGGCACAGTTGCGCAACCTGCACCTGGCGCTGACCATGTCCTATTCGCTCGACTGGCGCGTGGGCGTGGTCATCGACGTGCCTGCCCCCTTCCCCGACCTGAACATCTCCGAATCGGGCACGATGGACCTGGGCACGATGAAGCTGGGCATCCCGTTCGGCAACCTGAGCCTGCCGGGCCTGGCCGACCTGTCGGTCGACGTGCCCAGCCTGGTGGCGCGCGACCTAGAAGTGATTGCCGGGGCGCTGAAGAACCAGAACCTCGGCGCAGCGCTGGCCGAAGGCATCCGCACACAGGGGCTGGTCGCACCCGGCCAGGGCTTCCAGACCAGCGGCCTGGGCCTGGCAAGCGCCAGCGCGCAGGGCATCACGCTGCCGGACGCTGCGTTGGCCGGCGCCACCATCGCCCGTGTGAGTGGCGGCACGCTGCCGATCGGCGGCCTGAGCATCCCGGGGCTGGATCTGCCCGCGTTGAAGCTGCCGCGCCTGGCCTGCGAGAACGTCGGCGCGACCAGCAACCCGGTGGTCACCAAGCTGCCCACGGCCGACATCGGCCTGCTCGCCGCCACCCTGAAGGTGACGACGACGGCGCAGTTCACGATGGACGAGTTGCGCGTCGACGGCGTGCAGGCGGCGGCGTCGATCGGCGAGATCGCGCTGAAGAACATCGAGTTGCCCTACGAGGTGCTGAACGTCAGCCTGTCGCAGATCGGGCTCGAAGGCATCGCCATCCCCCAGGTCGAGGTGAAATAGCATGGCCACGCGCGCAAGAAAGATCAGCGTCTCGGTGACCCCCGGCGAGAACGCGCCGGTCAACCATGTGTTGCGGCTGGAAGACCTGCTGCTGCAGTTGCAGCCGGCCAAGGCCAAGGGCGCGAAGACAGCGAAGGGCGCGCAGCCCGCCAAGGCGGCCAAGGCCGCCGCCGCGAGCCCCGTGCAGCAACTGGCCGCCGAGCTGGGCCAGCGCCTGCGCGAGGCCCGCGCGGCGGCCGCGCCACCGCCGCGGCCGAGCCGCCGCGCGAAGTAGCCGGCTTCAGGCGGCGGCCGGCTCCGGCTGCAGTTGCGCGGCCTCGGCGATGAGCGCCAGCGAGCGCTGGCGCAAAACCGGGTCATACACCGCCGACACGATCATCAGCTCGTCGGCCTGGGTTTCGTCGACGAACTTCTCCAGCCCGGCCCGCACCGTGGCCGCCGAGCCGACGATCGCGCAGGCCAGCATGCCCTGGGCATGGTGCTTCTCGGCCGGCGTCCAGTAGCCGTCGATGTCATCGATCGGCGGCGGGAACAGGCCGCGGCGGTTGCGCACCATGTTCGTGAAAGCCTGCTGCTGCGAGGTGAACAAGCGCCGCGCCTCGTCGTCGGTCTCGCCGGCGATCACGTTAACGCCGACCAGCGCATGCGGCTTCTTCAGCTGGGCCGACGGGCGGAAGGTGTCGCGGTAGATCTGCAAAGCCTGGTGCAGCGCCGCCGGCGCGAAATGCGAGGCGAACGCATAGGGCAGGCCCAGCGCCGCCCCCAGCTGCGCGCCGAAATGGCTGGAACCCAGGATCCACAGCGGCACCCGCAGCCCGGCGCCGGGCACGGCCCGCACGGCCTGGCCTTCTTGCGCGGGCTCGAACAGGGCCTGCAGCTCTTGCACGTCCTGCACGAAGGTGTCGGCCGCGTGCGGGTCGCGCCGCAGCGCGAGCATGGTGCGCTGGTCGGTGCCGGGCGCGCGGCCCAGACCCAGGTCGATGCGGCCGGGGTAGAGCGACTCGAGCGTGCCGAACTGCTCGGCAATCACCAGTGGCGAATGGTTGGGCAGCATCACCCCGCCCGCCCCGACGCGAATCGTGGACGTCCCGCCCGCCAGGTAGCCGATCACCACCGAGGTGGCGGCACTGGCGATGCCGGTCATGTTGTGGTGCTCGGCGACCCAGTAGCGGGTGTAGCCGAGCCGTTCGGCGCAGCGCGCGAGTTCGAGGCTGTTGCGCAGCGCGTCCGCCGGCGTGGCGCCCTGGCACACGGGCACCAGGTCGAGGATGGAAAGTGGTGGCATGCCGCCACTGTAGGGCCAGCGGCAGAACCCCACGGGGTGTCGGGTCAGGGCATTGTGTGCTTGGCCGCGGCTTCAGTCCCGGTCCGGCGCGCCGGGTGGAAAGAGCTTGCGGTGCGGCCGCGCCTCGTCCACCGCGCGGGCGAACGAGGGCCGGGCCAGCAGGCGCCGGCGGTAGGCCTGCAGGTGCGGCCGGGCCTCGCCGATCGGGTGCACCCAATCGGCGTAGAACAACGACGGCGCGGCGGCGCAGTCGGCCAGCGTGAAACCGGCGCCACAGGCCCACTCGCGGCCGTCGGCCAGGTGCTGGTCGAGCCAGGCGTAGGCATCGTCGAGCTGGGCCCTGGCCTGGGCCACGGTGTACGGGTCGCGGCCCGCGTCGGCCGGGCGCAGGTGGTCGGCGACGATGCGCTGCATCGGCGACATCACGTAGTTGTCGAAGAAGCGGTCCATGAAGCGCACGTCGAGCGCGGCTTTCGCGTCCGCCGGCACGAGTGGCACCGGCCCCGGGTGGTACAGGCCCAGGTGCTCGATGATGATGGTGGCCTCGCGCACGAGGCGGCCGTCGTCCTGCAGGATGGGCATGCGCTTGATCGGCCACAGCGCGGCGAACTCGGCGAAGGACGCGGCGTCGCCGATCAGCCTGGTCTCGAAGGGCGTGGCGTTCTCGTACAGCGCGGTCAGCACCTTCTGGCAGTACGACGAGAACGGGTGGGCGTGCAGGGTCAGGGCCATGGTCGACAATCCTGGCTTCGAAAACAAGACGACCCCGAGGATGCCATGACCGATGAAGCCAAGCCGCTGCCCCCGCTGCCCGACCACCTGTCGGTCGACCCACGCAGCCCGCACCACCTGGCGGCGGTGTTCGAGCACGACGTGGGCATCCGCTTCAACGACAAGGACCGCTTCGACGTCGAGGAATACTGCGTCAGCGAAGGCTGGATCAAGGTCGCCTCGGGCAAGACGGTGGACCGCCGCGGCAAGCCCCTGCTGATCAAGCTCAAGGGCAAGGTCGAGGTCTTCTACCGCTGAGCGCCGCGCGCCGCCGGCGCGTCACACCCGGTTGCCGATCTTGCCGGCGCGCATCGCGCCCGGCCGCCCCCCATGGCTAGCATGCCGGCTCGGCCCCGAGGCCGAGGGAGCATTGCCATGGTCACCCCCCGTTTCCTGCGCACGCGGCTGCACGCGCCCTGCGCCGCCGCCTGGTGCGCCACCGCCTTGTGCGCCACCGTGCTGTCCGCACAGGCCGGCCCCGCCATCACGGTGGATGCAGCCGCCGATGGCCACACGATCAGCGCCGACATCTACGGCATGAACTTCGCCGACGAGGCGCTGGCCAAGGACCTGGCCTTGCCGGTGCGGCGCTGGGGCGGCAACCGCACCACGCGCTACAACTGGCAGGTCGACGTCGACAACACCGGCAGCGACTGGTTCTTCGAGAACATCCCCAATGCTTTGCCCACCGACGGCCGCACCCTGCCCGACGGCTCGGCCGCCGACCGCTTCGTCGAGCAGGACCGGCGCACCGCCAGCAAGACCCTGATCACGCTGCCGATGACCGGCTGGGTGGCCAAGCGCAGGCCGCCGGGCGACAACCACCCCTACGACTGCGGCTTCCAGGTCAGCCGCTACGGCAACCAGCAGCAGACCGACCCCTGGGACACCAACTGCGGCAACGGCGTCAAGGGCGATGGCAGCAACCTGACCGGCAACAACCCCGCCGACACCAGCGTGGCCGTCGGCCCGGCCTTCGTGCAGGACTGGCTGCGCCACCTCGTCGCCCACTACGGCAACGCCAGCGCGGGCGGCGTGGCCTTCTACGAGCTGGACAACGAGCCCGAGCTGTGGCGCTACACGCACCGCGACATCCGCCCGCAGCCGCTGGGCTACGACGAGCTGCGCGACCGCGCCTGGCAATACGCCGCCGCCGTCAAGGCGGTGGACCCGGGCGCCAAGGTGCTGGGCCCATCGGGCTGGGGCTGGACGGCCTACTTCTACTCGGACCTGGACACCTTCCCGGGTGGCGACTGGTGGAACCACCCGGCTGACCGCAACGCCCATGGCGGCACGCCGCTGGTCGAGTGGTACCTGCAGCAGATGAAGGCCTACGAGCAGGCGCACGGCCTGCGCATCCTCGACTACGTGGACGAGCACTACTACCCGCAGGCCAACGGCGTGTTCAGCAATGCCACCGACCCGGCCACCAACGCGCTGCGCCTGCGCGCCACCCGCAGCCTGTGGGACCCGAGCTACACCGACGAGAGCTGGATCGCCGACAAGGTGCAGCTCATCCCGCGCATGCGCGGCTGGGTGACCGCCAACTACCCCGGCACCAAGACGGCGATCAGCGAATACAGCTTCGGCGCGCCGAGCCACATCAACGGCGCGCTGGCCCAGGCCGATGTGCTGGGCATCTTCGGCCGCGAGCGGCTGGACCTGGCCACGCTGTGGTCGCCGCCGTCGTCGGGCGACCCGGCGGCGTTCGCCTTCCGCATGTTCCGCAACGTGGATGGCAAGGGCGCCAAGTTCGGCAACTGGGGCGTGCGCGCGACCAGCGCCGACCAGGGCCTCGTGTCGGCCTACGCCTCGCGGCGCGGCAAGACCGGGCCGCTGACGCTGCTGCTGGTGAACAAGAGCGGCGCGACCCAGGCCAGCACGGTGACGCTGAAGAACTACGCCGCGGGTGCCAGCGCCAAGGTCTACCGCTACTCGCCGGCCAATCTGTCGGCGATCCAGAAGCTGGCCGCCGTGCCCGTCAGCGGCGGCGTGCTCAACGCCAGTCTGCCGGCCGACTCGATCACGATGTACGTGGTGCCGGTGGCGGCGGCCCGCTGAGCGGCGCGCAGTGCGCGGGAAAGCTCGCATGCTGCCGCGGCGACGCGTGCCCAGAATGGCCCTTGCTCGCGCGCCGCGGGCCACCCACCCACAGGAGCAGCGATGAGCAAGCAGACCCAGCGCCTCGTGAAACACCTCGCCATCGGCGCCGGCCTGGCCACCGTGGCCGCGGCGCTGGTCGCCCAGGCCCCGGCGCTCACGCGCACCATCGTCGCCAAGGGCGATGTGTCGGTGCCCGGCCGCGAGGCCGTGGTCGCCAAGGTCGAGGTGGCACCGGGCGGCGTCGCCGGCTGGCACACCCACCCGGGCGACGAGATCAGCTACGTGATCGACGGCGAGGTGACCCTGCTGGTTGCCGGCCAGGCCCCACGCCAGGTGAAGGCCGGCGAAGGCTTCGTCATCCCGGCCGGCGTGGTGCACAGCGCCAAGAACGACGGCGCCACGGCCGTCAGGCTGGCGGGGGTCTACGTGGTCGAGAAAGGGCAGCCACTCGCTTCACCGGCGTCGGCGCCCGCCCAGTAAACCAACCAAGCAAGGAGATTTGCCATGCGTGTGTCCTTCCATCGACTCGGCCTGCTCGCCCTGGGCAGCGCGGTGGCCGCGGCCGCGCTCACGGCCTGCACCGGCATGTCCGGCGGCCCTTCCGGCATGAGCTTCTTCGTCACCAGCAGCAACCCCAACGGTGGCAACCTGGGCGGCCTCGCCGGTGCCGACGCCTATTGCCAGAAGCTGGCCACCGCCGCCGGAGCCGGGCAGAACACCTGGCATGCCTACCTCAGCGCCCAGCCCGTGGGCGGCCAGGCTGGCGTGAACGCGCGCGACCGCATCGGCACCGGCCCCTGGCGCAACGCCAAGGGCGAGGTGGTGGCCGCCGACGTGGCCAGCCTGCACGGCGCTGCCAGCAACCTGAACAAGCAGACGGCGCTGACCGAGGCCGGCGCGGTCGTCAATGGCCGCGGCGACACGCCGAACCGGCACGACATGCTGACCGGCTCGCAACCCGACGGCACGTTCATCGCCGGCGACGTCAACTCGACCTGCAGCAACTGGACGCTGGGTGACGACACGGGCAAGGCCATGGTCGGCCACCACGACCGCACCGGCCTGGACGAGAGCGTGCCCGCCAAGTCCTGGAACTCGTCGCACCTGAGCCGCGGCTGCAGCCCCAAGGCGCTCGAGGCCACGGGGGGCGGCGGGCAGTTCTACTGCTTCGCGGTGAAGTAGCCTCCGATCAACGGCCGAACAGCAGTTCGCCGAATTCAGCCATCCCACTTCCACGGCAAGCAGCGGCCGATGAGTTGGATGGCCAACGCCGCCTGCAGGGCGGAGTGCCGCTCGGTGCTGTCGCTCCAGCGCAGACAGCGCCGCCGTGGGGCCGTGTGATTCGGCCCGCAGCCGCATCATCAATCGCTGCGATGTGCTATGCCTTCCCCAGTGTTCAGATGAGCGCCGTTACTTGCCCGACGCTCCACATTGACCTTTGGGGAAAACATGTCCGTCACACTGAAGGCTGCAACGCTGTTGTTGCTCAAGCATCTCAGACACTTCAACACCAGCGGTGATGAAGTCGATTCGTCAACTCCCTTCGAAAAGGCCTTGAGCAACCATCGTGTCGTGGGCACGAGCCCGCGCTCGATGTTCAAGGCCATGTGTCGCCACGATCTGGTTGGCAATGGCGCACCCGATGTCGACTGGCCCTCCGACTGGGCGTCCCAGACTTGCGACTCTCTCGCACCTCAGTTGATCTAGCCAAGGGGGCGACATGTACAAGAAATCGCTTCGTCTGGCCTTGGCCGGCTCGACCGGCCTGCTGCTGTCTTCGACCTGGGCGCAGACCGACAGCGGAACGTCACTCACCGTCGGGACGATCAAGGATCAATTGGAGGCCAGCGTAGTTCGCGTACTGATCAAGCAGAGCGATTCATGGTCTGCCGAAGAAAAACTGCACCAAGGCAAGCCGTTGAGCGAAGGGCGCGAAACTTTCTACACCAGTTCACACAAAGTCGAGATCGATGCCACGGACAAGGGATCCTTGGGCGGAGTGGTGATCCGCTACGGCGCCCGGGTGTACAGCGTGGAGAACAAGTTAGACCCAGAATTGACTGCCGCCAACGACGGCAAACCGTTCTTCTCCATAGTGGACACCTCTTGGATTCACGTAACTCGGTTTTGACGCTGACCGCAGCCTCAAAAACAGGGACATCCTCCTTGAAGTGGGATATGTGCCGGTGTTGCTGAACAAGGACGACTGTTTCAAGCTTGGCGCGAACCCCTTGCTCGGCATCTCGGCTCAGTTGGGCCACCGAACGCGAGACCCGAATTCCGTCCCGACCGACGGGCAACCGGAGTCGACATCGGGCTCGTTACGGCGGCTCAAGGCAGAAGGTTATCTCGACATGCCCTTCTCTTGCTTGTTCTCGGCCTCGCGCAAGACCAATGCACGCGACTCGCACTCCGCTCTGAGCGTGATCAGCGCGGACCTTTCGTCCTGGACTCTGATGTTTGCCGGCGCCGCATGGCGAGACTTCGACGAGCGCAGAAGCTATCGGAAATACGAACTGACGCTGCGTATACCAACAGGAGCGAATGCTTTCATGGACCTGAAGCGCGAATACGGCGCAGCCCCTACGTCTTTCGACACCGGCGCGAAATTCAGCGCCAATCTCACTGTGCTGTTCTGAGCACCTTTCCGGCATCAATGTTCACCACCGCGTCGGCGGCGGCATGCCGTGGCCGGTCCAGCGCTCGACCACGGCGGCGAGCATGGCGGTGCTGATGGGCTTGGTGACGAAATCGTCCATGCCGGCCTCGATGCAGCGCTCGCGGTCGCCGGCCAGCGCGTCGGCGGTCAGGGCCACGATGGGGGTGTAGACGCCGCGCAGGCTTTCGTCGGCGCGGATGATCCGGGTGGCCTGGTAGCCGTCCATGCCGGGCATGTGCAGGTCCATCAGGATCAGGTCGTTGCGGCCGCGCTCGGCGGCGGCAC
>JBGAGZ010000074.1:0-25281 GCA_044226465.1 Burkholderiaceae bacterium | reverse complement strand
AGCGTGAGCGAGCTTCGTAGACTGACTCGCGCAGCTGTCTGAGCGGAACGAGCGTAGCGAGTGAAGCGAGTTCTGCGCGGCCCGAGTGGCCGAGCATCGCAGGGTACCCTCGGCTGCAGGCCGAGGGCGCGGACTACTGAGCCCTCAGCGGGTGCCGTCCGCCGCGACCCGCCAACCACTCGCCAACGAATGACGGCAACGAATGACGGCAACTGGCCGGAACAAGACCCCGAACCAAATCAACCCGCAGCGGTCAGATCTCGACCTTCGCGCCCAGCTCGACGATGCGGTTCGAGGGCAGGGCCAGGAAGTCGGCCATGTCGGCGGCGTTGCGGTGCATGCTGGCGAAGAGCTTCTCTCGCCACATGGCCATGCCGTCGCCGAAGGTGGGAATCACCGTGTCGCGGCTGAGGAAGTAGCTGGTGTCCATCTCGTCCAGCGGAACGCCGCGGCCTTCGAGCAGCTTGAGCGCGTCGGGCACGTCGGGGTCGTTCTTGAAGCCGAAGTTCAGCGTGACCTGCCAGCAGTCGTGGCCCAGCGACTCCATTGCCAGGCGGCGGTCGAAGCCGATCCACGGCACCTCGTGGTGCTTCACGTGCACGAACAGGTTGTGCTCGTGCAGCACCTTGTTGTGCTTGAGGTTGTGCATCAGCGCGTTCGGTGCCAAGCCTTCCTCGGCCACCAGGAAGACGGCCGTGCCCGGCACGCGCACCGGCGGGCTGACGAACACCGCTTCGAGGAAGCCTTTCAACTCGATGGCCTCGTCGCGCACCCGCGCATGCATGATGGCGCGGCCCTGCTTCCAGGTCAGCATCAGCACGAACATGCCGGCGCCGATGACCAGCGGGAACCAGCCGCCGGCGATCAGCTTGAGCAGGTTGGACAGGAAGAAGGTGACGTCGATGACGAAGAAAAAGCCGGTGGCCAGCACGCACAGCGCGAGCGGGTACTTCCAGCCGTAGCGCACGACGTAGAAGGTCATCACCGTGGTGATGGTCATGTCCAGCGTCACCGCGATGCCGTAGGCCGAGGCCAGGCTCGACGAGTTCTTGAACAGCGCCACCGCCAGCACGATGAAGACATAGAGCCCCCAGTTGACAAAGGGCACGTAGATCTGCCCCGTGTCGCGCACCGAGGTGTGGCGCACCGTCATGCGCGGCAGGATGCCGAGCTGGATCGCCTGCTTGGTGACCGAGAAGGCGGCCGAGATCAAGGCCTGCGAGGCGATGACGGTCGCCGCAGTGGCCAGGATCACCAGTGGCAGCCGGGCCCAGTCGGGCGCCATCAGGTAGAACGGGTTCTCGACGGCCTCGGGGTTGTCCAGCAGCAGCGCGCCCTGGCCGAAATAGTTCACCACCAGCGCCGGCATCACCATGGCGTACCACGCGATGCGAATCGGCAGCTTGCCGAAGTGGCCCATGTCGGCGTAGAGCGCCTCGCCTCCGGTCACGCAGAGCACCACCGCGCCCAGGCCGATGAAAGCGATCTTGGGTTGGCTGGCGAAGAAGCCAATGGCATAGGCCGGGTTCAGCGCCACCAGCACGCCCGGGTTTTCGACGATGTGCGGCAGGCCGAGCGCGATCAGCACCGCGAACCACACCAAGGTGATCGGGCCGAAGAACTTGCCGATGCCGCCGGTGCCGAAGCGCTGCACCGCGAACAGCCCCGTCAACACCACCAGCGTGATCGGGATCACCAACTCGTGCAGCGCTGGCGCGACCACCTCCAGGCCCTCGACAGCGGACAGCACCGAGATCGCCGGGGTGATGACGCCGTCGCCATAGAAGATGGCGGTGCCGAACAGGCCGACCACCATCAGCGTGCGGCGCAGCGTGGGCTTCTCGCGCACCGCCGTGGTGGCCAGGGCCAGCATGGCGATCAGGCCGCCCTCGCCGTTGTTGTCGGCGCGCAGGATCAGCAGCACGTACTTCAGCGAGACGATGATGGTCATCGTCCAGAAGATGAGGCTCAGCACACCCAGCACGTTCTCGTGCGAGGTGGCCACATGGCCGGCGTGGAAGACCTCCTTGAGGGCGTACAGCGGGCTGGTGCCGATGTCGCCATAGACGACACCGAGGGCAGCCAGGGTCAGCGTGGCGAGCGCCGACATCGAGCGGCTGGCGGGAGCGGAAGAACTCAAAGGGGCAGGGTCTGGCTGCGGGCGGGCCGCCGATAGGGCTATTGTGCGCCGAGGCCGGCTGAGCGAAATCATCGAGAATCGTCCGATCCCCTCTTGTCGCACCGTTGCGCCCCGAGTGTCATGCCCGTCGACGCACCCGTTCCGCCCCCCGCTTCCACTGCTGAAACCGAGCCTCCTTACACCCAAGCCGGGGTGACTGCCCATCCCCAAGGCATGCTGGAGCGCTTGCGCGGCACCACCGTGGTCGGCTGGGCCTTCGACCCCGCATCGCCCGGCGCCGAGCGACTGGCCTTGGTCTGCGGCGACGAGGTTTTCGAGCTCCAGCCGCGACGCGTGCCTCGGGCAGACGTGGCGCGCGTCCTGTGCAGCGCCGAGCAGGCCCTGGGGGTCGAGTGCGAGCTGCCCCTGGGCGCGTGGGCCGCGTTGGCCGCCCCCGGGGCGGTGTTCTGTTCGCGCTGCAGGTTAACGGGGCGCGGGGTGCGCTTGCGACCTGGCGGCCGGCGGCGAGCGACTTGCAGCAGTGGCTCCAGGGCCTGGTGGCGCGGGGCGAGCTGGCGCAGGCCGCGGCCGCGCGCGCCGCCCTCGCGCCGCACCTGGCGCAGGCCCAGCGTTGGGCAGCTGGCGGTCCAGCGACCACCGCCGCGCCGTCCATCGGCCATGTCGAGGGCTGGCGCGGGCTGTGCCTGGTCGGCTGGCTCGCCGACGCACCGGAGGCGCGCGAGCCCTTGCGCCTGCGCTGCGGTGAGCAGCTGTTCGAGGCGCCAGTGCGGCGCGTCCTCCGCGGCGACGTGGCCCGTGAGCTGGGGCTGACAGACGACCAGGTGGGTTTCGAGATCGAGGTACCGGGCAGCCTGTGGCAGGGTCTCGCGCCGGACGCAACCCTGTCGCTGCAGGTCGAGTTCCGCGGCGGCCCGGCGGGCGAAGCCCATGTGCTGGCGCGCGAGGCGCTGCCGCAGCGGCTGGCCGACGCGCTGGCCGACACCGACCCGCTGCGACGTGGCCACCAGGCCTTGCTGGCCATGGAACACCTGGCCTGGGCTGGCGGCCTGGCGGCGCTGGACGACAGTGCGCGCCAGGCGCTGGCGGTGCTGGCCGAGTCGGCCGGTGTCTCGGCCTGGCTGCAGGGCGACCCTGCCATGCTGGCCCGGCAGGCGAGCCCCACCCGGCCGCCCTTCCAACCCGGCCCGCGCGGCCGGCTCGGCCGCTGGTTGCAGCGCGAGCCCGCGAATGCCCGCCGCGCGCTGGGCCTGCTGCACGCGCTTCGCCGCCGGCCTCTGCTGGCTCGGCTGGCCACCCGCTGGGAGATCATGCTGACCAAGGCGGTGGGCCTGTTCGACAAGGCGACCTACGACGAGCAGGTCAGCCCGGCCGACCGCCAGGGCGCGCCGGCGCTGCGCCACTACGTCGAGCAGGGCGACGCCCGTTCGTTGCTGCCGATGGCCTTGTTCGACGCCCGGCACTACACCGGCCAGCTCGAGGGCCGGCGCCACCCTGGCATCAACCGCCTGCTGCACTACGCACTGGTCGGGCGAGCGCAGGGCTTGTCGCCCTGTGCCTGGTTCGACCCCGGCTTCTACCTGGCGGGCAACGCCGACGTGCGCGGCAGCGGGCAGGACCCGCTGACCCACTTCATGCGCTGGGGCTGGGCCGAGCGCCGGCGCCCGGCGCCGCGCTTCGAGCCCACCACGGGCACGCGGCAGGGCCTGCTGCAACGCCTGGCCCACGGCGCAAGCGCCGGTGGCAACACGGTCGCGCCGGCCGACCCGCTGGTGCAGTACCTGCTGGACGGCCTGCCAGCCGACGCCCAGCCCACCGAGCCGGGCCGCCTGCCTTGGGCCGTGCCGGCGCGCATGGACGGGCGCGACTACCTCGACCTGGCGCCCTGGCGCAGCTTGAAGCGCCCAGCGACCACGCCGACAGTGGACGTGATCGTGCCGGTCTACGCCGGCGCACAGGAGACCCTGCGCTGCCTGTGGAGCGTGCTCGCCTCGCCGGTGGCCACGCCCTTCGAGCTGGTGGTGATCGACGACTGCAGCCCCGAGCCGGCGCTGTCGGCCCACCTGCGCGCACTGGCCGGGCTGGGCCTGATCAAGCTGCTGGTCAACGAGCACAACCGCGGCTTCGTCGCGACGGTGAACCTGGGCCTGGCGCTGCACTGGGACCGTGACGTCGTGATCCTGAACTCCGACACCCGCGTCCACCCCGGCTGGCTGGACCGGCTGGCCGCCCACGGCGTGGCCGAGCCGCGCGCCGCGTCGGTGACGCCGCTGTCGAACAATGCCACCGTCTGCAGCTACCCGCGCATGCTGCACAGCAACTGGGAGCGGCTGGAGCTCGACGACGGCGCGCTCGACGCGCTGGCCGCCCAGGCCAATGCCGGCCGCCATGTCGAGGTGCCCACCGGCGTGGGCTTTTGCATGTGGATGCGGCGCAGCGCGCTGGACGCGGTGGGCCTGCTGGACACCGAGCGCTTCGGTCGCGGCTACGGCGAGGAAAACGACTGGTGCATGCGTGCCAACGGTGCCGGCTGGGTGCAACTGGTGGCCAGCGACGTGTATGTGCTGCACCAGGGCTCGGTCAGCTTCCGCGCCGAGGCCAGCGAGCGCACGCGGGCCGGCCTGGCGGTGTTGCTGCAGCGCCACCCGGACTACCAGCAGCGCATCGACGACTGGATCAAGCACGACCCGCTGCTGCACGAGCGTGCGCGTCTGGACGCGGCGCGGCTGAAGCGCGTGGTGCAGCCCGCGCCCGGCGCGGGCGTGGCCCTGATGGTCAACCACGCCCGTGGCGGCGGCACGGCGCGCCACGAGGCCGAAGAGGCGGCCCGGCTGCGCGCCGAGCACGGCTGGGGCGTGGTGACGCTGCACCCCTCGCGCCGCGCCGGCTGCGTGGCCCTGGGCGCCACCGGTGCCGCTGGCGGCGCGCTGGACCTGCCCGCGCTGCAGGCGCTGCCGCTGCTGGACGCCGGCTGCGACGAGGCGACGCCGTCGCCATTGCTGCAGGACGTGCTGGCCACGCTGGACCTGCGCGAGATCCAGCTGCACCACCTGGTCGACCACCCGCCCGAGCTGCGCGAGGTGCTGCCGCGCCTGTGCCAGGCGCTGGCCGTGCCGCTGGCGGTGACGGTGCACGACTACCACCTGGTCTGCCCGCGCATCAACCTGGTCGACGCCAGCGGCCGCTACTGCGGCGAGCCCGACCGCGACAGCTGCAACCGCTGCCTGCAGCGCGACGAGCTCAGCCAGGCCGCCGGCCGCATCGGCCCCTGGCGCGCGGCCCATGCGCAGCTGCTGGCGCGTGCGGACCGGGTGATCGTGCCCGACCTGGACGTGGCCAGCCGCCTGTCACAGTACTTCCCCAGCGTGCGGGTGCAGGTCAAGCCGCACGAGGTCCTGGTGCTGCCCCCGCAGCGCCCGCCGCGCGGGCCGGTGCGCGAGGTGCTGGTCATCGGCGCGCTGAGCGAGATCAAGGGCTACCAGGTGCTGCTGGGGCTGGCCCAGAGCCGCGCCGCGGCCGACGCCGGCCTGCGCTTCACGCTGCTGGGCTACTCGCCGGATGACGGGGCGCTGCGCGCCGCAGGCGTGCGGGTGCTGGGCCGCTACGACGACGCCGCGCTGGCTGAGCGCATCCAGACCCTGGCGCCGGACCTGATCCTGCTGCCATCGGTCTGGCCCGAGACCTTCTGCTACGTGCTGACCACGGCGGCGGCCACCGGCCGGCGCCTGGCGGTGTTCGACCTCGGCGCCCAGGCGCGGCGGCTGAAAGAGGCCGGCGCCGACGCGGTCTACCTGCCGATCGAGCTGGCGGGCCAACCCGAGGTGCTGGCCCGCATGCTCACCGCGCCGGGGGCCTGACCATCACTTCGGCTGCTTCTTGGGGCGCTGCCAGCCCGACAAGCTGACCTGCTTGGCGCGGGCCACGGTGAGCTGCCCGGCCGGCGCGTCCTTGCCGATGGTCGAGCCGCCGCCGATGGTGGCGCCGTCGCCCAGCGTGATCGGCGCGATCAGCACGCAGTTGCTGCCCACGTGCACGTCGTTGCCGATCACGGTGCGGTGCTTGTTGGCGCCGTCGTAGTTGGCGGTGATCGAGCCGGCGCCGTAGTTGACGCGCTCGCCGACGGTGGCATCGCCCAGGTAGGCCAGATGGTTGGCCTTGGCGCCCTTGGCCAGCGTCGAGTTTTTCACCTCGACGAAGTTGCCGATGTGCACCTCGTCGCCCAGCACCGCGCCCGGCCGCAGCCGCGCGAAGGGCCCGATCAGCGCGCCAGCGCCGACCTGCACACCGGCCGACTCGCCGTCGATGTGGGTGAAGGGGTGGATCACGGCGCCGGCCGCGATGCGGGCGTTGCGGATGACGCAGTTCGCACCGATGCGCACCTCGTCGCCCAGCACCACCTCGCCTTCGAAGACGCAGTTGACGTCGATCTCGACGTCGCGGCCATGGGCCAGCGTGCCGCGCAGGTCGAAACGCGCCGGGTCCATCAGGCGCACGCCCGCGTTCATCAGCGCATCGGCCAGGCGGCGCTGCAGCCGGCGCTCCAGGTCGGCGAGTTGCACCGGGCTGTTGACGCCCAGCACCTCGGTCTCGTCGTGGGCCGCGCTGGCGACCACCGGCACGCCCTCGGCCACGGCCATCGCGACGATGTCGGTCAGGTAGTACTCGCGCTGCGCGTTGTCGTTTTTCAGCGCTGCCACCCAGCGCTTCAGCGCCGCGGTGGGCGCGGCCATCATGCCGGTGTAGACCTCGCGGATGGCGCGCTGTTGGGCGGTCGCGTCCTTGTGCTCGACGATGGCCTGCACGCTGTCACCCGCGCGAACGATGCGGCCGTAGCCGGTGGCATCGCCCAGCGTCACGGTAAGCAAGGCCAGGCGCTGGCCGCCGCAGGCCGCGGCCAGCGCCGCTGCGGTGTCGCTGCCAATCAGCGGCACGTCGCCGTTGAGGATCAGCGTGGTGTCGGCCGCGTCGTCCAGCGCCGGCAGGGTCTGCAGTACCGCGTGGCCGGTGCCCAACTGCGGCTCCTGCCGCACGCAACGGCCGGCGGCGCCGACCTGGCGCTCCACCGCGTCGGCGCCGTGGCCGGTGACCACCACACAGCGAACGGGTGCAAGCGGCGCGACGCGGTCCAGCACGTGCTGCAGCAGCGGGCGGCCGGCGAGGCGGTGCAACACCTTGGGCACCGCCGAGTGCATGCGCGTGCCCTTGCCCGCGGCCATGATGACGACGTTCAACGCCATGAATTCCTCCGTCCAGAAAGCGCCGAGCCGGCGTCGGGCGCCGGCTCGGTGGGGGAATTATCGGCCCGGTTCAGGCCCGGTTCATGGCATCACGACCGACACGTCGTGTGGCTCGTTCTGCACCTTCGGAAAATCCTTCAGCGCGGCGGTGAACATGGCGCTGATCACGGCCGGCCCGCCGGCGGTGATGCCGTCGTTGCGCGCCCGCGCTTCGTACAGCGGCTGCCCGGTAGCCTTGTCGCGCAGCAGCACGCCGACCTCGCGCAGGTATTCCGTCCGGTAGTCGTAGCGCCAGCGGAACGACCAGGGCGACCAGAACGGCGAGGCCGGCCCTGGCCAGGCCGGCCCGGCCCAGCGCACGCCGTAGGGGTGCCACCACAGCGGGTCGTCCCAGGGCGCACGGTCGTAGCGCGTGACGCGGGCGCCGATCTGCACCACCACGTCCGGCGTGGCGCCGTCCACCGCCGGCTTGAAGCCGGCGGCCTGCAGGGCCTGGTGGGCGGCCTGCTCGATGTCGTCCTGCTGCTTGCTGGCGGCCTGCTGCGAGGGCAGGCGCTCGATGACGTAGCTGCCCGCCCCGCGTGCATCCGGCCACTCGCCGTAAGTGCTGACTTCGCTGGTCACCGTTCTCATGGCCGTGCAGGCGCCGAGCAGCAGGCTGGCGGCCAGCACCGCGGCGGTGCCCAGGCGGGTGGCGAGGGAGGGCGTGTTCGTTGTGAAGCTGCGCATGTCTTGGCTCCGTGTCGGGATCGGTTACGCCCCCTTCAGACCCCATTGAACGACCTGTGGTTCAGCCGGGTTGACCGCCGGGCTGCCGCAGGCCTCGTCGTCGTCCTCGTCAAAGGCCTTGTCACCGCCTGGGTCGGGCCGGCCGGTGGCCTGGATCGTCGTGAACGGGTAGAGCGAGCGGTCCATCATGTGCGACAGCGTGATGTTGCCCATGGCGCTGAACATGTTGTCGATGCGGCCGGGGTGCTTCTTGTCCCAGTCGCGGATCATGGCCTTGATCTGTACGCGCTGCAGGTTCTCCTGGCTGCCGCACAGGCTGCAGGGGATGATGGGGAACGCCCGGTGCGCGGCCCATTTTTCGAGATCGGTCTCGGCCACGTAGGCCAGCGGGCGGATCACCACGTGCTCGCCGTTGTCGCTGACCAGCTTGGGTGGCATGCCCTTCATTCGCGAGCCGAAGAACATGTTCATCAGCAGCGTGACCACCATGTCGTCGCGGTGGTGGCCGAGCGCGATCTTGGTCGCACCCAACTCCTTGGCGACGCGGTAGAGGATGCCCCGGCGCAGCCGCGAGCACAGGCTGCACATGGTCTTGCCCTCGGGGATCAGGTTCTTCACGATCGAGTAGGTGTCCTGCTCCTCGATGTGGAAGGGCACGCCGCGCGAGCGCAGGTAGTTCGGCAGGATCTCTTCCGGAAAGCCCGGCTGTTTCTGGTCGAGGTTGACAGCGACCAGCTCGAAGCGGATCGGCGCGCGCTGCTGCAGGTTCAGCAGGATGTCGAGCAGCGCATAGCTGTCCTTGCCGCCCGACAGGCAGACCATGACCTTGTCGCCTTCCTCGATCATGTTGAAGTCGGCGATCGCCTGGCCCACCTGCCGGTGCAGGCGCTTGCTCAGCTTGTTCGCTTCGAACGCCACCTTCTTTTCGGCGGCGGAGTCAGGGGCGGGAAGGGTGGTCGTTTCCATGGTGTCTCAGGGTCACCACACGCCGGCTTCGGTCCGGATGGCGACCTCGCAGTCGTCGAAGATTTCCAGCTTGGCCACGCGGATGCGCACGCCCAGCACGCCGGGCAGGCGCATCAGCCGCACGCACAGCTTGGCCAGCAGCGATTCCAGCAGATCCGTGTGCTCGGCGGTGCACTCGTCGATGATGATCTGGCGCACCTTGCGGTAGTCCAGCACATGGGCCAGGTCGGCGTCGCGCGCCAGGGCGGGCTGGGCGCCCAGGTTCAGCTCGGCATCGACCTGGATGGGTTGCGGCCCCTGGCGCTCGTGCGCCAGCACGCCCAAATTGGCGCCGAAGCGCAGGCCGCTGAGCTGCAGGACCTGGCTGTTCAGCGTCGACAGCTTGGGCGCGGCGGCCGCGCGCGCGGCCGCTTCGGGGGAAGGTTGAACGAAAGCGATCAGTTGCTGCGCCGCGGCCACACCGTCGGCCAGCGCACTCTGCACGCAGGGGTGCCAGCGGCCGCTCGCGTCGCCAGCCACGAACACGCCCAGGCCCTCGATCGGCCGGCCGGGCGCGACCCGCGCATGGCCCGTCAGCGCGCTGGCCAGCCAGGCCCAGGGCGCCGGCTCGGGCTCGTAGCCGAACAGCACCGCCACCGTGTCGAAGCGCTCGCTGCCGAAGGCGGCAGACTCGACCTCCACGCCGCCGCCCGCGGCCGGCCGCAGCGCATTGGGCAGCGGCATGCGGTGTCGCTGCACCAGGCCAGGGTGCGCTGCCAGCGCGGCGATGTGCGCGGCCCGGCCGCGGTAGTCGTCGCGGCTCCACAGCGTGACCTGGTGGCCACGCTGCGACAGGTAGTCGGCGTTTTCCAGCGCGTTGTCGCCGCCGCCCATCAGCAGCGTGCGGCCGGCGGGCAGGCTGTCGCGGCGCGCGGTCAGCGTCACCGCGTCCAGCACCTCGGCGCCGGTGCCGAAGTAGACCGCCGGATGCACGGGCCGCACGCCGGTCGCCAGCACCAAGGCCTTGGCCGACAGCGCCTTGCCGCCATCCAGGCGTACCAGCCAGCCGCCGTCGGCGCGGGTCAAGCCGCCGACCGCCTGGCCCAGGTGCCAGACGATGCCGGGCCGCTGCCTCGCATGCGCGGCCAGCCGCTCGCCGACGGCGCGCAGCGTGGCCTGCGGCTGGCCGAGCACCCAGTCCTGTGCGAAGTCCAGCGCCGCCAGCGTGGCGCAGGGCTCGATGGCCCGGTCGACCACGGCCACGTGCAGCCCCATCTGCGTCGCCCACGAGGCCGCGCTGCAGCCGGCCGGGCCGGCGCCGATGATCACGGCGTCAAGTGGGGGCTTTGTGCTTTGGGACGTCATCTTCAGCCCTCTTCGCCCTCGCCCGGTGGCGGCAGCAGGCCGGCCTCGTCGAGCTCGCGGAACAGCACACCCACGAGGATCACCATGTCCTCGGCGTAGTAGCGTTTCAGGAAGGGCGAGGCGAGGAAGTGCTCGCCCAGCTTCTGGCGAAACGAGATCTCCAGGCCGACGCGGCCGGCGCCCCGCGGGGCGAACAGCGCCCGCACCTTGTAGCCCTCTTCGATGGCGCCCTGCACCGAGCTGGCCACGCTGCGCAGCACCGGGTGGTCCAGCACCTCGTCGAGGTTGGCGGGGCCAAAGAAGTCGCTCTGGGGCAGGCCCTGGGACCACACCAGTTCGAGCTCGGTGCCGATCTCGAAGTTGATGACGTTCATCTTCACCCACACGTCGGCGGGCGCGTGGCGCTTTTCCGACCAATCGAGCCGGTACTGCGCCACCGAGCGGCCCAGCGCGGGCTTGGTCAGCGTGGCGGTGTCGAACGGGAAGCGGTGCGTGCCGCGGTGCGCGCAGGCCAGTTGCAGCCGCGTGGCCACGGTGCGGTCGAGGAAGGCCGTCACCAGCTCGTCGACCTGGGTCGTCGAGGTGCGGCGGATGCCGATCGCCGCCGCCAGCACCACGCTGATGGGCAACAGCACCAGCAACACCGACTTGGCCAGGTCGCGGAGGCCGTCGCTGCCCGCATGCAACGCCAGCCACAAGCTGGCGGCGATCGACGCCGTCAGCAGCAGCCCCAGCGCCACGATGGCGGCGCGCGGCAGCGTGACGACGATCTCGTGCAGGCCGGCGGTGGCGGAGGAGGAGGAAGGCTTGTCGGCCATGGGCGGTGAGGCAGTGCCGCGGCGGCGGGGGGCGCAGCGCGGGTCGCTTCCTACAATCGGGCGATGCAAGCAAGCGAAGCCGGCAGTGTATCGGGGGCCCTGCGCGACCGGATCCGTGCGGCCATTGCCGCGGCGGGCGGCTGGCTGCCCTTCGACCGCTACATGGCGTTGGCCTTGTACGAGCCGGGCCTGGGCTACTACGCCAATGCCGGCGTGAAGCTGGGCCGCATGCCGGCCGACGGCAGCGACTTCGTCACCGCGCCCGAGCTGTCGCCGCTGTTCGGCCGCGCGCTGGCCGCCCAGGTGGCCCAGGTGCTGGAGATCGCCGACGCCGACGAGGTCTTCGAATTCGGCGCCGGCACCGGCGCGCTGGCCGAGTCGGTGCTGGACGGCCTGGCCGCTGCCGGCCACCCCTTCGTGCGCTACACCATCGTCGAGCTGTCGGCCGACCTGCGCGCGCGGCAGCAGGTGCGGCTGGCCCGCTTCGGCGGGCGCATCACCTGGGCCGACGCGTGGCCCGCGCAGATGCGCGGCGCGGTGCTGGGCAACGAGGTCCTGGACGCGATGCCCGTGCAACTGCTGCACTTCGACGGCCAGCGCTGGCAGGAGCGTGGCGTGGCCTGGGGGGATGCCGAAGGCCTGCGTTTCGAGGACCGCGACACCACGCTGGCGCCGCCGCACGACGGCCCGTTCCTGCCCGGCACGGTGACCGAGATCCACCCACAGGCCGAGGCCTTCGTCGCCAGCCTGGCCACGCACCTGGCGGAGGGCGCCGCCTTCTTCATCGACTACGGTTTCCCCGAGGCCGAGTACTACCACCCGCAGCGCCACGGCGGCACGCTGATGTGCCACCGCGCCCACCAGGCCGACACCGACCCGCTGGCCGACCCCGGCGAGAAGGACATCACCGCGCACGTCAACTTCACGAGCGTCGCTTTGGCGGGGCAGGACGCGGGGCTGGACGTGATCGGCTACACCAGCCAGGCGCGCTTCCTCGTCAACTGCGGCATCGCCCCGCTGCTGGAGGCGGCCGATCTGCGCGGCCGCGCGATGGCGCAAAAGCTGATCACCGAGCACGAGATGGGCGAGCTGTTCAAGGTCATCGGCTTCGCCACGCCGGGCTTGGCCTTCGAGCCGATCGGCTTCGCCGAGGGCGACCGGCTGCACCGTCTATGATCGCGCGCGCCACCGCCGCGGTGGCTGTTGACCACAACGACGAAACATCGAGGGAGATCGATTTGCACATCACCACACGCTGGGCCATGCTGGCCTTGGCTGCCGCCTGCGCCTGCGGCGCCAATGCTCAGACCACCGAACCCGTTCCGCAAGCCGTTCAGGCTTCGCCAACGAACAGCAGCGATGCGCCCGCCAACGACGACTGGGTGGGCCAAACCGGCAACGCCTTGTCGGTCCAGTACGCGCATGGCTTGATGCGCCATGACGACCGGCAGATTGCCAACGTCGGCTACGACCATTGGTTCGCCAACGGCTTCGGCATCGGTACGTCCTTGGGCGTCGGCGACCTGCTGCGCAATGACGATGGCGAGGGTGTGTACCTGACCGGTCGTCTGGAGTACCGCTTTGCCAACCTCGCGATGGCGCCGAAGGTCAAGCCCCGGTTGGGCGTCGAGTTCGTCATCACCACCTTCATCTTGAATTCCGGCTCCAAGGGGCAGGGGGTTTTCGTGGGTGCCGAGTTCGACCTGGCGAAGCAGACTTCGCTGAGCGTGGACCTGTGGGCAGGCCGCGCGCACTCCGATGGCTTCACCGCAGACCGCCAAGGGCCTGCGTCGGACAACGTGCGTCTGCTGCGCGTGGGCTACGTCCACCGGTTCTGACCGGCGGCGGCCCCCGCTTCAGGCGGCGCCAGTCAGACCATCCATCCCCAGCGCCGCAGCAACCGCCTGCGCCCGAGCCTGGTGGATCGCCTTCGCGATCGACTCGCCCTGCGCGCCGCGGGCGATGGCGGTCGCGGCCACATCGGCCGTGGGCAGCGACGCGGCGGTGGTGAAGACCTGGGTCAGCAAACCACGACTCGGGTAGTCGCGGTCTTCCAGCCCGAGGCGGCCGCGCGCGTCCAGCTCGCAAGCCAGCAACGCGTCGGCGAAGCGCTGTGGGCGGCGAAAGGCGTCGCAGCGGTCCAGCAGGCGCACCAGCGCGGCCGGGCCCAAGGTCGTGGCGCGGTGGATGTTGGTGTGCTCGCGGGCGACCAGGGCGGCCAGCTCGGTGGCCTCGGTGGGTGCCTTCAGGCGCGCGGCCAGGGCGCGTGCAAGTTTCTCGCTGCGGCCCTCGTGGCCGATGTGCCGCGGCCACTCGTCGCGCGGCGTCGTGCCCTTGCCCAGGTCGTGGCACAGGCAGGCGAAGCGCACGCCGAGCGGCGCGCCCATCGCGGCCGCCTGGTCCAGCACCAGTTCCAGGTGCACGCCGGTGTCGACCTCGGGGTGGTGGGTTTCGGGCTGGGGCACGCCGTAGAGGCGGTCGACCTCGGGCAGCAGCCGGGCCAGCACGCCGCCTTCGCGCAGCACCCGCAGCATGCGGCTGGGCCGGGGCTCCATCAGGCCGGTGGCCAGCTCCTGCCAGACGCGCTCGGCCACCAGCGCATCGACCTCGCCGGCGTCCACCATGCGCCGCACCAGGGCCATGGTCTCGTCGGCCACGGTGAAGTCGGCGAAGCGCGCCGCGAAGCGCGCCAGCCGCAGGATGCGCACCGGGTCTTCGGCAAAAGACTCGCTGACGTGCCGCAGCACACGCGCTTGAAGGTCACGCTGCCCGCCATGCGGGTCGACCAGGGCGCCGTGCTCGTCCTGCGCCATCGCGTTGATGGTCAGGTCGCGGCGCACCAGGTCGTCTTCCAGTGTCACGTCCGGTGCGGCATGGAAGACGAAGCCGTGGTAGCCCGGCGCGGTCTTGCGCTCGGTGCGCGCCAGTGCGTGCTCCTCGTGCGTCAGCGGGTGCAGGAAGACCGGGAAGTCCTTGCCCACCGGCTGGTAGCCGGCGGCCAGCATGGCCTCGGGTGTGCTGCCGACGACCACCCAGTCGCGGTCGTTGACCGGGCGGCCCAGCAGGGCGTCGCGCACCGCGCCGCCGACGATGTAGCGCTTCATCGGTGGCGGGCGCGCTGGTCGTCCAGCCCGGCCTGCCAGGCGTCGCGGCCCAGGTAGCCGGGGGCGACCGTGGCCAGCCGCGTGGCCGCGATGCCCAGCGCGGCAAGCCCGGGTGCACCGGGCGTGGCGACGTTGGGCACCTGCATCGAGGCCAGGTTGTCGCGCGACATCAGCGGCTCGCCGGGCAGGCATTCCATCGCCCAGGCCTGCAGCGTGGCCAGGGCTGGTGGCAGTGGCACGATGAGCCGCTCGTGGCCGCTGTAGCGACCGGCGGCGCGCACCAGGTCGGCGAGGGTCATCTCGTCGGGGCCGGCGCATTCGAAGGTCTGGCCGATGGTTCTCGGGTCCGCCAGGCAGCGGGCGAGCGCGGCCGCCACGTCGTCCACCCAGACGGGCTGGAACCGGGCCGTGGCGCCGGCCAGTGGCAGCACCGGGGCGACGCGCTGCAGCAGCGCGAACAGGTTCAGCAAGCGGTCCTCGGCGCCGAAGATCACCGAGGGCCGCAGCACGGTCAGGTCCAGCCCCGCCGCACGCAGCACGGCCTCGCCCCGTGCCTTGCTGCGCAGGTAGCGCGACGGCGCGTCCGCCGCCGCGCCGAGCGCACTGACATGCACCAGCCGCCGCACGCCGGCCGCGGCGCAGGCGGCGGCCAAGCGGCGCGGCAGGGCCACGTGCACCTGCTCGAAGCGGGCCTCGCTGCCGTGCAACACGGCCACCAGGTTGACCACGGCGTCGGCGCCATCCAGCAGGCGGGCCAGGTGGGCGTCGTCGTGCAGGTCGGCTTGCACTGCGTCCACCTGCGGCAGCACGGCCAGGGCCTGGGCATGGGCGCGGTGCCGTGTGGGCACCAGCAGGCGCCGGGCACCCTGGGCCTTGGCCAGGCGGCGCGCGAGGGCCCGGCCGACGAAGCCGGTGCCACCGAGGATCAGGCAATGGCCCATGCTGTCTGCCTTCATGGCATGTCCGGGTCCGCCGCCGGCGCGCTGGCGCCACGCGGGCCGATGGCGGCGCCCAGCCGCGACTTCAGCGACGCGGGCTTGCCGCTCATCAGGCTGGCGTAGACGGTGGCGTTGGTGAGCACCTTCTTGACGTAGTCGCGCGTTTCGTTGAACGGGATGTTCTCGGCCCAGATCGCCGGCTCGAGCACCGGCCCGTCGCGCCAGCGGCGGGGCCGTGCCGGGCCGGCGTTGTAGGCCGCGGCGGCCATGGCTTGCGAGCCGTCCATCGAGTCCAGCACCAGCTTCAGGTAGGCCGTGCCCAGGCGCAGGTTGGTGTCGCGGTCGCTGATCATCGCGGGCTTGTAGTCCAGGCCGATCTTCTTGGCCGTCCACTTGGCGGTGGCCGGCATGATCTGCATCAGGCCCGAGGCGCCGACGTGCGAACGCGCGTCCATGATGAAACGCGATTCCTGGCGGATCAGCCCATAGACATAGGCCGGGTCGAGGTCGATGTCGCGGGCCTTGGCCAGCACGTCGGCCCGCATCGGCTGCGGGAAGCGCTGCTCGACGTCGACCTCGGCCTTGGTGCGCTCGCTGGTGTTGATGCAGCGGTCCCAGACCTCTTTCTCGCAGGCCACCTGGGCGGCGGCCAGCAACTCGCGGTCGCCCATGCCGATGAGCGAGAAGTTCCATTCGCGCACGCCCTCGGGGCGCAGGCCGGCGTTGATCATGCCCAGCGCGCGCTGCAGGCCCGGGTGGGCGCGCGCGGCGAGGCGTTCGGGGTCGCTGGGCACGGCGCTGCGGCCGGGCAGCGGCTGCGGCGCGCCCAGGTCCTCGGCGGCCAGCATGCCGTAGAAATGCATCTGCCCGGCCAGGCCGGCGAGCACCTGGCGTGCCTCGGCTCGCGCCGCGTCGCCCGCCTCACCGGGCTTGGCCAGCGCCTGCAGCGCCCGGGCGCGCCAGTACTGCCAGGTCGGCTCGGCGCGCTCGGTGGGGCTCATGGCCTCGATGGCCCGCTGGGCCAGTTGCCAGCGCTCGGCGCCCTCGCCCTGGCGCAGCGCGGCGCGCGCCAGCCAGCCCAATGCGTCGTCGCTCCAGTCCGGGTGGTCCTTCAGCTTCTTGGGCAGCGCGGCCCAGGCCTTCTTGCTGTAGGCCAGGGCCTCGGACTTGAGAGCGGCCGCGGCCTGCTTGGCGTACATGGCCCAGACCCAGGCGGTGTGCTCGGCGCCGATCGCGTCGCCCCAGCGGTCTTCGAGCAGGCTCACGGCCTGGTCGCCGCCCGCGGCGTTCAGCCGCACCAGGGCCAGGGCGGTGAGTTCGCTGCGCGAGTGGCCCATGGCGGTGGCGCGCGTGGCCAGGTAGCGGGCCGGGCTGTCGAAGACCTGGCCGACCGCCTTGCCGACCTGGTCGTTGACCAGGTTCGCCGTGGCCTGGGCCAGCTTGGCCTTGCCGAACTCGGCGGCGCGATGGATGCGCAGCCACAGATCGTCGTTGCCGATCAGCTTGGCCTCGACCAGGGTCTGCGCCAGCAGCAGGCAGCCTTCGTCGAAATCGCGCTGGGCCATCCAGGCGCGCTTGGCCGCGTCGCGGTCGACGCTGCCGGACTGCAGCTGCACCACTTGGGCGTAGCAGGCGACCTCGCGGTCGTCGTTCATCTTGAAGCGCGGCAGGTCGCGCGCAAAGGCCGCGAAGTCGCGCCGGTGGCCGAGCTCCAGCAGCCAGTCGTTGCGCAGCCGGTCTTCCACGTAGCTGCCGGGCCAGCGGGCGTAGAAGGCCTCGACCTCGTCGACTTTCGCCTCGCCGAGCCGGTTGGTCAGCTCCCAGTAGTCGACCCAGGGCGCGAGCGGGTGTTTGGCATCGACGACCTGGTTGCGCAGCGAAGCCAGCCGTGCCCGGTCCTTCTTTCCGAAGGCCTCGCGCGCCGCGCGGATGGCGTCGTCGCGGTCGGGCTCGGCGGCCGGTGCGACCGAGGGCGCGAGCACGACAGCGAGCATCGCGCCAGCAAGCATGGCGCGGCCCGTCGCGGCCGCGCGCACGAGGGGGAAACGGAGCATGCGCTCACTGTAACGCAGGGGCTTGCGCCCCTACCCTCAGCGCGCTGTGCGATAAGGCTCTTCGAAGGACAGGAATTCGCGCTCTTGCAGCGCATCGGCGACCCAGGCCTGCACCCCGGCCGAGGCCCAGAGCCGCTCGGCCCAGGCCGCTGCAGCCGGCGGCAAGGGCAGGCCGTAGGTGCGGATGCGCGACACGACCGGCGCGAAGTAGGCGTCGACCAGGCCGAGCTCGCCGAACAGGAAGGGCCCGCCGGACTGCGCGAGCGCGTCCTGCCAGGCGGCGGCCAGGCGGTCCAGGTCGGCCTGCACCGCGGGCTGCTCGGCCAGCACCTTGGCGCCCACCTCGGGCAGCGAGGCCTCGATGTTCATCGCACAGGCATTGCGCAGCGCGCGAAAGCCGGCGTGCATCTCGGCGCACAGGCTGCGGGCGCGGGCGCGGGCCTGCGGGTCGCGCGGCCACAGCGGGTGCTGCGGGAACTTCTCGGCCAGGTATTCGGCGATGGCCAGCGTGTCCCAGACCGAGAAGCCTTCGTCGACCAGCACCGGCACCGTGCCGGTGGGCGTGACGCGGGCCATGGTCTGCTTGAAGCGAGAGTCCGCATCGAAGCTGTCGAAGCGCACCAGCACCTCGTCGAACGGGATGCCGAACTGGCGCAGCGCGACCCAGGGGCGCATGGACCAGGACGAGTAGTTCTTGTTGCCGATGTAGAGCTGCATGGGGCTTAGGGGTGTGGCGAGAAGAAGGCCCCCGATGCTAGGGCCGCCCGCCGGGGCGCGTGATGCCATGTTGTGATGCCGGCGATGCCGGAGGCGCATCAATGGCGCCCTGGACGGCGTCCTCGCCGGCCTCTTCGCCGATCGCGCGCCGCGTGTCGGCCGCATGCTGGCGCACGTAGTCCAGCAGCGCCGCCATCTCCGGCCGGGGTGCGCGGCTGCCGGCATGGTCCAGCGCGACCATCCAGTAGGCGAACGGCGAGGGCAGGCGCAAGCGCTGGCCGAAAGGTTCGACCAGTTCGCCGCGCGCCAGGGCGTCGTGCACCATCGGCAGCCAGGCCAAGCCCACGCCCTGGCCGGCCACCACGGCCTGGATCTGCTGGTGGTTGAAGTTGACGCTGTACCAGCGCCGCGGCGCCAGGTGGGCCAGGCCGTTGGCACCGAGCCAGGCCGGCCAGGCCAGGGCCTGGGCGCTGGGGGTGTTGTCCTCCACCTCCACCAGGGTGTGCCGGGCCAGGTCGGCCGGCTGGGCCAGCGGCGGCGCGTCGCCGCGGGCAATGGCGTCGGCCATGCGTGCGCCCACCACGGGCGTCAGCACCTCGCCGAACATGCGCTCGGCGCCGGGCGGTGCGCGCTCGGGGCGACAGTGGCGCAGCAGCAGGTCCAACTCGGGGTCGTCGACGTCGGCCAGGCGGTCGGTGGCCGACAGGCGGATGTCGATGCCCGGGTGGCGGCGCTCGAACTCCGACAGCCGCGGCATCAGCCACAGCGTGGCGAACGACGGGAAGGTCGACAGGCTGATCTGCGCCCGGCCTTGCGCCAGGCGGATCTGCCGCACCGTCGCGTCCAACCGGCCCAGCATGGGCTCGACGGCGCGCATCAGGCTCAGGCCGGCATGGGTGAGCTCGACCTTGCGCGTGCCCCGGTTGAACAGCGAGGTGCCCAGCTCTTCTTCCAGGCCCTTGATCTGGCGGCTGATCGCTGGCTGCGTGAGGTGCAGATCTTCGGCCGCGGCGCTGAAGCTCAGGCGCCGTGCCACCGCCTCGAAGCTGCGCAGGAAGTCCAGCGAAAGCGGGCGGGCGCTCGGCTTATTCATGACGCAATCTGATCAATCGACACCCTACAAAGCATTGGTGGAAACCCTTTTCAATGACGATGATGCACTGCATCGGACAGGGCTGTCCGGTCGACAGGAGATTGATGATGAGCACGCATTCTTTCGCATCCCTCGGGCTGGCCGCTCTGGAACAGCCCAGCAGCCTGGCCCTGCCGCAGCCGCGGCGCTGGGTCGCCACCGACGCCGGTTGGCTCGCGGTGCAGGCGGGCTGCGCCTGGCTGACCCGCGACGGCGACCTGGACGACCATGTGCTGGCCACCGGCGAGCGGCTGTGGCTGCGGCGCGGCGACCGCGTCACCGCCGAAAGCTGGCAACCTGGCGAGCCGGTGTGGCTGGTCTGGCGGCCCGAGCCCTTGGCTCAGGCCTTGCCTCTGCTCGGTGGCTTGGTCGCCGTTTTGGCGGCGGGCTTGGCGCGCGCGGCGCGCGGCCTGGCCGGTGGCTTGCTGGCCCTGGCCCGCAGCGCCGAGGCCAGCGCCTGCCGCGCCCAGGGCAGCATCTGCACCGGCGACTCCATGGCCTCGGCCGGCGCGCTCCAGTAACTCAGCGCCACCTTCTTGCCCTCGGCCGAGGCGTATTCGAACGGCCGGCAGCCGGCGGCTTCGAAGCCCGGCCGGCTGGCCTCGTCGGTCTTCAGGAACAGGTCTTCGCCGACGATGATGGCGACGAAGACCTCGTCCACATAGAGGCCGTGGCCGCCGAACATGCGCTTCGCGCGCACCGCACCCAGCGGTGCCAGCAGTTCGCTGCACCAGGCGACGATCTCCGGGGTGGGGGCGGCCATCTCTCGAGTTTAGAAACAAAAAAGGGGCCACCTGTGAAGGTGGCCCCAATATCTCGCGTGGGCATGCCGGGTGCCGCGTCCCCACGCGGCGGCATGACGGAGATCTCTGAACGGGTTCTTCGGGCGATCAGAAGTTGTGCTTGATGCCCAGGTCGTAGCCGGTGGACTTGAGGTTGTCGGCCATGTTGTCGCGGCCTTCATGGATGGCGTCGACGTAGACCGTCGTGCGCTTGGACAGCGCATGGTGGTAGCCCAGCGCGAACTGGCGATCGCGGATCACGTCGGTGTCGCGGTTCTTCAGCTCGCCGAAGCTGGCGCGCAGCTCGCCGTTGCCCACGGGGGCGGTGGCCGAGACCAGGTAGGCGCGCTGCTTCTGGTCGTTGCCGTCGCGGCCGGTGCCGAAGAAGGCGCCCAGCTTGACCAAGCCGAAGTTGTAGCTGCCGTTCACGGTGGCCCAATGGTCGTGTTCGTCGGCCGGGTTCTCGTAGCCCACGCCCAGCACGATGGGGCCGCTGACCCAGGCGCCGCCCAGGCTGTAGGGCCGCTTGGTGGCGGTGCCGCTGGCCGGCGTGTTGCCGTCGGCCTCGGCGACCTGAGCCGCGGCGGTGAAGCCACCGGTCGAGAAGCGGTAGTTCACGGTGTTGCTGTAGCGGGTCGTGCCGATGCGGCCGTTGACGATGCTGCCGTTCGACGCCACGGTGTCCGTGCCCCAGGGGTCGGCCACGGCCTGGCTGTAGGTGTAGGCCGGGTTCTCTTCGCGGCCCAGCGTCACTCGGCCGAAGCCGCCTTCGATGCCGACGATGGACTTGCCTTCCCAGAAGCGGCTGGTGCTCTGGGTGCCTTCGTCGGCGTTGAAGCGGTGCTCGATCTGGAACACGGCCTTCAGGCCGTCGCCCAGGTCCTCGGTGCCTTTGAAGCCGAGGCGGCTGCCCGAGCCGTTGCGCACTTCCTTGTTGTCGACCGCGTCGGCCTGCTGGGCCACGGACACGTCGACGCGGCCGTAGACGGTGACGGAGGACTGGGCGAAGGCGCCGCCGGCGAGCGTGGCCAGGGCCAGCGCGACGGGTGCGAGGGGGCGGGTGTGCAGGGTCATGGTGTGTGGGGTCCGGTTGCGTGCGTGCTTGGAAGCCGCGACTCTAGGTAGTGACCCTGATGGCACCAAGCCGCTGGGGCCGAATGCTCTATTTCGAAATCAGCAATGAACAGTCATATTTGAATCACGTTTATTTCGCTTTCCTTGTGTGACAAGGGCTTGGTGATTTGTCCGCCGGCATGGCGGCGGCCGGCGCGGCCCTGCAAAATCGCTGCTCCGTCTCGCTGCCACCACACGCCATGACCTTGCCCTTCAAGCTCGAGCCCGCACGCGACAAGGCCACGCTGCGCAAGCAGCTGCAGGCCGAGCGCCTGGCGCTGCTGGACCGCCACCAGCGCGCCGCCCACCTGCAAGAGGTGCTGCAGGTCTGGCTGATCAGCCGCAAGGAGAAGACGATCGGCGCCTACTGGCCGATCAAGGGCGAGTTCGACGCGCTGCCGGCGCTGTACCGCTGGAGCGAAGGCCATGAGGAGCGCCGCATCGGCCTGCCTGTGATGGACCGCGAGACCAAGCAGCTGCGCTTCCATGTCTGGTACCCGGGTTGCCCGATGGAAGAAGACGCCTACGGCATCCCCAAGCCCAAGGACACGGAAGAGTTCCACCCCGAGCTGTTGCTGGTGCCTTGCGTGGGCTTTGGCCCTGGGGGGGTGCGCCTGGGCTATGGCGGCGGCTTCTACGACCGCACGCTGGGGGCGATCCAGCCTCGGCCGGTGACGGCGGGGCTGGGCTACGCGCACGGCCACGTGCCCTGGCTCGAGGCCGAGCCGCACGACGTGCCGCTGGACGCGCTGCTGACCGAAGAGGGTGTCTTCTGGCAGCGCACCTGGCCGGGCCAGGTGATCTGACTCGGGCAAAGAAAGACGGGGCCTTGCGGCCCCGTGATGTCGATCAGGCGCGCGCGTCGATCAGAAGCGCTTGCCGAAGCCGATGCTGGCGAGCCAGGGGTCGACCTTGAAGTCGCCCACTTCGGTGCCGAAAGACGAGACCTTGGTACCGATCTGGACCTTCTTCACGTCCACGTTCAGCAGCCAGCCACCACCCAACGGAAAGTCGAAGCCGACCTGGGCGGCCAGGCCGAAACTGTCCTTCTTCAGCGTGGGCTGCAGCGCGGCCTCGACGGCGGGGTCCCAGTTCACGTCGGAGATGTGCGTGTAGTTGACGCCCAGGCCGACGTAGGGGCGCCAGCCCATGCCGGTGAAGTGGTACTGCGCGGTCAGCGTCGGCGGCAGGTGCTTGAAGCTGCCGATCTTGGTGCCGCCGGACTTCACGTCCTGCTTCTGCGGGTAGGTCAGGATCAGTTCCATCGCCCAGTTCGGGGTCAGGAAGTAGCTGATGTCGACTTCTGGGATGACCTTGTCGTTGATCGACAGGTCGAGCCCGGTGTCGTCGCTGTTGGCCGAGCTCAGGCTGACGGCGCGGGCGCGGACGATCCAGTCGCCAGTGTCTTGCGATTGGGCCTGGGCTGCGATCGGGGCGAGGGCGGCCGCGACGGCCAGTGCGATGAGTTGACGCTTCATGGATGACACTCCTTCTTGGTTGCAATGCTCATGACCTGTAGGCCATGGCTGCATTGCAACGGGAAGGTGCCGTCGCGCAATTGCTGCGCCGCAACCGGCGCCCCGGCAAGCCCTTTGTCGCGGTGCGGACTTGATGTGCGTCAGAAGGCCTGGCCGGCGTGCGATGCGCCGGCGCCACACTCGGCCTGTCAGGCGCCGAGGCGGCGGCAGATCTCCAGCGACAGCGCGCTTTGGTTCAGCGTGTAGAAGTGGATGCCCGGTGCGCCGCCGGCGATCAGCCGCTCGCACAATCGCGTGACCACCTCGATGCCGAAGGCGCGGATCGAGGCGGCGTCGTCCATGAAGCCTTCCATCTTCAGCGCCACCCAACGCGGGATCTCGATGCCGTCGCGCGCCGCGAACTGCGCGATGCGCGCGTAGTTGTGGAAGGGCATGATGCCCGGCACGATCGGCACGTCCACCCCCATCGCCCGCACCTCGTCGACGAAGTGGAAGTAGGCGTCGGGGTTGAAGAAGAACTGGGTGATGGCCGAGTTCGCGCCGGCACGCACCTTGTCGACGAAGAACTGCAGGTCTCGCCGGGCATAGCGCTGCTGCGGGTGGTACTCGGGGTAGGCGGCGACCTCGATGTGCCAGTCCGGCCCTTGCGTTTCGCGAACGAAGGCCACCAGTTCGCTGGCATAGCGGAACTCGCCGGCCGTGGCCGTGCCGCTGGGCAGGTCGCCCCGCAGCGCCACCAGGCGGTGGATGCCCTGGGCGCGGTAGGTGGCCAGGATCTCGGCGATGTTGGCGCGCGTGGAGCCCACGCAGCTCAGGTGCGGCGCGGCCTCGTGGCCGAGGGCGGCGATGTCGCGCACCGTGGCCAGGGTCTTGTCGCGCGTCGAGCCGCCGGCGCCGTAGGTGACGCTGAAGAACTCGGGCCGCACGGCGGCCAGTTCCTGCACCACGGTCTTCAGCTTCTCGCTGCCGACGGGGGTGTTGGGAGGGAAGAACTCGAAGCTGATCGGCACGCGCGTGGCCGCGTGGGAAGAGGATGAATCGGTCATGGAATCGTCTCGGGGGTCGGGGCAGTTCGGGCCTCGATGAAGAATTCGCGGTTGCCGTCGCCACCGGTGGTGGGGCTGTCGCGCCAGGCCACCACCTGAAGGCCGAGGCGGCCGCAGGCCTTGCGCAGCTTGGCTTCGACATGGCCATAAGCGGCCGGGCTCTTGACCAGGCCGTTCTTGCCGATGTCGACCGGCTGCAGCTCGAACTGCGGCTTGACCAGCATCAGCAGCGTGCCGGTGGGCGCCAGCAGCGGCACCAGGGCCGGCAGCACCAGGGTCAGCGAGATGAACGAGAGGTCGCCGGTGACCAGGTCGAAGCCGTCAGCGGGCATGGCCTCGCCGAGCTGCTCGCGGGTCAGCGAACGCGCGTTGACGCCCTCCAGCGCGGTGACGCGCGGGTCGGCGGCCAGGCGCGGGTGCAGCTGGCCATGGCCGACATCGACGCCCACGACCTGCGCGGCACCGGCGGCCAGCAGCACGTCGGTGAAACCGCCGGTGCTCTGGCCGATGTCGAGCGCCGTGGCACCCTGGAGCGACAGGCCGGCGTCGCGCAGCGCGCCTTCCAGCTTCAGGCCGCCGCGCGAGGCCCAGCGCAGCTCGGCATCGTCGGTGACCTCGATCTCGCAGCCTTCAGGCAGGTCGTCGCCAGCCTTCTTGGGCACCGCCCAGCCGCGCGGCCCCAGCCAGCGCACAGCACCGCGTTCGATCAGCCGCTGCGCGGCGGACCGGCTCGGCGCGAGGCCCTGGGCGACGAGGAGTTGGTCAGCTCTCACTTTGAATCGAAGGCAGGAGCGGCGTCGCGAGCGGCCCGCAGGCTAGGCGCGGGGGAGCCGGGAACCGGAACGTACTTCCTGTACGCGAGGATTTCCGGCGAGCTCGCAACGACGCATCCGGGCCGCGCAGTAGCCGCGGTCAGTAGCGGTAGGAGTCGGGCTTGTAGGGGCCGTTCTTCGACACGCCGATGTAGGCCGCCTGCTCGTCGGTCAGCTCGGTCAGCTTGGCGTTGAGCTTCTTCAGCTGCAGCCGCGCGACCTTCTCGTCCAGGTGCTTGGGCAGCACGTAGACCTTGCCGACTTCGTAGTCGCCCTGCTTGGTGAACAGCTCGATCTGGGCGATGGTCTGGTTCGCGAACGAGCTGCTCATCACGTAGCTCGGGTGGCCGGTGGCGCAGCCCAGGTTCACCAGGCGGCCCTTGGCCAGCATGATGATGCGCTTGCCGTCGGGGAACACCACGTGGTCGACCTGGGGCTTGATCTCTTCCCAGGTGTATTTCTCGAGCGAGGCGATGTCGATCTCGTTGTCGAAGTGGCCGATGTTGCAGACGATGGCCTGGTCCTTCATCTTGCGCATGTGCTCGTGCGTGATGACGGCCTTGTTGCCGGTGGCGGTGACGAAGATGTCGCCCAGCGCGCAGGCCTCGTCCATGGTCACGACGCGGTAGCCCTCCATCGCCGCCTGCAGGGCGTTGATCGGGTCGATCTCGGTCACCCACACTTGTGCCGACAGTGCGCGCAGCGCCTGGGCCGAGCCCTTGCCCACGTCGCCGTAGCCGGCCACTACGGCCACCTTGCCGGCGACCATGACGTCGGTCGCGCGCTTGATGCCGTCGACCAGGCTCTCGCGGCAGCCGTAGAGGTTGTCGAACTTGCTCTTGGTGACCGAGTCGTTGACGTTGATGGCGCGGAA
>JBGAGZ010000073.1:0-25168 GCA_044226465.1 Burkholderiaceae bacterium | reverse complement strand
CATCGGTTTCGTGCCTCGGCACCTGCTCATCGGCCGGGCGCAGCGCGTGCTGGTGTCGGCCGATATCCTGGGCCACTGGGCGCCGCGCTTCGAGCGCATGGCGTCGCCCATCCAGTGACGACGGCGCCGCAGCCGGCCGCGGGTTACTCGGGCACCCCGCTTGCCCGCAAGCTGGGGCTGAAGCCCGGCATGACGGTGCACGTGGTCGGCGAGCCCGAGGGTTACCGCGGCTGGCTGGCGCCACTGCCGGACGGCCTGCGCTGGCAGGCCCGCCTGGGCTCGGGCGCCGAGCTGGTGCACTGGTTCGGCGATGAGAAAGCGGCCTTGGCCCAGGCCTTGCGCCGCTGCCGCGACACGCTGCGGCCCGACGCCGTGCTGTGGGTGTCCTGGCCCAAGAAGGCGAGCAAGCTGCCGACCAACATCACCGAGGACGTGATCCGCGAGCTGGCCCTGCCGCTCGGCTGGGTGGACGTCAAGGTCTGCGCCGTCAGCGAGGTATGGTCGGGCCTCAAGCTCGTCGTGAGGAAGGAATTGCGCTGACATGCCGCTCGCCCGCATCGAAACCCGCCGCCCCTGGCCGCCCGAGCAGGTCCAGGCCCTGATGGAAGCCGTGTACGAGAGCTTTCGCGAAGCCCTGAAGGTGCCCGAGGGCGACCGCCAGATCCGCTACGTCGAGCACCGGCCCGAGCACTTCGCCGTGCCGCCGGGCAAGACGGCCAATGCCACCCTGGTCGAGATCACGATGTTCCCGGGCCGCTCGCTGGCGGCCAAGAAGGCGCTCTACGCGGCCATCGTTCGGCGCTACGAGGCGCTGGGCATCGCGCCGTCGGACGTGATGATCGTGCTCAACGAGCCGCCGCTGGACAACTGGGGGCTGCGCGGCGGCCAGCCGGCCAGCGAGTTGGACCTGGGCTTCAACCTGAAGGTCTGAGCACTATTTCACGGGTTCCCCTGCACGAATGTGGGGTTGCGGGCCAGTGGTCGCGGGCGTCAAATGTCGTCGCCCTGGGGCTCTCGCGCGTTGGCGATGCGCTCATCGGGGTGGCTTCCACAACGATGGGGAGATCTCGATGAAAAAGCAGGTCGTTCGGGCCGCGGCGCTGGCCGCGTTGGTGTTGCTGGCAGGCGCCTCGGCGCAGGCCGCGTTGGTGAAATATCGCATGACGGGCTTCGTCACCCAGGGCGGCGAGTTCGACGACGGCAGCCGTGTCGTCGAAGGCGCCCCAGTCACCGTCACCCTCACTTACGACACCAAGCAGATGGCGTCGGAGATGATGCGCAACAGCGACGGTTCGGGCACTGCGGTGTACGACTTCGGCAGCGCGTACCGCTTCAAGATGCGGGTGGGCGAGCACCGTATCCACGTGCCGCAGTTCCGCGTCCACCTGTTCAATGACCTGAACCAGCCCTTTGGCGACGAGATGGACTTCGAGGCGGTGGGCGGCGCCTACATCGACGGCGTGCACCAGCCCGATGGCCGCTACAGCGTGTCGCTGCTGAGCCAGCCGGGCAACCTGGATGCGCTGAAATCGCTGCGACTGCCCAAGCACCTGCATGAAGACGCGTTCGACGCTTTCCGCTTCGGCTACCTGGCCAGGGACATCGACCACCCCCTGCTGGCCTTTGCGGTATGGACCATCAAGTCCACCGTGTGCGAGGCCATTCCAGGCACGGACGAGTGCGCCGAGCAGTAAGCAGCACCTCGCCTTATCCGCCAGTCTTCGAACCGCGCGCGTGCGCGTGACCGCCTTCAGTGGCGGTCGCGCCACGCGCGTGTGCATTG
This sequence comes from Burkholderiaceae bacterium, assembly GCA_044226465.1. GTDB lineage: Bacteria > Pseudomonadota > Gammaproteobacteria > Burkholderiales > Burkholderiaceae_C > Ideonella. The sequence continues at coordinate 23,385 of JBGAGZ010000073.1, read as the reverse complement.
GGGCTCGCTCAGGGTACAGCCCCGGTTGCGCCTGTCATGCGGCGGTGAACAGAATCGCGCCGGCCATGAGCCAAACCCTGCTAGGAAGGAGAATCAAATGAAAGCATATGGCGCCGAGTTCTTCGGCACGTTCTGGTTGGTGCTGGGCGGTTGCGGCAGTGCCGTGCTGGCCGCGGCGTTCCCCGGCGTGGGCATCGGCCTGCACGGCGTGTCGCTGGCCTTCGGCCTCACGGTGCTGACCATGGCCTACGGCATCGGCCACATCTCGGGCTGCCACCTGAACCCGGCCGTCAGCATCGGCCTGTGGGCAGGCGGCCGCTTCCCGGCGGGCAAGCTGCTGCCCTACATCGTGGCCCAGGTGCTGGGTGCGGTGGCGGCCGGCGGCGTGCTGTTCGTCATCGCCAGCGGCAAGGCCGGCTTCGACGCGGTGGCCGGCGGCTTCGCGTCCAACGGCTACGGCGCGCATTCGCCCGGCCAGTATTCGATGATGGCCGCCCTGGTCTGCGAGGTGGTGATGACGGCGTTCTTCCTGGTCGTCATCCTGGGCGCGACCGACAAGCGCGCACCGGCCGGCTTCGCGCCGATCGCGATCGGCCTGTGCCTGACGCTGATCCACCTGATCAGCATCCCGGTCACCAACACCTCGGTGAACCCGGCCCGCTCGACCGGCGTGGCGGTGTTCGTCGGCGGCTGGGCCATCGAGCAGCTGTGGCTGTTCTGGGTGGCGCCCATCGTCGGCGCGGTGATCGGCGCCAAGGTCTACGGCTTCATCGGCTCAGACGACTGAGGGCCGCGGCCGCGGCCACACCGACACACAGCCCGGCCATCGCCGGGCTGTTTCGTTTGGAGTCGGATGTCAGTTTCAGGCTCTTGTGATTTTGTAATTACAGGATTACGATGCCTCGCATGGACCCATCCGCACCCAGCCTCGCCAGCAGCCCGGTCCGCGGCACCTCGCTGCACGACGAAGTGGCCACTCGCCTTCGCGCCATGGTGTTCGAACGCCAGCTCGCGCCAGGCGAGTGGATCGACGAGAAGGTGCTGGCCAACCGGTGGCAGATCAGCCGCACGCCGCTGCGCGAGGCGCTCAAGGTCCTCGCTGCCGAAGGCCTCGTTGACCTGGTGCCCCAGCGCGGCTGCCGCGTGGTCGAGCTGAGCGACGATGACGCGGACCAGCTCTTCCCGGTGATGGCCTTGCTGGAAGGCCGCTGCGCCTTCGAGGCCACACGCAACGCCACCGCCGCCGACCGCGCAGCCCTGCGCCACTCGCATGACGAGCTGGAGCGCCACGCCGCCGCGCAGGACCGCGACGGCTACTACCGCGCCAACCACGAGTTCCACACCCTGGTGCAGCGCCTGGCCCGCAACCGCTGGCTGGACCGCGCCACCGGCGACCTGCGCCAGTTCCTGCGCCTGATGCGCGGACGGCAGCTCAAGATGCCCGGCCGCATCGACGCCTCGATCAACGAGCACCGGGTGCTGATCGACGCCATGCTGACCGGCGACGCCGCGCGCGCCGAGCGCAGCATGCACGACCACCTGATGGCGCAGCTGGTGGCGCTGAAGGCGCTGCGCCTGGTCGAGCGCGGGCAGGCACCGCAGAACGACCCGACCAGCAACGAAGCCACCCGCGAGGTGCCCCATGCGAATGGCTGACAGCCTGCGCCAGGCCGCACGCCGCGTGGGCCGCCTGCCCGAGGCCCGCGCGCTGCGGGCGCTGAGCGCGGACTGCGCGCACCTGCTGTCGCAGCGGGGCGAGGCCAGCAGCACGCAGATCGCGCGGCAGATCGTCGAGCGTCTGCAGGGCCTGCTCGCCGAAGCGGGCCGCAAGGATGGCCCTCGCTCGGCCACGCTGGACCAGTTCTTCGCCCACTTGGCCGTTGACTACAGCCCCGAGCCAGCCGCGGTGCTGGCCAGTGCGCAGGCCTATGCCGCCCAGCCGGATGCCGAGCACCTGATCGCCCTGATCGAACGCGCCGAGCCGCCGCGGCAGGAGCTCTTTCGCCGCATCAACCGCGCGCCGGGCGGCACAGCGGCGCTGATCGGGCTGCGCCGCGCGCTGCTGGAGCGCCTGCCCCGCAAGCCCGAGTGGCGTGCGGTCGAGGCCGACCTGCTGCACCTGCTGTCGAGCTGGTTCAACCCGGGCTTCCTGGAGATGCGCCAGGTCAGCTGGCGCTCGCCGGCGCAGCTGCTGGAACAGATCATCCGCCACGAGGCGGTGCACGAGATCGACGGCTGGGACGACCTGCGCCGCCGCCTGCTGCCCGACCGGCGCTGCTTCGCCTTCTTCCACCCGCAGCTGCCCGAGGAGCCGCTGATCTTCGTCGAGGTCGCGCTGCTGCCCGAGATGGCCGACGCCATCCCGCCGCTGATCGACAAGAAGGCCGAGGCCTTGCCGCCCGACCAGTTCAAGGTCGCCGTGTTCTACAGCATCAGCAACTGCCAGCCGGGGCTGCGTGGCGTGTCGTTGGGCAACTTCCTGATCAAGCGCGTGGCCGAGGTGCTGAAGGCCGAGTGGCCGCAGCTGAAGACCTTCTGCACGCTGTCGCCCATCCCCGGCTTCATGCCCTGGCTGCTGGCGACGCCGGACGTGTCGGCCCCGCCCGGTGTCAAGCCTGCACTGGCCCGGCGCATGGCCGAGGCGCGCGCGCTGCTCGTGGGTGCGTGCGGCGGCGACCTGGCCGCGCTGGCCCAGGCCGCCACGCACACGGCCCTGCCCGAGGCAGCACAAGAGGCGCTGCTGCAACTGGCGGCGCTGTACCTGGCCCATGTGTCGCCCCAGCCCGGCGGCGACCCGGTGGCGCGCTTCCACCTCGACAACGGCGCGCGTCTCGAGCGGCTGAACCCGCAGGGCAACCCTTCGGCCAAGGGCCTGAAGCAAGCGGCCGGCCTGATGGTCAACTACCTCTACGACCTGGCCCGCATCGACACCTGCCATGATCGCTTCGTCCACGGCGAGGTGGTGCATTCGCGCGCCATCGCCCGCCTGCTCTGAGCGGCAGAATCGCCCACCACAACACCCACGGAGACATGCGATGACCCACGCTTCCCGCCGCCGCGCCTTCTGCACCTTCGGCGCCACCGCCCTGGCCGCCGCCGCGCTGGCGCCAGCCACCACCTGGGCCCAGGCGGCCGGCTGGCCGAGCAAGCCGGTGACCATCGTCGTGCCCTTCCCGGCCGGCGGCGGCACCGACGCCTTTGCCCGCCCGCTGACCGCGATGCTCACCAAGCAGACCGGCAAGCAGTTCATCATCGACAACAAGGGCGGGGCCGGCGGCACCGTGGGCGCCACAGTGGCCTCGAAGGCCGCGCCGGACGGCTACACCTTCTTCATGGGCGCGGTGCACCACGCGATCGCGCCGTCGATGTACGCCAAGCTCGAGTACCACCTGGACACCGACTTCGTGCCGGTGGGGCTGATCAGCAGCGTGCCCCAGGTCATCGTCGTGAACCCTCAGCGCGTGCCGGTCACCGACCTCAAGGGCCTGCTGGACTACGTGCGCGCCCACCCCGGTCAGCTGAACTACGGCTCGGCCGGCAACGGCACCTCGCACCACCTGGCGGGCGAGTTGTTCAAATTGCAGACCAAGACCTTCATCACCCACATTCCCTACCGCGGTGCCGGCCCGGCGCTGCAGGACCTGGTGGCCGGTCAGGTCGACCTGATGTTCGACGGCCTGGGCTCCAGCGCCACACACATCAAGAGCGGCCGAATCCGCGCGCTGGCCGTGGCGGCGGACAAGCGCGCGCCCGGCTTCCCGGACGTGCCGACCACCGTCGAGGCCGGTGTGCCCAGCTACCAGGTCGCCACCTGGTACGGTCTGTGGGCGCCCAAGGGCACGCCGAAGGAAATCATCGCCCAGATGCAGGCCGAGATGAAGAAGGCGTTCGCCAGCGACGAGATCAAGGCCAGCTGGAACAGCCTGGGCACCAACGTGCCCAACCTCTGGGGCGACGATTTCGGCAAGTTCGTGGCCAGCGAGACCAAGCGCTGGGCCGAGGTGGTGAAATCGTCGGGCGCAAAACTCGACTGATTCGTCCCCCGATGAGCGGCCACGTGCACCTGCTGCCGGCCGATGCCCAAGGCATCGCAGTGCTGCGCTTTTCCAACCCCGGCAAGCTCAACGCCTTGTCGGTGCAGATGTGGCGCGACCTGCGCGCACTGGTCGAAGGCCTGAACACCTTGCACCCCGACGCGGGCCCGCGGGTGGTGATCGTGCAAGGCGATGCGGGCAGCTTCGTGGCCGGTGCCGACATCGAGGAGTTCCCGGACTTCCGCTTCGACGCCGAGACGCTGGCCCACTACCACGAGGACGTGGTGGCGCCGGCGCTCAACGCCCTGCTCGATTGCGAGCGCCCGCTGGTCGCGCAGATCGAGGGCGCTTGCGTCGGCGGCGGGCTGGAGATCGCCGCCTGCTGCGACATCCGCATCTGCGGCGAGGGCAGCCGCTTCGGCGTGCCGATCGCCAAGCTCGGCTTCCCGATGGCGCCGCTGGAGGTCGAGATCGTGGCCCGCGTGATCGGCGAGACCTGTCTGCGCGAGCTGCTGCTCGAGGCCCGCGTGCTCGGCGCCGCCGAAGCGAAGGAACGCGGCCTCGTGACCCGTGTGGTGGCCGACGATGCCGTGGCCGCCGAAGCCCGTGCCAGCGCCGAGCGCATCGCGCTGCTCTCGCCCCAGGCGCTGCGGCTGAACAAACGGGCGCTGCGCCAGTTCGGCCCGGTCAACAGGACGCAGGGCAGCAGCCGCGACGAGCGCACGCCCCACTACGCCTACGCCCCCTCGGCCGAGCACCGCGAGGGCCTGGCCGCCTTCAACGAGAAACGCCCCGCCCGCTTCGGCGGCCCGCGAGACCCGCAGTCATGAACACGATGAACGCCAACCTCTTCGTCGCGCTGCGCAGCGCCTTCCCCGCCGATCTGGATGCTTGTGCCATCGAGCTGGCCGACGGCGATGGCCCTGGCCGCTACTACACCTGGGGCGACCTCGACCGCGCCAGCGCCCGCATCGCCAACCTGCTGGACTCGCTGGCGCTGCCGCCGGCCAGCCGCATCGCCGTGCAAGTGGAAAAGAGCGTCGAGGCGCTGCTGCTCTACCTGGGCGTTCTGCGCGCGGGCCACGTGTTCCTGCCGCTGAACACCGCTTACCAGGCGGCCGAGATCGAATACTTCATCGCCAACGCCGAGCCGGCGGTGGTGGTCTGCTCGGGCAAACACTTCACCTGGGTCAGCCGGCTCGCTTTCCAGGCCGGCACCACCCACGTCTTCACGTTGAACGAGGACCGCACCGGCACCCTGCTCGACCGTGCCGCCTTCCATGCGGACACCCACGAGCCGGCGCACAAGGCCGGCGACGACCTCGCCGCCATCCTCTATACCAGCGGCACCACCGGCCGCAGCAAGGGCGCGATGCTGACGCACGGCAACCTGCTGTCCAACGCCCAGACGCTGAAAGACTACTGGGGTTGGCGCACGGCCGCGCAAGGCGGCGACGTGCTGGTCCATGCGCTGCCCATCTTCCACGTGCACGGCCTGTTCGTCGCCTCGCACGGCGCGCTGCTCAACGGCAGCAAGATGCTGTGGTTCTCGAAGTTCGAGCCCAGGGCGGTCATCGCCCGCCTGCCCGAGGCCACGGTGTTCATGGGCGTGCCCACGCTGTATGTGCGCTTGCTGGGCGAGGCGGGGCTGACGAAGCAGGCATGCCGGCACATGCGCTTGTTCATCGCCGGTTCGGCCCCGCTGCTGATCGAGACCTTCAACGAGTTCAAGGCCCGCACCGGCCACACGATTCTCGAACGCTACGGCATGAGCGAGACGGTGATGCTCACTTCCAATCCCTACCGCGCGGAGGACGGCGAGCGCCGCGGCGGCACGGTGGGCTTTCCTCTGCCTGGCGTGGGCCTGCGTGTGCGCGACGACAAGGGCCAGCCCGTGACAGCCGGCGAGATCGGCGGCATCGAGGTGCGTGGCCCCAATGTCTTCGCCGGCTACTGGCGTATGCCCGAGAAGACCCAGGAAGAGTTCACCGCCGATGGCTGGTTCAAGACCGGCGACGTCGGCAAGGTCGACGCCGACGGCTACGTCACCATCGTCGGGCGCAGCAAAGATCTGATCATCACCGGCGGCTACAACGTCTACCCGGCCGAGGTGGAGGGCTACCTGAACGACATGCCCGGCGTCGCCGAGAGCGCGGTGATCGGCGCGCCGCACCCGGACTTCGGCGAAGGCGTGCTCGCGGTGGTGGTGCCGCGCGTCGGTGCCGTGCTCGATGCCCCCGCCCTGGTCGCGGCGTTGAAGTCGCGCATCGCCGGCTTCAAGGTACCCAAACAGATCTTCGTGCAGAGCGAATTGCCGCGCAACACGATGGGCAAGGTTCAGAAGAACCTGCTGCGCGAGCGCTACCAGGCCTGCTTCGCACGCTGACGAATCTTGACAAAGTTGCCCCCCTAGAACGGCAGGGTGGGCGGCTGGTGGCGCAAAGGGGTGCCCCACACAATCGTTCGCTCGACCGGTGCTGACCCGCACCGGCACAACGACCGCCACAGGAGACCCCCGTGATGCCCCGCGTGAACCGTCTTTCGTCCTCGGCCGCAGCGCTCGCCGCGGCCTGCGCCATCGTTCTGCCCGCCGCCGTGCTCGCGGCCGAGGCCCCCGACGAGACCAGCCAGTTGCTGCTGCAAGAGCAGCAGGCCGACAATTTCTACCGCGCCTATTTCCCCGACGCCGCCACGGGCCGCAAGGCGGCCATCAGCTTCCACGAGCAGATCCTCGAAGCCAACTGGAAGGGCGGCTACCTGGTATTGCAACTGAGCGATGTCGACGTCGCCAAGCTGCAGGCCTTCAAGTTCCGTGTCGTCAAGGACCAGGCTTTCAGCGAACGCCGCCGGGCCATGCTGCAGAAGCTGCAGGAACTGGGCGCACCCAACCTCTTCGGTGCCTCGGGCGCGGCGCTGGCCCAGCGTGCCGCCGAGTCCGGCGAGGCCATTCCCAACTACCCCTGCTACGAGACGGTGGAAGAGACCTTCACCGCCGCCCAGGGCTTCACCACCACCTACGCCAACCTCGCCACCTGGACGCCCGTGGGCCAGAGCTGGCAGAAGACGAACGGGCTGGGCGGCTACGACATGGCCGTGCTGAAGCTGACCAACAAGCACACCACCGGGCCCAACGGCGAAGCCAAGCCCAAGCTGTTCGTCAATTCGGCCATCCACGCCCGCGAATACGTCACCGCCCCGCTGATGCTGGCCTTCGCCAAGGCCTTGCTGACCGGCTATGGCAAAGACCCGGAGGCGACCTGGATCCTCGACCACCACGAGGTCCACCTGCTGCTGCACACCAACCCCGACGGCCGCAAGAAAGCCGAGACCGGCCTGTACTGGCGCAAGAACACCAACCAGAACTACTGCGGGGCCAACAGCGACAACCGCGGCGCCGACCTCAACCGCAACTTCAGCTACAGCTGGAACCACGGCGGCGGCTCCAGCGGGGTGCAGTGCGACGAGACCTACCGCGGGCCCTCGGCGGCGTCCGAGCCCGAGACCCAGGCCATCGAGGCCTATGTGCGCTCGCTGTGGCCGGACCGTCGCGGCGCGGGCCAGAACGACCCGGCCCCGGCCGACACCAGCGGCATCCACCTGGACATGCACAGCTACGGCCAACTGGTGCTGTGGCCCTGGGGCTTCACCAACGCCAAGGCGCCCAACAGCACTGCGCTGCAGACGCTGGGCCGCAAGTTCGCCTACTTCAACGGCCACTTCCCTGAGCAGTCGATCGGCCTGTACCCGACCGACGGCACCTCGGACAGCGTGAGTTACGGCGAGCTCGGCGTCGCGGCTTTCACCTTCGAGATGGGCAACGACTTCTTCCAGAGCTGCACCACCTACGAGAACTCGATCAAGCCCGGCAACCTGAACGCGCTGTGGTACGCAGCCAAGGTGGTGCGCACGCCCTACATCACGCCCGCCGGCCCCGACGTCACCAAGATCAAGCTGGGCACGAACGGCGTCCCCGCGGGCACGCCGGTGCCGTTGACGGCGACCATCGACGACACCCACTACAGCGGCGCCAACGGCGCCGAGCCGACGCAGAACATCGCGGCGGCCGAGGCCTACATCGACCTGCCGCCCTGGATGCCCGGCGCCACGCCGCTCAACCTGACGCCCAAGGACGGCGCTTTCGACGCCAAGACCGAAGGCGCGACCGGCACGCTGTCGACCACCGGCCTGTCCAAGGGCAAGCACCTGGTCTTCGTGCGTGGCAAGGACGCGGCCGGCAACTTCGGCCCGGTCAGCGCGGTGTTCCTGAAGATCAAGTGACGCCGTGACGCCAGCCCGGATGGGCTGGATGACAATGCGGGCCCATGAGGGCCCGCATTCGCATTGGTGTCTCCATGGGGCTGGCGTGGGGCCTGTCCACGCTGCCGGGCACGGCGCAAGCCGTGGCGCTTGAAGCGATCCAGCATTGCGGCGCCGACGCCTCCTGCCTGGCCCAGCTCGAGGCCGCGGCCGTGCGCGACAGCGCGGGCGCCGTGCGCCGCGAGGGCCCGCAACTGAGCCTGCAGTTCGGCCTGCAGCCCCCGGCCCGCTTCGTCGACCAGGCGCCGGTCAGCCACCAATACCTGGGGCGGCTGGACGGGGTGCTGCTGCACGTCGTGCGCACGGCGCAAGTCGGGCGCCCCAGCAGCTACTGGCTGGTCGGCGAGAGCGGCCAGTCGCCGCTGCAGGTGGACGCCCTGCCGTCACCGGCGCCCGGGGGGCGGCATTTCGTGGTGGCCAGCGGCAACACGCTGGCGCTCTACCAGCGCTCCGGCCCGCGCTGGTCGCTGCAGTTTCGCTTCGAGGCGGCACCGGGCCTCAGCTGGGCCGTCAAGGGCTGGCGGGCCGACGCGGCCGCCGTGCGGTTGGAATGGCTGTGGCCCGAGGCCCGCACCGCCTGCCCCGGCCAGGCCACGCAAGGCAGCCTGCAACTGCGCGACGGGCCCTATGGCTGGGACCTGGTGCCCGAGCCGCCACACGCCTGCAGCCCCTGAAACGGCGCAAGACGCCCGCAGGCGCCTGCCGATCAATCTTCTTCCGAGTCTTCGTCTTCCTGCTGGGGCTTGGCCGGCCGCGGGATCGGCTGCGCCGCCGGCGCCGCACCGGGGTGCAGGCCTTGCTGCTGCTGCACGCCGTTGGGCATCATCGGCACGGGGCGGTTGAAGGTGCCCGCCACCCCACGCGGCGGGTTGTTGACCGCGGTCGCCGGGTCGGGCAGCGTCAACTCGGTGGTGGCCGGGCCGCCACGCGGGCCAAGCTGCACCGAGCGCTGGTTCACCGCCAGCAGCACCGTGTCGCCGTCGACCACGCTGCCGGTGCGCCACGCCTTGGGCGGCTGGTCACCCACCGCGATCAGGGCCACCCCCTGCGGCGAATGGCCCGCACCGCGCGGCGCCACGACGCCGAGCAGGTGGAACCGGTCGCTGGCGTCAGCAGGGGCGTCGTCTTCGTCGTCATGCGGCTTCTCGGACGAGCCGAGCAGGCGCTTCAACTCGCCACCCATGGCCAGCGCGCGCATCGGCATCTGTGCCTGGGGTGGCACACCGGTGCGAGGTGCGAAGACCTTCATGCCCCAGAAGACTGCGCTGGCGAGCACCAGGGCCCAGAGGGCGAACGTTAACAATCGCGATGCCATGCGACGATTATGATTCATGCCACTTCGTGCACGGCGGCCCGCATGGGCCCCTAGATCATCATGACCCTTTCGCCTCGCCGTCTCACTGCCTTCGCCCGCAGGGGCGCCCAAGCCGGCTTCACGCTGATCGAAATCATGGTGGTCGTGGTGATCATCGGCGTGCTGGCCGCTCTCATCGTGCCCGGCGTGCTCGACCGCGCCGACGATGCCCGCGTGACCGCAGCCCGCGCCGACGTGGGCAACCTCATGCAGGCGCTCAAGCTTTACAAGCTCGACAACAACCGCTACCCCACCGGCGAACAGGGGCTGGACGCATTGGTGCATCGGCCCACGGTCGGCCAGATCCCGCCCAACTGGCGCGTCTACGTCGAGAAGCTGCCCAACGACCCCTGGGGCCACCAGTACCAGTACGTCAACCCGGGCGTGAAGGGCGAGATCGACGTCTTCAGCTTCGGCGCCGACGGCCAACCCGGCGGCGAGGGCCGGGACGCCGACATCGGGTCGTGGCAGTAACCCGAGCACCGCGCGGCTTCACGCTCCTGGAGCTGATGATCGTCACCGCGCTGATCGCGGTGACGGTGGGCATGGCCACGCTGGCCCTGCGCGACGCGGACGCGAACCGACTCGAAGAAGAAGGCGCCCGCCTCGCGGCCCTGTTCGAGGGGGCCCGTGCCCGCGCGCGTGTCGAGGGCACCGAGGTGCTATGGCAGCCGGTGCGCGAGCCGGGCAAGCCGGCCGTGTTCAGGTTCGTCGGCATTCCGCCCGAGGCCGGCCTGCCGGGCGGCTGGCTGGACGAGCGCACCGAGGCCGAGATCATCGGCGCGCCCGCGCTGCGCCTGGGGCCCGAACCGGTGATCGGTGCACAGCGCGTGGTGCTGCGCATCGGCGAGCGCCAGCTGGTGCTGGCCACCGACGGGATGGGGCCGTTCGTCGTCGTGGCACCCACGGAAACGCCATGATCCGCCGAACGCGCCGTGTCTGGGGTTTCACGCTGGTCGAGGTGCTGGTGGCCGTGGCCATCGTCGCCATCGCGCTGGCGGCTGGCAGCCGCGCCGCGGGCACCTTGATCGACAACTCGCAACGCCTGTCCGACATGAACCTGGCCCAGTGGTGCGCGGACAACCACCTGGTCGACATGAAGCTGGCCAAGCAGTTCCCCGACGTGGGCGAAACCAGTTTCGACTGCGAGGAGATGGGCCAGGTCTTCAAGGTCACCCTGTCCGTGCGGGCCTCGTTCAACCCGAATTTCCGCGTCGTCGACACCGGCGTGCAGGACAGCCGCGGTCAATCGCTGCTGCGCCTGTCGGTGATCCTTCCAAGGTATTGACGATGGGCCGCCACGCAGCTGCAACGCGCCGGGTCGGTGGCTTCACGCTGATCGAGGTGCTCGTGGCCCTGCTGATCATGGCCGTGCTGGCGACCATGGCCTGGCAGGGGGTGGACGGCCTGGTGCGGGCGCGCGAAGGTGCGCAGCGCAACAGCGAGGCCGCGCTGCGCCTGGGCACGGTGCTGGGCCAGTGGGAAGCCGACCTGTCGCAGATCCAGCAGAGCTCTGCGGCGCCGGGGCTGAAGTTCGACGGCGCTTCGCTGCGCATGACGCGGCGGGCACCCGGCGGCATCCAGCTCGTGGTGTGGACGCTGCAAGACAACAACTGGTACCGCTGGGCCGCGCCGCCGGTGACCCGCATCCAGGACCTGCAGGAATGGTGGATCCGCAGCCAGCAATGGGCGGCCATCCGCGTCGACGCGCTGCAGATGCTCGACAACGTCGGCAGCCAGCAGGTCTATTTCTACCGTGGCAACAGCTGGAGCAACGCGCAGTCCACCGGTGACGTGGCGACGCCACCGGTGCCACCGCCCAGCAGCCCGGACGGCGGTGGGGCGCAGATCGGTGGCGACCAGGAGCAGTTGCCCACCGGCGTGCGCCTGGTGCTGGAACTGCCCTCGGGCAAGCTCGTCCGCGACCTGATGGTCAAGCCCTCGCTATGACGCACCGTGCCCGCCACCAACGAGGGGCCGCGCTCCTGCTGGCGATGCTGATCGTCACGCTGGTGGCCACGCTGGCCGCCGGCATGGTGTGGCAGCAGTGGAAGGGCATCGAGGTCGAGAGCGCCGAGCGCGCCCGGGCCCAGGCCTCGTGGCTGATCGAGGGCGCCACCGACTGGGCGCGGCTGATCCTGCGCACCGACGCGCAAGACCGCGAGCGGCCGAACGTCGACACGCTCAACGAGCCCTGGAACACCCCACTGAAGGACGTGAAGCTGTCGGACTTCCTGGCCGCCGACAAGAACAACACCACCGACAGCGGGCTCGAGGCCTTCCTTTCCGGCCAGATCACCGACGCCCAATCGCGCTTCAACCTGCGCAACCTGCTCAACGAGGACGACGAGGAGGCCGCCGAGGCCCTGACCGTGCTCAAGCGGCTGTGCGAGTCGCTGGGCCTGCCGCCGGACACCGCCAACCGCATCGCCGATGGCATGAAGGGCGCCGACCTGGCCGAGGACCAGCTCAGCGACGAAGAGCCCGTGGCCCCGGGCGCGCCGCTGCCGCCACAGCGCGTGCAGCAGCTGACCTGGTTCGGCCTGGACGCCGACGCCGTGCGCCGGCTGGCGCCCTACGTGGTCATCCTGCCGGCGCCCAACTCGACCGTGAACATCTTGACCGCGCCGCCTGAGGTGCTGGCCGCCGTGTTCGAAGGCATGGACCGCGGCACCGCCGAGCGCTTCGCGCAGAAGCGGCTGACGGTGGACGTGCGCACGATCGAGGACGTCAAGCCGCTGTTGCCCGACAAGATCAAGGCCCAGCTCGGCAGCGACAACAAGCTGGTCGGCATCAACTCCTTCTTCTTCGAGATCCTGGGCGAGCTGCGCTACGAGAACTTCGTGCTGCGCGAGCTGACCATGGTCCAGCGCCGGGGCCTGGAGGTGGTGGTGATCCGCCGCGAAAGGCTCCCCCATGAATGACAATCGCAGGCCCACGGGGGTGCCACGCGGCCACGCCACAATAGCGCTCGCCTTGCGGCCCACCGTCCCCGGCCCCCACGTCCTGCCCCGTCCGACATGTCGACCCTGATCGTTGCCTTGCCCGCGCCGCCCCGGCTTTCGACCGAGGGCCCGTCGGGTGCTGCGCTCGCGCCGGGCGAGTTCGACTACGTGTTCAGCGCCGACGGCGGGCCGCGCCTGACCGCCGGCCGCGCGGCGCCGGCCCTGCTGCCCAAGGCCCAGACCGTGGTGGCCGTGGTCCCGCCTGCCGGCCCGGGCTGGCACCGGCTGACCTTGCCCAAGGCGCCCGCGGCCCGCTTGCGCGCCGCGCTGGCCGGCATGCTCGAAGACGTGCTGCTCGAAGACGACGCCGACCTGCACCTGGCCGTGGCGCCGCATGCCAAGGCCGGCGACAACGCCTGGGTGGCCGCGCTTAACAAACCCTGGCTGAAGGCCCAGATCGACGCGCTCGAGGCCAGCGGCCTGACCGTGGACCGCGTGGTGCCGGCCTGGGCGCCCGACGACGCGCCCGCGGGCCACTTCTTCCCCGGCCCCGCCCCGGCCGACGGCAGCGAAGCCGGCCCCGAGCTGGCCTGGCGCGACGCCCATGGCCCGCTGTGCTTGCCGGCCGCCAGCGAAGCCGCCCGCACGCTGATCGCCCGCGTGGGCACCGAGGTGCCGGTGCGCTGGACGGCCGAGCCCGAATGCGCGGCCGACGCCGTGCGCCTGGCTGGCGGCAACGTGGCCGCACTGTCGTCCAGCGAGTTCCTCTACGCCGCATCGCGCAGCGAATGGAACCTGCGCCAGTTCGACCTGGTGCCCGAGCGCCGCGGCAGCCGGGTGGCCAAGGAAATGCTTCAGCGGCTGTGGACGGCGCCGCAGTGGCGGCCCGCCCGCTATGGCCTGGCGGTGCTGCTGGTGGTGCAACTGGTGGGTGCCAACGTCTGGGCCTGGCAGCAGCGCCAGGCCTTGGCGCGGCAGAAGGCTGCGATGACCAGCCTGCTGCAGACCACCTTCCCGCAGGTGCGCGCGGTGATCGACGCACCGGCGCAGATGCAAAAAGAGATCGACCTGCTGCGCGCCTCGGCCGGCAAGCCGGGCGAGAGCGACCTCGAGCCGCTGATGTACGCGGCCGAATCCGCCTGGCCCCCGTCGCGGGCCGCAGCGGACGGGCTGAAGTACGAGCCTGGCCGCCTGACCATCAGCAGTGCCGGCTGGAGCCCGCAGGAGGTCGAGGCCTTCCGCTCGCGGCTGCGCCCGCTGGGCTACGACGCCGAGTCGGTGCCGGGCCGCCTGACCCTGACGAAGGTCAAGCTGGCAGAGGGCGCCGTCGAGCCGCCGCCCACCGGGCCGGGCCCGGGAGCGGGGCCCGGCCCGCGGCCAACGCCAGCGGCCCCGCCCACCGGCCTGTCGACCGGCCAGCCCGGTGGGCCGCAGGCGCCCGCGATGGCGCGCCCCGTGCCCCCGATGCAGCCGCAGCAGCCGCCCCCGGGAGCCGGCCCGATGGCACCGCGCCCGGCCGGCGTGGCCCCGGGCGGCGAGGCCGAACAACTCGACCGGCAGCCCACCCAGTCGCCCACCGGTGTCAACCGGGCCGAAGAGCAGTGAAGGGCTGAAGCATGAACGCATCGCAAGAACTGACCCGCCGCTGGGCTGCGCTCGCCCCGCGGGAGCGCCAGCTGGTGGGCCTGGCGGGCGCGGCGGTCGCCGTGCTGCTGCTGTGGTACGTGGCCATCCGCCCCGCCTGGCAGACATGGCAGCAGGTGCCAGCCCAGGCGCGCACGCTTGAAGCCGATTGGTTGCAGATGCAGCGGCTGGCCAGCGAGGCGCGCGATCTGAAAACCCAGCCGCCCGTGAATGCGGCCCAGGCCGCCGAGGCGCTGAAGTCCGCCACCGAGCGGCTCGGCGCGCACGGCAAGCTGAGCCAGCTGGGCGATCGGGCCACGCTCAACATCACCGGTGCATCGCCCGAACAGTTGCGCACCTGGCTGGCCGAGGCCCGCAGCGGCGCCCGCGCGCGGCCGATCGACATGCAGGTCAACCGGGCGGACGGCGGGCTGTCCGGCCAGGTCGTGGTCAGCCTGGCAGGCGCTTCTTAACCCTTCATGGCCAAACCCTCCGCACCCACCGGCTGGAGCCTGTCGACCTTCGACGACAGCTTGCTGCTCGGCATGCGCCGCGCCGCACGCGGCGGCCGGGTCACCCCCAGCGCCGGTGCGCCACGACTGGGCCGCTGGGCCGTGGGCGGCGCCTTGCTCGGCGGCGCCATCGCCCTGCTCGCCTTCGCTCCAGCCGCCTGGCTGGCGGACGCGGTGTCCAGCGCCTCGAACGGCCGGCTGCTGCTGGCCGAGGCCGAGGGCAGCCTTTGGCATGGCAGTGCTCTGCCCGTGCTGACCGGCGGGCCCGGCAGCAAGGACGCCGCCGTGCTGCCCTCGCGGCTGGACTGGTCGCTCAGCCCCTTCCTGGGTGGGCTGCGGCTGAAGCTGTCGCAGGGCTGCTGCATCGAGCCGGGGCTCGAGCTGGAGCTGCGGCCGGGCTGGAACCGCGTGTCGATGACCGTCAAGCCTTCGCCCGCCGGCGTGGGCCACTGGCCGGCGGCGTGGCTGGAAGGCCTGGGCGCCCCCTGGAACACGCTGCGCCCGGGCGGCCAATTGCGCGTGGCCACGCAGGGCCTGACGCTGGAGTCGCAGGCCGGTGTCTGGTCGGTGCGCGGCCGGGCCGACCTGGACTGGCTGCAGGCCTCCTCACGCCTGTCGACGCTGGACGCGCTGGGCAGCTACCGCATCGGCCTGACCGGCCCGGCCGACGGCGCCGCCGCGGCGAAGCCGACGATCAGCCTGCGCACCCTGGACGGCGCGCTGCAACTCAACGGCAACGGCCAGTGGACCGAGCGCGGCATCAAATTCAACGGCGATGCGCGCGCCGCGCCGGGCTTCGAGCCGGCGCTGAACAACTTGCTGAACATCATCGGGCGACGCAACGGCGCGTCGTCCGTCATTTCGATCGGGTGACCATGAGCTTGCACCAACGCCCCCTTTCCCCGCGCCGCGCGCGCCGCCTGGCGCCGCTGGCCATCGCCGTGTCCCTGGCGCTGGCGCCGATCCTGTCGCACGGGCAGGACAGCGAGCCACCGATGCCGGCGACCAAGTCCAAGGCGCCGGTGACGCTGAACTTCGTCAACGCCGAGATCGAAGCCGTCTCGCGCGCCATCGGCACCATGCTCGACCGCCAGATCGTCGTCGACCCGCGGGTCAAAGGCCAGATCACGGTGACCAGCGAGAAGGCCCAGGCGCCGCAAGAAGCCTGGCGCAGCTACCTGGCCGCCCTGCGCGGCATGGGCTTCACCGTGGTCGAGAACGCCGGCATCCTGAAGGTGCTGCCCGAGGCCGAGGCCAAGCTGCAGGCCGGCACAGTCGTCGTCGGCGCCCCCACGGTGCGCGGCGATCAGGTGCTGACCCAGATCTTCCGCCTCAATCACGAGAACCCGAACAACCTCGTGGCGGTGCTGCGGCCGCTGATCAGCGCCAACAACACGATCAACGCCAACCCGGCCAACGGCACGCTGATCATCACCGACTACGCCGACAACCTGCAGCGGCTGGCCAAGATCATCGCAGCGCTGGATCAGCCGGCCGCATCCGAGATCGAGGTGATCCCCGTGCGGCATGCACTGGCCAATGACCTGGCGCCGCTGCTGCAGAAGCTGACCGAAGGTGGCGCCGGCGGCGCGGTGCCGGGGACCCCTCCCAACATCCAGGCCGCGGCGACCTCGATCGTGGTCGAGCCGCGCAGCAACTCGCTGATCGTGCGCACCGCCAACCCGGTGCGCATGAACGCGGTGAAGTCGCTGATCGAGAAGCTGGACAAGCCCATCCCCGGCGGCGGGCCCGCCGGCAACATCTGGGTCGTCTACCTCAAGAACGCCGACGCGGTGAAGCTGGCCGAGGTGCTGCGCGCCGCCATCGCCAGCGGCACGGCCGCCACCAGCGGCAGCGGCAGTGCCAGCAGTTTCAGCGGCGGCACGGGGGGTGCCGGCGTTTCGCGCCCGGCCCAGAGCGGCATCAACTCGGGCATCGGCAACACGGCCGGCAGCAGCGGCACGCAGTCGGGCCTCAGCAGCGCAGCGACCACGCCGGTGTCGGCCTCGGCGAGCCCGTCCACCGGCGGCCAGATCCAGGCCGACCCGGCCACCAACTCGCTGATCATCTCGGCACCCGAGCCGGTGTACCGCCAGATGCGCCAGGTGATCGACCAGCTCGACACCCGCCGCGCGCAGGTCTACGTCGAGACGCTGATCGTCAAGGTCGATGCCGAGAAGGCCGCCGAGTTCGGCTTCCAGTGGCAGAGCCTGCTGGGTAACGGCAACTCCAGCAGCAATACCCTGGCCGTGGCCGGCACGAACTTCGGCACGACCGGCAACATCGTCGACCTGTCGCTGTCGGGTGTGGGCAGCGTCAGCGCCGGCAGCACCTCCACCAGCAGCGGCACCACCGCCAGCGGCCTGCTCGGCAACGGCCTGAACATCGGCGTGTTCCGCAAGATCGGCGGCTACTACACCCTGGGGGCGCTCGCTCGCTTCCTGGAGACGAACACCGGGGCCAACGTGCTGTCGACGCCCAACCTGGTGGCACTGGACAACGAAGAGGCCAAGATCGTGATCGGCTCCAACGTGCCCTTCACCACCGGCTCGTTCACCAACACCGGCACCGGCAACGGCGCGGTCAACCCCTTCCAGACGATCGAGCGCAAGGACGTGGGCATCACGCTGCGCATCAAGAGCCAGATCGGCGAGGGCGGCACCGTCCGCATGACGGTGTTCCAGGAAAACAGCTCGCTGCGTGCCGGCGGCCAGCAGATCACCGACAAGAGCTCGATCGAGACCACCGTGGTGGTCGACGACGGCAGCATGATGGTGCTCGGCGGCCTGCTGAAGGACGAGTACGGCGACAGCGACAACCAGGTGCCGGTGCTGGGCAGCATCCCCATCATCGGCAACCTGTTCCGCAACGAGGGCCGCAAGCGCACCAAGAGCAACCTGATGCTGTTCCTTCGCCCGGTGGTGATCCGCTCGCCGCAGCAGGCCGAGCAGATGATGGTCGATCGCTACGACGCGATCCGCGCCGTGCAGTCCAACATCGTGCGCGACCCGACGACCCTGGTGCCAGTGGACGGGAACCTGGTGCTGCCCGAGCGCAAGGCCGGCAAGCTGCCCGACCAGCAGGTCGTGGTGCCGCCGACGCCGACCCCGGCACCCACCACCGTGCCCGCGCTGGGCCAATAGCGCCGCCACGAAAGAGGCACCCCATGGGCCAACGCCACCCCCTGCCGTACTCGTTCGCCAAGGCGAACACGCTGCTGCTGGAAGACGACGGCCGCCAGCTCGTGCTGCGCCTGGCCGACTCCACGCCCCGCAGCGCGCTGACCGAGGTACTGCGCCGCTATGCGGTGGACCGCTTCGAGCCCGAGGCCACCGAATCGCTCGACAAGCGCCTGGCCGAGGCCTACGCCGGCGGCGAGGCCAGCGCGGCCGCCGTCGTGGGCGAGGTGGAAAGCGCGGTCGACCTGTCGCGCATGATGCAGGAGCTGCCCGCGGTGGAAGACCTGCTGGAAGCCGCCAACGACGCGCCCATCATCCGCATGCTCAACGCCTTGCTGACCCAGGCGGCCAAGGACGGCGCGAGCGACATCCACATCGAGCCCTACGAACGCAGTTCGTCGGTGCGCTTCCGCGTCGACGGCACGCTGCGCCAGGTGGTGCAGCCGAACAAGGCGCTGCACGCGGCGCTGATCTCGCGCCTGAAGATCATGGCCGAGCTGGACATCGCCGAGAAGCGCCTGCCGCAGGACGGCCGCATCTCGCTGCGCATCGGTGGCCGCGCCATCGACGTGCGCGTGTCCACCCTGCCCTCGGCCCACGGCGAGCGCGCGGTGCTGCGCCTGCTGGACAAGACCGAGGCCAAGTTCAGCCTGGAAAGCTTAGGAATGCGCGGCGACGTGCTCGCCGCCTTCCTGAAGCTGGTGCAGCAGCCGCACGGCATCGTGCTGGTGACCGGCCCCACCGGCTCGGGCAAGACGACCACGTTGTACGCGTCGATGTCGCGCCTGGACACCGCCACCACCAATGTGCTGACGGTGGAAAACCCGGTCGAATACGAGTTGCCCGGCATCGGCCAGACCCAGGTCAACCCGGCGATCGACCTGACCTTCGCGACCGCGCTGCGCGCCATCCTGCGGCAGGACCCGGACGTGATCATGATCGGCGAGATCCGCGACTTCGAGACCGCGCAGATCGCCATCCAGGCCTCGCTGACCGGCCACCTGGTGCTGGCCACCTTGCACACCAACGACGCGCTGTCGGCCGTGACGCGCCTCACCGACATGGGCGTCGAGCCTTTCCTGCTGAGCTCCAGCCTGCTGGGCGTCCTGGCCCAGCGGCTGGTGCGCAAGCTCTGCCCGGTGTGCAAGCGCCAGGACGGCGAGGGCCACTGGCACCCGGTCGGCTGCCCCGAGTGTGCCCACACGGGCTACAAGGGCCGCACCGGCGTCTACGAGCTGATGGTGGTGGACGACCCGATCCGCGCGCTGATCCACAACCGCGCGGCCGAGAGCGAGCTCTACACCGCGGCCGCGGCCGCCGGCTTCCACACCATGCGCGAAGACGGCCAACGCCTGATCGACGCCGGCATCACCTCGCAAGAGGAAGTGCTGCGCGTGACGCGCGAGTGAACGCGACCAGGCCCTAGCGTCAGATGCCCGCCTTCAAGTACGAAGCCCTCGACGCCGCCGGCAAGACGGTCAACGGCCTGGTCGAGGCCGACAACGCCAAGGCGGCCCGCGCCCAGGTGCGCGGCCAGTCGCTGGTGCCCTTGTCGGTCAACCCGGTCGGTGGCACCGCCGAGGCGGCCAATGCCGGCATGGGCGGCAACGTGCGCCGCGGCCGCCGTGCCTTCAGCACCAGCGGCCTGACGGTGTGGACGCGCCAGCTGGCTGGCTTGGTCGGCTCGGGCCTGCCGCTGGAGCGCGCCCTGACGGCCCTGGCCGACGAGGCCGAAGAGCCACGCCAGCGCGAGCTGATCTCGCACCTGAAGAGCGAGGTCAACGCCGGCAGCTCGTTCGCCCGCGCGCTGGCCTCGAGCCCGCGCGAGTTTGACGACGTGTTCCGCGCCGTGGTCGCGGCCGGCGAGCAGAGCGGGGCCCTCGGCCCGGTGCTGGAGAAGCTGGCCGACGACCTGGAAGACCGCCAGGCGCTGAAGGCCAAGGTGCTGGGCGCCATGCTCTACCCGGCCATCGTCTCGCTGATCGCGATCGTCATCGTCACCTTCCTGGTCACCTACGTGGTGCCCCAAGTGGCCTCGGTCTTCACGACCAGCAAGCGCGCGTTGCCCGGCCTGACCGTGGCGATGCTGGCCATCAGCGCCTTCGTGCGCAGCTACGGCTTGCTGATGCTGGTGTTGCTGGCCGCGGGCTTCGGCGGCTTGAGCTTCTCGCTGCGCAACGAAGCCTTCCGCGAGCGCTTCGACGCCGCCTTCCTGCGCCTGCCGCTGTTCGGGCGCCTGGCCCGCGGCTACAACGCCGCCCGCTTCGCCGGCACGCTGGCCATGCTGGCGGGCGCTGGCGTGCCCATCCTCAAGGCCTTGCAGGCAGCGGCCGAGACGCTGGGCAACCGCGCGATGCGCGCCGATGCGATGGCTGCGCTGGTGCAGGTGCGCGAAGGCGCCCCGCTGGCCTCGGCCATGGCGGCCAAGAAGCGCTTCCCCGGCCTGCTGGCCATGTTCGCCCGCCTGGGCGAACAGACCGGCAAGCTGCCGGTGATGCTGGACCGGGCCGCGCGCCAATTGGGCAGCGAGGTGCAGCGCCGCGCGCTGGCCATCGCCACGGTGCTGGAGCCCCTGCTCATCGTCGCCATGGGCGTGATGGTGATGCTGATCGTGCTGTCGGTGCTGCTGCCGATCATCCAACTCAACACCTGGGTCAAGTAGAGCCCCCACGCCCCCTTCCGGGGGCTGCCCCCCGAGGGGGCTCGCGCAGCGGACCGGCAAAGCCGGATCCGCGCACGCCACTTGAAGTTGGCGACTGCTGCGCAGCGCCCAGTGGGCATGTACTCGACCGGTTTTCGGTCATCATTCCCGCATGAAATCGGTCTTCGAGGCGGCGAACACGGTCGAGGCGCACATGATGCTGCACCTGTTGCAGCAGCAGGGTGTGGCTGGGCGGGTGGATGGCGAGTACCTGGCCGGGGCGGCGGGGCAGTTGCCGGCGCATGGGTTGGTGCGGGTGGTGGTCGACGAGGCGGACTACGACAAGGCGCAGGCCATCGTCAGTGCCTTCGAGGCAGCGCAGCCGCGTGACAGCGGACCGAAGCACGCGCCGCCCGGCGGTCGATGGCGCTGGGCGATGGCCGGCTTGCTTCTTGGCGCCGTGGGCACGGCCGCCCTGCTGCGCGCGCCAGTGTCGACCGATGGGGTGGACTACGACCACGACGGCGTGCTCGACGAGCGCTGGACCTACAGCCCCAGCGGCCAGCCGCTGCGGATGGAGGCCGACCGCAACCTGGACCACCGCATCGACTACATCGCGCACTACGAGCGGGGGCTGGTTGTCAGTGCCGAGTCCGACGACGACTTCGACGGCCGCTTCGAGACGCGCATGGTCTTTCGCGCCGGCAACCTCGAGCGCGGCGACACCGACGCGGACGGCGACAGCTTCGCCGAGCTGCACGCCGAATACCGCGACGGCGTGCTCGACACCACCACCGTGCTGAACCCGTCGACTGGACTGCCGCTGCGGGTGGAGCACTATCGCCTGGGCCGCCTCACCGACGCCGAGGTCGACGCGGACCGCGACGGTCGGTTGGACACGCGGCTGCGCTATGACCCGCTCGGCGAGGTCACCGGTCGCGAGCCGATAACTTAGACCGGGTTCAACGCGGAGGCGCGGCCAGCGCCGGGCCGCTCCCAAGCGGCCGCGCCACCCGCCTGGCGGGTGGTGGCGGGGTCTCCCCGCCACCGGGTGCGCCATCTATGACGGCAGGAAGTCCAGCGGGTAGGTCGTCACCGTGGTGTCGACGTCCTTGGCGCCAAAGTCGAACTGGCGGATGCGTGCGAGCAGCTTCTGCTCCAGCTCAGGCGCCTTCAGCTCGCTGGACACGAAACGGCAGTCGATCACGTTGCCCGCCGGCGCAATCTTCAGCTCGAGCACGACCTTGCCTTGCAAGCCAGGGTCCTCGCGCAGCGCCCGGTTGTAGATCGCGTAGATTGCGCCCTTGTTGCGCTCGAAGACGAGGCGGATGTCCTCGATCGAGCGCGAGGCCTTGCCGCTGCCGCCCTTTTGCAGGGTGCCGCCCACCGGTGTGCCGCCGGCACCCGTGCCGCGCCCCCCCGTGCCGTAACCGCCGCCGCCGCCCGGGCCGCCACCGCCGCCACCACCCGCCGTGCCCTCGACCAGGGTGGTCGAGCGGCCGGCCAGGCCGCCGCCGCCGGTGTTGCGGCTGTAGCCCGCGGTGTTGATGCCGCCCGAGCCGCCGGTGGCGTTGGACGTGATCATCGAGCGCACCGGCAGGCCGGCCTCAGTGCCAGCGCCCACGCCGGGCCCGGTGCCGGTGCCCACGCCCAGGCCGGGCTTGATCTTCTCGGGCTCCAGCTGCACGGCCACCGGGGCGCCGTGCAGCTCGGTGAGCTGGTCCTTCATCGCCAGCAGGCCGACGCCGGTGGCCTTCTTGCGGGCAGCGTCCAGCGCCTCGCCGGGCGGCTTGCCGGGGATGGGATTGCGGGCCTCGGGCACCGGGGCCTGCTTTTTGTCGCGCTCGGGCTTGGGCGCCGGCTCGTCCTTGGCCTTGGCGTCCGGCGGCGGCTTGGTGGCCTCGACCGGCGCCACGGGCTTGGGCAGCTCCAGCGGCTTCTTGTCCTCCAGCAGCAGCTTGGCCAGCGGCGGGGGCAATGGCTGCACCTCCTGCTCACGGGTCAGCTCGGGCAGTGGGATCCACGGCAGCACCAGGGCAAACAACAGGCACAAGCCCATCACGACACTGGCGACGCTGCGGAACCGCCTGTCGTCTTCCTCCGGCACGGCCCAGGCAAGCACCCCCGGGTGGAAGGTGACCGACAGCGCGCTCATGGCCGCACCTCGGCCAGGTCCGTCAACAGATTGAGATGCGTCATGCGTCCGCCTTCTGCCTGAGCGCGAACGACACGTCGCTGAAGTTGGCGCGGGCGCACGTGACCATCACCTTGCGCAACAACTGGTAGGGGATGTCCTTGTCGCCCATGATCGTGATGGCGCGCGCCTCGCCCTGCTTCTCCTGGTTCACCACCTGGCGCGTCGACAGCAGTTCCAGTTCGGTTTGCAGTGGCGCGATCACATCGGCCGCATTGGCCATCACGTCGGAGACCATCGCAATGCGCCGGCCCTCGACCACGATGTCCGTGCCGCTGACCAGCACCACCAGCGTCGGCTTGGGTGCCTTCTCGGCGTTCGATTCGGGCAAGGTCACGGCCTTGGACGCTGGCAGCACCTCAACCTCGGTCGAATTCGACAGCAGGAAGAAGATCAGGATCGTGAACACGTCGACCAGCGCGGTCAGGTTCAAGTCCAGCTGCTGCGTGTTGCGCTGCTTGTGGTAGGCACGCTTTTGCAGCGGTGTAAGTTTCATCGTCGGTTCCCTTTGAGCCTTCAGGGGCGCGAGGCCTCAAGGTTTGCGAACGACCGGCGCGTCGCCGATCGCGATGTCGGGGAAGAGCTC
>JBGAGZ010000072.1:0-25309 GCA_044226465.1 Burkholderiaceae bacterium | reverse complement strand
GCAGCTCGGGCGCGAGCGTGAGCGAGCTTCGTAGACTGACTCGCGCAGCTGTCTGAGCGGAACGAGCGTAGCGAGTGAAGCGAGTTCTGCGCGGCCCGAGTGGCCGAGCATCACAGGGCACCCTCGGCTGCAGGCCGAGGGCGCGGACTACTGAGCCCTCAGCGGGTGCCGCCCGCCGCGACCCGCGAACGAATGACGGCAACTGGCCGACACGTGACGCCGACTTACCTGAGCACGTCGATGAATGCCGGCCACCAGATCCTTGCCGGTGCGGTGACGGCACCGGGCGCGCTCATTTGGCCGTTGCCCCGGACACCCTCTCAGCGCACGACGACTGGGTTGATCGCGTCGGTGGTTTCCGCAATGTGCGGCGGCGCTGCGCGGGCGGCGTCGTCTTGGAGCCGACGAGCCACGAGCCGAAGGAAGTGGAAGCCGAAGGCGGGATTCTGAAAGTAGAGCGTGCGCAGTTCGTCGTACGTGATCGACAGAACCTCGCCAGCCTCCAGGCATTCGACCGCCTGCGTGCGCCGGTTGTCGGGCACCACGAATCCGAGTTCCCCGATCAGGGCGCCGGGTCCGAGCACGTTGCCGGCTTCGATCGCTCGGAACCGCCCGCTCAGCACGAAGAGCATCTCTCGGGCCGTGTCGCCCCGCTGCCACAGCTGCGTGCCGGCGGCGTAGTGCCGCGTATGCGAGAACGGCCGAAGCCAATCGAAGGAGAGATCGCCCTGCGCGGCTGTTCGGACCTGGCGCACCAGGGTCAGCATCTGTCGCAGGCGCACGATGTTGAGCGGCAGCAGCAGCAGGTGCAGCAACAGCGTCGGATAGACCGCTGCCAGGGCACCGTAAACCAAGAAGACGATGTTGGCGGCGATGCCCACGGCGCGCAGTCGCGTCATGGTTTTCATGGAATAGGTTCCGAGGGTCAACAAGGCCCCGAAGTAGCCCATGGCCTCGACCCAGTGGTTCAACAGTGTTTGCATCACGGTCGGTCCTCCCGGACCGCATTCTGACCGCGGTACTCAGGATTGCCTATCGCAGCGCCCGCAATCGTCCACCTGGAGCCGGGGCTCAGGCAGCGGCATTCGGCTCGGTGCGTCGCCGATGCGCAGACACGATGCCGCGGAAGTCCGGGAGCGCCTCAATCAGCCGCTCTCGGTCTGCAGCATGGGTCAGATCGGTGGCGCGTGTTTGTACATCGACGTAAAGCTGCCCGAGGAGCGACCCTGCGCGGGCATCGCCAACGGCGTCGAGGACCCGCTGGCAGGCCCAGCGCAGGCGGATCGTCTCGTGAGGCGATCGTTCGGCGAACTCGATCGGGATCCGCGCCAGCAGCCCATCGACAATCGAGCGCGCCGCGCATGGCTCTCCCAAGCGGGCATCGCACAGCGCACCGATCGCTTCTGCCTCGCAAGCGCCCAGCGCGTCACCCAGATCCGTGCACAAGGCCTGCGCCTGGTTGAGCCGGTGCTTCGCGCCAGCCACCTCGCCGAGTTCCAGCTGACACGCGCCCAGGCGCTGCAGCAGAGGCGCCTCCAGGCGGCGGTTGCCGATGCTGTGCATGGTCGCCAGGGCCTGCTCATTCCAACCGATGGCCATCACGTGGTCGTCCTGTGCCTCCGCGACAAGAGCCAGGCTCGCATGGGCGTCCGCCAGGCTACGGGCCGCACCAACGGCATGCGCCAACCCGCGCATGCGTTCGGCCCAGTTGGCCACCTCGTCCCATCGGCCCTGCAGCGAGGCCGTCTCTGCCAAGGTCGACAGAGCGCTCAGTTGCAAGCGGGGCAGGGCCAGCGAGTCGGCGCGGGCGAGCACCCTCGACAACGTCTCTCGCGCCTCTTCGAAGCGGCAAAGCTGGGCCGACGCCATCGCCCAAAGGGTCATCAACTGCGCTTCGGTATGGACCCGGGCGTGCTCGGACTCGACCCGACGGGCCCAAGCCAGGCCCACGTCGAGGTGCGCGAGGACGCGCAGTGGCGCCTCCAGGGCGCGCTCAAGCATCGCCAGTTGGCCCTGCGCCAAGGCCGCGGTCTGAGCATCCCCGCAGCGCTCGGCCAGATCAAAGGCTTGACGGGCATGTGACTGCGAGGCAGCGGCGTCGCTGCGCCGGTCGGCGAGCAGCGCCCTGGACAGGCACAGGCTGGCCAGGCGAGCATCGTCCGGGTGTCGCTCGAGCAGCGCGGCCAACTCCTCGATCGCCGCCTCCTGCGCGGCGCGGTCGCCCACCATGTCGGCCATGTTCTTCAGCCGATCCAGCAGGTGGAAACGGCGCGCAGGGTCCGATTCGCCCAGCAAGGCCAGCGCCCGACGAATGCAGGACGCCGCCATGCTGTTCGCGAAGCGGCTCTGTGCTTCCTTGCCCGCTTGCTCGAAGCAGTCGATCGCCAGCGCTGTTTCGCCGGCGCGCTCGGCGTGCTCGCCGGTCATCGCCAGAAATTCTGCGCCGCGTCCCTGCGTCCGCGCGGTCAGCCAGCGCGCCACCGCGGCGTGGCCCAGGCGGCGCTCGGACTTCAAGAGCGTGTCGTAAGTCACCTGATGCAACAGGTGGTGGTCAAACTGACGTTGGGTGGTGCCTTCGAAATCGCTCACCGGGTTTGGCCGCACGAAGGCCGCGCGCTCCAAGGTCGGCAGCGCTTGCTGCGCCTCGGCATCCACGGCCTGCAGCGCATCGTCCCAGAAGATGTAGCCGATGACGCTGGCCTGCCGGGCCGCCAGCCGCTCGCGGGCAGGCAAGGCATCCAGCCGGGCCTGCAGCAGGCCGACCAACGTGCTCGGCAGCCGCACATCGTGCAAGCGCTCGGCATGCAAGACCCAGCGCTGCCTGTCGTGGGCGCTGCCGGCCTCGATGACGCCTTCGTCGACGAGCCGGCGCACCAGCTCTTCCATGTAGTACGGGTTGCCGTCGGCCTGGCCGACGATCAGCTCGGTCAGATCGGCTGGCACCACTTCCAGGCGATTCAGCAGGGCCTGCGCCAGCTCGCCGCTGTGCGCTGCCGCCAGCGGGTCGAGCTGCAACAGCATGTCGGGCGGGCCCCAATCGGGTCGGCGCGTCAGCAGCGCAGGCCGGGCGGTCATCACCAGCGCCATCGGCAGCTCTGTGGAATGGGCCACCAGGTGCTGCAGCAGGTCCAGCGAGCCGTCGTCGGCCCAGTGCAAGTCTTCGACGATCAGCACCGGCGGCTTGTCGCTCCTGGTGGCCAACCCGAACAGGTAGCCGCGGAACGCGGCGTAGGCCTGGTCGCGCAGGGAACGCGGATCCAGGCCACGCAGGTGCGGACTGTCGCCAAAGTTCAGGCCGGAGAGCTGGCCGATGAGCTGAGCCTGTCGCTCGCCGCGCTCTTCGAACCAGGGGGCCAGCCCATCGACCACCTTGCGGCGAGCCACGTCGGCGCTGTCGGTGTCGGCCACATCGAACTGGCCCGCCAGCAGGCTGCGCAGCAGGCCCCAGGGGCGCAGCGCTCCATCGGGCTGAGAGCGAACGGCCAGCAGCGGTTGGGCCGTCGAAACCG
Organism: Burkholderiaceae bacterium; assembly: GCA_044226465.1. Taxonomy (GTDB): domain Bacteria; phylum Pseudomonadota; class Gammaproteobacteria; order Burkholderiales; family Burkholderiaceae_C; genus Ideonella. The sequence continues at coordinate 21,800 of JBGAGZ010000072.1, read as the reverse complement.
TCCCCAGGTCTGCTCTCAGGTCTGCCATCAACTCGCGCAGCAGACGGCTTTTGCCCAGCCCGGCTTCGCCGACCAGCGTCACGGCCTGGGCCTGACGAGTCTGGCAGGCGCGAGCGACCACGTCGCGCAGGCGCTGCAGTTCGTGCTGGCGCCCGACCAGCGGCGTGCTCAGGCCCTGCAGCCCACGTTCGACGCCCGCGAAGCTGCGGTTCAGCGCCGCGCGCACCAGGTAGGTCTGCATCGGCGCCTGGACGCCCTTGACCTGCAGCGGCGGCTGGATCTCCACTTCGAACAGCCCGCGAACGTGGTTCCAGGTGTCGTGGCTGATGCGCAGCGCGTTCGCTGGCGCGCTCTGCTCCATGCGGGCGGCGATGTTCACGGCCACGCCTATGGCAGTGCCCTCGGCCTCGACGCCGGCGCCCAGGGCCACGTCGCCTGTGTGCACGCCCACGCGCACGGCGAAGTCAGCGATGCCATGAAGACGCCGCGCGACATCGGCCTGCTCGTGCCCGGCAGCGAGGATGTCCAGGCCCGCCCGCACGGCGCGTTCCGCGTCGTCTTCTCGCGTCTCTGCTGCGCCGAACGCCGCCTTGACCCCGTCACCGGTGAAGCTCAGCACCCGGCCCTGGTGGGCCTCGACGACGGCGGCCATGCGCCGCAGGGTGCCGCTCAACACATCCAGTGTGTCCTCGGCGTTCAAGTGGCTCGCCATGGCGGTAGAGCCGACCACGTCTGCGAAGAGCACCGTCAGCTGTCGGTGCTGCAGGCGAGTGGGCCGTTGCAGGCCGGCCAGGCGAGCGCGAAGTGGCGCCAAGGCCAACTCGAGGACAACGTCCCCGAGCGTGGCACGCTGGGCCTCCAGCGACGCGATGGCGGCGGCAATCGCTTCGACCTCGGTGTCCGGCATCCGTTCTGCCTCGCTTAGACCCAGCGTGACCGCCCTTCATGGGGCGCGACACAGTATCCCTGTGGCTGCGGCGGCGTCTGATCTCACCGACGCCAACGGTATCTGCGTGCCAGTGTAGAGCCCGGAGAGCCCGCGGCAGCAGTTGGCCACATCCCGCACAATGGATCACGGAGCCAAAAGCGTTTGGAGTTTTTGAACGCCAAAAGGAGACAGGCATGAAGATCTTGACTATTGAGGGCACTTGCTCGACTGGCTGATCGCCTTTCTGCGGGCCTACCTGGCCGAGATGCTGACGTCGCCAGCGTTGATCGTGGCAAACCTGTCAGCGGTGGCGGCCTTCGCCTGCATGCTGGCCGGGGCGCTGGTGCGCACGATGATGCCTCTGCGCTGGCTGGCAGTGGCCAGCGGCTGCGGGTTGCTCCTTTACGGCCTGCTGGCGCATTCGCCCACCACGGCCATCGCCGCGGCGATTCTGCTGCCGCTGAACATCTACCGAGCGGTAGAGGTCATGCGCCTGACCCGGCGGGTGAAGAGCGCGACGACGGCGGCCGATCTGGTGAGCCTGTGGCTGAAGCCGCACATGAAGGCGCGCAAGCTTGCTGCCGATCGCGTGCTGTTCCGCAAGGGTGATGCGGCGCAGCACCTGTATCTGCTGGTCGAAGGTGAGCTGGAGCTCGTCGAATCCGGCATGCAGTTGGCGCCGGGATCCATCTTCGGCGAAATCGCGCTGTTCTCCCCGAGCGGCCTGCGCACCCAGACGGCACGCTGCCGCAGCGCGTGCACGGTGCTGCAGATCCATGAATCGACGGTGATGCAGCTGTACTACCAGCACCCCGCGTTCGGCTTTCACCTGATCAGCTTGCTCGCTGCGCGGCTTTCGGCCGACGTGGAGCGCCTGGCGCAGGTTCCGGCCGCAGACGCCTGAGCGCACCAGCGACACAGCGCCCCGCCGCGCCGTCGCAACCGCGCAGCAATCGCGCTGACGTGGGGCGATTGCATTTCACACCAGGTTGCCTCTCGCGACTTCTCAGCGCGCGGCGGCCGCGTTCATCGCGTCGGGCTATGCGCCGCGGGGGATCTTCCGCACGTCGCAGCGGCCATTCGGGCAGTTGGGTTGGGCATTCAGGGTCATGGCGCGGGTCAGGTTGTCTGGGTTCCCGGCGTGCGGGCCGCGGCCACCGCTGTCATGGTGCAAGCCTCGCGCTTCAGTCTGGAAAGCGTCGTACCGTGGCCGCTGGAGGCTGGCTCCGCTACATTGGCGCCCCATTGGCGACACCGATCCATGAGCAACAGCCCACTGTTCGTGAGCGGTGGTCCTCATGCATTGATTCTGAGTTGTCTTCGACGGTGCGAGATGCGTCGGTCGATCCAAGCTACAGTTCCAAAGCTGTATTCACCGCCGGTGAAGAATATGTCAGGCAAGCCCCAGCTTCCAGGAAGTGTGGGGCTTTCCGTGGGGTTCTTTGCAGTGGGCAACGAAAATCCGAAGGCACGACAATCACTTGGCTTCGAACTCGAAGTTCAGGTGCAGAACATCGAGTAAGGCTGACGCGGCATGGAAACCCCGGGCAATCTTTTCGTCGTCGCGGCCCCAAGCGGGGCCGGCAAGTCCAGCCTGGTCAAGGCGCTGCTCGAGCTGGACTCGCACCTGGCGGTGTCGGTTTCGCACACCACTCGGGCGCCGCGCGGGCAGGAGCAGCACGGCCGCGAATACTGGTTCATCGGCGCCGACGAATTCGCCGGCATGGTCGAGCGCGGCGAGTTCTTCGAATGGGCCGAGGTACATGGCAACCGCTACGGTACCTCGCGGCTGGGCATCGAGGCGCGGCTGATGGCCGGTGAGGACGTGGTGCTCGAGATCGACTGGCAAGGCGCCCTGCAAATCAAGCAGTTGTTCCCCTACGCGGTGCTGATCTTCATCCTGCCGCCCAGTTGGGGCGAGCTCGAGCAGCGGCTGAAGCGCCGCGGCGAAGACCACCCCGAGGTGATCGCCACCCGCATGACGAACGCCCGCCACGAGGTCGACCAAGCCAGGCATTTCGACTACGTTATAATCAACGGCTTGTTCGAGACGGCGCTTTTCGATTTGAAGACCGTCGTTCACTCGCAGCGGCTGAAATACGCGGCCCAGCGCCGCGCCAAATCAGCCGTCTTCGCGGCACTCAACCTCGATTGACACCCGCGCCTGCTCCTAACGAGACCCACGCCATGGCCCGCATCACCGTCGAAGACTGCCTGAACAAGATCCCGAACCGCTTCCAGCTCGTGCTGGCCGCGACCTACCGCGCCCGCATGCTGAGCCAGGGCCACGCGCCCAAGGTCGAGTCGAAGAACAAGCCCGGCGTGACCGCGCTGCGCGAGATCGCCGCGGGCGAAGTCGGCATCGAGATGCTGCGCAAGGTTCCCGTCTGACCGTCGGCAACCGCCGCACCGATCCGCAACGGGCGCCGCAAGGCGCCCGTTTCGTTTGCGCGTGCCGATCACCACTCGGCGGGCTGCCCGGGTGAACTAGGCTAAATTGCCGACATGGGCATTCGCTCCTTCGCCGCCGAACTGCTGCCGACCGCGCTGCAGGGGCGGCAGCGTGGCCAGGCGGCCGTGTCGCCGGCGAGTGCCGAGGTGAACACCTTCGCCGGCCTGTCGACCAAGCTCAACCACCTCGGCAAGGCGGACCTCAAATCGATCCGCGACGCCTACAAGTTCGCCGACGAGGCCCACCTCGGCCAGTACCGCGCGAGCGGCGAGCCGTACATCACCCACCCCATCGCGGTGGCCGGCCTGGTGGCCGACTGGAAGCTCGACGCCCAGGCCATCATGGCCGCGCTGATGCACGACGCAATGGAAGATTGCGGCATCACCAAGACCGAGCTGATCGAGCGCTTCGGCGCGACGACCGCCGAGTTGGTCGATGGCCTGACCAAGCTCGACAAGCTCAACTTCTCGACCCGCGAGGAGGGTCAGGCCGAGAGCTTCCGCAAGATGCTGCTGGCCATGTCGCGCGACGTGCGCGTCATTCTGGTCAAGCTGGCCGACCGGCTGCACAACATGCGCACGATGAGCGCGATGAAGCTGGACAAGCGCCAGCGCATCGCCCGCGAGACGCTGGACATCTACGCCCCCATCGCCCACCGGTTGGGCCTGAACCAGGTCTATCGCGAGCTGCAGGAGCTGTCGTTCACCTACCTGCACCCCTGGCGCCATGGCGCGCTGGAAAAGGCCGTGCAGCGCTCCCGCGGCTACCGGCGCGACATCGTCGCGCGCGTGCAGAAGGACGTGTCGCAGGCGTTCGCTGAAGCCCGGCTGAAGGTCGAGGTGACCGGCCGCGAGAAGACGGTCTACTCGATCTACCGCAAGATGCGCGAGAAGCACGCCGGCTTCGCGTCGGTGAACGACATCTTCGGCTTTCGCATCGTCGTGGCCACCCTGCCCGACTGCTACCTGGCGCTCGGCGTGCTGCACCAGCTGTACAAGCCGGTGCCGGGCCGTTTCAAGGACTACATCGCCATTCCCAAGGCCAACGGCTACCAGTCGCTGCACACCACGCTGGTCAGCCCGCTGGGCACGGCGGTGGAGTTCCAGATCCGCACCGAGGCCATGCACGCCGTGGCCGAGGCCGGAATCGCCGCACACTGGCTCTACAAGGTCGGCACCAAGGGCGGCAACCCGTCGGACGTGGCGCAGCGCCTGGGCGCACTGTGGCTGAAGTCGCTGATCGACATCCAGGACGAGACCCGCGACGCCGGCGAGTTCCTCGAGCACGTCAAGATCGACCTGGTGCCCGACGCGGTCTACGTCTTCACGCCGATGAGCAAGATCCTGGCGCTGCCGCGCGGGGCCACGCCGGTGGACTTTGCCTACGCCATCCACTCCGACGTGGGCGACCACTGCGTGGCGGCCAAGATCAATGGCGAGCCGGCCACGCTGCGCGCCGAGTTGCGCTCGGGCGACGTGGTGGAGGTCATCACCGCGCCTGGCGCGCGCCCGAATCCGGCCTGGCTGAACTCGGTGCGCACCGGCCGCGCACGCTCGAAGATCCGCCACTACCTGAAGAACCTGGAGCAGGAAGAATCCCAGGCCCTGGGCGAGAAGATGCTGGCCCAGGCGCTGCGGCTCGAAGGCCTGACCCTGCCGCCCACCGAGGGCGCGGCCGAGGGCGAATCGATCTGGCCCGCGGTGCTGCGCTGGAGCGGCAACCGCAGCCCGGCCGAGCTGATGACCGACATCGGCATGGGCAAGAAGATCGCCACCATCGTGGCCAAGCGCATCGCGCAGGACCTGCGCGAGCTGGGCCACAAACCCGACGCGGTGACGCTCACGCTGGGCCGGTACGCCCAGCCCGAGGGCGAGCAGCCCCAGGGCCTGGTGGTGATCGACGGCACCGAGGGCGCCAGCGTGTCGATGGCCCCGTGCTGCCGGCCGATCCCCGGCGACGCGATCGTCGGCTACTTCGGCCGCGGCGAAGGCCTGGTGGTGCACACCACCGACTGCCAGACCGGCCAGCGCCTCTACGAACGCGACCGCGAGCGCTGGATGCGCGTGGAGTGGGCCGAATCGCCGACGCGCGCCTTCGAGACGCAGCTGCAGGTGCTGCTGCACAACGGCAAAGGCGCGCTGGCCCAGGTGGCACAGGCGGTGAGCCGTGCCGAAGCCGACATCACCCACATCGACATGGGCGACGAACGCCCGGGCGAGACCGCCGACATGAAGCTGCTGGTGAGCGTGCGCGACCGCCTGCACCTGGCCGAGGTGCTGCGCACCCTCAAGCGCACGCCCGCGGTGTTGCGAGTGCAGCGCGTGCGGCCGTAAAGCCCCGCCCGCTCAGTTCGGTGCGGGGTAGCGCACCTCGAGCACTTCCAGCGTCTCCACGCCGCCTGGGGTCATCAGCGACACCTCGTCGCCCTCGCGTGCCTTGAGCAGGGCCCGCGCGATCGGGGCCACCCAGCTGACCTCGCCGTTCAGGTGGTCGACTTCGTCGATGCCCTTGATCGTGATCGTGCGCTCTTCGCCCTTCGCGTTGGCATAGGTCACCGTGGCGCCGAAGAAGATCTGGTCGCTGCCATGGTGCAGCGACGGGTCGGCCACCTCGGCGATGTCCAGCCGTTTGGTCAGGAAGCGGATGCGCCGGTCGATCTCGCGCAGCCGCTTCTTGCCGTAGATGTAGTCGCCGTTTTCCGAGCGGTCGCCGTTCGACGCCGCCCAGTGCACCACCTCGACGACCTTGGGCCGCTCGTCGTCGATCAGCTGCAGCAACTCGGCCCGCAGGCGCGCGTAGCCAGCGGGGGTGATGTAGTTCTTCGCTCCGGCGGGCAGTGGCGGCAGGCTCGGGCCGCCGTCGTCGTCATCGTCGGTGGCGTCGGGTTCTTTGGTGAAGGCCTTGTTCATGGCAAGGCGCCATTTTCGCAGGGCGGCAGGTCAGTGCGCGCGGGGCCGCTGCTGCGCCACGCGCTGCAGCAGCTCGATCAGCAGCGCCTGCTCGGCGGGGGTCAGCACCTTCAACGCATCCTGCTCCATGGTCAGTCCGATCTTGCGGGCGCGCGTCACCAACGCCTGGCCCGCTGGCGTGAGCCGCACCAATTGCGCTCGACGGTCGCGCTCGCTGCGCTCGCGGCGAACCCAGCCCTGCTCGACCATGCGGTCCAGCGTCACCGCCAGGTTGGGTGGCGACACGTCCAGCGCCAGGCCCAGCTGCTTCTGGTTTACCTCGGGGTTGGTGTCCACCAGCACCAGGATGGAGAACTCGACCGCCTTGAGTTTCAAAGGTCCCAGGTGACGGCGAAAGGTCTTCTTCAGCTCGATCGCGGCGCGGGTCGTGCCGTAGCCCACCAGGTGCATCAGGCCGCTCTGGTCCAGCGCGCCGTCGTGGGCCGCAGCCGCTTCGGGGGCCGGTGCCGGCGCCAGCTCGGCCGATTTGGACTTGGCGGCCATCAGACGGCGGGCAGGAAGGGCAGCTCAGCGCGCGATCGCTCCACCGCCGACAGGTGGCGCGGCAATTCGCCCGCCAGGTAGTCGGCCTGGAAGCGCGCCCGCTGCAGCTTGGCCTCGTAGAACGCACGGTCCGCGGCACCAGCCGCCAGGGCTTGCACGGCCGCCGCCTCGCTGCGCGCCCAGGCGCAGGCCAGCAGCGCTTCGCCCAGCGCGTGCAGGAAGTCGTCCGCGGCACGGTAGGGCCACTCGGCGTCTTCCATCGAACCACGCACAAGCGATTCGGCGCACTCGCGCAACGCCTGCAGGCCCTGGCGCACCCGCTGGGCATTGCTCGCGCCCTCGACCTGGGCGCCGGCCCAGTCGAGCAACTGCCCCAGGCGCACGCCGCCATCGGGCAGCACCTTGCGCAGCAGCAGGTCGATCGCCTGGATCTCGTTGGTGCCCTCGTAGATCATCGCGATGCGGCTGTCGCGCACGATCTGCTCGATGCCCATCTCGTGGATGTAGCCATGCCCGCCCCAGACGCCGAGCGCCTGGTCGGCGCCGCCGTGGCCCAGCTCGGTGAGCAAGGCCTTGACCACCGGCGTCAGCAGCGTGGCGCGCTCGTTCGCCATGCGGCGCACCGCGTCGTCGGCGTGCGTGGCGGCTTCGTCCAGCGCCTGCGCGGCCCAGTAGGCCAGCACGCGGCCGCCTTCGGTGCGCGCCTGCAGCGTCCACAGCGTGCGGCGGATGGCCGGGTGCAGCACGATCGCGTCGGCCTCGCCAGCGGGCACCCCCTCGGGCCGGCGCGGTGCCCGGGACTGGGCGCGCTCGGCCGCATGGCGCAGCGCGTTCTGGGTCGACACCTCCAGGTGCCCCAGGCCCTGCAAGCCCACGTGCAGCCGGGCGGCGTTCATCATCAGGAACATCGCCGCCAGCCCGCGGTTGGGCTCGCCCAGCAGCCAGCCGGTGGCGCGTTCGAAGCGCATGCTGCAGGTGGCGCTGCCCTTGAGGCCCATCTTCTTCTCGATCGCGTCGCAGTGCACCGCGTTGCGCGAGCCATCGGGCAGGATCTTGGGCACCAGCAGCAAGGACAAGCCCTTGGTGCCCGGCGGTGCGCCGGCCAGGCGCGCCAGCACCAGGTGGACGATGTTGTCGCTCAGATCGTGCTCGCCGCCCGAGATGAAGATCTTGCTGCCGGTGACCGCATAGGCGCCGTCGGGCAACGGCTCGGCCTTGGTCCGCAGCAGGCCCAGGTCGCTGCCGGCGTGGGCCTCGGTCAGGCACATGGTCGACAGCCACTCGCCGCTGGTCACCTTGGCCAGGTAGCGCTCGCGCAGCTCGCCGCTGGCATGGGCGTGCAAGCACTCGTAGGCGCCGTGCAGCAGGCCGGGGTACATGGTCCAGGCGTGGTTGGCGGCGGCCAGCATCTCGTACAGCGCCGCGTTCAGCAGCTGCGGCAGGCCCTGCCCGCCACAAGCGGGGTCGCAGGCCAGTGCCGGCCAGCCGCCGTCGACGAAGGCGCGGTAGGCCGCGGGGTAGCCCGGCGGCGTCGTCACCTCGCCGTCGCGCCAGGTGCAGCCGGCCAGGTCACCGGGGCCGTTCAGTGGCGCCAGCACCTCGGCGGCGAACTTGCCGGCCTGGGCCAGCACCTCGGCCGCGGTGTCGGCGTCCAGGCCCTCGAAGGCGGGTGCTGCGGCCCAGGTGTCGGGGGCGCGCAGCACCTCGTCGATGACGAAGCGCATGTCGCGCAGGGGCGGGTCGAAGTGCCACATCGGCGCCAGCCTCTCGAACTCAGGATTTCTTCGCGCCGAGGTAGGTCTCGATCACGCGCGGGTCGTGGGCCAGTTCGCTGGCCGGGCCTTCGAGCGCGATCGAGCCGGTCTCGAGCACATAGCCGTAGTCGGCCACCTCGAGCGCCGCGCGCGCGTTCTGCTCGATCAGCAGGATGCTCACGCCGGTGGCACGCAACGCAGTGATGGTGCGGAAGATCTCGCGCACCACCAGCGGTGCCAGGCCCAGGCTGGGCTCGTCGAGCATCAGCACCTTGGGCCGGCTCATCAATGCGCGGCCCACGGCCAGCATCTGGCGCTCGCCGCCGGACAAGGTGCCCGCCAGCTGGCTGCGGCGCTCCTTCAGGCGCGGGAAGATGGCGTAGACCTCGTCCAGCGTGCCGCGCCAGTTCGGCACCCGCTGCTTCATCGGCTTGAAGCCGCCGAGCACCAAGTTGTCCTCGACCGGCATGGTGCCGAAGAGCTCGCGCTTTTCGGGCACCAGGGCCAGGCCGGTCATCACCCGCTCTTCCAGCGTGGCGCCGGCGACGTCGGCGCCGTCGAAGACGATGCGCCCGCGCGCCGGCAGCACGCCCATCAACGCGTTCAGCGTGGTCGACTTGCCGGCGCCGTTGGGCCCGATGACGGTGACCACGGCGCCGCGCGGCAGCGTGAGGTTCAAGCCGGACAGCACCTCGGCCTTGCCGTAGCCGGCGTGCAGGTCGGCAACTTGCAGAATGGCGTCGCTGCTCATGCTCAATGTTCCGTTCCGAGGTAAGCCGCGCGCACCACCGGGCTGGCCTGCACCTCGGCCGGCGTGCCGGCGATCAGCTTGGTGCCGAACTCCATCACCACGATGTGGTCGACCAGGCCCATCACGAAATCCATGTCGTGCTCGACCAGCAGGATGCTCAAGCCCTCGGCCTTCAGTTGGCGCAGCACCTCGGCCAGGGCCTGCTTCTCTTTCAGGCGCAGGCCGGCGGCGGGCTCGTCCAGCAGCAGCAGCGAGGGGTCGGTGCACAGCGCGCGGGCGATCTCCATCAGGCGCTGCGGGCCCAGCGCCAGGTTGCCGGCCAGCTCGTGCATCTGGCCGGTCATGCCGATGCGGGCCAGCTGCTTCTCTCCTTCAGCGAACAGGCGCCGCTCCTCGTCGCGGTCCAGCCGCAGCATGGCCTTGGCGACACCAGACGAGGTGCGCAGGTAGCCGCCGAGCGCGACGTTCTCGAGCACCGTCATCTCGGGGATCATCTTGACGTGCTGGAAGGTGCGGCTCATGCCGCGGCGGGCGATTTGCCGCGAGGGCAGTCCCGCCACGTTCTGGCCACGGAACACGACCTCGCCCGAGGTCAGCGGCAGCACACCCGTGACCAGGTTGAAGGTGGTGGACTTGCCGGCGCCGTTCGGGCCGATCAGGCCCATGATGTCGCCGGCGCGGATGCTGAAGCTGACGTCGTTGACCGCCACCAGGCCGCCGAACTGCTTGCGCGCGGCCTTCACGTCCAGCAACAGCGAGCCGGGCTCGGGCTTGTCGCGGGTGGGCAGCGGCGCCGCGGCGTCCCAGTCCTTCACGCGCTTGGGCACCGGCGCCAGGCGCTGCACGAAGGTCCACAGCCCGTCGGGCGCGTACTTCAGCACCAGGATCAGCACCAGGCCGAACACGATGACCTCGAAGTTGCCACTGGTGCCGATGAGCTTGGGCAGCAGCACCTGCAACTCGTCTTCCACCAGCTTGACCACGGCCGCGCCGGTGAAGGCGCCCCAGACGTGGCCGACGCCGCCCAGCACCGCCATGAACAGGAACTCGATGCCCTTGCCGAGGCTGAAGGGCGACGGGTTGACTGTGCGCTGGAAGTGCGCGAACAGCCAGCCCGAGACCGAGGCCAGCATGGCGGCCAGCACGAAGGCGGTGAGCTTGTAGCGGAAGGTCGAGATGCCCATGGCCTCGGCCATGGTCGAGCCGCTCTTGAGCGCGCGGATGGCGCGACCCGGTCGCGAGTCGAGCAGGTGCGTCACCCCCAGCGCCGAGGCCAGCGCGATGACCCAGATCAGCCCGTAGATGGCCCGCCCGCTGGCCAAGCTGTTGCCGAAGAAGCTGAGCGCCGGCACGCCCAGGATGCCGTCGTACTTGCCCAGGAATTCCATGTTGGACATGGTGTAGTACAGCGCCAGGCCCCAGCAGATGGTGGCCAGCGGCAGGTAGTGGCCGGACATGCGCAAGGTGAGCGCACCCAGCAGCAAGGCCACCAGCACGGCCAGCGCGAGGCCGACGAACAGGGCGATCCACGGCGACACGCCCAGCGTGACCGACAGGTAGGCCGAGGTGTAGGCGCCCACGCCGACGAAGGCGGCCTGACCGAACGAGGTCAAGCCCGCCACGCCGGTGAGCAGCACCAGGCCCAGCGATACGATGCTGTACAGACCGATGTAGTTGAGTTGCGTGATCCAGAACTCGGGCACCGGCAGCATCGGCACGGCGAGCATCGCCACGGCAAACAAGGGGAACCAGAACTTGCGGGGCAGCATGTCAGAAGAGCTTGTCGAGGTGTGGCGCATGGCCGGGGGCTGGCATTCGCCGGGACTCAGTCAGTCCGCGCCCTCGGCTGCGCCGAGGGTGCCCTGCGCTTCTCGGCGCTCCCACATCGCCCCGTCGAATGCCAGCCCCCGGCCAGCCTCGCACCGACATCCGCAAGAAGGTGGCCAGCATCTCAATGCTCCTCCCCATGCGGGTCGCGCAGCGAGCGCCACAGCAGCACCGGCAGGATGGCCGAGAAGACGATGACTTCCTTGAACGAGCTGGCCCAGAAGGAACCGAAGCTCTCGAGCAGGCCCACGCCCAGTGCCCCGACCAGGGCCAGCGGGTAGCTCGACAGGCCGGCGAATACCGCCGCCACGAAACCCTTCAGGCCGATCAGGAAGCCCGAGTCGTAGAACACGGTCGTCGTCGGCCCGATCAAAAGGCCCGACAACGCGCCGATGAAGGCCGCCATCGTGAACGACAGCCGGCCGGCACTGGTCGACGAGATGCCCATCAGCCGGGCGCCGAGGCGGTTCACCGCGGTGGCCCGCAAGGCCTTGCCCCACAGCGTGCGCTCGAAGAACAGCCACAGCATCACGATCAGCGCGATCGACGCGGCGAAGACGATCAGCGTCTGGCCGGTCAGCATCAGTGGTCCGGCGGAGAAGCGTTCGTCCCAGAAGCTCGGGTTGCGGTAGCCCTCGGCGCCGAAGTAGAACAGCCCCAGGCCGGTGAGCGCGAAATGCACGCCGACCGACACGATCAGCAGCACCAGCACGCTGGCATCGGCCAACGACTCGTAGGCCAGCCGGTAGATCAGGCCGCCGAAGGGTGTCACCACGGCCAGCGTCAACGCGGCCTGGGTCAGCAGCGGCAACTGCCGCGGCGCCGCCCAGATCGCCAGCAAGGAGATGGCCACCGGGTAGGCCAGTGCACCCAGCATCGCCTTGGCCACCCGCAGCGGCGAGCGCCCGGCTCGCCAGCCCCCCACAGCTTCAGACAAGGCGGTCAGGCCTGCCAGCACCAGCAGGAACCACACCGTGCCCGGCACCTGGCCAAGCTGGAACGTGGCCAGCGTCAGCGCCCCGAAGGCGACGAACTCGCCCTGCGGGATGAAGATGACGCGTGTCACGGCGAACAGCAGCACCGTGGCCAGGGCCAGCAGGGCATAGACCGCGCCGTTGGTGACGCCGTCCAGCGCCAGGATGCTTGCAATGGTGAAGTCCATGGGCCTACTGCTCGGGGAGAAACGTCAGGGCTCGACTTTCCAGTCGCCGTTGACCACCTTGAGGACCAGGCCGGTTTCCGTCGTGAAACCCCAGTGGTTGGCCTTGGTGTAGTTCAACACGCCGTGGGCGACGATGGTGCGGCCCATGGCCTCGGTGGCCGAGCGGATCGCGGCACGGAACTCGGGCGTGCCGGGCTTGCCGGCCTTGAGCGCCACGGGCACCACTTTCTCCAGCACGACGATGGCGTCGTACGCGTGGCCGGCGAACTGGTTGCGGTTGCCCGCGCCATAGGCCTTCTCGTACTTGGCAACGAAGTCGCTGGCCAGGGCCTTGGACGGGTGGTCGGCCGGCAACTGCTCGGGGATCACGGCCGGGCCGGACACCACGTAGGCGCCTTCCACGTCCTTGCCACCGATGCGCATCAGGTCGCGCGTGGCCGCGGCGTGGGTCTGGTAGATCTTGCCCTTGTAGCCGCGCTCGACGATCGCCTTGTGCGGCATGGCGGCACCGCTGCCCGAGGCGACGACCAGCATCGCGTCCGGGTTGGCGGACACCAGCTTCAGGGCTTGGGCGGTGACGCTGGTGTCGCTGCGCGCGAACCGCTCGGTAGCGATCACCTTCGGCCCGCCGAGGATGGACGACTGATCCTGGAAGTCCTTGAGCCAGCTTTCACCATAGGCGTCGGTGTAGCCGAGGAAGCCGACGGTCTTCACGCCCTGCTTCTTCATGTGCTCGATCATGGCGTGGGCCATCACCGCGTTGCCCTGTGGCAGGCGGAACATCCACCCGTCGCCACCGGCCGGCAGCACGGCCGGCGAGAAGGCGAACTGCACCGTCTTGGCCTCAGCCATCACCGGCGCCATGGCAATGGCCACCGGCGTGGCGGCCGAGCCCATCACGATGTCGGCCTTGTCTTCGGTGACGAAGCGGCGCGCGTTGTTGACACCCTTGGTCGGGTCGGTCGCGTCGTCCAGCACGATGACGTTGAGCTTCTCGCCGGCGATCTCCTTCGGCCAGAGCTTGATGTAGTTGGCCATCGGGATGCCCAGGCCCGAGGCCGGCCCCGTCAACGGCAGGCTGATGCCGATGGTGATGTCGGCCTGTGCCGCGACGGCGGCGAAGCCGGCCAGCATGGCGGCCGCGAGGCGGGCCAGGACGGCAGTGGATCGTTGCATGCTTGTCTCCTGTGTTTTCAGGGGTGGGTGGAACCATAACAGCGCCCGTCGACGACGAACGCCCGCGTGAACCCGCAAACTGTCATCGGGGCGACCGTTTTGTCAGCGCGGCGCCATGCGCAGCGCGCCATCGAGCCGGATGACCTCGCCGTTCAAGTGCCCATTGGCCACGATGTGGGCGGCCAGGGCGGCGAACTCGTCGGGCTGCCCCAGCCGCTTGGGGAACGGGATGCTTGCGGCCAGCGAGGCCTGCACCTCGTCAGGCAATTCCTTCATCAGCGGCGTGGCGAACAGCCCCGGCGCGATCGTGCACACCCGCACTCCGAACTGCGCCAAATCGCGTGCCAGCGGCAGCGTCATGCCGACGATGCCGCCCTTGCTGGCCGAGTAGGCTTCCTGGCCCACCTGGCCGTCGAAGGCCGCCACCGAGGCGGTGTTGACCATCACGCCGCGCTCGCCGCCGGTGCCGTCCAGCGGCGCCAGCTTGACGATGCGCGCAGCCGCCAGGCGGATCACGTTGTAGGTGCCGACCAGGTTGATGCGCACCACGCGCTCGAAGTCTTCCAGCGGGGCGGGCGAGCCGTCCTTGCCGACCACGCGCTTGGCGGTGCCGATGCCGGCGATGTTCATCACGATGCGTGCCGGGCCATGCGCGGCCTCGGCGGCATCCAGCGCCGCGGTCACCGACGCGGTGTCGGTGATGTCGCAGCGACACGCCAGGCCGCCGATCTCGCTGGCCACACGCTCGGCGCCGACGGCATTCACGTCGAGCACGGCCACTTTGGCGCCTTGCCGCGCGAGTTCCTTCGCCACCGCCTCGCCGAGGCCGGAGCCCCCGCCGGTCACGATGGCGGCTTGCCCTTGGATGTTCATGCTTTCTCCCCACGGTTCGGCAGGATCAGGAACGGGTCGCTGGCACTGCCTTCGTACAAGGCCTCGACCAGGGAAGCGCGATGCGCCAGCACCGCGCGCTGGTTGATCGAGCCCTTGTCGGTCACCTCGCCCTTGTCGATGGACGGCGGCTCGGCCAGCACGTGCAGCCGTGCCGGGCGGTTCGCGCTGCCGGTGCCCTCGCGCCACAGGCGATCGGCCAGGGCCTGGAAGAAAGCGCGCACCGTGGGGTGGTGCAGCACCTCGGGCAACGCGGCCTCGCCACCCAGGCCGGCCAGCTTGCGGCACTCGTCGGCGCGGGGAAAGAGCAGCAGGCCGACCTCGTCGCGGTTGAGCCCCGTGACCACCGCGTCCTGCACGCACGGGTCGCCAGCGGCGATGATCTTCGCGCGCAGCGGGCCCACGCTGACGAAGGTGCCGGTGGACAGCTTGAAGTCCTCGGCCGTGCGGCCGTCGAACAGCAGGCCGCGCGTCGGGTGCGCGGGGTCGATGAACTTGACCGCATCGCCGGTCTTGTAGAAGCCCTCGTCGTCGAAGGCCTCGTCGGTCTGTTCCTTCGCGCGCCAGTAGCCTGGCATCACGTTGGGGCCGCGGAAGCGGATCTCGGTCTTGCCGTTCATCGGGTCGGAGGTGTCCGGGACCAGCTTCACTTCCACGCCAGGCGCCGGCAGGCCGATGTGGCCCGAGCGCACGTCGGTGCCGACGGCGAAGGTGCACGAGGGCGCGGTCTCGGTCATGCCCAGGCCGGTGATGATGCGGATGCGCTCGCCCACGGCGGCTTCTGCGTGCGCGTCGAGCTTGTCCCACACGGCCTGGCTGAGGCCTGCGCCGGCGAACATGAAGGCCTTGACCCGGGCGAACAGGCGCTCGCGCAGCGCGGGGTCGGTGTCCATGGCCGAGGCGATCTCCTCGAAGCCCTTGGGCACGTTGAAGTAGACCGTGGGTGAGATCTCGCGCAGGTTGCGCAGCGTCTCGGCAATCCCCTTGGGCGTGGGCTTGCCCTCGTCGATGTAGAGCGTGCCACCGTTGTAGAGCACGATGCCCACGTTGTGGTTGCCGCCGAAGGTGTGGTTCCACGGCAGCCAGTCCACCAGCACCGGCGGCTCATCCGCCAGGAAGCCCATGCACTGGCGGATCATCTGCTGGTTGGCGCAGATCATGCGATGGGTGTTGATCACGCCCTTGGGCTGCTTGGTGGAGCCCGAGGTGAACAGAAACTTGGCGATCGTGTCCGGGCCCACCTTGGCATGGGCGGTGCGCACGCCGGCACCGGGCTGGGTGGCCAGCAGCGTGTCGAAGGCGATGGTCTCGCGGCCTTCGACCGTGCCCTCGGTCAGCACCACCGCCACGTCGGCGGGCACCACGTCGGCGATGGCCTTGGCATAGGCGGACGAAGCGGCGAACACCAGCCCGGGCGTCACGGTGGCCAGGATGTGGCGCAGCTTGCCGTAGTCCTGCGAGACCAGCGAGTAGGCGGGCGAGATTGGCACATAGGGCACGCCGGCCCACATGGCGCCCAGCGCCAGCGTGAGGTACTCGAGGTCGTTGTCCGACAGGATGGCCACCGGCCGCTCGGCCGAGAGTTGCCTTTCCACCAGCGCCTGGCCCACGGCCTGCACGCGGCGCAGCATCCGGGCGTAGCTGATGCGGCGCCAGTCCTGGCCGTGGTCCCGCTTGGCCACGAAGGTGCGCTCGGGCGCCTCGGCGGCCCACTGTTCCAGGCAATCTGTCAGGCGATCCGGGAACCAGCGCAGCGCCTCGGTCGAGCGCAGGATCTGCGTGCCGTCGGGCCGCGATTCCAGCGTGGCGTCGACGCAGCCGCCCACCGTGGCGGCGCGGTAGCGAGGCGGCGCGTTCACTGCTTGACCACCTTGCCGGCCCGGCCTTCGAGGAAGGCGCGCAGCCGGTCTTTCGCGTCCGGCGTGCTCTCGGCCACCGCCGCCATCAGGGACTCGGTGAACAGGCCCTGGTCCTGCGACTGGTCGGCGATGCGCGGCAGTGCGTGCATCACGGCGAAGTTGGACATCGGTGCGTTGCCCGCGATGCGGCGTGCCAGCTCCACCGCCTTGGCGAAGCCGGCGCCGTCGGCCACGGCGTATTGCGCGAGGCCGGCCTGCACGCCCTCGTCGCGGTCGTAGACGCGGCCGGTGAGCATCATGTCGGTCATGCGGGCCACGCCCATCAGGCGCGGCACACGCACCGAGCCGCCGCCGCCGACGAACAGGCCGCGCTGGCCTTCGGGCAGGCCGAAGTAGGCCGAGTCCTCGGCCACGCGGATGTGGCAGCTCGACGCCAGCTCCAGCCCGCCGCCCACCACCGCACCGTGCAGCACCGCGATCACCGGCACGCGGCCGAACTGAATCTGATCGAAGGCCGCGTGCCACATGCGCGAGTGCAGCACGCCCTCGCCCACGTCGCGCTCCATCAGCTCGGACAGGTCCAGCCCGGCGCAGAAGTGGTCGCCCTCGCCGGTGACGATGACGGCGCGCACCGCCTCGGGCAGGTTGACGAAGGTGGTGTGCAGTTGCTGGATCAACGTGTCGCTGATCGCGTTGCGCTTGGCCGGGCGGTTCAGCCGCACGTGGGCCACGGCGCCGGAGAGCTCGATGCGCAGCAGGTCGAGCTGGGCCAGCAGGCCGCTGGCGGGTTGGAAGGCGTCGCTCATGGCTGTCCTCAAATGGTTATGCAATTTAACTAAATTGAGGGCTTCGCCGCCACTTGGTGATAACCCTTATCCATAATCTTGTTCAGGGCAAGCGGGCGCAGCCGGGCTTGCGCACCGACGATTTGTTTATGAGAATTAACTAACTTTCCGCCAGGAGACCGGACGATGAACACCGCCGAGCTGATCGCGATCGACACCCACACGCACCTGGAGGTGTCGTGCCGCAACCCCTTCGACAACTACGGCGAAGAGTTCGACCGGGCGGCGGACAAGTACTTCCGCTCGAGCCGCCGGCCAACGATGCAGGAGACGATCGACTTCTACCGCGAGAAGAAGATCGGCTTCGTCAATTTCACGGTCGACGCCGAGTCGCAGCAGGGCCGCCGCCGCATCCCGAACGAAGAGATTGCCGAGGCCGCGCTGGCCAACCCGGACATCATGATCGCCTTCGGCAGCATCGACCCGCACAAAGGCAAGTACGGCGCCCGCGAAGCACGCAAGCTGGTCGAGGAATACGGCGTCAAGGGCTTCAAGTTCCACCCCACGGTGCAGGGCTTCGAGCCCGCCGACAAGATGGCCTGGCCGATCTACGAGGTGATCAACGAGCACAAGCTGCCCGCCGTCTTCCACAGCGGGCACTCGGGCATCGGCTCGGGCATGCGCTGCGGCGGCGGCCTGCGCTTGCAGAATTCGAACCCGATGCTGCTGGAGGACGTGGCGATTGCCTTCCCCGACATGCAGATCGTGATCGCGCACCCCAGCTGGCCCTGGCAGGACGAGGCCATCTCGCTGGCCATGCACAAGCCCAACATCTGGATCGACCTGTCGGGCTGGAGCCCGAAGTACTTCCCGGCCCAGTTGGTGCAGTACGCCAACACCCTGCTGAAGGACCGCATCCTCTTCGGCAGCGACTTCCCGCTGATCACGCCCGACCGCTGGATGGCGGACTTCGAAGAGGCCGGCTTCAAGGACGCGGTGAAGCCGCTGATCCTGAAAGAGAATGCCAAGCGGCTGCTGAACTTGGCCTGAAGCCCCGGCTCAGCGCTCGCTCAGCCGGCGCCAGGCGGCCCGCAACAGCGCCCGTGAATACCAGCGGTGGAAGCCCAGCAGCGCATGGAAGACAACGCCCATCCGTGGCCGCTGGCCTGGCCCGCGGCGGCGCGGCACCACGGCCGAGCCGAAGTGCAGCCGCGTGCCGCCACCCTCGGCCGGCGCCACCATCAGCCACGACCGGGTGCCGCCGACCGCATCGCACAGCAACAGTTGGTCCGGCGCGCGGCCTTCCACCGTCCACGCGGCGAATCGCTCGCACTCGCCTGCAGCGAGCTGGCGTGCCTGCCCGTCGGTCGACGGGTAGCCCAGCCGGGCCAGCAGCCAACGCTCCAGCTTGAACAGCCGCGTGGTGTAGAAAGCCTCGACGAACGCCGCATGGCCGACCGGGCCCGGCACCTTCATCGCGTAGCAGTCGGCGTAGCCGCCGTCACCGCCGTAGCGGGCCAGCAAGGCATGGGCAGGCACGTCCTGCAGCGTGATCGAAGGGGCTGGGCGCATCGGCCGATTGTGGGCCTGCCAGCGTGCCCAGCCCATGGCTCAGCCGCCACGAGCCATGTCGGCTGAACCCTCAGCGAGCGCCCTCGCCCGCTTCAGCACCTGCCTGCACGCCTTGTACGGCAGCCCCGACGGCTCCGTCGGTTTCGACTGGACCGGCGCGCGCCTGAACGAGTTGCGTGCCCTCGTCCCCTTCGAGCGGGCCTGGTGGGGCGAGTGCTCCAGCGGCGATGCAGGCGAAGCGCCGATGAACTGGCTGCATGGCAGCATCGGCCTGGCCGCCAGCTTCGCGCAGGAGTGGAACGACATCGCTGCCGCCGACGAATTCGCCCAGGCCTCGATGGCGGCGCTGGGCCAGGTCTGCCGCTCGAGCGGACATGACTCGGCCGGCGCGGCCATCGAGCCCTTCTCGCGCCGGCATGACCTCTTCCACGCGATGGCGGTGACGCTGGAGCTGCCCGGCAGCGGGCTCATGTTCTTCGTGTCGCTCTACCGCGGCGAGGCCGCGCTGCCTTTCCAGCCGATCGAAGAGCTGCTGCTGCAGGAATACGGCGGCCACCTGGCCCGCTGCTGGCACGACCGGCTGCAGCGCCGTTTTCGTGACGCATCGGCCTCGGGCAGCGAGCGCCTGGCGCTGTGCGAGGCCTCGGGCGAGGTGTTGTACCTGGGTGCCGAGCTGGCCCGCGCGCTGCGCCAGGCGGTGCCCGGTTGGCAAGGCGCCGCCATGCCGCCGGCGCTGCTGGCCCGCTTCGCGGAGCGGCCAGCCACCGTGCGGCTGGGCCGCCTGGCGCTGGAGCTGTCGGCTTGCGGCGAGCTGGTCGCCGTGTCGCTGGCGGGCGGCACGCGCCGCGCCGAGCTGAGCCCGCGCGAGCGGGCCGCGGCGCTGCTCTATGCCCAGGGCCATTCCTACAAGGCCATCGCCGGCCGACTGGGCTTGAGCCCCGCCACCGTGCGCACCTACCTGCGCGACGCCTACCTGCAGCTGGGTGTGCGCAACAAGGTCGAGCTGGGCGCCCGCCTGTCCCAGGCCTGACCCCTGCATTTGCGGAGGGCCGCCCGTGGCCCGGCCCCGGTAGCCTGCCCCCAGTCAAACGACGGAGGGCAGATCCATGCCATGGAAGAGGATGAGACAGGCACGCGCCTGGTGGGCTGGGGCCGCGGCCCTGACGGGTGCGGTGCTGCTGGTGCTGGGCTGTGGTGGGTCCGATGGCGATCCGGCCGACACGGTGCTGCAGCACGGCTACGTCTACACGGTGGACGCGGCGGACTCGGTGCAGCAGGCGGTCGCGGTGCGCGGGGGGCGCATCGTGTACGTCGGCACCGATGAGGGTGCGAAGGCCTACATCGGCAGCCAGACCCAGGTGGTCGACCTGGGTGGCCGCATGCTGATGCCTGGCTTCGTGGATGGCCACCTGCACCCGCTGGCTGGCGGCCGCGCGCTGCTGCTGTGCAACCTCAACTATGCGCCGCTCAGCCGCGCCCAGATGCAGGCGGCCATCCAGACCTGCCTGGACGACACCGCCGACAAGGAGCCGGACACCTGGCTCGAGGTGGTGAACTGGGTGCGCCAAGCCACGCAGGCGATCGACGCCGACCCGGACAAGGCCACGCTGGACGCGCTGACGACCTCGCGGCCCATCCTCGTGCGCTCGTCGGACTTCCACACCGTGCTGACCAACAGCCGCGGCCTGGCGCTGGCCGGGGTCACCAAGGACACGTCCGACCCGCCGGGCGGCTCGTTCGCCCGCGACGCCCAGGGCAACCCCACCGGCATCTGCGAGGACGCGGCCGGTTGGGCCGTGTCGGCCCAGATCCCGCCGGACACGGACGACGACCGCCTCGCGCAGGCGCGTGCCGCGCTGGCCACGATGCGGCTGCAGGGGGTGACCACCTTCATGGACGCCGCCGCCGGCCCGGACCAGGGCCAGGCCTTCGGCACCTTGCAGAAGGCGGGCGAGCTCACGGCGCGCGGCTTCTTCGCGCAGACGATCTCGGTGGAAGCGGCGACCGCCAGCCCGACCCAGGCCGTGGCCGACGCCAAGGCCGTGGCCGCGCAATACGACCAGGGCGCCCTGCGGCCTGCGCCGACGGTGAGCTTCCGCCACGTCAAGATGTTCGGCGACGGCGTGGTCAATGCCCCGGCCGACACCGGCGGGCTGCTCACGCCCTACTACACCAACACCGGCACCGACCAGGCGCCGAACTGGGTGCCGGGCAGCAACCTGGGCAGCGTCTATTTCGCGCCCGAGGTGCTCAAGCCGCTGATGGTGGAGATCGCCAGGTCCGGCCTGGACCCGCACGTGCACGCCACGGGCGAGCGCACTGCGCGCCAGACGCTGGACGCGATCGAGTACGCCCGGCAGCAGGTGCCGGGCACCGACTTCCGGCCGGTGATCGCCCACAACGAGACCGTGGCGGTGGCGGACTACCCACGCTACCTGGCCCTGGGCACCATGGCCAGCTTCTCGTTCCAGTGGGCCCAGCAGGCACCCTACTCCGTCGGCGAGACCGAGCACCACCTCGGGCCGGACCGCTTCGCCCGCATGGAGCCCTCGGGCAGCCTGCGCCTGGCCGGCGCGCGCATCGGCTACGGCAGCGACTGGCCGATCGACCCGTTCGACGAGATGCTGGCGCTGAAGATCGGCGTAACCCGCTCGGGCGACCCGGAAAGCCCCAACAGCTTCGGGCCCGACTTCGCCGGCAAGATCAACGACGACCCGGCCCTCAGCCGCGCCGACGTGCTGCGCGCGATCACGATGAACTCGGCCTGGCAGCTGCGCATGGACAAGCTGATCGGCTCGATCGAGGTGGGCAAGTTCGCCGACCTGATCGTGCTCGACAAGAACTTCATGCAGGCGACCGACGAGACGCTCGCACGCAACCAGGTGCTGCTGACCATGGCCGGCGGCAAGGTGGTGATGGCCAAGGCGCCCTTTGGCGACATCGGCGCCACGGCCACGGTCGCCGGTGCCAACGGCCGCCAGCGCAGCCTGCAGCTGCGGGCCGCCAACGGTCATGCGGTCGTCCCCGGCCGGCCGGGCGTGCACAGCGACGGTCACAACCACTGAGCGCCGAGCCGCGGACGGGCGCGGCCATCGGCCGCGTCAGCCCGCCGGCGCAGCCGGGCCCAGCAGCGGCGCGTAGCGCAGGCCCACGTAGGCGTGCTCGCGCATCAGCATCTCGGCGCGGGCCGA
>JBGAGZ010000071.1:0-25883 GCA_044226465.1 Burkholderiaceae bacterium | reverse complement strand
ACCCGGGCCGGCACCGCGCCGATCGAGCCAGCGCCCATAGCGATCACCACGTCGCCGTCGCGGGCGAAGCCCAGAACCTCTTCGGCCAAGGTCGACACCTCGTCGACGAACACCGGGTCGACCTTGCCCGCCACGCGCAGGGCGCGCACCAGGGCGCGGCCGTCGGCGGCCACGATGGGCGACTCGCCGGCGGCGTAGACCTCGGTCAGCAGCACCGCGTCCGCCTGGCCCATGACCTTGACGAAGTCCTCGAAGCAGTCGCGCGTACGGGTGTAGCGATGCGGCTGGAAGGCCAGCACCAGTCGGCGGCCCGGGAAAGCGCCACGCGCCGCGGCGATCACCGCCGCCATCTCGACCGGGTGGTGGCCGTAGTCGTCGATCAACGTGAAGCGGCCACCTTCCTTGGCCGCCAGCTCGCCATAGCGCTGGAAGCGCCGGCCCACGCCGCTGAACTTCGCCAGGGCACTGACGATGGGCGCGTCGGGCAGCTCCAGCTCGGTGGCCACGGCGATCGCGGCCAGCGCGTTGCGCACGTTGTGCTCGCCGGGCAGGTTGAGCGTGATGTCCAGGTCCGGCATGGCCACGCCGTTGCGGCGCTGGCAGGTGAATCGCATCTGGCCGCCGGCCAGGGCCTGCACGTTCACGGCGCGCACCTGCACGTCCTCGCCGAAGCCATAGCTGATGACCGGGCGCGAGACCATGGGGATGATGCTGCGCAGGCCGGGGTCGTCGGCGCAGACGATGGCCGAGCCGTAGAAAGGCATGCGGTGCAGGAAGTCGACGAAGGCCTGCTTCAGCTTGGCGAAGTCGTGGCCGTAGGTGTCCATGTGGTCGGCGTCGATGTTGGTCACGACGCTGAGGATGGGCATCAGGTTCAGGAAGGACGCGTCGGACTCGTCGGCCTCGACCACGATGAACTCGCCCGAGCCCAGCGCCGAGTTGGCGCCCGCCGAGTTGAGCTTGCCGCCGATGACGAAGGTCGGGTCCACGCCGGCCTCGGCCAGCACGCTGGTCACGAGCGAAGTGGTCGTCGTCTTGCCATGCGTGCCGGCGATGGCGATGCCCTTCTTCAGCCGCATCAGCTCGGCCAGCATCACCGCGCGCGGCACCACCGGAACGCGGCGGGCACGGGCGGCGATCACCTCGGGGTTGTCGCCCTTGACCGCGGTGGAGGTGACCACGGCCTGCGCGCCTTCGATGAAGTTCGCCTCGTGGCCCAGGTACACGCGGATGCCCAGGCCGGCCAGGCGGCGCGTGGTCGCGCTGTCGGTCTGGTCCGAGCCCGACACCGTGTAGCCCAGGTTGTGCAGGATCTCGGCGATACCGCTCATGCCGGCGCCACCGACGCCGACGAAATGGATGTGCTTGACGGCGTGCTTCATACGCTTTCGCCGGGCCGCCCCAAGAAGGCGAGCCCCCTTGGGGGGTGGAGAAGCAGCGCAGCTGCGAGCCTGGGGGCTTTCATTTCGCCATCCTCTCGATCTCGTCCGCCACCTTCGCAGCGGCGTGCGGGCGCGCCAGGGCCTTGGCCTTTTGGGCCATGCCGAGCAGGCGCCCACGGTCCAATTGCTGCAGCACCCCGGCCAGGCGCTGCGGCGTCAGTTCGGCCTGCGGCAGGTGGATGGCGGCGCCGCGCTCGGCCATCCAGGCCGCGTTGTCGCGCTGGTGGGCCGTGGTGCTCACCACCAGCGGCACCAGCACGCTGGGCACGCCGGCTGCGCAGAGCTCGCTGACCGTGATCGCCCCGGCCCGGCAGACGATCAGGTCGCAGGCCGCGAGCCAGGTCGCCATGTCGTCGATGAAGGGCTGGATCTCGGCCTGCACACCCAGCGTGGCGTAGCGGGCGCGCACGTCGTCCAGGTGCGCGGTGCCGGTCTGGTGCATCACCATCGGGCGACGCTCGGCCGGCATCTGCGACAGCGCGGCCGGCACCATCTCGTTGAGCACCTTGGCACCCAGGCTGCCACCCACCACCAGCAGGCGCAGCGGGCCTTCGCGGCCTTCGAAGCGCAACTCGGGCGGCGCCATGTTCTCGATCTCGCCGCGCACCGGGTTGCCGGTGACCAGACCTTGCCTGACCTTGGCCACCGCCGGCCCGTCGAAGCCGAAGGCCACGCGGTCGGCCACGGGCAGCAAGGCCTTGTTGCTGAGCAGCAGGCCGGCGTCGGCGTTGACCAGCATCAGCGGCTTGCCCAGCAGCGAGGCCATCAAGCCACCCGGGAAGCAGACGTAGCCGCCCATGCCCAGCACCGCGTCGGCCGAGCGGCGGCGCAGGATGCGGGCCGAATCCCACAGAGCCTTGAGCAGGCGGAAGCCGCCGGTGAACGTCTGCCACAGGCTCTTGCCACGCAGGCCGCTGAAGGCCAGGCGGTCCAGCGCGATGCCGCTGGGCGGGACCAGCTTGTTCTCCATGCCGCCCTCGGTGCCCAGCCAGCTCACGCCCCAGCCGCGCGCCTGCATCTCGCGCGCCACGGCCAGGCCCGGGATCACGTGACCGCCGGTGCCCGCCGCCATGATGACGAGGTGGCGCGTCATGTGCGGCCCCCGCGCATCATTTGCCGGTTCTCCTGGTCCACGCGCAGCACGATGGCCAGCGCGACCAGGTTCATCAGCACGCCCGAGCCGCCGTAGCTCAGCAGCGGCAGCGTCAGGCCCTTGGTCGGCAGCAGGCCCAGGTTCACGCCCATGTTGATGAAGGCCTGGCCGCCGAACCAGATGCCGATGCCCTGGGTCATCAGGCCAGCGAAGACACGGTCCAGCGCGATGGCCTGGCGGCCGATCACGAAGACGCGGCGGGTGAGCCAGAAGAAAGCCAGGATCACGCCAAGCACGGCGATGAAGCCCAGCTCTTCGCCGATCACCGCGAGCAGGAAGTCGGTGTGGGCCTCGGGCAGGTAGCTCAGCTTCTCGATCGACTGGCCCAGGCCCTGGCCGAACCATTCGCCGCGGCCGAAGGCGATCAGCGAGTGTGTCAGCTGGTAGGCCTTGCCCTGGGCGTACTCGGGGTTCCAGGGGTCGAGGTAGGCGAAGATGCGCTGGCGCCGGAACTCGCTGAACGCGATCATCAGCACGAAGGCGCCCACCAGCACCATCACGCTGAGCAGGAACATGCGGCCGTTCACGCCGCCCAGGAACAGGATGCCCAGCGCCACCGCGGCGATGACCATGAAGGCGCCCATGTCGGGCTCGGCCAGCAGCAGCACGCCGATCACGCCCAGCGCGACGGCCATCGGCCACACCGCCTTGACGAAGTTCTCCTTCACGTCCATCTTGCGGACCATGTAGCTGGCCGCGTACATGGCGATGGCCAGCTTGGCCAGCTCGCTGGGCTGGAAGCTCATGATGCCCAGCGGGATCCAGCGCCGCGCGCCGTTGACGCCCTTGCCGATGAAGGGCACCAGCACGACGATCAGCGCGGCCAGCGACGCGGCGAACAGCCATGGCGCCCACTTCTCCCACACGGCGATGGGGATCTGCAGCGTCACCAGCGCGGCCACGAAGCCGATGCCGATGAACATCGCCTGGCGCTGCAGGAAGTAGGTGGGCGCGTAGTTGGCGAACTTGGGGTTGTCGTGCATCGCCACCGAGGCCGAATACACCATCACCAGGCCCAGCGCCAGCAGCGCCACCACGACCCAGGCCAGCGCGCTGTCGAAGCCCGACACGGCCGTGGGCTTGCCGCTGCCGACCGAGATCCAGTCGCGGATCGGCAGCCGCTCGGCCCCGTCACCTGCCCGTGACCAGCGCGGCCACCCGCCCAGCAGCGCGCCGGCGCGTGTGCGCCAGCCCGGTGCGGGTGCGGCGGTGGCGGCGGCGCGGCTCATTCCAGCACCTCTCCCCGATCGCTGGCGATGGCCCGCACGGTGTCGGCGAAGACCTCGGCCCGATGCGCGTAGTTGCGGAACATGTCCAGGCTGGCGCAGGCCGGGCTCAGCAGCACGGCATCGCCCGACTGGGCCTCAGCGAAGCACCAGCGCACCGCGTCTTCCAGCGTGGCGTGGCGCTGCAGCAGCACGCCGGTGGTGGCCAGCACCGCCTCGATGGCCCCGGCGTCCTTGCCGATCGTGGCCACGGCGCGGGCGTGCTGCGCCACCGGCGCGGCCAGCGGCGAGAAGTCCTGACCCTTGCCGTCGCCACCCAGGATGACGACCAGCTTGCTCGGTGCACGGTCGGCGCCCAGCCCGGTCAGCGCGGCCACGGTGGCGCCGACGTTGGTACCCTTGCTGTCGTCCACCGCTTCGATGCCGCCGACGATGCCGATGGGCTCGACGCGGTGCGGCTCGCCACGGTACTCGCGCAGGCCATGCAGCATCGGCGCCAGCGGCCGGCCGATCGCGGTGGCCAGTGCCAGCGCGGCCAGCGCGTTGGCGGCGTTGTGGCGGCCACGGATGCGCAGCGCGTCGGCCGGCATCAGCCGCTGCAGGTGGATTTCTTCGTCCTCGTCCTTGCGACGCTTGATGGTCTCGTCGGCTGGCAGGGCGCGCACTAGCCAGGCCATGCCGCCCTCGGTGACCAAGCCGAAATCGCCCGGCCGCTGCGGCGCATCCAGTCCGAAACGCAGCACCGGCCGCGTGACCGCCTTGGCCGCCTTGCCGCGCGCGCCCTTGACCATCACCGGCGCCGGCACCATGGCCTCGACCAGCGCGTCGTCGCGGTTGACCACCATCAGGCCGTGCGCGCCGAAGATGCGGGCCTTGGCCGCGGCATAGGCGGCCATGTCGCCGTGCCAGTCGAGGTGGTCCTGCGTCACGTTCAGCACCGTGGCGGCGCTGGGCTCGAAGCCCTGCACGCCGTCGAGCTGGAAGCTGGACAGCTCCAGCACCCAGCATTCGGGCAGGTGCTCGAACACCGGTGCCGCGGGCGGCGGCGGGGCGAGCTGCAGCGGTGCCTCGTCGTCGGCGACGCCCTCCATCGGCAGGTCGATCGACGCCGTCGCCGGCGTCACGTTCAAGGCCAGGTCGACACGGTTGCCCACGGCGCTCACGTCCACGGTCACATCCACCCGGTCGCCAGCACCACTGACGTCGACCGACACGTCGACCTCGTTGGGCCCATCGACCTCGACGGCGACGTCCACGTTGTCGGCCACGCCGGTCACGTCCACCGGCACATCGATCGAGTCCGGCGTGTGGCCCGCGCCCTCCAGCGGCATGGGCACGGTGCGGTCTTCGAGCGGAATGCCGTCGACGAAGGCGCCGGGCAGCGTGATCTGCACGTCGTCATCGTCGTCCGGCCGCGGTCGGGGCGCCAGGACCACGGTGCGCTCGGCGTCGAAGGTGGCCTCGGCGGCGGCCTCCGGCGCAGCGGCGGGCGCTGGCTCCAGGTCCAGCGCTGCGGCCAGCGTGTCCAGCATGGTCGGGCCGATGTTGCCGGCCAGGCCCACTCGCAGCCCGCTGCGCTCGACCAGCATCGCGGTCAGCGCGGTGGTGGTGGTCTTGCCGTTGGTGCCGGTGATGGCCAACACCTGCGGCGCGTAGCCGCGCTCGACCTTCAGGTCGGCCAGCGCATGGGCGAACAGGTCCAGTTCGCCCTGCACGGCCAGGCCGCGCGCGCGGGCGGCGGCCAGCAACGGCGCGATGCGCGTATCGTGTGGCGCCAGGCCCGGGCTCTTGAGCACCAGCCGCACGTCGGCCAGTGCGCCCGTGCCCTCCAACGCGGTCGCGTCCAGCGGGCCGCTCATCAGCGCCGCCTCGGGCACGGCCAGCGCCAAGGCTGCGGCCTGCGGTGGCGCCTCGCGCGAGTCCCAGACCCGCACGCGGGCGCCGTTGCGCGCGCACCAGCGCGCCATCGCCAGGCCCGATTCGCCCAGCCCCAGGATCAGTACCGACAGGTCGTGAAGGTGTTTCATGGCGCCCCCTTCACCGCAGTTTCAGGCTGGCCAGGCCCACCAGGCACAGCAGCATGGTGATGATCCAGAAGCGGATCACGACTTGCGTCTCGTTCCAGCCGGATTTCTCGAAGTGGTGGTGCAACGGCGCCATCAGGAAGATGCGCCGGCCCTCGCCGTATTTCTTCTTGGTGTACTTGAACCAGGCCACCTGCACCATCACCGACAGCGCCTCGACGACGAAGACGCCGCCCATCACGCCGAGCAGGATTTCCTGCCGTGTGATCACGGCCACCGTGCCCAGCGCGCCGCCCAGCGCCAGCGCGCCCACGTCGCCCATGAACACCTGCGCCGGGTAGGCGTTGAACCAGAGGAAGGCCAGGCCCGCGCCGGCGATGGCCGCGCAGAAGATCAGCAACTCGCCGGCCCCAGGGATGTAGGGGAACAGCAGGTAGCGCGAGTACACCGCATTGCCGGTGACGTAGGCGAAGATGCCCAGCGTGGAGGCGACCAGCACCACCGGCATGATCGCCAGGCCGTCCAGCCCATCGGTCAGGTTGACCGCATTGCTGGCGCCGACGATGACGAAGTAGGTCAGGCCGATGAAGCCGAACACGCCCAGCGGGTAGCTGATGGTCTTGAAGAAAGGCACCATCAGGTCGGCCTTGGGCGGCAGCTCGTTGGAAAAGCCGCTTTGCACCCAGCGCAGGAACAGTTCCAGCACGCGCAGGTTCGAGGTCTCGGACACGCTGAAGGCCAGGTACAGCGCAGCGACCAGGCCGATCACCGACTGCCAGATGAACTTCTCGCGCGAGGGCATGCCCTCGGGGTCCTTCAGCACGACCTTGCGCCAGTCGTCGACCCAGCCGATCGCGCCGAAGCCGAAGGTCACCAGCATCGTGATCCAGACGAAGCGGTTGCTCCAGTCGCTCCACAGCAGCGTGGCCACGCCGATGCCGATCAGGATCAGCGCGCCGCCCATCGTCGGGGTGCCGGCCTTGACCAGGTGGGTCTGGACACCGTACTCGCGGATCGGCTGGCCGATCTTCAGCTCGGTCAGGCGGCGGATCACCCAGGGGCCGAAGATCAGGCCGATCAGCAGCGCGGTCATCGCCGCCAGCACCGCGCGGAAGGTCTGGTACTGGAAGACGCGCAGGAAGCCGAACTGATCGGCGTAGTGGCCCTGCAGCCACTGGGCGAGGCTAAGCAGCATGGGCACCCCCCGCCTGCAGCGCGGCCACGACCTGCTCCATCTTCATGAAGCGAGAGCCCTTGACCAGCACGGTGGAATACGGCGGCGTCTCGTCCAGCGCCGCCAGCAGCTCGGCCACGGTGCCGAAATGTCGGGCGTTCGCCGCGGCGGCCGCATGGCGCATCAGCTCACCCACGCACCACACGGTCTCGATGCCGCGCACCCGGGCATGCGCGCCCACCTCGGCATGGAAGGCCGGCCCCTGGTCGCCCACCTCGCCCATGTCGCCCATCACGAGCCAGCGCGGGCTGGGCAGCTCGGCCAGCACGTCGATCGCGGCGCGCACCGAGTCCGGGTTGGCGTTGTAGCTGTCGTCGATCAGCGTGCGCGGCTGGCCGTGCACCATCAGCGGCTTGACCTGCGAGCGGCCCTTGACCGGCGTGAACGAAGCCAGGCCCTGGGCGATCTCGGCCGGCGCCACGCCGGCGGCCAGCGCCGCCGCGGCCGCGGCGGCGGCGTTCTTCACGTTGTGCAGGCCGGCGATGTGCAGCGCGAAGTCGATCGGGCCGGCGGGCGTCTTCATCGCCACCTGCCAATGGTCCAGCCGCCAGTGCGCGCGGGCCAGCACGTCGGCCGGGCCGGCGAGCGCGAAGTTGAGCACGCGCCGCGTGCCAGCGAGCTCGCGCCAGAGCGGCGTGTACATGTCGTCGGCGGGGAACACCGCCGTGCCGTCGGCCGGGAGAGCCGCGATGGCGGCGCCGTTTTCGCGCGCCACGGCCTCGACCCCGTGCATGAACTCCTGGTGCTCGCGCTGGGCGTTGTTGACCAGGGCCACCGTGGGCAGGGCGATGGCGGCCAGTTCGGCGATCTCGCCCGGGTGGTTCATGCCCAGCTCGACCACCGCGGCGCGGTGGCTGGCGTTCAGGCGCAGCACGGTGAGCGGCACGCCGATATGGTTGTTCAGGTTGCCGGCGGTCGCCAGGCCGGCGTCGCCGTGCGCAGCGCGCAGGATGCTGGCGACCATCTGCGTGACCGTGGTCTTGCCGTTGCT
Source organism: Burkholderiaceae bacterium (assembly GCA_044226465.1). GTDB lineage: Bacteria > Pseudomonadota > Gammaproteobacteria > Burkholderiales > Burkholderiaceae_C > Ideonella. Next base: position 17,813 of record JBGAGZ010000071.1, on the reverse strand, counting down.
GCCGGTGACCGCCACCAGCGGCAAGCTGAAGCGGCGGCGCCAGGCGGTGGCCAGCTGCTGCAGCGCGGCCAGCGGGTCGGCCACCTGCAGGCCGGCCAGGCCGGCGTCGGCGATGCCGTGCGAGGCCAGCGCGGCCACCGCGCCAGACACACGCGCCGCGTCGAGGAAGTCGTGCGCGTCGAAGCGCTCACCCTTGAGCGCCACGAAGAGGTCGCCGCCCTGCAGCGTGCGGGTGTCGGTGTGCACGCGGGCGAACGCGGTGCCCGGGTCGCCCACGAGCAAGGCGCCGGGCAACATGGCCCGGGCCTGGCTGAGGGTCATCATCCGTTCGCTCACGCGTGGCTCCTGGCCGCGAGGGCGGCGGCCGCCTCGACCGCGTCGGAGAACGGGTGCTTGACGCCGTCGATCTCCTGGTAGTCCTCGTGGCCCTTGCCGGCGATCAGCACCACGTCCTTCGGGCCGGCGCTGGCCACGGTCTGCAGGATGGCCAGGCGGCGGTCGACTTCGACCTGGGTCTTCATCGTCGCCGCCGCATGCGGGATGCCGGTCACGATCTGGTCCAGGATGTCCTTTGCCGGCTCGCGGCGCGGGTTGTCGCTGGTCACCACCACGCGGTCGGCCAGGCGGGCGGCGATCTCGCCCATCAGCGGGCGCTTGGTGGCGTCGCGGTTGCCGCCGCAGCCGAACACGCACCACAGGCCGCCGCCGCGCGCCTCGGCCAGCGGGCGCAGCGCGGCCAGCACCTTCTCCAGCGCGTCGGGCGTGTGGGCGTAGTCGACCACCAGTTCGGGCTCGCTGTCGCTCAACGTGACACCCACACGCTGCATGCGGCCGGGCACCGGGGTGACACGCTCGGCCACGCTGGCGGCCATGGCCAGCGGCACGCCCAGCGCACGCAGTCCGCCGAGCACGACCAGCAGATTGCTGACGTTGTAGTCGCCGATCAGGCCGGTGGCCAGGCTGGCGCGCTGGATGCCCTCGACCACGTCGAAGGCCAGGCCGCCGTCGCGGTAGCCGATCTCGTCGGCCCGCAGCCGCGCGTCGCTGTGCGTCGACACCGTCCACAGCTGCAAGCCCTTGCCCGCCAGCTCGCCGACCAGGCGGGCACCTTGCGGGTCGTCGACGTTGATCACCGCCGCGCGCAGGCCCGGCCAGGCGAACAGCTCGCGCTTGGCGGCCCAGTAGGCGTCCATGCTGCCGTGGTAGTCGAGGTGGTCGCGGGTGAAGTTGGTGAACAGCGCGACCTCGATCGCCGTGCCGGCCAGGCGGTGCTCGACGATGCCGATCGACGAGGCCTCGATCGCGCAGGCCTTGTAGCCCTCGTCGACCATGCGGCGAAAGCCCTGCTGCAGCACCACCGGGTCGGGCGTGGTCAGGCCGGTGAAGTGGATGCGGGGCTGCTGGTCGGCCGCACCGCCCACGCGCGGCGGCTCGCCGATGCCCAGCGTGCCGACCACGCCGCAGCGGGCGCCGAGTTGGCTCAAGCTCTGCGCCGTCCACCAGGCGGTCGAGGTCTTGCCATTGGTGCCCGTGGTGGCGACGACGTTCAGCGCCCCACTGGGCTGGCGGTAGTAGGCGCTGGCGATCAGGCCGGTGGCGGCCTTGAGCTGGGGCAGCGTGGCCACGCGCGCGTCATCGAAGCCGAAGGCCTCGACGCCCTCGTGCTCGACCAGGCAGGTGGCGGCGCCGCTGTCCAGCGCCTGCTTGACGTACTGGCGCCCGTCGCTGGCATAGCCGGGCCAGGCGATGAAGGCGTCGCCGGGCTGGACGCGGCGGCTGTCGGTGCGCAGCGCGCCGGTGACCCACGAGCTGAGCCAGCGGGCGGCGGCGTCGGGGTTCTTCAGATGCGTCAAGGGCATGGGGCTCTTCTTCTTGTCGGGGCGTCAGTGGCGGGCGGGCGCGGCACCGGTGTCGTCGGCCTGGGCCACGGCCACCGGCTTGGCGGCGCGGCGCGGCGCGGCCGGCCCGGCCTGCGCGGTGACCGGGGGGGCCTTCACTTCCAGGTCCGGCGGCACGCCCAGCGTGCGCAGGGCCTGCTCGACCACCACCTTGAACACCGGCGCGGCGACCAGGCCACCGAAGTAGACGCCAGTGGGCTCGTCGACCATCACGGCCACGACCACGCGCGGGTTGTCGATCGGCGCGATACCGCTGAACCAGGCGCGGTGCTTGTCGCTGTTGTAGCCGCGGCCTTCCTGTTTCTCGGCGGTGCCGGTCTTGCCCCCGGCCGAGTAGCCCACCGGCTGGGCCAACGGCGCCGTGCCCTCGGCGCTGACCGTGCCCCGAAGCAGCTGGCGCATGGTGCGGGCCGTATCGGGCTCGAAGATGCGCGTGCCGGGCAGGGCCTCTTCGCCCTTGATCAGCGTGAGCGGGGCCAGCTCGCCGTCGCGGGCGATGGCGGTGTAGGCCCGGGCGATCTGCAGCAGCGAGGCGGACAGGCCGTAACCGTAGCTCATGGTCGCCTTCTCGACCGGCTTCCAGGTCTTCCAGGGCCGCAGCTTGCCGGTGGCCGCGCCGGGGAAGCCGATCTGCGGCTTTGCGCCAAAGCCAAGCTGGGCCAGCATCTCGCCCATTTCCCGGTTGTCCAACCGCTGCGACATCTTCACCGTGCCGACGTTGCTGGACTTCTGGATCACCTGGGCCACGGTCAGCGCGTCGTGCTGGTGCGAGCCGTCGTTGACCAGCAGCGGGCCGACCTTGAAGGGGTGCGTGTCCAGCACGGTCTCGGGCTTGACGAAGCCCTTTTCCAGCGCCATCGAGACGATGAAAGGCTTGACCGTGGAGCCGGGCTCGAACACGTCGGTGACCGCGCGGTTGCGCAGCTGCGCGCCGGTGAGGTTGCGGCGCTCGCCGGGCACGTAGCTGGGGTAGTTGGCCAGCGCCAGGATCTCGCCGCTCTGCGCGTCCAGCACCACCACGCTGCCCGCCTTGGCGCGGTGCTGCTGCACCGCGTCGCGGATGCGCTGGTAGGCCAGGGCCTGTACCTTGGAGTCGATCGTCAGCTGCACGTCGCGGCCGTCGCGCGGGTCGACCGACTCGCCCAGCTCCTCGACGATGCGGCCCAGCCGGTCCTTGACCACGCCGCGCGAGCCGCCGTGGCCTTGCAGCTGGCGCTGGAAAGTCAGCTCGATGCCCTCCTGGCCCTTGTCCTCGATGTCGGTGAAGCCCACGACGTGCGCGGCAGCCTCGTTCTCGGGGTAGCGGCGGATGTAGCCGGGCTCGATCGTCAGGCCCTTGACCTTGAGCGCCTTGATCTGCTGGGCCACGCCGTCGTCGATCTGGCGCTTGAGCACGACATAGGCGCCACCGTCGGCGAGCTTGGCGTCGAACTCCTTCAACGGCAGGCGCAGCAGCGAGACCAGGGCACGCTTCTGCTCGTCGTTGGCCTTGAACTGCTGCGGGTTGACCGAGATCGTCGGCGCGTTGACGCTGATGGCCAGGATCTGGCCGTTGCGGTCCAGGATGCGACCGCGGCTGGCGGGCAGCTGCAGCGTCGACGCGTAGCGCTCCTCGCCTTTCTTCTGGAAGAAGTCCGACTCCAGCACCTGCACGTAGAGCGCGCGGCCCGACAGCGCCAGGAAGCCGATACCGACCAGCATCACCAGGAAGCGGCTGCGCCACGGTGGCGTCTTCGAGGCTAACAGCGGGCTGGTCGAGTAGTTGACGCCCCGCACCGATTGCGAGCTGCCGGCGGCCCTCATGGCTGCGCCTCCGAGGCGGCCGAGGCCCGGCCGTCGTTGACGTAGACGGTCACGTCCGGCGTGGCCAGGCGCATGGCCAGCTTCTCGCGCGCGGTGCGCTCGACCTTCAGATGCGTGGCCTCGGTGCGCAGCTCGGCATCCAGCCGCTTGGCGTCGGCCGCGAGCTGCTGCTCCTCGGCCTTGGCGCGCTCGATTTCCGCGAACAGCCGGCGCGACTCGTAGCTCGTCTTCACGAGGTAAAGCCCGCTGAGGATCAGCGCGACAAGCAAGAGGATGGACAGCCGCGTCATGTCAGGCACCCAGGCGCTCGGCCACGCGCAGCACCGCCGAGCGCGAGCGCGGGTTGGCCGCCACCTCGGCCTCGCTGGGCTTGATGCGCGCCAGCGGCTTCAGGCGCAGCGCGCGGCGCGGCGGCGCGAAGGGCGCACGTCGATCGATCTCTTCGCGGCTCTCGTGGGCGATGAAGGTCTTGACGATGCGGTCTTCCAGCGAATGGAAGCTGATCACCACCAGGCGACCGCCCGGCGCCAGCAGGCCCAGCGCGGCGCTCAGGCCCTGTTCGAGCTCTTCAAGCTCGGCGTTGACGAAAATCCGAAGAGCCTGAAATGTGCGCGTTGCAGGGTCCTGGCCCGGCTCGCGGGACTTGACCGTGCGAGCCACGAGCTGGGCCAGTTCGGCAGTGGTTCGAACTGGGCTCCCGCTTTCCCGGCGAGCAACAATCGCCTTTGAAATCGGTGCAGCAAACCGTTCTTCCCCATAGTCGCGTACCACTTGTGCAATCTGGCGCTCATCGGCGCGGGCGAGAAAGTCCGCCGCGCTCTCGCCGCGGGTCGGGTCCATGCGCATGTCCAGCGGGCCGTCGAAGCGGAAGCTGAAACCGCGCGCCGGGTCGTCGATCTGGGGCGAGCTGATCCCCAGGTCCAGCAGCACGCCGTCCACCCGGTCGACGCCGCGCGCCGCGAGCTCGTCGCGCATTGCGGCGAAGCTGGCGTGGCAGACCGTGAAGCGCGGGTCGGCGATGGCGCCCTCGCCCGTCGTCGCGGCGGCGATCGCCTCGGGGTCCTTGTCGAACGCGAACAAGCGGCCGGCCGGCGCCAGGCGGGCCAGCAACAGGCGCGAATGCCCGCCGCGGCCGAAGGTGCCGTCGACGAAGGTGCCGGCGGGGTCAGCCACCAAGGCGTCGATCGCCTCGTTCAACAAGACGGTGGTGTGGGCGAATGCCATGGCCGTCAGATGACCAAGTTGCGCAGCGCGTCGGGCATCGGCTGGGCCAGAGTGGTTTCCTCGTTGGCCAGGTAGCGTTCGCGGTCCCAGATCTCCATGCGACCACCCATGCCGACCAGCATCAGGTCCTTCTCGAGGCGGGCCCAGCCGCGCAGCTCGGGCGACAGCAGCACCCGCGAGCCCGAGTCGATGTCGACGTCCATCGCGCTGCCCAGGTAGAGGCGGCGGAAATTGTCGGCCTCCATCGGCAGCGCCAGAAGTTTGGAGCGGAATTCCACCCACGCCGGCCGCGGGAACAGCAGCAGACAGCGCGAGGGGCTCTTGGTCAGTGTCATCTGGCCCGCGCACAGGGCGGCCAGCGCGTCGCGGAACCGGGTGGGCACGGTGACCCGGCCCTTTCCGTCCAGCGTCAGCGCTGATTCACCCTGAAACACGAATTCGGACACTCTTTTGACCCACTAAAAGCCACTAAATTGCACTTTCCCCCACTGTATCTCACCGGCGCCACCAGGGTCAACGGAAGCCGACGAAAAAATTCAATGAAATCAGTCACTTAGAAACGAAAGATCAAGCGTCTCGCACAGAATCTCTTTCAAAAATAAGGACTTGCGGAAGCCTCTCAAAGTGAAGGCTTAGCAAATATGACGCCCCAAAAAGCCGCAGCGGCGAGGCGCGAGGGTGCGCGCGTCGCCGCTGCGGGGCCCTTTCCGGGGCCGTGGGGGGTGCGAAGGGGTGGCGTCAGTCGCAGCTGTCGCGGTACTTGCCGTTCAGCAGCTTCGGGTAGACGACGCTGCGCATGTTCATGGCGCGCGAGGTGGTGCACATGCGCTCGCGTGCGGCGGCGTCGTTGTGCCAGAGCTTCTTGTACTCGGCGTTGAACACCGGCTTGTCGGCCGCGATGAACGCGGCGTAGCGGTCGCATTCCTTGAACACGTGGCACTGCTCGTTGACCGCGAAGTCGAAGCTCGGCGCCAGGTCGGCCAACTGGTCGATGTCGTTCTTCAGGCCAGCTTTCAGCCCGCGCCGGTGGGCCTCGCTCGCGATGAACCGGTTGTAGTCCAACTGGGTGGCGTCACTGAGCGGGAAGCCCGTGTCCTGCAGGTGCTCGTCGACGTTGTCGGCGTCGATCGCGTCGCAGCCGCGGGCCTTCGCCTTGTCCAGCCGCGCCTTCATGATGTTGCGCACATTGGCCGAGCGGGTGTCCAGCCAGTATTCGCCGGGCCAGTCGCCAAGGGCCTTGCCCTTGTCGCTGGCCTTGAACTGGCCGTAGTCCGGCCGCCAGTCCTCTGCCGTGCCGGCAGAAAAGTAGCAGACCACGTAGCGGCCCTGGGCGTGCAGCGCCTGCATCACGCTGTCCGGCGTGTCGACCAGGTCGATGTCGTAGGCGACGACGTCGTAAGTGGTGTCGATCGTGCCTTGCAACTGCAGGTGGAAGGTGTCGCTGGCCTTGGGCGTCCAGGCGGCCGTGGCGGCCTGCCCGCAGGCCGCGGCCAGCAGGGCGAGCACCAGGCGGCGGGCGTTCTTGACGAGGGTGGCCATGGCTCAGTCGCAGCTGTAGCGGAAGGCGTCGTTCAGCTTCACCGGCAGCACCAGGGTGCGCAGGTTGGCGGCACGCGCGTCGGCACACATCTGGGCCCGGGCGTTGGCGTCGTCGCGCCAGGTCTTCTTGTACTCGGCGTTGAAGACCGGCTTGCCGGCGTTGGTGAAGGCGCTGTAGCCTCCGCATTCCTTGTACTGGTGGCACTGCTCGTTGACGACGAAGTCGAAACTGGGCGCCAGGTCGGCCACCTGCTCGACGTCGTTCTTCAGCGCCACCTTCAGGCCGCGCGCACGGGCCTCGGTGGCGAGGAAGCGGTTGTAGTCAAGCTGGGTCGCGTAGGTGAGCGGAAAGCCCGGCTTGTTGGTGTAGGCGTCGACGTTGTCGGGCTCGACACCATCGCAGCCGCGCGCCTTGGCCTTGTCCAGCCGCGCCTTCATGATGGCGCGCACATTGGCCGAGCGGGTGTCGACCCAGCGCTCGCCGGGCCAGCCGCCGAGCTTGCTGCCCAGGTCGGCAGGCTTGAACTGGTTGTAGTCTGGGCGCCAGTCCTCTGCGCTGCCGGCCGAGAAGTAGCAGACCACGTAGCGGCCCGTGCTGTGCAAGGTGTCGAACACCGAATCCGGCACGTCGAACAGGTCGATGTCGTAGACCTTGACGTCGTAGCTGGTGTTGATGTCGCCGGTGAGCTGCCATTGCCAGGTGTCGCTCACCTGCGGCACCCAGGGCACCAGAGCCTGAGACGCCGGTGCCGCCAGCGCACGCTCTGTACGCGTCACGGCTTGGGTGTCCACGGCGTCGTCTCGTGGGTCACCGCCGCCGCAAGCGGACAGCACGAGGGCGAGGGCCGCAGCGCCGAGCAGCGGGTGGATGCGGTGGTGGGCCGCGTGGCGTTGGGTGGGCATGGGGGCGTTCCTGCAGCAGATCGGGAGAGAAGAAAGGGCCGACCCATCGTGTCGGCCCTTCATGACGCGAAGCTGATGCGGCTCAGTCGCAGCTGTAACGGAAGGCGTCGTTCAAGGCCAATGGCAACACGAGGGCGCGCATGTTCTGCGACCGGGCCGTGGCGCACATCTTGGCGCGCTCGGTGGCGTTGTTCTTCCACAGCGCCTTGTACTCGGCGTTGAACACCGGCTTGCCGTGGTTGATGAACACGGCGTAGCCGCCGCACTCGTTGTACTGGTGGCACTGCTCGTTGACGGCAAAGTCGAAGGAAGGCTCCAGCGCGGTCAACTGATCGACATCGTTCTTCAGGCCCACCTTCAAGCCGCGGAGGTGCGCCTCGGAGGCGAGAAAGCGGTTGTAGTCCAGTTGGGTCGCCGCGGTGAGCGGAAAGCCGGGGTTGTTGGTGTAGGCGTCGACGTTGTCGGGCTCGACGCCGTCGCAGCCGCGTGCCTTGGCCTTGTCCAGCCGCCCCTTCATGATGGCGCGCACGTTGGCCGATCGCGTGTCGACCCACTTCTCGCCGGCCCAGCCGTCGAGCGGGTTGCCCAGGTCCGAGGCCTTGAACTGGTTGTAGTCGGGGCGCCAGTTTTCGCCGCTGCCCGCCGAGAAATAGCACACGACGTACTTGCCCTGCGCGTGCAATTGCGCGATCACCGAGTCGGGGGCGTCGAACAGGTCGATGTCGTAGACCTTGGCGTTGTACGTGGTGTTGATCGTTCCGCTGAGTTGCCACTGCCAGGTATCGCTGACCTGGGGCACCCACGGCACGAGCGCCGCCAGCTGGCCGGCCGACTCGGCCTGCTGGTCCGGCTTGGCCGCCGCGGCCTGGGCCTGCTGGCCGCGCTCGGTGCGTGCGGCCAGCACGTCGGCACGGCTGGCGTCTTCGGGTTCGCCACCGCCGCAGGCAGCCAGCGCCAGCACGGTGCCGACGGCGCCGAGCAAGGCCATTGAACGAATGGACAGGGCGTGGGGTCGCATGGTCATGGGGTCTCCATCAAGGGGCGTTGAGGTGAGTGCATTGCCACAGTGGCCAGCCCATGGTGTCGAGTGCGCATGATCCGAAGCTGATGCCGGCACGGCGCCGACAGCGCAGATGGTGAGCGGGCGTAACGCCCGTGGTCGTCGCCGATCAGGCGAGTGCGTCGACCGGCGGCGGCGCGAGGGGCGAGACCCCCACCTCGAAGCGGGTGCCGCTGCGCCGCGCTTGCAGCTGCAGGCTCATGGCCTGGGCGTACATCTGCGCGATCAGCAGCCCCTGGCCCAGGTGCTCGCCTTCGTGCGGCTCCTCATCGTCGCAGTCGCGCTCGCAGTCGTTCATGATGCGCAGCAGCCAGGCGGGGCCAGGCATGAACGAGGCGGCCGGCGCCGTGCCGGCACGCGCATGGGCGATGGCATTGCCGACCAGGTTGTCGAGCAAGGCGCGCAGCAGCGTAGGCGGCGCGTCGACGAGCGCGGGGCCGTCCGGCGTCTGCCAACGCAGGCCGCGCTGCGCCGACGCTTCGGCCTGGGCCCGCAGCGCGTCGCGCAGCAGCGCCGCCAGGTCCAGCCGCTGCGCGGCCTCCTCGTGGCCGCGCTGCACCCGCGCCAGGCGGAACAAGGCCGACAGCAGCGCGCCCATGCGGTCGGACACGCCGCGCATCTGGCCCAGCACCGGCGCCACCGGCGCGCCGGCCTCGGCCTCCAGCTCGGCCAGGTCGACCAGGCTGCGCAGCTCGGCCAGCGGCGTGCGCAGCTCGTGCGCGGCATGGGCGAGGAAGCCGCGCTCGCGCTCGCGCTGCAGCACCATGCGCTGCACCAGCGCGTCGAAGCGCCGCGTTCCGAGCCGCAAAGCCAGCAAGGCCAGCACCGGAAGCACCAGCGCCCCCAGCACGCAGGCGCCCGCCAGCGGCAGCAGCGAGGCGGCCAGCTCGCGCTCGGGCCGGCCGACCACCAGCTCGACCTCGTGCTCCTCGATCGACTGGCCGCTGCGTTGCAAGGCTTCAGCGTCCACGCCCCAATTGGCGCGCATGCGCAGCGCCAGCAGGCGCAGGCGGTGGCCGTCCGGCAACGCCGCGCGCTCGGCCTGCGGCTCGTCGCCCAGCCGCAACCGCGGCGTCGGCCGCGGCAGGCTCCAGCCCTTGGATTCCAACGACTCCGAGCGGTCGAGCATCTCGCCGTCTTCGGCGCTCCACAGCTGGAACACCCGGTCGCCGTCGGCCATGTACATGCCCAGCGCCTCGGGCTCGACGTTGACGTAGACGTCGCCGTCCGCATAGACCTGGGTGATGTTGGCGATGCTGCGCAAGTCGTCGGCCAGCGCGGCGTCGAAGGCCGCAGCGCGCTCGGCGTGGCCGATGGCATAGACGGCGCCGAACACCACGGCCGCCACGGCGAACAGCAGCGTGGCGATGCGACCGCGCCAGCGCCGCTCCAGCGCGCGGGCGTTCATCGGGTGCTCATTTGTCCAGACGGTAGCCCTCGCCGCGCTGCGTCACGATGCGCGAAGGCTGGCCGGGTTCGTCGATCCAGCGGCGCAGCTGCGACACCGCCGCTTCCACCGAGTTGCTCTGCAACTCCGTGGCCTCGCCATACAGCTTGGCCTCGATGGTCGCGCGCCGCACCAGGCAGCCGCGCTGGCTGGACAGCAGCTCCAGCAGCAGGCGCTCGCGGCGGCGCATCGGCAGCAATTGGCCGTTGCGCCGCACCTCGCTGCGCTGGCGGTCGATCTGCAGGTCGCCCACGACGATGGGCAAAGCCGCGGGCTCGCCACCCTGGCGCGCGGCCAGCGCACGCAGCCGCGCCGCCAGCTCGCGCAGGTCGAAGGGCTTGGCCAGGTAGTCGTCGGCGCCGGCCTCGAAGCCCTGCAGCCGGTCTTCGATCTCGGCCAGCGCGCTGAGCATCAGCACCGGCGTGTGGCAGGCGCGCGCGCGCAGGCGGCGAAGCAGCTCCAGCCCGTCGAAACCGGGCAGCATCACGTCCAGCGCGATCACGTCCGGCGCCAACTCGGTGGCCGCCCACAAGCCGCTGGGGCCGTCGTGCGCCTGCTCGACCACCCAACCCAGCCGGGTCAGGCCGCGCACCAGCGTGTCGCGCAGGCCGGGGGAGTCTTCGACGAGCAGCAGCTTCATCTCAGTGGCTTTGGCGGGTGTGGTGGCGGCAGGGCGGCGGCGGTGCCCCCGTTCTCCGGCCCACTCGCGGGCGACTGTCGAGGTGGGCTGAGGTCAGCCGCGTCTTCAGCGTGGTGCCCTGGATCCGTTGGGGCGGCCGCGAATACGGCCTGTGCCCGGGGGCACCCCCACCACCCTGCGGGCGCTGTCGATGGCGTGGCACGCCGTTGCCTGCCAACCGGGTGCCAGGGGCAGGTGGCTTGGGGTACGGGCGCAGGCCCCATTCGCGGTCGCCCCAACCTCTGCGCGAGCGAACGATGCCAACCGAGAGGCCACGGCCAGCGCACCCCGGTGCCCCGCGAGCGTGGGCCGGAGAACGTACCCCGAGCCACCTGCCCAGGCTCCAGCCACAGCCAGCAGCCTGTTCCGCACGACACGGCACCAACCAGCACCTCCATCGGACTTCAGGCAGTGACTTCATGTCACACCAGCACGACCTCCACGCCGCGCTGGCGCAGCGCGTCCACGCTGTCGGCGCTGGCGCCCTGGTCGGTGATCAGGGTGTGGATCTGCTCGACCTTGGCGATCACCGACAGGCTGCGGCGCAGCAACTTGGACGAGTCCGCCACCGCCACCACCTGGCGCGCGGCGCGGATCATCTGCGCGTTCAGCTGCGCCTCCAGCAAGTGCGGCGTCATCAGGCCGATCTCCGGGTCCAGGCTGTCGACGCCGAGGAAGAGCTTGTCCGCCTGCAGCCCGGCCAGCGCGGCCTCGGCCTGCGGGCCCGAGAGCGAATAGGAATTGGGCCGCAGCACGCCGCCCAGCATCACCAGCCGCACATGCGGCGCCTGGGCCAGCGTGACGGCCACGTTCAGCGCATTCGTGATGACGTTGATGCCGTGCAGCTTGTTCAGCGTGCGGATCTGCTTGGCGATCTCGCCGGTGGTCGAGCCCGAGTCGAGCATGATGGTCTCGCCGTCGCGGATCATCTGCACCGCCGCCGTGGCGATGCGCACCTTCTCGGCATGGCGCAGGTTCTGCTTGATCTCGATCGGCACTTCTTCGCCGTCGCGGTGGGCCAGTGCGCCGCCGTGCGTGCGTACGATCAGCCCGGTCTCGGCCAGCGCGTTCAGGTCGCCGCGGATCGTGACCAGCGAGGTGTGGAAGCGCTCGGCCAGCTCTTCGGTGGTGACGCGGCCGCGCTCTTCGATCAGCGCGCGGATCTCGCGGCGCCGCTCTTCGAGCAGCAGGCCCTGCTCGTCGGCCCGGGCGCGGCCGGGGTGGGTGCCGAATTGGGAAATGATCTTGCCGGTCATTGCTTGCTTTCCATCGCCAGAATCCTAGCGGCTCTCAGGCCGCCGCCAAGCGAGCGAGCGCCTCGTCACCCAGCGCTTGGCCGGCCAGTCGCGCGGCCTGCAGCGCGGCGCCAAGGGTCGGCGAGAAGCGGGGCGACACCAGCGCGGCGCCGGGCAGGCGGCGTGCGAGTGCCGCGCGAAAGGGCGCCAGCACCAGGGCCTGGCTCTGGAACACGCCGCCCGAGTACGACACCGGCAACGCCGCGTCGGCCGGCACCTGCAGCCGGCGCGCCGTGGCCGCGGCGATGTCGGCCAGCTGGTCGGCGGCGCGCTCGAACACCGCGCGGGCCGCCTCGTCGCCCTGCCCTGCCGCCTCGGCCACCAGCGGCGCCAGCGCGGCCAGGCCGGCGCGGCCGGCGCCCTGCGGGCCGTAGATGCGGGCGCACAGGTCCAGGTCGTCGCCCAGTTGCAGGCGCGCGCGCAGCAGGCCCAGCAGCGGCCCGGGCGTGGCTCGGCCATCGCTCATGCGCGAGAACAGCGCCAGGCCCTCGCGGGCGATCCAGTAGGCCGAGCCCTCGTCGCTGAACAACTCGCCCCAGCCCCCGGCGCGGGCGCTGCGGCCTTGCCATTCGCCATAGGCGATCGAGCCGGTGCCGGCGACGATGTTGATGCCGTCGCGGCCGCCCAGCGAACCGGCCCAGCCGCAGACCATGTCGTTGCCGCAGGCCCAGCGGCCGGCCGGCAGCACCACGCCCGGCAAGGCGTCGAGCCGCGGCTGCAGCGCGCTGTCTTCGCCATGGCACGGGATGCCGACGAAGCTGAAGACCAGGTCGTCCATCGTGCGGCCGGCGGCCTGCAGCACGGCCGGCACGCCGCGCTCGAGCACCGCCGCCACGCCGTCCAGCCCGACCTCGGGGTGGTAGAGACTGCCGTCATGGTGCCGCGCCAGCACGCGGCCGTCGCCGTCGACCAGCGTGAACGCGGTCTTGGTGCCGCCGCCGTCAATGCCGAGGAACATGGCCGGTGTCGTCCGTGCTGGGGAAAGGGTGGATGTTGACACCGCGCACCACACGGCTGACCGTGCCGGAGACGCTGGGGTTGTCCGGCGTCAGCCCCAGGCGCAGCGATTGCAGCAGCGCAAAGCGCTGGGCGAAGGCCACGCAGGGGAAGGCCAGCGCCAGGTCGCTGGCCTGAGCCAGGCCCGCCAGCAGCACGTCGTCGGCGTCTCGGGCGTCGTCACCGGCCAGCGCTTGGGCAGTGATGGCCAGCACGCGGCCGGCGCGCCCGTCCTGCCGCAACTCGCGCAGCAGGTCCAGGTCGTAGCGGCGCGTGTAGGGGTCGTTGGAGACGAACACCACCACCAAGGTCTTGTCGTTCACGATGGTCTTCGGGCCATGGCGGAAGCCCAACGGCGAGTCGTGGCTGGCGACCACGCGGCCGTCGCTGAGCTCCAGCAGCTTCAACGCGGCCTCGCGGGCCAGGCCCTGCAGTTCGTTGCTGCCCAGATAGACCACGCGCTCGAAGCCCCGGGCCACCAGACCCTGCGCCAGGCCCAGGCCCTCGTCCAGCAGCCGCGCGGTGGCACGCGAGATCGCCGGCTCGCCGACCGGCGCCGGCGCGATCAGCCCGAAGACCTGCGCCGCCGCCAGCAGCAGCGAGGTGAAGGACGAGGTCATCGCGAAGCCACGGTCGTGGGTCTCGGGGGGCAGCAGCAGCGTGTGGGCGTTGGCACGGCCCTGGGCCCAGCGGTGCAGCAGGCCGTCGGGGTTGCAGGTGATGACCAGGTGGTGGCAGTCGTCGACGAAGGCATCGGCCAGGTCCAGCGCGGCCACGCTCTCGGGGCTGCTGCCCGAGCGGGCGAACGAGACCAGCAGCGTGGGCACCGCGCGCTGGAAGTGCAAATGCGGGCCGGCGACCAGGTCGGTGGTGGCCACGGCCTCGACGCGGCGGCCGGTGTGGCGCATCAAAGCCGGTGCCAGGCACTGGCCGACGAAGGCCGACGAGCCGGCCCCGGTCAGCACGATGCGCAACTGGGGCGTGGCCAGCCAACGGGCGACCAGCCCGGGCGTGATGCCGCCGGGCTCGGCCTGCGCGGCGACCAGGGCCTGCACCCGCGCCCAGGCTGCCGGCTGCTGCGCGATCTCGCGCGCGGTCCATTCGGCGCCGGGGGCTGGGGTGTCCTGGATGGGCATGGGGCTCCTCCTCGTCTTGTCGTCGTGTTTCATTGCAGGCGCGGGCGGCCGTCGCCGCGCCCGGGGGCGCAGGCGGCGATGTATTGGCGCAGCACCTGGCCCACGCCTTCGCGCAGCAGCGCGGCCGCGGTGTTCGCCAGACGGCCCTCGCGCACCGCGGCGTATTGCAGCGGCAGGTACTGGCTCAGCAGCGTGAGCGGCAGCGGGCCGTCGCCCAGGTGCTGCAGCAGCCGATCGCAGGCCTCGCGCACCTCGGGCTGGGCCCAGTAGTAGCGGATGCGGTCGCTCAAGCTGAATTGCAGGTCCAGCCCGATGCGTGCCGGGTCGCTGTAGTACTTCTGCCAGTGGCCAGGCCGGGCGCGCATCACGCCCAGCACCACCTCTTTCAGCCGCGAGCCACCGGCCTCGCCCAGCCATTCGCGCTCGATCTCGGCCAGGCCCCACAGTGTCTCGCGCAGTGCGAAGGTGGCGCCCGGGCCGATCTTGACGATGGCGAAGTGGTCGCGCACCAGGTCGGCCAGCGCGGCGGGGGTCTGGTAGTCGGTGGAATGGGCTTCGAAGACCAGGTGCGGCTCGTGCTCGATGAAGCTGCTGAGCGCGCGCGCCTTGGGGGCCACGTAGTCGATGACCTTGTGGTGGTCGAACTCGACGCCGGGCTGCACCACCAGGCCCACCACGCGCGGCCAGGCCGCATCCAGCCCGCGCTTGGCAAAGGCCTCGCGGTGCGAGGCGATGGTGTCGGCGGCGGCGTTCGGCCGCGTCACGGCCAGCTCGCCCAGGTCTTCGTGGGCGCCACCGGGCACCGGCACCTCGGTGCCGATCACGTAGACCGGCGGCTCGCCGCCGACGCGGGCGTGCGTGGCCTCGGCCACCGCGCACAGGCGCGCGGCCCGCTCGGCGACCACCGGGTCGGCCAGCACGGCCGGGTCGTCCGCGCAGGCCATCGAGCAATCGAGGTGGATCTTGCGGAAGCCCGCTTCCACGTACTGCGCGATCAGCACCTCGGACTTGGCCATCGCGGCCTCGGCCGATTCGCCCTGCCAGCAGTTCGGTCCCAGGTGGTCGCCGCCCAGCAGCAGCTGCTCGCGCGGAAAGCCGGCCTCGTCGGCTTGGGCCCTCATGAAGGCGTGGAAGTCGCGCGGTGTCATGCCGGTGTAGCCGCCGAACTGGTTGACCTGGTTCGAGGTGGCCTCCACCAGCAGCGGCACGCCCGCACGCTTGGCCTCGTGCAGCCCGGCGCGGATGACCACCGGGTGCGCCGAGCACAGCGCGTAGATGCCCACCGGCGAGCCGGCCTTGTGGGTGCGCACGAGGTCGAGCAGGGCCTTCATTCCTTGGCCTCCGCATCGGTGGTTTCCGGCTGCAACGCCAGCAGCAGCGCCGCCAGCAAGGCCAGGCCGATGCCGGCCAGCTTGTAGGGCCCGGGCATCGCACCGGCCACGCCCATGGCGATAATCGCGGTCAGCAGCGGCGCGCCGGCGTTGACCATGGGCGACACGACGATGGCCTTGCCGTGGCGGAAGGCGTGCACCAGCGTCAGCGCGCCGATCGAGTTCAACACCTGGATCACGGCGGCGAGGCCGGGGCCGTCCCAGCCCCAGTTCACCGGCTGCGAGAAGTCGGTCATCGCCAGCGCCACGGGGATGGACACCACGGCCGACAGCGCCATGTAGAAGAAGATGCTCTCGGCACTCATCGTGGCGTTGGCCAGCTTGATGAAGTAGGCCTGCACGCCCCAGGCCACCAGCACCAGCAGCGCGAGCCAGAACCACTCGCCCAGCGGGCCGCGCTCGCCGGGCGAGTAGTCGAACAGCGGCAGGCTGGCCAGCGCGAAGGCGATGCCCAGCACGCCCAGCCGGCCGGTGCGCTCGCGCAGCAGCGCGAACGACATCGCGATCGTCAGCGCCGGCGACAGCGAGATGATCGGGAAGATCAGGTAGGCCGGGCCGGTCTTCACCGCGCGGAACAGCAGCATCTGCCCGCCGGCGCCGAGCAGGCCCACCGCCAGGCCCAGGGCCACGCTGCGGCCGTCGCGGTGCAGCGGCGTGCCGGCGCGGCGCAGCGCCCACCAGGCGGGCGGGATCATGGTCAGCGCCCAGACGGCGTAGACCAGCGTGTCCGGGAAGCCGCGCTCGGACGGCACGCCGGTGAAGGCACCCCAGACGCCCCAGGTGACCATGGTCAGCAGGGCATAGCCCAGCCAGTTCGTCGGCGTGTTCATGTGGTGGCGGTGCTCATGGTTTGTCGTTGCTCGTCACCGGCGTCAGCAGCAGCACGCGGGCCTCGTGGCTGATGACTTCGGTGGTGTAGGGGATGTCGACCTCGCCCAGGTCGGCGTGGCGCCAGAGGTCGCGCACGCGGTAGCGCGTCCAGGGGTCGCCCAGGTCGCGCCGGGGCGAGACGGTCATGTCCGCCGTGGCGCTGCCGCGGTTGAGCAGGGCCACGGCCACGCTGCCGTTGGCCAGCGGCTTGGCGTAGACCTGCAGCACGCCGTTGTCGTCGCGCACCTTCTCGGCCGGGGCGCCCAGCGGATCCTGGTTGAGGGCGATGATTTCCTTGTTCGACAAGGTCTGCAGCGTGTAGGCGTCGAGCGCGCGCACGTCGGCGCCGACCAGCAGCGGCGACGGCGCCATGGCCCAGAGGCTGAAGTGGGTGCGGTACTCGACGTTGGACGCTCCAGCGCCGACCAGTTGCTTGCTCTGGCCGTTCAGCCCGGCGACCAGCATGTCGAAGTCGTTCCAGTGGCCGGGGCCGGCGTGCTCGCCCAGGGCCGCGCCGCGGTCGAACATGTCGAGCACGTCGAAGTAGTACTTCTCGCGGTGGCCGGGGTAGTCGAAGTCGTCGGAGATGTCCTGCCCGATGCGCCAATGCTGGGCGCCGGCCTCGGCCGCCCATTCCCAGATGTCGGCCCAGCCGCAGTGGCAGGCGTGGTAGACGATGGGCCGGCCGGTGGCGCGCAGGGCCTGCGACATCTTCCTCACCACGGCCTGCACCTCGGTCTTGGGCGCGTCCTTGTGCGAGCAGCAGCTGTCGTACTTCAGGTGGTCCACGCCCCAGGCAGCGAACTGCCGCGCGTCCTCGGCCTCGTGGCCCTCGCTGCCGGTGTAGCCGGCACAGGTGGTCTGGCCGGGCCCGCTGTAGATGCCGAGCTTGAAGCCGCGGGCGTGGGCCTGGTCGGCCAGCCAGCGCAGGCCGTGCGGGAACTTGGCGGGGTCGGGCTCCAGCGGGTGGTCGCGCCGCGCGCCTTTGTGGCGTTGCCAGCCGTCGTCGAGGTTGATGTAGACGTAGCCGGCGTCGCGCAGGCCGTTGGCAGCCATCGCGTCCATGGTCTGCAGCAGCAGCTGCTCGTCGATGCGGTCGCCGAACTGGTTCCAGCTGCTCCAGCCCATGGGCGGTGTGCGGGCCAGGCCGTTGTCGGGCGCGGCCTGCACGGTGCCCGCGAGCACCAGCGCGATGACGAGGAAAAGCTTGCGCATCGCCGTCAGAACTTGATCGTGGCGCCGACGGTGTAAGTGCGGCCCCAGGTCTCGAAGCCGGCCAACGCGTCCGCCCGGCCGAGGTTGGCGCGGTAGAAGGCATCGGTCAGGTTCTTGCCCTCGAAGAACAGCGTCACCTCGGGCGTCAGGTTGTAGGCCAGCGAGGCGGTGACCCAGGTCAGCGGCTCGCCGTAGCGGGTGTAGCCGCCCACGGTGTCCAGCGCCTCGGTGTAGCGGCCGTTGTGGTCCACGGCGATCTGGGCGTTGATCTTGTCATCCTCGTACAGCAGCGCAGCCGACAGCGCCGAGCGCGACACGCCCTCGAGCTGCCCCACGTGCACGCCGCCCACGTAGGCG
>JBGAGZ010000070.1:0-26113 GCA_044226465.1 Burkholderiaceae bacterium | reverse complement strand
CGCGTGCACGAGCGCACCGAGGAGCTGGCCTTGCGCCATGCACTGCCGAGGCCGCCAACCCGCCAGAGCGCCTTCCCGCCAACATGAGCCACGAGATCCGCACGCCGATGAACGCGATCGTGGGCCTGTCCAAGCTGATGCTGGGGCCACGCGAGCGACCCCCGCCAGGCCGACCGCATCGGCAAGGTCGAGCGCGCCGCGGTGCACCTGATGGGGCTGATCAACGACATCCTCGACCTGTCCAAGATCGAGGCTGGCCGGCTGTCGATGGAGCATGTGCCCTTCTCGCTGGCCGAGTTGCTGGAACAGGTGCGCTCGCTGGTCGCCACCCGGCCGAGGCCGCGGGCTGGGCTTGACGGTGGAGGCCACCGGTGTGCCGGAGCGGCTGGTGGGCGACCCCACCCGCCTGCGCCAGGCCCTGCTCAACCTGGCCAGCAACGCGGTCAAGTTCACCCAGCAGGGTCATGTCGCGATCCGCGTGCTGACCCAGTCGGCCGTGCACGACACGCTGCGGCTGCAGTTCGAGGTGGAGGACACCGGCATCGGCCTCGACCCCGAGCAGGTCTCGCGGCTGTTCCAGCCCTTCGAGCAGGGCGATGCGTCGACCACGCGCCACTTCGGCGGCACCGGGCTCGGCCTGGCGATCACGCGGCGCCTGGCCCAGCTGATGGGCGGCGAGGTGGGCGTGCGCAGCACCTGCAGCGGCAGCCTGTTCTGGTTCACCGCGTTGCTGGCACCGGCCGCGCAGGAGGCCGCGCCGCCCAAGGCCGCGGCCGACCCACTGGCCCGCCTGCGGGCCACCCACGCCGGCCGCCATGTGCTGCTGGTGGACGACGACGAGGTCAACCGCGAAGTCGCCTGCGCGATGCTCGACCTGGCCGGCCTGCGCGTCACCACCGCCAGCGACGGCCAGGCGGCGGTCAGCACCTGCCTGGCCGAGCGCTTCGACGCGGTGCTGATGGACTTGTTCATGCCGGGCGTCGACGGCCTGGACGCCACGCGCCAGCTGCGCGCGGCAGGCCTGCAGCTGCCCATCCTGGCGATGACGGCCAGCGCCTTCGACGAAGACCGCGCGCGCTGCCTGCAAGCCGGCATGACGGGCTTCGTGCCCAAGCCCTTCGACCCGGCGGAGCTGTATGCCGCGCTGTTGCAGCTGTACAACGCGCTGGCCCAGCGGGCCTTGACGCCCGGCGGCCAGGCCGCCACCCCGGCTACCGCCGCTGTCGGCGTGGCGACCCCTGCGCCGAAGCGGGCCACCACCCCTTTTCCGACGGGTGGGCTGCGTGGCTGATGGGCCGCGGAGCTGTACTTGGCGCTGCTGCAGGCGTTCTCGCCATTGGCCCCGGCCGATGGCGGGGGCGCCCCGGGCACGGCCGCCCCCGCCGCGCCGGCGCGGGCGACGACCCCCCTGCCGCCCGGCGGGATGCGTGCCTGGCTGACCCGGCTGCTCGGCCTGCTCGACCATGGCGACGTGACGGCGCGCGACCTGGTGGTCGAGCAGGCGGACCGGCTGCGGGCCCACGGCGGCGAAGCCGGCCATCGACTGGTCGAGCACGCCATGCGCTTCGAGATGGAGCAAGCCCGCGAGCAGGCCCAGGCCCTGCTCGCCGACCTGGCGCCCGAGGCCACGGCCAGCGCCTGAGGCCGGTTGGGCCTGCCGGCCTCAGGCCACCTCAGTCAGCAGTGGCCAAGGCCAGCGCCAGCATCAGCCAGGCGCCGTGCGGCAGCCACTGCTCGGTCCAGCGCCAGGAGTGCATGGGGTCGGTCTCGTGGGGGGCGCGGAAGTCGATGTCGTCCTCGTCCGCCAGCCCGGCGGTGATGCCGTTGCAGACACCGCCCGGCGCGTTCCAGTAGCGCGGCTCGTAGCGAGGCGCCGGGCCGTGGCCAGCGCCCTGCACCATGCACGCGTCGAACGGGTTGCGGCCGAACAGCCAGTCCAGCGCCGCCTCGGCATAGGCCTGCAGCGGGTCGTCGGCCGGCGCGCCCAGGTGGGGCCGGGCCCAGAGCGCAGCGGCGGCCAGCGAAGCGAGGCGCGCGTTCTCGCCCTGCCACCAGTAGCCGCTGTCGTTGTGGTGCGGCATGAAGAAGCGCACGCGGCCCGGTGTGCCAGCCACGCCGGGCGCCAGCACGTACTGGCGCGGCAGCGCGAAGGGGTTGGGCGCGCCGGTCTGGGTGATACGCAGCTCCCACTGCAGGCCGCGTGCAACCGCGGCACGCAGCGCGGGGGCGTCGACCGCGTCGGGGCAAGCCTCGAGCGTGCGCAACAGCGCGACGAAGGGCAGGCCGGCCTCGGCGGCGTGGGTGAAGCTGCGCGTGCGCGCATCGTCGGCCCAGAACCAGCCGTCGGCGTGCTGGCGGGCCAGCAGGCGGGCGCTGCGCTCGCGCACCGCGTCACCGTGGCCCGCGCCGGCGGCGCACAGCTCGGTGGCGGCCAGCAGCGCGGCGTAGTCGTCGATGATGTTCTCCTGCCCATCGGGCAGGTAGCGCCGGTTGTGCTGTTGCAGGTGGGCGAAGCCACGCTCGGCGGCAGCCAGGTACTGCGCGCGCGTGAAGGCGCCGTCGCGCGGCAGCGTGCTGGCCCGCGCCAGTGCCGCGATCGCCAGCCCGCCACCCTGGCGGAAGGCCGCCTGGTAGCCGGGCAGCAGCTCGCCCTTCTGCGTGGCGTAGGCACAGATGCGGCGCTCGTCGGTCCGCTTGCTCCAGCGGTCGAACACCGTGGCGCAGAAGGCGCCGTCGGGCCGTTGCAGGCGGTGCAGGAAGTCGGCGCCATGCAGCGCCTCGTCGACCAGGCGGTCGTCCATCCACACGCCGGGCTCGGCGAGCCGGTCGCGCGTCTCGATCAGGTTCCACACCACCTGCGGCGTCTGCTGCGGGTTGAGAAAGTTGGCGTAGGACAGGTGCGAGAGATACTTGCTGGCGTCGCCCGAGGCGTCGTACCAGCCGCCGTGCACGTCCATGCGCTCGCCGTCGCTGCCGAAGATCGGGCAGGCCCGGTCGGCCGCGTCGAAGATGCCGCCACAGCGCTGCGACTTGATGTAGTGCAGCAGGTCGGACACATGCTGGCCGTCGTACAGGGCTTCCTGGATGGCGAAGGGCTGCGACTGCAGCGGCAGGCCGGTGCCCACGGCAGCGACGATGTAGCGGCCGGGTTGGGTGAGTGCGCCGAAGTCGGCGGCCCAGTAGTGCCAGTCGCGCCAGCGCTCGACCGGGCCCAGCGACTGCCATGCCCCTTCGAACACGACACGCCGTTCGTCCGCTTCATAGAGCACGAAGCGCTCGGCGGGCGCCTGCGGGCCGCTGGCTTGCAGCAAGGCGCGCTTGGCGGATGCGGCGGCACGGTAGCCGAGGTGGTTGTGGAGGATCTTCATGGGTTCGAATCAGCCTTTGACGCCGCCGGCCGCCAGACCCTGCACGAACCAGCGCTGGCCGGCGAAGAACACCAGCAGCACCGGCAGCGTGGCCACCGCGCCGGCGGCCATCATCAGGTCCACCCGGTGCTGGAACTGGTTGATGAACAGGCGGATGCCCACGGGAATCGTCTGCACCTCGGGCGAGCTGGTCAACACCCAGGCGAAGAAGAGCTCGTCCCAGGCGAGCAGGAAGACGAAGGTGGCGGTGGCGATCAGCCCTGGCGCGCACAGCGGCAGCACCACGCGCCAGAAGGCGCCGAAGCGCGAGCAGCCGTCGAGGATGGCGGCCTCTTCCAGCTCGCGCGGCACCGAGACGAAGAAGCCCCGCATGATCCAGATGCTGGCCGGCGTGAACAGGGCCACGTAGAGGAAGACCAGGCCGTGCCGCGTGTCCAGCATGGCCACGCCCCACGCATCGCCGACATGGCGGTACAGCATGTACAGCGGCAGGAAGAACAGCATGCCCGGCACCACCTGGGTGGTGGTGATGGCCATCGACACGGCTTTGTCACCGGCAAAGCGGAAGCGCGCCAGCGCATAGGCCGCGCAGGCCGCCAGCGCGGTGGAGACGAGCGTGGCGACGCCGCAGACGACGAGGCTGTTGGCGAAGTATTGAAAGAAGTCGACCTGGGTCCACAGGTCGATGTAGTTGCGCCAGCGCCAGCCGGTGTCGCCTTCGTCACCCATCGTCTCGCCCGGCCCGTGCAGCGAGGCCCAGCCCATCCACGCGACGGGCGACAGCATCAGCGCGACCAGGGCCCAGGTCAGCGCGGTCAGGGCCGACGAGGCGAAGGCCTTAGACATGCTCGCCGACCAGGCTGCTGCGGAACACCCGCAGCCACAGCGCCACCACCGCCAGCATCAGCGCCATCAACACGAAGGACACGGCCGCGCCCTGGCCGAAGAGCCAGTAGCTGAACGACTGGCGCGTGAGCAGCGGCATCAGCAGGTCGGCCCATTCGCCGGGGTGGCCGGCGCCCTGGCCGAACATCATCGAGACGATGTTGTAGGAGTAGACGTTGTCGATGAGCTGGAACAGGGCCTGGATCACGATCACCGGCTTGAGCAGCGGCAGTGTCAGGTGGCGGAAGCGCTGCCAGGCGTTGGCGCCGTCCAAGCGCGCCGCCTCGTAGGGCTCGGCCGGCAGGGCCTGCAGCGCGGCCAGGAAGATCAGCATCAGCAGCGGCGCATTGCGCCACACGGTGGGCACGACGATGGCCCAGAAGCTGTTGGCCCCCAGCAGCCAGAACGGCCGCTCGTCGACCAGGTGCAGCGTGTCGACCAGCAGCGCGTTGACCGCGCCGGTGTCGCGCTGGAAGAGCTGGCCCCACAGCGTGCCGACCACGTAGCTGGGCACGACCCAGGGCAGCAGCAGCAGGCTGCGGGCGAGTTGGCGGCCGGGGAAGTCGCGGTGCATCAGCAAGGCCAGCCCCAGGCCGGTGGCGATGGACAGCGACGAGACCACCAGCGCGAACAGCCCGGTGTTGCGCAGCGCCAGCCCCAGGCCCTGGCGCAGCGGGTTGTCGGCGTCCAGCAGCACGCGGCGGTAGTTGTCCAGGCCGATGAAGGGCGCGTCCAGGTACTGCGAGAGCGTGAACTGGTTCAGCTTCAGCAGCGACATGTAGAAGCCCTGCACGATGGGCAGCAGGTTCACCGCCGCCATCAGCGCCAGCGCGGGCAGCAGCATCAGCCAGGGGAAGGCCTGGCGCCGCCACCCTGCGTGCTGCAGCCTCATCGTGTCTGGGCCAGCACCTGGTCGGCCTCCTTGGCGGCCGCGTCGAGCGACTGCTTGACGGCCCCGGGAGAGTACTTGCCGCTCACGCCGGCCACCATGTCGAACATGCTGCCCAGGTGCTTCAGGTAGACCGATTCCAGCGGGCCCCAGCCCGCGACCGAGGGGTAGTGGCGGCCGTTGCGCACCTGGGCCAGGAACTGGGCGTAGTGCGGGTCGGCGGTCAGCGCCGGGTCGTTGGCCGCGTCCAGCCGCGTGGGCAGCATGCCCGACATCTGGCTGAACTTCACCTGGGCGTCGCGGCCGGTGATGAAGGCGGCCAGCGACCAGGCCTCGGCCTTGTGCTTGGACGATTTCATCACCGCCAGGTCCGAGCCCGAGAAGAAGCTCTGGCTGCCCTTCAGCCCCGCCGGGTAGGGCGCGATGCCGAAGTTGCGCGCCGCCACGCTTTCCTGCTGGCCGCCCTTCGCCTTGGGTGTGCGGACCTGCTTGAGCAGCCAGGGGCCGGAGAAGATCACCGCGTACTGGCCGTTGAAGAAGCCGTTCTCGATCTGGCCCGAGTCCTTCTCCAGCGCGCCGGCCGGCACCAGGCCTTCGGCGGCGAAGCCGGTGTAGTAGACGGCGGCCTGCACCGCCTCGGTGGAATTGATGGCCGAGCGCCGCCGATCGGCACTGAGGAAGTCGCCACCGGCGTTCCAGATCCACGGTGCCATGTTGTGCACCACGTTCCAGTCGTTCTTGCCGGGGTAGCCGAGCGCGGCGACCTTCTTGCCGTTCAGCTCGGTGCCGTTGAGCTTCTGCATCGCCTGCTTGAAGCTGCCCCAGTTGGCGAAGGCGTCGCGCGGGTCCACCCCGGCCTTCTTGAACACGTCGCTGCGGTAGTAGGCGGCGCGGGCATCGGCGTACCAGGGCACGGCGTAGACCTTGGTGTCGTCGAAGCGGCGCGTCGTGCCCCACATCACCGGGAAGAACGCGGCCGCGCCGCCGACCTCTTTCTGCTGCGCGTCGCTCAGGGGCTCCAGCGCGCCCATCGACGAGATGGCCGCGACCCAGGTGCTGCCCAGCTCGATCACGTCCGGCCCCTGGCCCGAGGCCGCGGCGGCGGTGATCTTGGCCCAGGCCGATTCCCAGTTCAGCACCGTCACGTTCACGCGCAGCTCGGGCCGCGTGGCCAGCCAGGGCTTGAGCAGCTCGCGCATGTCCTGTTGCTGGGCCTCGGTGGTGGACATGACCCACAGGTTCAGCTCGGTGGCCTGGGCGTGTGCCTGTGCGGCCGCCAGGGCCAGCGTGCCGGCCGCGGCCGAAATGGAAAGAAAACGTTTCATCACGGCATGGATTTCAGGCGATGACCCGCCGTCGCACAAGGCAGGGTTCTACCCCGCGGCCTTGGTAGAACTACCGGGGTGGCGGGGTACATCGACGAATGGCCGGGCACGGCCGAGCCGCGCTCCAATGGCGGGGTCGTCGACGAGGGACCGTGAAGGAGCACGCATGACATTTGCCCGCCGCAAGAGCCCCCTGGCCGCCGCCGCCCTGCTGGCGCTGGCCGGCGCCTGGTTGCCGGCCGCCGCGCAGCAGGCGCCCGCGGCGCCCGAAGAGCCGAAGCCGGCGAAAGACGGAACCCCCGCCGAGCCCGGTGCGCAACGTGTCGAGGTGACGGGCATCCGCGCCTCGCGCCAGCAGTCGCTGGTCCTCAAGCGCCAGGCCGACTCGGTGGTGGAGGTGGTCTCGGCCGAGGACATCGGCAAGCTGCCCGACAAGAACGTGGCCGACGCGCTGCAGCGCGTACCGGGGGTCAACATCAGCTCGTCCTCCGGCGGCGAAGGCGGCTTTGCCGAGAACGACCGGGTCAGCATCCGCGGCCTGTCGCCCAGCCTGACCCAGACCCTGGTCAACGGCCACGGCGTGGCCAGCGGCGACTGGTTCGTGCTGGCCCAGACCGAGGCCGTGGGCCGCAGTGTGAGCTACTCGCTGCTGCCCAGCGAGATCGTCAGCCGCGTGGTGGTCAACAAGAGCATGACAGCCGACCTGCCCGAAGGCGGCGTGTCCGGCGCGGTCGACATCCAGACCCGCAACCCGCTGGGCTTTGCCAAGCCGGTGACCATCGAGCTGTCGGCCCAGGCCGTCTACGCCGACCTGGCGAAGAAGACCGACCCGCAGATGAACGCACTGTTCAACTGGAAGAACGAGGCCAACACCGCCGGCGTGCTGCTGCAGGTCTTCTCCGAAACGCGGCACGAGCGCCGGGACGGGCAGGAGTTCCTCGGCTACAGCGTCATCGACCCCGAGGGGGCGGTGGCCGGCGAGCACCCGGACCTGGCCGGCGTGGTCTACCCCTCGCTGATCGGCTCGGCCTTCTTCGAGCAGAAGCGGGTGCGCCAGGGCGGGCTGCTCGACGTCGAGCTCAAGCCCAGCCCGGGCCTGACGCTGGACCTGAACGGCTTCTACTCGCACATGGCGGCCGACAACTACGACAACAACTTCATGGCCTCGCCGCAGCCGCTGATCGACGGCGGCATTTCGCCCACCAGCTACCGGGTGAAGAACAACACCCTGGTCGCGGCCACCTTCCCCACCGTGGCCTACAACCCGGAAGACCCGTTCACCACGCCCGGCGTGGTCGACCGCATCTACCGCCCCGGTGCCGCGGCCGAGACGTGGTACCTGGACGCGAACGCGAAGTGGAAGCTGGGCGACGACTGGAACCTGTCGGCCAAGCTGGGCACCACCCACGGCGTGGGCGAGACGCCGGGCGACCTGGGCTACGAGTCGGCCCTGGCCGACCAGGGCATGGCCTACACGATGTACGGCCTGTCCAAGCCGGCGGACGTGAGCTTCCCCGGCGGCGACCCGACCAACTTCCTGGCCGCCTTCCCGCTGGGCGCCTGGTATTCCACCGTCAAGGTGGTCGACGAGGAAAGCTACGCCCAGGTCGACGCCGACTGGGCACTGGACATGGGGGCGCTGGACTCGGTGAAATTCGGCGCGCGCTGGAACGAGCACAAGCGCACGCTGAACTACCCCAACAACGGCGGCTGCGGCTGGGCCGACGGTGGTTGCGGCGCACTGCCGGCGTGGAACGGCGAGCAGTACCCCAGCGACTTCGGCAAGGGCCTGGGCGGCGGCCCGGGCTTTCTCTCGCACGTCTGGCACTTGAGCCCGCAGGCGGTGCAGGCTTTCGTGCTGGCGAACTCGGCCAAGACCACGCCTTACTGGCCGGGCGAGCTGGCGGTGAACGAGCAGGTCAGCGCCGCCTACGGCATGGCCAACCTGCAAGGCCAGGCCTGGCGCGCCAACGTCGGCCTGCGCCTGGTCAGCACGCGGCAGAAGGTGGACTTCAACGAGCCCGACGGCCCGAACCCGGTCGACTCCGAGTTCGGCCCCTTCACCCACGTCGTCGAGACCAAGACCTATTTCGACGCCCTGCCCAGCGCCAACATCCGCTTCAACCTGGGCAAGGACCTGGTGCTGCGCGCCGCCGCCTCGCGCACCATCGCCCGCGCCGACTACAGCGCGCTGGCCGGCGCCATCACCAGCCAGGACGACCTGACCAACTCGGGCACCGGCGGCAACGCCGACCTGAAGCCGGTGCGCTCGAACAACCTCGACGCGACGCTGGAGTGGTACTACGCCCCCAAGTCGCTGCTGGCCTTCGGCGTGTTCTACATGGACATGCCCAGCTACGTGAGCTTCGGCACCTCGCGCCACCTGCTGCTGAACAAGACCAGCAAGCAGCTGGAGTGGTACGACATCACCTCGCCGATCAACGTGAGCGCCAGCAACCGCGGCTTCGAGCTGAGCTGGCAGCAGCCGCTGTGGGGCGGCTTCGGCGCGCAGGCCAACTACACCTACGCCGACGGCAAGGAGGCCAACGGCGCCAAGCTGATGGGCTCGTCGAAAAACACCTGGAACGCCGAGGGCTACTACGAGAACGACCGCTTCAGCGCCCGCGTCGCCTACACCTGGCGCTCGGCCTTCCTGGTCGGCCTGGACCGCTCGACCAACGAGTACATGGACGCCGAGGCCAACCTGGCGGCGAGCCTGAACGTCAAGGTCAACGACAGCATCACGCTGACCTTCGACGCGCTGAACCTCAACAACCCGGTGCTGAAGTACTACGCCGACAACAAGGACCAGCCGCGCGCCTTCTATTCCAACGGGCGCCAGTTCTACCTGGGGCTGCGGGTCTCGCTGTGATGGCCGCTGCGTCAACCACTGCGCCGCGCGCGCCCATCCTGGCGCCGCTCAACGCCTTGCAGCCCGGTCGCATCCTGCCGATCGACGCTTTTCGCGGCCTGACCTACCTGGTGATGGTGTGGGTCAACGAGATGCACGGCGTGGCCGGCATCTCGCCCTGGTGGAAGCACATGCCGGCCGATGCAGATGCGATGAGCTTCGTCGATGTGGTGTTCCCGGCCTTCCTCTTCATTGTGGGCATGGCGATCCCGTTCGCGGTGAACGCCCGCATCGCCAAGGGCGACTCGTGGTGGCAACTGCAGGGCCACATCGCTTGGCGCGCGTTGGCGCTGGTGGTGATGGGCGTGTTCATGGTCAACGCCGAGGAGGGCAGCTACCACCAAGCCTCGATGGTGCTGCCGATCGAGCTGTGGTCGCTGCTGTTCTATGCCGCGGTGGGCCTGGTCTGGGGCGTGTACCGCGCCCCCAGCCCGGCGCTGGACCGGCTGCTGCGTTCCCTGGGTGTGGGCTTGATGGTCGTGCTGGCCCTGCTGTTCCGCGGCGGGCCGGACGGGCGCGAGGGGCTCACGCCGCAGTGGTGGGGCATCCTCGGCCTGATCGGCTGGGCCTACCTGATCGCCAGCGTGCTCTACCAGCTGGCGCGGGGCCGCATCGCCGTGCTGCTGGTGATGATGGCGGGCTGCGTGGCCTACTACGCTGGTCACGCGGCGCTGGGCGAGCAGGCCACCGGCTTCGCCGCGCTGCTGCTGAGCCAGGACGGAAACGCCGCGCACACCAGCATCGTGCTGGCCGGCGTGGTCTGCGGCGTGCTCTACCACGATCTGCGCGGGCCCGGCGGCCCGCGGCTGGCCCAGCGCCAGGCCCGGGCACTGCTGTTCGCCGCCGCCCTGCTGGCCGCCGGCTTTGCGCTGCGGCCCTGGTTCCCGATCTCGAAGATCTACGCCACCCCGAGCTGGTGCCTGCTCAGCGCCGCCGCCTGCGTGGTGGTCTATGCGCTGCTGCAGGCCCTGATCGTGCAGCTCGGCGTGGCGGGCTGGGTGGCGTGGGTCGAGCCGGCGGCCAGCAACCCTCTGGTGACCTACCTGCTGCCCTTCGTGATCGCGGCGCTGATGAGTTGGGCCGGCTGGTCGTGGCCCGCTCTGCTGCGCCAGGGCGCGGTCGGCATCGTCTTCTGCCTGCTCTACGCCGCGGCGGTGCTGTGGGCGGTGTCCCGTCTGAACCGCTGGAACGTCCGCCTGAAGCTGTGATGAAACCAAGGAGACCGTGATGAACCTGTCGATGAACCCGTTGCCGAAACGCCTGCTGGCCGCCGGCCTGCTGGCCGCCTGCTGCGCTGCCGCCTGGGCGGGCACGCGCCCCTTCCCCCAGCACGTGGCCTACACCGCCGGCGCCATCAAACCCAACGACGTGAGCCAGGCCAGCATGGACGCGGCCGTCACAGCGCAGTACGCCCTGTGGAAGAGCAACTACCTGCGCAGCGACGGCGGCGACGGCTCGTGGATTCAGTTCGAGAAGAAGCACGACGCCACCGTGTCCGAGGCGCATGGCTACGGCATGGTGCTGGCGGCCTACATGGACGACCAGGCGGTGTTCGACGAGATGCTGCGTTACTTCCGCAACCACCCCGCCGTCGGCGCCCCCAACCTGATGGCCTGGAAGCAGGTGCTGCAAAACGGCCAGATGGTCGACGTGGAAGGCCCGGACTCGGCCACCGACGGCGACATGGACATCGCCTATTCGCTGTTGCTGGCGCATGTGCAATGGGGCTCCGGCGGCGCCCACAACTACCTGGCCGAGGCCCGCAGCGTGATGCACGACGTGCTGGCCTACGACGTGAGCCCCAAGCAGCACAACCTGACCATGGGCAACTGGGCCACGGGCAAGGACCTGAACTACACCCGCCCTTCGGACTTCATGGCCAGCCATTTGCTCGCCTACGCCCGCTGGGACACGGCCAACGCCAGCGCCTGGAACCAGGTCTACGCGACCGTCAGCAAGGCGGTGAACGACCAGTTCACCCACGGCAGCGAAGCCACCGGCCTGGTGCCCGACTTCATGGTCTACAAGAAGGGCCGCTGGCAGCCCACGCCAGGCAAGTACCTGGAGACCAAGCACGACGGGGACTACAGCTGGAACGCCTGCCGCACGCCGTGGCGCCTGGCCATGTCCTGGCTGGTGGACGGCCGCACCGAGCTGCTGGCCGCGCAGCAACAGACGGCGGCCTGGGTGCGTGGCGCGACCAACGGCGTGCCGACCAACATCAAGGCCGGCTACTACATCACCAACGGCCCCAACGGCCAGGCCTTCGTCAAGTACGACGACCTGCCCTTCACGGCACCGATGGCGGTGAACGCGATGCAGGGCGGCGCGCCAGCCCAGGGCTGGCTGAACGACCTCTGGGCCTCGATCACCGGGGGCGACTACGGCCCCGTGCGCGACTACTACGGCGACGCGATCCGGTTGCAGGTGATGCTCACCGTGTCCGGCAACTGGTGGAGCCCTTGAGCCCCCACGCCCCCTCTCGGGGGCTGCCCCCCGAGGGGGCTCGCGCAGCGGACCGGCAAAGCCGGATCCGCGCACGCCACTTGGAGGCGGCGGCTCCTCTGGAGCGCCGTCATCCTCGCTAGCTGGCCGAGAGCTCTGCGATGAAGTCGTAGGTGTCGCCGCGGTAGAACGACTGCGACAACTCGATGGCACGACCGTCGCGCAAGTAGCCCAGGCGCTCGACCAGCAGGCCGGCGTCGCCCGGCTGGGCCTGCAGCAGGGCCGCCTGTTCCTCGTTGAGCAGCAACGCGCGCAGGCGCTGCAGTGCGCGCACCGGGCGGTTGCCGGTGGCTTCGAGCGCGTCGTACAGCGAATCCTTCACCACGTCGAGCGACGGCAGCGCGCTGGCCAGCACGGTGGCGTATTCCAGCGACATCGGCGCGTTGTCGGCATAGCGCAGGCGGTGCAGCCGGTACACCGTCGAACCCGGGCTCAGCGCGAGCTTCAGCGACTCTTCCGGCGTCACCGTGCCCGTGGTGCGCTTGAGCCACTCGCTGCGCGGCGTGCGGCCGCGCGCGCGCATGTCCTCGGAAAATGAGGTCAGCTTGGCGAAATTCTTGTCGATGCGCGCGCTGACGAAATTGCCCGAGCCCTGGCGGCTGACCAGCAGCCCCTCTTCGGCCAGCCCGTCGATCGCCTTGCGCACCGTGATGCGCGACACGCCCAGGTCCGCCGCCAGTTGCCGCTCGGAGGGCAGTGCATCGTCGGCCGCCAGGAACTGGCTCTCGATCGCGTCGCGCAGCGCACGCTGCAGCTGCTGGTACAGCGGCTGGCTGGCGGTCGCGTCCAGCGCGGCGAGCAGGCGCTCGACCAGGGTCGGGGTGGGCGTGTTCATGAGGCTTGGATTGTGCCGGCGCAGGAGCTACATACCAATAGCGTACCAAAACTCATACCAGCTGCACCGCACTGCAGCATTTCTCGCCCTGAACCAGGGCGCCCGGCCGACTCGACAGCAGACCAGCCCGGCCATCAGGTGTTTCCCTCATCGAAAGTGGTAGCTAACTGGCATTAATTGGTAGTACATTGGTACGGTATCGACTCGCCCAGCCCACAGCCACTCACGCCCGAGGAGCCCATGAAAGCACAACTGACCCCGATCGCCGCGGCGGCGGCCCTGTTCCTTCTTCACACCGCCTCGCTGGCGCAAACGGCGGCACCGGCCGCGCCAGTTGCCAGCGACGACAAGGTCGAGCGCGTGGAGGTCACCGGCATCCGCGCTTCGCAGCAGAAATCGTTGCAGCAAAAGCGCGACGCCGACGGCCATGTGGACGTGATCACGGCCGAGGACATCGGCAAGATGCCTGACAAGAACGTGGCGGACTCGCTGCAGCGCATTCCGGGCGTGACGATCAGCTCGGCCGGCGCCAACGAAGGCGGCTTCGACGAGAACGACCGCGTCAGCATGCGCGGCACCAACCCCAGCCTGACGCAGACCCTGATCAACGGCCACCCTGTGGCCTCGGGCGACTGGTTCGTGCTGAACCAGAGCGACAACGCCGGCCGCAGCGTGAGCTTCACGATGCTGCCGTCCGAGATCGTGGGCAGCGTGGTGGTCCACAAGTCCTCGCAGGCCAGCGACGTGGAAGGCGGCGTGGTCGGCAACGTGGACATCATCACCCGCAAGCCGCTGGAGTTCAAGAAGCCGCTGACGCTGGAAGCGAGCGTCGGCGCGGTCTATGCCGACCTGCCGAGCAAGACCGATCCGCAGTTCAGCGCCCTGCTGAACTGGAAGAACGACGCCAACACCTTCGGTGTGCTGGCGCAGGTCTTCTCCGAGAAGCGCAGCCTGCGCCGCGACGGCGTCGAGGTGCTGGGCTACAACCAGATCGCCGCCGGCAGTGCGGTGGCCAACGCCCACCCCGATCTGGCCGGCGTTTGGTACCCGCGCTCGATCGGCGCAGCGCTGTTCGAGCAGACCCGCAAGCGCGAAGGCGGCATGGTCGACTTCCAGGTCAAGCCCATGGACAACCTGACCATGGACCTGACGGGATTCATCTCCAAGATGGACGCGTCGAACTACAACCGCAACTACCTGCTGCATGCCCCCTTCTTCCTCAATGGAGGCGCAGGCCAGTCGCCCGACGACGGCTACGTGGTGCGCAACAACACCCTGGTGTCGGCCAACTTCACCCAGGCGGTCGACGCCGAGGGCAACCCGACCAGCAGCTATGGCACCTACGACATGCTGTCTCGCCCGCACGAAGGCGCCGAGACCAGCTTCTACAACTGGGACGCCAAGTTCCGCGCCAGCGACAACCTGACCCTGTCGACCAAGCTGGGCACGTCCACCGGCATCGGCAAGACCCCCGCCCAGGACCAGGCTTCGTGGGACGTCAAGGGCGGCGGCGGCTGGAGCCTGAACGGCGTGGGCACCGCGCCGGACTTCCACATCGGCACCCCGGCCAACAGCCCCGCAGGCGCGGTGCTCGACTGGCTCTGGGGCGCGCAGAACGTGCGCATCAAGGACGTCGACAACTGGGGCCAGTTCGACGGCGAGTGGGCCGTCGACGCCGGCGTGCTGTCGACGCTGAAGTTCGGCGTGCGCGCCGCCGAGCACAAGCGCAGCTCCAACGGCGTGATCGCGCAGGGCCCGAACTGGGCGGCCGACCCGTTCAACCTGGCCAACTGGCCGTTGGACAACTACAAGAACTACCCCGGCAACTTCGGCGCCGGCCTGGGCGGCAACTTCCCGCGCGACGTGTGGTACCTGACCCCGGCCCAGCTGGCCGACGCCGACGCCCGCCTCGCCAACCGCGACCCGATCACCCGCGCCTACAAGGAGTGGGACTTCGGTCTGAACGAGAAGAGCAACTCGGCCTACGTGCAGGGCAACCTCGAGGGCAAGGGCTGGCGCGGCGACGTGGGCGTGCGCTTCGTGCAGACCAAGGAGCACGTGCTGAAGTTCCTCAACGTCGGCAGCGCCACGCCGGACGGCGTGATCACCGGCTCGGCCTTCGGCAACTACGTGCCTTCCACCACCGACCACACCTACAACGACATCCTGCCCAGCGTGAACCTGCGCTTCGATGTCGCCAAGGACCTGCTGGCCCGCGTGGCGGTGTCGCGCACCATGACCCGGCCGGACTACTCGGCCCTGGCCGGCGCGCTGAGCCTGTCGCCGCCGGCGCAGGTGGGTGACGTGGGTGGTGGCAGTGGCTCGAACCCCGACCTGAAGCCGATCCGCTCGAACAACGTGGACGCCAGCCTGGAGTGGTACTTCGCGCCGCGCTCGCTGCTGTCGGCCGGATGGTTCTACATGGACCTGCAGAGCTATGTCGGCCTGGGCCAGTCGCAGCACGACTACCTGACCTTCGACCAGGCCCACCCGCAGGGCTACATGGCGCCGTACCTGCTGACCGTGCCGGTCAACAGCAGCGGCAAGGTGCAAGGCCTGGAGCTGGCCTACTCGCAACCGGTGTTCGGCAACTTCGGCGTCGAGGCCAACTACACCTACACCGACGCGGTGGACAAGGACGGCGGCCCGATCGTCGGTGCCTCGCGCAACACCTACAACCTGTCGGGCTACTTCGAGAACGACAGCTTCAATGCGCGCCTGTCGTACAGCTTCCGCTCGCACTTCTACAGCGGGCTGGACCGCTCGACCGCCTTCAACCAGGACGACTTCGGTTCGGTGGCGGCCTCGTTCGGCTACAAGATCAGCGAGAACTTTGCGATCTCGCTGGACGGCCGCAACCTGAACAACCCGAAGCTCAAGTACTACGCGCTGAACCACGACCAGCCGCGCTCGATCTACGAGAACGGCCGCCAGTACTACCTGACGCTGCGCATGAAGATGTGATTGTCGTGAGGAGGGGGACACTCCTCGCCCGGTGCTCTGGCCGGGCTCTTTCAGGGGCGGGTTTCAACCCGCCCTTTTTTCATTCCGGGCCAAGCGCGTGGTCAGTCGCGCACGAAGTCGTAGGGACCGCCGCGTTCCAGGGCGCGGCGGTAGGCCGGCCGTGCATGGATGCGCTTGAGGAAGGCCGTCAGGCGCGGGTGGCTGCTGCCCAGCCCGGCGCGCTGCGCGGCAGCTTCCAGCGGAAAGCTCATCTGGATGTCGGCGGCGCTGAATTCGCTGCCGGTGAACCACTCGGTCTTGGCCAGCTCGGCCTCCATGTAGTCCAGCTGGCTGCGGATGTTGGGGTCGACGAAACCGGTCAGCACCTTGGTCGCGATGCCCTTGGCAATCGGCTTGGCGAAGAAGGGCATGGGCGCGGTGAGGATGCGGTTGAACACCAGCTTCATCAGCAACGGACCCATCGCCGTGCCTTCGGCGAAATGCAGCCAATAGGTGAAGCGCAGGCGCTCGGGCGTGCCTGCGGCCGGGCGCAGTCGACCCTCGCCGTAGCGGTCCAGCAGGTACTCGATGATCGCGCCGGACTCGGCCACCGTCAGCCCGTCGTCGGTGATCACCGGTGACTTGCCCAGGGGGTGCACGGCGCGCAGCTCGGGCGGCGCGAGCATGGTCTTGGCGTCGCGCTGGTACTTCTTGATCTCGTAGGGCAGGGCCAGCTCTTCGAGCAGCCAGAGCACGCGCTGGGAGCGCGAGTTGTTCAGGTGGTGGACGGTGATCATGGTGTGGGTGTCGTGGGGGTGTCCTTGCGCCGGTCGTGCTCGGCGCTGGCGTGGAAGGCCTTCTTCTGCAGGTACATCTGGTCGTCGGCCCGGTGCAGCGCCGTCTCCAGCCGCTCGCCCGGCTGCGAGACCGCCACGCCGACCGAGAAGCGCAGCGGGTCGCCGCTGTGGAACTGGTTGTTCAGCTCGACCAGCTCGTGCAGCGTGTCGAGGAAGGCCTCGGCCGCGTGCTCGTCGCCGCTGGGGATCAGCACCGCGAATTCGTCACCGCCGATGCGCGCAGCGGTGGCCGGCGCCGGAGTGGCCTTGGCCAGCACCTCGCCGGTGCGGCGCAGCAGCGCGTCGCCGGCGCGGTGGCCGCGCTCGTCATTGACCTGCTTCAGGCCGTTCAGGTCGATGACCAACAGGGCCACCGGCTGCACCTGCTTGCGCTCCAGCCGGTTCAGCTCGTCGTCGAAGAACGAACGGTTGCGCAGCTTGGTCAGCGCGTCGTGCTTGCCCAGGAATTCGAGGTAGCTCTCGGCCCGCTTGCGGGCGGTGATGTCGGTCAGCGACACCTGCACCAGCGACCAGTCCTGCTCGTGGCCCGGCAGCACGGCGAACTGCAGGTGCACGTGCAGCATCTCGCCGTCCAGCGCGTAGTTGACCGTCTCGCGGTGCTGGTGCAGCTTGCCGGCCCACAGGTCGATCAGTTGCTCGGTGAAGGGGCGGCGCATCTCGTCGCGGAAGATGTCCGGCAGACGGCGCAGCAGCGTGGTCTTGTCCGGCGCGCGGAACATGGTCAGCGTCTGCTTGTTGACGTCGACGACGCGGATCTCGCTCATGCAGCGGTCGACGAACTCGGGGTGCACGTCGGTGAAGACGCGGAAATCCTGGATGCCCTGGTCGCGCACCTCGTCGACCAGGCGCTTGACGGCGCTGAAGTCTTCCACCCACAGCGACACCGGCGAATGCTCGAACAGGCCCTGGGCATAGCGCTCGCTGCGCTGCAGCGCCTGGCGAGCCTGCTCGCGCGCACTCACGTCTTCCAGCGACAGCAGCACCCGGCTCCAGCTTTGCTCGTGGCCGGGCAACACGCGCACCTGCAGACTCACGTCCAGGCGACGGCCGTCCAGCGTGTAGTTCACGGTCTGGCTGGTGTAGCTGCGCGCGCCGTTCCACAGCTGCACCAGCTCTTCGACATGGTGCTCCAGCATGTCGTCGCGGAAGACCTTGTCCAGGTTGACCACCAGTGTGGCGGCGTCCGGCGCGCCGAACAGCTCCAGCGTGCGGCGGTTGACCTGCAGCACCTTCAGCTCGCGGGTGCACTGCGCGATGCGGGCCCGGTCGGCGCGCAGGTAGGTGCGCAGGTCGCTCACGCCCTCGGCACGCCACTGCGCGAACAGCCGCGCCAGGCCGCTGAAGTCTTCCAGCCACAGCGACACCGGGGCCAGGTCGAACATCAGGGCGTGCTCGCTGGCGCCGGCGGGGGTGGGATGGTCGGGGTTCATCGCGGTCAGTCTCGCATGTCGTTGTCTGGCGGTGGTGGCAGCGGCCGGGGCTGCGCAGCCCACCAGGCCAGCAGGCCGCGCGCAGCCACCACGCCACTGGCGAAGCAGGCAGTGAGCAGGTAGCCGCCGGTCGGGGCTTCCCAGTCCAGCATCTCGCCGGCGCAGGCCACGCCGGGGCAGGCGCGCAGCACCAGATCGTCGTCCAGCGCGTCGAAGGCCACGCCGCCGGCGCTGCTGATGGCCTCGTCCAGTGGGCGGGCGGCGCGCAGCGTCAACGGCAGGGCCTTGATGCGATGGGCCAGCCAGGCAGCGTCACGAGAGTGTGTGGCCCACACCTCGGCGCTCAGGCCCTCGCGCAGCAGGCCGGCCTTGGCACCGTGCAGACCGGCCTGCTCGCGCAAATGGTTGGCCAGCGAACGGGCCCCGCGGCCGCGCGCCAGGGCGGTGGCCAGCTCGTCCTGGGGCCGGTCGGGCAGCAGGTCCAGTTGGACCTCGGCCACGCCAGTGGCCTCGATCTCGTCGCGCAGCCAGCCGGACGCGGCGTAGACCAGGCTGCCCTCGATGCCGGTCGCCGTGAGCACGCACTCGCCCTTGCGTTGGAACTGCCGCCCGAGCCGGTCGGTGAAGGCCATCGCCACCCCCTTGAGCGGCGCGCCGGCGTGCTTGGCCACGAGGTGCTCGCTCCAGCCGATGTCGAAACCGCAGTTCGATGGCCGCAGCGGCGTGGTGGCCACCCCGGCGGCTTGCAGGGCCGGCAGCCAGGCGCCGTCGGACCCCAACCTGGCCCAGCTGCCGCCGCCCAGTGCCAGCAGCAGGGCATCGGCCCGGGCGCTTGCCACACCCGCCGGCGTCTCGAAGCGAAGCACATGCTCACCTTCCTGCGGCAGCAGCCCCCCGGGCTGCCAGCGGTGGCGCATGCGCAGTCGCACGCCGGCGGCCCGCAGGCGGTGCAGCCAGGCGCGCAGCAGGGGCGCCGCCTTCATCTCCGCCGGAAAGACCCGGCCCGAGCTGCCGACGAAGGTGCTCACGCCCAGGCCTTCGGCCCAGTCGCGCAGGTCCTGCGGGCCGAAGGCCTGCAGCCAGCGGCCGACGGCCGGCGCCCGATCGCCGTAGCGGGCCACGAAGGCTGGCAGGGCTTCGGAATGCGTCAGGTTCAGCCCACCCTTGCCGGCCAGCAGGAACTTGCGCCCCACCGAGGGCATGGCGTCGTACAGGTCGACCTGGGCGCCGCCTGCGGCCAGCACCTCGGCCGCCATCAGGCCGGCCGGGCCGCCGCCCACCACAGCCACGCGGCAAGCGGCCGGCGTCGAGGGTTTCACGTGCATAGTCATCGGGCGGGAAGTCTATTCCCCATGGGCTCCCCGGGGCGCGGCGGCACAATCGAACGGTCAGACCGCCCGGCCCTCGATGGCCAGATCACGGAAGCCCGCACCGCCTTGCACCTGCTCGCCGACTCGCCCTCGACCTGCTGCCCCAGCGCGCTGGCGGACGGCGCCCTGCCCTGGCCGCTGGCGCTGCTGGCCGCCGGCGACGCCGCCCTGCTGCACGACCTGCGCGGCTGCTTGGCCGAGCCCGACGCCTTGCTGCTGATCGACGTGGCCGACCCGGCCATGGCCGAAACCGCCCTCGCCCGGCTGGCGACCGACGCCGCGCTGTCCAGCCCCTGGATCGCCCTGCTGCCCGCCGGCGCTGGCGCAGACCAGGCCGAGCCCTGGTGGCGGCGCGGCGCCCACGAGGCGGTGGCGCGGGACGATGCGCCGGCCCTGCAGCGCGCCATCCGGCGTGCCCGCGCGCAGTCGTCGGCGGCCGCGGCGCTCGCCGCCCAGGTCGAGCGACTGCGGGCCGACGCCCATGCGCTGCAGGCCAGCCTGGACAACATCCCCGCGCCGATCTTCGCCAAGGACGCGCAGGGCATCTACACCGGCTGCAACCAGGCCTTCGTCGACTACCTGGGCCTGCCGCGCGACCGCATCCTGGGCAAGACGGTGTACGACGTGGCGCCGCCGCACCTGGCTGCCGTCTACGACCAGGCCGACCGCCAGTTGCTGGCCAGCGGCGGCCGCCAGGTCTACGAGGCGCAGGTGAAATGGGCCGACGGCAGCCTGCGCGACGTGATCTTCCACAAGGCCGTGTTCCGCGACCGGCAGGGCGACGTGGCCGGCCAGGCCGGCGCGATCTTCGACATCACCGACCGCAAGCGCCTGGAGCACGGCCTGCGCGAGCTGGCCCAGACCGACCCGCTGACCGGCCTGCTCAACCGCCGCTGCTTCATCGAGCGCGCCAGCGTGGCGCTGATGGAAGCACGCACGCTGCGGGCCCCGCTGGCCGTGCTGCTGTTCGACATCGACCATTTCAAGCAGGTCAACGACAACTTCGGCCACGCCGCGGGCGACGCCATGCTGTGCCACCTGGCGCGGCTGACCCGGCAGCAACTGCGCGGCGACGACCTGTTCGCCCGCATCGGCGGCGACGAGTTCGCCGTGCTGCTGACCGGCGCGGGCGACGCGCGCGCCGTGGCGGCACGGCTGCCGCAGCGGGTGAGCGAAACGCCGATGGGCTTCGATGGCCGCGAGCTGACCTGCGCGATCAGCCTGGGCGCGGCCGTGGTGGTCGCCGACGACCACGACATCGACTCGGCCCTGCGCCAGGCCGACGCGGCGCTCTACGAAGCCAAGCGCCAGGGCCGCGGCCGCGCCGTGGTCTTCGACAGCGCGCTGTAGCTCAGCGCCCGGCTGCGGCCAGCACCCGCGGGTGCTGCGCCCAGGCCGGCATCTTCGCCATGCAGGCCAGGGTGTTGGCTTCTGCCGCCTGGCGCGTGAGGCTTGTGTCCTCGCGCAGCGCCCACTGCACCATGCGCTCGAAGCGGGTGTCGAAGTCCTGCAGCTGGCCGCTGGCGTCCACGCAGTAGGCGCAGTAGCGGCCGGTTTCGATCGGCATGCCGCAGCTTTCGCACGGGTGGCTCATGGGTGGGTTCTCCGTGGTGATGATGGTGGTGGGGTCCATCGCAGGGCGCTGATGCTTCGAACAGACCGAAGCATGCGGCGAGTGCCGCCCGGCCCGGCGGTCATCAATCCTCAAGATCGTGCAATGTTCTTGTCCCCGAGTGGATTTCCGGTGTCGGTAGCCACTGGCGACGATGTAGCATGCCCGCGCTCGCGTTTACATCGAGCAACATTCACCGACACCCCTTCGGGGAGGGAGCATTTCTTGAAGATCTTGTCCATGGCTCGCACCGCGGTGGTGCTGGGCGCAGCACTGGTGCTTTCCGCTTGCGCGATCAAGGCACCGATGTATCAACCGTCGATCGACAATGTCGAGGCGCTCAAGAGCGTCCCCAACAAGGTGGCCGTCGGCGCATTCAAAGTTCAGCCGGGCATTGAAGGAGCCACGTCGATCGGCCTGCGCGGCAGCCCGATGGGCTCGCCGGTCGGCGCCGACTATGCGGCCTATCTGGCGGAGGCGCTGAGACAGGAGCTCACGCTCGCGGGCAAGCTGGATCCGACCTCGCGCATCGAGATCGGTGGCGTGCTGCTGAAGAACGACATCTCCGCCGCTGGCATCTCCACCAACAGCGGCGAAATGCAAGTCCGGTTCACGGTCACGCGGGATGGCCAGACGCGCTACGACCGCACCCTCAGTGCCTCGTTGAGTTGGGAGTCTTCCTTCGTCGGCGCCATCGCGATCCCCAAGGCGGTGGAAAGCTACCCGCGCATCGTCCAGAAGCTGATCGGCACGCTGTGGGCTGATGCCGACTTCCAGAACGCCATCAAGTAAGTCAAGGAGCACACAAACATGAAGATGAGCATTGCAACGCGCCTGGCGGCGCTGGCGGTCGGTGGCCTGATGTTGGCCGGCCTGGGTGGTTGCGCGCACCCGATCTCGGTCGCTGCCGACACGGCGAAGATCACCACGACGAACGCCAAGATCAACAAGAAGGTCGGCCTGCAGATCACCGACGCCGACAAGGCCAAGGAAGTCACGACGCCCGGCGGTGGCGGCGACAAGGTGAACTACTTCCCGTACCGTGACCTGGAAGCGGGCCTGTACACCGCGCTCGGCCAGAGCTTCGCCAGCGTGTCCAAGGTGTCCGGCGTGGCCGATCCCAAGGTTCAGAGCGAAGGCCTGTCGCTGATCTTCGTCCCGACCATCACCACCAACTCGAGCTCGGACAGCGCGCTGACCTGGCCCCCGACCAAGTTCTCGATCGACCTCGCTTGCAAGGTGGTGGACGCCAAAGGCCAGGCCGTCACGGAGTTCACCGTGCAAGGCACCGGTCAAGCCGAATTCTCTGAGTTCAAATCCGAGCACTCGCTGTCGGCCAAGCGTGCCGCCGACGATGCCATGGCCAAGCTGATGCAGCAAATCGCCAAGGATCCGGCACTGAGCAAGTAGGCTCACAGCAGCGTCCCGGGCCCCAGCGATGGGGCTCGCTTCACGGGGTCCGCGAGCGCCGTCGATCAGATCGACATCAGCGCCCGGACCCCGTTGGCTTCCATCTCGCTGCCACGCCCGCGGGCGATGACCTCGCCGCGCTCCATCACCAGGTACTGGTCGGCCAGCTCGGCGGCGAAGTCGTAGTACTGCTCGACCAGCACGATGGCCATGGTCTGGCGGTCGGCCAGCATGCGGATCACGCGGCCGATGTCCTTGATGATGCTGGGCTGGATGCCCTCGGTGGGTTCGTCCAGGATCAGCAGCTTCGGCCCCGCCGCCAGCGCGCGGGCGATGGCCAGCTGCTGCTGCTGGCCGCCGGACAGGTCGCCGCCGCGGCGTGCCAGCATCTGCTTCAACACCGGGAACAGCTCGAACAACTCGGCCGGGATCGGTGTGCCGCCAGGCTTCGTGGCCAGCCCCATGCGTAGGTTGTCTTCCACCGTCAGGCGGCCGAAGACCTCGCGCCCCTGCGGCACGTAGCCGATGCCGCGGCGGGCGCGTTCGTACGACGTGGCGCGTGTGATGTCCGCGCCGTCCAGCTTGATGCTGCCGCTCTTGACCGGCACCACGCCCATCAGGCTCTTCAGCAGTGTGGTCTTGCCCACACCGTTGCGGCCCAGCACCACCGTCACCTCGCCCAACTTCGCCTCGAACGAGACGCCGCGCAGGATGTGGCTGCCGCCGTAATACTGGTTGAGTGAATCGACAACGAGCATGGTCATCTCCCGAGGTATACCTCGACGACCTGTTCGTTGGCCTGCACCTCGGCCAGCGGGCCTTCGGCCAGCACGCGGCCCTCGTGCAGCACGGTGACCTTCTTCCAGCCTTCGGTCAGCTGCTCGACGAACTTCATGTCGTGCTCCACCACCACCAGCGAATGCTGGCCTTCGAGCGACAGGAACAGCTCGGCGGTTCGCTCGGTTTCCTCGTCGGTCATGCCGGCCACCGGCTCGTCCAGCAGCAGCAGCTTCGGGTCTTGCATCAGCAGCATGCCGATTTCCAGCCACTGCTTCTGGCCATGGCTGAGCAGCCCGGCCGTGCGTTGGGCCTCGGGCAGCAGGTGGATCAGCGCCATGACCTCGCCGATGCGGTCGAGCTGGGCACCGCCGAGGCGCGAGAACAAGCTGGCGCGCACACGCCGGTCCGCAGCGAGCGCCAGCTCCAGGTTCTCGAACACGCTGAGCTGCTCGTAGACCGTGGGCTTCTGGAACTTGCGGCCGATGCCGATCTGCGCGATGTCGTTCTCGCGCAGGCGCAGCAGGTCGATGTTGGCGCCGAAGTGGGCCGTGCCGGCGTCGGGCCGCGTCTTGCCGGTGATCACGTCCATCATCGTGGTCTTGCCGGCGCCGTTGGGGCCGATGATGCAGCGCAGCTCGCCGACGTTGATCGCCAGGCTCAAGGCATTGAGCGCCTTGAAGCCGTCGAAGCTGACGGTGATGTCGTCCAGGTACAGCGCCACGCCGTGGGCGAAGTCCGGCTCTCGGGCCTGCACCAGGCGGCCGTAGCCCGCGCTGCGGCCGCCAGAGGCACCGGCGGCCTGCTCCTTCTCGCGCCAGCGTTGCAGCGCCTGCGCGCCCGCTTCCTGCAGCTCGGGGGTCATTCGGCACCCTCCTTCGGGCTGCGGCGCAACTTCGCGGCCAGGCCCACCAGGCCGTTCGGCAAGAAGAGGGTCACCGCGATGAACAGCGCCCCGAGGAAGTACAGCCAGAACTCCGGCACGACCTGGGTGAACCAGCTCTTGGCGCCGTTGACGAAGAAGGCGCCGACGATGGGGCCGACCAGCGTCGCGCGGCCACCGACCGCGGCCCAGACGGCCATCTCGATCGACGCCGCCGGGCTCATCTCGCTCGGGTTGATGATGCCCACCTGGGGCACGTAGAGCGCGCCGGCCACGCCGCACATCACGGCCGACAGCGTCCAGATCGCCAGCTTGTAGGCCAGCGGGTCGTAGCCGGTGAACATCACCCGGCTTTCCGCGTCGCGGATGGCCTTCAGCACGCGGCCGAACTTGCTGGTGACGATGGCGCGCGCCATCAGGAAGAAGCCGATCAGCACCACGCCGGTCAGCACGAACAGCCCCATGCGCATGGTGGGCGTGGCGATCGGCGCGCCCAGGATGCGCTTGAAGTCGGTGAAGCCGTTGTTGCCGCCGAAGCCCGTCTCGTTGCGGAAGAACAGCAGCATCGCGGCGAAGGTCATGGCCTGCGTGATGATCGAGAAGTACACGCCCTTGATGCGCGAGCGGAAGGCGAAGAAGCCGAACACCAGCGCCAGCAGGCCAGGCACCAGCAGCACCATCGCCATCTGGAAGGCGAAGCTGCCGGACCCGGCCCAATGCCAGGGCAGCGCCTTCCAGTCGAGGAAGACCATGAAGTCCGGCAGGTCGCTCTGGTAGTTGCCGTCGCGGCCGATCTGGCGCATCAGGTACATGCCCATGGCGTAGCCGCCGAGCGCGAAGAACAGGCCGTGGCCCAGCGACAGGATGCCGGTGTAGCCCCAGATCAGGTCCATCGCCAGCGCGCAGATCGCGTAGCACATGATCTTGCCGGTCAGGCC
This sequence comes from Burkholderiaceae bacterium, assembly GCA_044226465.1. Taxonomy (GTDB): domain Bacteria; phylum Pseudomonadota; class Gammaproteobacteria; order Burkholderiales; family Burkholderiaceae_C; genus Ideonella. Next base: position 1,175 of record JBGAGZ010000070.1, on the reverse strand, counting down.
GACGGCGTAGTCGCTGACGTGGAACAGGCTGCCCGGCGGCACGACCAGGTTGGCCGCCGGCACCAGCACCGCCACCACGGCCAGCGCGGCGACCACGCTCATCCAGCCACGCGGCGACAGCAGGCGGGGCCGGTGGGCTTCGTACAGGGCGGTGGTGCTCATGCCTCGGCGCTCCGGCCCTTCATCGCGAACAGCCCTTGCGGCCGTTTCTGGATGAAGACGACGATGACCACCAGCACCATGATCTTGGCCAGCACCGCGCCGGCCAGGCCTTCGAGCAGCTTGTTCAGCACGCCCAGGCCCAGGCCGGCCAGCACGGTGCCGGCGAGCTGGCCCACACCGCCCAGCACCACCACCATGAACGAGTCGACGATGTAGCTCTGGCCCAGGTCCGGCCCCACGTTGCCGACCTGGCTGAGCGCGCAGCCGGCCAGCCCGGCGATGCCCGCGCCGAGAGAGAAGGCGTAGGTGTCGACCCGTGCGGTGTTCACGCCCACGCAGGCGGCCATGCGGCGGTTCTGCGTCACGCTGCGCACGAACAGGCCCAGCCGCGTGCGGGCGATCAGCAGCGCCACGCCGCCCAGCACCAGCAAGGCGAAGGCGATGATCGCCAGGCGGTTGAAAGGCAGCGTCAGGTTGCTGGCCACGGCCACGCCGCCGGACAGCCAGGCCGGGTTCTCGACGGGCACGTTCTGCGCGCCGAACAGCGAGCGCACCGACTGCATCAGCACCAGGCTGATGCCCCAGGTGGCCAGCAGCGTCTCCAGCGGCCGGCCGTAGAGCCAGCGGATCACGCTGCGCTCCAGCGCCGCGCCGACCAGGGCCGCCGCCAGGAACGAGGCCGGCACCGCGGCCCAGAGGTAGTAGTCGAACGCCCCCGGCGCATGGGCCTTGAACAGGTTCTGGACCACGTAGGTGGCGTAGGCGCCGATCATCATCAACTCGCCGTGGGCCATGTTGATCACGCCCATCAGGCCGTAGGTGATGGCCAGCCCCAGCGCCACGAGCAGCAGGATCGAGCCCAGGCTGATGCCGGTGAACACCACGCCGAAGCGCTCGCCCCAGGCCAGGCGGCTGGACACCGCGTCCAGCGACTGGCGCAGCGCCACGCGCACGCTCTCGTCGGGCTCCACGCCGTCGGCCAGCCGCTCGGTGAGCAACGCCTTGACCGACGG
>JBGAGZ010000069.1:0-27776 GCA_044226465.1 Burkholderiaceae bacterium | reverse complement strand
GGTTGCCATCCCCATCGATCTGCCCATCGCCGTCGGTGTCCTCCCCAACATCCAGGACGCCGTTCATGTTTTTGTCTTCGGTCGTGTCCTCGGTACTATCCAGAACACCGTTCCGGTTGATGTCTTCGTTGGGACAGACGGCGGTCACCGTCCCTTGCCACTTGCCCTGGCTCACTGCGTAGGTACCCTTGGCATACCAACCGAGGTCCACGATCGGGCTGATGGTGACGCCGGGCATGGCCTTGCCAGCGGAGTCCACCACCTGGACTACGTACTTCTTGATGTAGGTCAGCTTCGCGTCGCCCACCTCGATCAACCCGTTGGTCCCGATGGTGACGGAGATCGCTTCGGAGGTAACGGTCAGCGAAGTGGTCGTTGGCCTCGGCGGAACGAGGTTCTCGTTCGGGCACGTCCCCGCCGCAAAGTCTGAATAGTCCCAGCAGGCTCGGACTGTTACCCCATCCGTCCGGACTGGAGCGCGTTCCCGGAATGTAGGAAACCGTCACCGTGCCCACGGCGGAAGACTGTACAGCATGTCCGAGCCAGAACTCGGCGTGCCGCCGACACTGTTGGGGTCGCCGTTGAGGTCGAAACGCACGTACGTTTTGCACTGGGCTGTTGTCCGGGCGGAAAACTTAGCCTGAATCTGCGACTGATTCGTCGTATCTCCACCAACGTTCACGGAAACGGTATTCAGGCTCGCTGACCACAGACGCAGAACTCATCGGACCCACTGCATCATCGACCACGCCAGTCGCTTGAACCTGCACGGTGGCGACGTTCTCGACACCGGCCGCCGATGCCGTGATGACGAGCGATCCTGCCGTGGCCGGCGCGTCATAAACAAAGTCAAAGTGACCTGCGCCGTCGGTCGTGCCGGTCCCTGTGGTCAGTCCGGTGGCTGTCACCGTGATCTCCACCCCGGACATGCGATGCCGGTGATATCGGTCAAAGTGTAACGACACGGTGTTGCCGGTAGAGCCCGTGGCCACGGCATTGGTGTAGTTCGACGTGAGCTTGCTCCCAGTGATCTGGAACGACGCAGTCTTGGTCAGCGCTCCGCTCTTGGCTGTTAGCGTCACTGTGCGATTCGATTTGTCGGCGCCAATGCCGATGGAGGCGCTCACGGTGCCGTCGCTGCCCGTGGTGGTGCCACTGACGTTTGCTACCGCGTTCGAATCGACCGAGGTCGTGACAACCACGCCACTCAGTGCATTGCGGCTTGCGTTCAGCGCCGTCACCGTTGCGGTGACGGTGTCGTTGCCTGAATTGGTGATGCTGAGAGAACTCAGCGTGATCACCAGGTCGGCAACTTGCGTACCGCCGCCCGGGGCAGCCTTCGCCAAACGCGCAACTACCGCCGCCGCCGCCGCCGCAGGCCAGCACAACCGCCGAAGCGGCGGTCAGCAAACGAACAATTCGTCCAATCATTGAAAACTCCGAAACGCGTTCAATCGATGCCGTGGTGACTTGTGGTCAACGGACGGCAGAGCGATCGGTCACGACCTTGGGGGTGATGAAGATCAACAACTCGGTGCGGTTGTTGACCTTGACCCGGTCCTTGAACAGATTGCCGAGGTAGGGAATGTCGCCCAGGAACGGCACTTTGTTGATGTCTTCGCGCTCTTCCTGCGTGAAGATGCCGCCGATCACGACCGTGCCGCCATTCTCGACCAGCACGTTGGTGTTGACGTGCTTGGTGTTGATCACGGGGCCAAAGGTGGTGTTCTCGCCACGGCTGTCCTTGCTGACATCCACCTGCAGGATCACGTTGCCTTCCGGCGTGATCTGCGGCGTCACGTCGAGCTTCAAGGCAGCGTCACGGAACTGGACGTCCGTGTTGCCTGCAGTCGACGCGGTCAGGTAGGGGATTTGCTCGCCCTGCTTGATCGTGGCCTTGGTCTGGTCAGCGGTGACGACGCGCGGGCTCGACACGATCTTGCCCTTGCCCTCGGCCTCAAGTGCCGACAACTCCAGGTTCAGGAAGCGGTTCGCCGTGGCGCTGAACAGCGACAGCGCGAAGGTCGCCGCGGAGGCCGTGCTGATGGCACCCGCATTGGCCGGCAAGTTCACGAACTGCGAGTCCGGCAGGTAGCTGGTGTCGGTGTTCGGCGTTTGCAGGGTCTGCACACCAACGTTCGAGTAGTTGCCGCCGACAGACAGGTAGTTGTTGCCACCGACGTTGTAGCCTGGAATGCCACCCCGCAACCCGCGAAGGTCGGTGCTGCCCAAGCGAACGCCCAAGGCCCGGCCGAACTTGTCATCGGCCTCGACGATGCGCGCCTCGATCAGCACCTGCCGCACCGGGATGTCGATCTTGGCGATCAGCGCGGCCACCTCTTCCAGCTTGGACGGGATGTCGGAAACAAAGAGCTGGTTGGTGCGCGGCTCGGGCAGTACACCACCGCGAGGCGACAGGATGCGAACATTGTTTGTCGCCCCACCACCGCCACCCGAAGCCGAAATGCTGATGGCCTTGCCGTCCGAACCGACCAGTTGCCCCAACAACGCGCGCGCGATGTCGGCCGCCTTGGTGTAGTTCAGCTGGAACGACTGGGTCCGGACCGGCTCGATCTCGGCAACCTTCTTCTTGGCCTCCAAGTCCACCTGTTCCTTGGCTGCAAGCTCGTCCTTGGGAGCGATCCACAGCACGTTGCCGGACTTGCGCATGCCCAGGCCTTTGGCCTGCAAGATGATGTCCAGCGCGTGGTCCCAGGGCACGTCCTTCAGTCGCAGGGTGACGTTGCCCGTCACCGTGTCGCTGGTGACCACGTTGAAGTTGGTGAAGTCGGCGATCACCTGCAACAGGGCGCGCACTTCGATGTTCTGGAAGTTCAGCGACAGCTTCTCGCCGGAGTAGCCCGGGCCCTGGGTGACCTTGTTCGGGTCCAGCTTGACCGGGCGGACTTCCAGCACGAACTGGTTGTCCGTCTGGTAGGCACTGTGTTCCCACGCACCGCGCGGCTCGACCAGCATGCGCACGCGGTCGCCGTTCTGCGTGGTGGAAATGCTCTGCACCGGCGAGCCGAAGTCGGACACATCCAGGCGCCGACGCATCGATTCAGGCAGGGTGGAGCGCAGGAACTCGACGACCAGATTCTGGCCCTGCTGCTTGAGGTCGACGCCGATCTGGGTGCTGGCCAGGCCGACGATGATGCGGCCAGCGCCGTCCGGGCCACGACGGAAGTCGATGTCGCGCAGCGGTAGCTGTTCAGCGTTCTGGCTGGTCGCGAACTGCGTGGTCGTCTGCACCGTGTTGCCGGCCGACGCGAGCGGAGAGGTCGACGCCGTGTCGAGCAGGATCAGCAGGGTCTTGCCCTGGATCTCGGTTCGGTAGTTGGTCGCCTGCTTCAGGCTCAGCACCAGGCGCGTCCGTTCGCCAGCGCTGGCGATGTTCACACTGCGCACGTTGGCCGAGTTGATCTCGACCGCCGACTTGCCCAGGCCGTTGCCGACATTCGGCAGGTCGATCGCCACGCGCGGCGGCGCCTGGATCGAGAAGCCCGTGGGTTGCGCTGGCAGCGCCTCGCTGAGCTCGACGCGGATGACCTCGCCATTGCCCTGCTGGTTGCTGCTGATGCCGCGAATCAGGTTCTGTGCCCAGGTCAGACCCGGTGCTGCCAAACCCAGGGCCAGCAGCAGCCCTCCCACCGTCCAACTCCGCATCTTGCGTGACTCCATCTTGCCGTTCATCGCGCCTTCTCCTGAAGCTGGAGGGTCGTGGTGCGCTCGATCCATTCGCCCGCCGCGTCCTGCACGTACTCGCGCAGCGACAGTTCCGTCTCGTCGATCTTGACGATCTGACCGAAGTTCTGGCCCATGTATTCGCCCGTCTTGACGTAGTGAAGCAGGTTGTCGACCTCGATCAGCGCATGCTGGCGGCCCTGCTTGGTCACGGTGCCAACCATCTTCATCGAGTCCAGCGGATATGCCTCGAGCGGCTCCTTGCGGCGGCGCAACTGCGCCGCCAGCATCGCGTTGGACCGGCCATCGATCCGCGTTCCGCCAATCGCCTTCTGGGTGCTGAAAGGCTCGACACCGGCGATCGCCGAATACGGTTCGGGTGCAAACTTCTTCGGCGCAGGGATCGGCTCGACGCTGGGTTTCACTTCGTGCTTCTGCTGCTCCATCCACTGGGACAGCTCGTCGGTATTGGCGCCACAGCCGGCAAGAACCACGCTCGCCCCCAGCACCACACAGAGTCCGAGGCGCATCATGGCTTCTTACCCTCATCCTTGGGCTTGGCCTTGCCCTTGTCCTTCGACTTGGCCGCGGCCGCTGCGCGCTTGATCTCGGCCAACTCTTCTGCGTCGAGGTAACGATAGGTGCGCGCGGTGGCCTCCATCATCAGCGTGCCAGAGTTGTCCTTCGGTGGCGGTGCGATGGCCAGGTTGTGCAGCGTGACGATCCGCGACAGGTTGGCGACATCCGCGACGAAGGAGCCCACGTCGTGGTAGCGGCCCGAAACCTTGATCGCAATCGGCAACTCGGCGTAGTAGTCCTTGACGACCACCTGGCCAGGCTTGAACAGCTCGAACTGCAGGCCACGGCCGATGCCGGCCTGGTTGATGTCTGACAGCAGTGCGTCCATCTCGGCCTTGCCGGGCAACTGCTTCTCGAGCTGGGTCACGTATTCCTGTACCTGCTCTTTCTGCTTCTTCAACTCGTTCAGGTTCACCGCCTGGGTGAGCTTGTCACGGTATTCGGCCTTGAGTTTGGGCTCCTTGGCCCGCACGGCTTGCAGCTTGTTGTCAGCGTCGCTGAGCACGGCGAACCAGCCGAGCACGACGACGACAATGCTCACGGCAATGCAGCTGACGATCTTGGGCAGCACCGGCCACTGGCCGGGTTCCTTCGGATTCAGCTCGCGGAACTGGGCCAGCCCGCGGTTCAACGCGCCGACGATGTCGATGTTGGTGGTGGACTTCTTGGTCGCCATCATGCGCCTCACGAGACTTTCGGGGCCTTGGCGGCCGCCGGCGCACTGGCCGGCTTGGCACCAGCCGCGGCCGCGCCGCTGGCCGCACTGGCGGCGGCGGAGGCCGACTGCGGGCGCTTGATCGAAACTTTCATCGAGAAGTCGAACATGCGGCGCGCGTCGCGGTCCTTGTCCTTGTCCTTACTGGGCGCCGCCACTTTGATCTCGACCAGCTCGGGCCGTTCGAGCCAGGGCGAGTTGTAGGCGGTGTTGCGCAGCATCTCGGAGACGCGTTCGTTGGTCTGCGACTGCCCCGTCACGGTGACCACGTTGCCGCTTTGCTTGACCGAGGTGAGGTAGATGCCCTCAGGCGTTTGCTTGACCAGTTCATTGAGCAGGTAAACCGGCACGTTGCGGTCGGTCTGCAGATCTTCCACCGCCTTCTGACGGGCCTTGAGCTTGTCGATCTCGTCGCGCAGCGTGGCCACGTCCTTGATCTGCTCGTCGAGCTTCTTGATTTCGTCGGACAGGAAACGGTTGCGCCCTTCTTGCGACGAGGTGAGTTGCTGCAGGAAGCCGAACCAGAGGATCACGACGCCGACGCCGACGATGCCGGCCAGCCCCAGGGCCGAGAAGAAGGCGCGCTTGCGCTCCTGGCGGCGGGCTTCGCGGTGAGGGAGGAGGTTGATCAGGATCACTGCACGAACCTCCGCATGGCCAGGCCGCAGGCGGTGAGGTACGACGGCGCCTCGCGGCGCAGCTTGGCTTCGCGCACCGCCGAGCCGAGCTTCATGTTTTCAAACGGGTTGACCACCTTCGAGGTGAAGCCGGTCACGTCCTTGACGCGCTCGCGCAATCCAGGCATGGCCGCCGTGCCACCGGCCAGCATCACGTAGTGCACCTTGTGGTGCGGCGTGCTGGTGAAGAAATACTGAAGCGCACGGCCGATTTCATGCGCCAGGCTGTCGACGAAGGGCGTCAGCAGCGTGGTCTCGTAGTCTTCGGGCAGGTCGCCGCTGACTTTCTTCTGCTCGGCCTCTTCGTACGAAAAGCCGTACTGGCGCGAGATCAGCTGGGTCAGCTGCGAGCCGCCGAAGGATTGATCCCGGTCATAGAGCATCTCTTCTTCGCGCAGCACCTTCAGGCTGGTGGTGTCGGCGCCGATCTCGAACAGCGCGACCAGCGAGTCGCGCCCCTGGTCGGGCAGCGCATTGATCAACCGGCCCATCGCCAGGCGCGAGGCGTGCGATTCGATGTCCAGCACCACCGGCGTCAACCCGGCCGCCTCGGCCAAGCCCTGGCGGTCCTGCACCCGATCCTTGCGCGAAGCAGCGATCAGCACATCGACGTCGCCGACGGAGTTGGCATTGGGGCCGATGACGCAGAAGTCCAGGCTGACTTCATCGAGCGAGAACGGGATGTACTGGTGCGCTTCGGACTCGACCTGAAGCTCCATCTCGTCTTCGCGCAGGCCGGCGGGCAGCACGATCTTTTTGGTGATCACGGCCGACTGGGGCATGGCCATGACCACGTGCCGGGTCTTGGTGCCACTGCGGCTGACGACGCGGCGCACCGCGTCGGACACCTCGTCGAACTTCTCGATCTGGCCGTCGACGATCCAGCCCTTTTCGAAGGGCTCGCTCGCCAAGCGCTCCAGAACCAGTTCACCGGACGCAGATTGGGACAGTTCCACCAGCTTGACGCTGGACGAACTGATATCAAGGCCAATCATCGGCGGATGCTTCTGGCCTAACAGGCGATCAAGAAATCCCACGAGTCAAGGCTCCAGCGGCGCCGAACAGCGGCGCAAAGTTAACAAAGCACTTCAATCCTAGCAGCAAGAGTGTTGAGAAACAAAGGAAAACGCACCGGCAAAACCTGCCTCACGTTGCGATTCACATACGTGATTCGGTCATATCGCATGACCACCACCCAGGGTTTTCACCATGCTGTGTGACCAGGTGTTCTGCCGGGAAAGCATCTGTATGAAAGGCGCTCGACACGACGGCTTGAAACTCCGGGGCTGGCACCGGGCTCGAATCCCCTCGATTTCTATAATCGGCGGCCCATTGCAGGAGCCCCATGAGCGAAGCTGACCGTGCTGTCCCCTCTTCACCTCCCACCGGCGGCCGCCCGCCGCGTGGTGTGCTGGCCGGCCTAGGCAGGCTCGCGGCGAGCCTGCTGGGCATCGTGGGCGCCCTGGTGTTGGTGGTCCTGATCTGCGCAGCCATCGCCCTCGCCGTCGCCTACCCCAACCTGCCAGAGCTCGACTCGGTCACCGACTACCGCCCTCGCCTGCCGCTGCGCGTGGTGTCGGCCGAAGGCGAATTGCTGGGCGAATACGGTGACGAGAAGCGCACCTTCACGCCGATCGCCGAAATCCCCAAGGTGATGCAGGACGCCGTGCTGGCCATCGAGGACGCCCGCTTCTACCAGCACAGCGGGGTGGACTACATCGGCGTGATCCGGGCCGGCCTGGCCCAGTTCGGCTCGGTGGGCAGCCAGGGCGCGTCGACGATCACGATGCAGGTGGCGCGCAACTTCTACCTGTCGACCGAGAAATCGCTGACCCGCAAGCTCTACGAGATCTTGCTGGCGCTGAAGATCGAAAGCCAGCTCAACAAGGACCAGATCCTCGAGCTGTACATGAACCAGATCTACCTGGGCCAGCGCGCCTACGGCTTCGCCGCCGCCAGCGAGATCTATTTCGGCAAGCCGCTGAAGGACATCACGATCGCCGAGGCCGCCATGCTGGCAGGGTTGCCCAAGGCACCGTCGGCCTACAACCCGATCGCCAACCCGCGGCGGGCCACGCTGCGGCAGCAATACATCATCGATCGCATGCTGGACAACGGCTTCATCACCGTCGAGCAGCACGACGCGGCCAAGGCGCAGGAGCTGAAATACCGCATGCCGGCCGACGTGCCGGTGCACGCCGAGTACGTGGCCGAGGTCGCCCGCCAACTGATCTTCAACCAGTACGGCGCCGAGGCCTACACGCGTGGCCTGCAGGTGCAGCTGACCGTGCGGGCCGTCGACCAGGTGGCGGCCTACCGCGCGCTGCGCCGCGGCCTGATGGACTACGAGCGGCGCCAGGTCTACCGCGGCCCCGAAGCCTATGTGGACCTGCCGGCCGACCCCAAGGCGGTCGATGCCCGAGTGGCCGAAGCCTTGGGCGACCACCCGGACAACGACGAGCTGAAGGCCGCCGTGGTGCTCGAGGCCGGGCCCAAGAAGGTGGTGGCCGTGCTGCAGTCCGGCGAGTCCATCACCGTCACTGGCGACGGGCTCAAGCCCGTGACCTCGGGCCTCGCAGTCAACGCCGATGCCAAGCGCCAGATCCGCCGCGGCGCGGTCGTGCGCGCCATCAAGGGTGCCAAGGGCGACTGGTCGCTGACCCAGCAGCCCGAGGTCGAGGGCGCCTTCGTGTCGATCGAGCCGTCCACCGGCGCCATCCGCGCGATGGTGGGAGGCTTCGATTTCGGCAAGAACAAGTTCAACCACGTCACCCAGGCCTGGCGTCAACCGGGCTCCAGCTTTAAGCCCTTCATCTATTCGTCTGCCCTCGAAAAGGGCTTCACGCCGGCCACGGTGGTGAACGACGCGCCGCTGTTCTTCGATGCGGGCGCCACCGGCAGCCAGCCGTGGGAGCCGAAGAACTACGACGGCAAGTTCGAGGGCCCCATGCCGCTGCGCACGGCGCTGGCCAAATCCAAGAACATGGTCTCGATCCGGGTGCTGCAGTCCGTGGGCGTCGACTACGCGCGCGACTGGGTGACCCGCTTCGGCTTCGACCGGGAGAAGCACGAGCCCTACCTGACCATGGCGCTGGGCGCCGGCTCCGTCACGCCGATGCAGATGGCCACCGCGTACAGCGTGTTCGCCAACGGCGGTTACCGCGTCAACCCGGTGCTGATCGCCAAGATCACCGATTCGCGCGGCAAGGTGCTGCACCAGGTCGAGCTGAAAGGGCCGGACGAATCACAGCGCGTGATCGACGCCCGCAACGCCTTCGTGATGGACAGCCTGCTGCAGGAGGTGACCCGCTCTGGCACCGCCGCTCGCGCCCAGGCCACGCTGAAGCGGCCGGACGTGTACGGCAAGACCGGCACGACCAACGACTCGATGGATGCCTGGTTCGCCGGCTTCCAGCGCTCGCTGGCCGCCATCGTCTGGATCGGCTACGACAACCCGCGCAAGCTCGGTGACCGCGAAACCGGCGGCGGCCTGTCGCTGCCGGTGTGGATCGAATACATGCAGCAGGTGCTCAAGGGCGTGCCCGTGGCCGAGCCGGCGGTGCCGGAAGGCGTGGTCAACGTGGCCGGCGAGTGGTACTTCGACGAATACAGCCCCGGCCAGGGCATCAGCACGCTCGGCACGGAAGACAAGCTGCCGCAGGCCCCGACCGAAGACGAGAAGAAGGGGATCCTGGACCTGTTCCGGTGAGCCGCCGCAGGGGCGTGCTCAGGCCGGCGTGAAGTGCAGGGCCTTTCCGGCCTGGGCACTCGCCTGCTCGGACAGGCGCTGAAACAGGTCGACGCCGTCACGCGTGTCCAGCCATTGCCCGTTCGCTTGCAGGCGGAAGTGGTAGCCCCCGGCCTTGGCCGCCAACCAGATCTCGTGCAGCGGCGGCTGGGTGTTGACGATCAGCTTGCTGCCGTTGGGCAAGGCCAGTTCGAGCAGGCCGCCGGTGCGGTGGCTGTCGATGTCGATCAGGTCCTCGTCGAGCCATTGGTCGACCTGTCGCTCGATGGCCGCCAGCGCCGCCGAGGCGTGCTGCTGGTACTCGGCATCGGAGAAGGGGGAAGCACTCATGGTGGTCGGTACACTTCGCGGCATGCCGTTCCGCGCTGCGATGAGTGTAGTGGCGCCCCGCCGGCGCCTTGGGGTCAGGGTCTTGGTGCTCGGCGCCAGTTCGGTTGCCTGCGCCGCGCTGTTGCTGGCAGGCTGCGGCCAGCGCGGCCCGCTCACCCTGCCCGGCGCAGCCTCGGCTTCGTCGCCCGCACGCGCCCGCCCCACCACGCCCGCCCTGGCGCCTCGTGCGGCCTCGGCCGCCGCCTCTTCCGTTTCCGACCCTGCCCGATGACCCTGCCCGGCCACCCCTTCCTCAGCACCCGCGACGACGCCCTGTGGCTCGAAGGCCTGCCGCTCGTTGAACTGGCCCGGCGCTTCGGCACGCCGCTTTACGCCTACTCGCGCAACGCCATGCGCGCCGCCGCGGCCAGCTACCAGCGTGCGCTGGCCGGGCGCCCACACCTGCTGTGCTACGCGATGAAGGCCAATTCCAACCTCGCTGTGCTGCAGACCTTTGCCGAGATGGGCTGCGGTTTCGACATCGTGTCGGCGGGTGAACTGCAGCGCGTGCTGGCGGCCGGCGGCCGGGCCGACCGGGTCGTGTTCTCGGGCGTGGGCAAGACCGCCGACGAGATGCGTCTGGCCCTGGAGGCCGGGGTGCGCTGCTTCAACGTCGAGAGCGAGGCCGAACTCGAGCTGCTCTCGAGCGTGGCCCAGTCCCACGGCCGGCGGGCGCCGATCAGCTTGCGCGTGAACCCCGACGTCGACGCTGGCACCCATCCCTACATCTCCACCGGTTTGAAGGGCAACAAATTCGGCATCGCGCACGAGCGCGCGCTCGCGGTCTACCGCCGAGCCCGGGCGCTGCCCGGCATTGAGGTGCAAGGCGTCGATTGCCACATCGGCTCGCAGATCACCAGCGCCAGCCCCTACCTGGACGCGCTGGATCGCTTGCTGGACCTGGTCGATGCGCTGGGCGCAGAGGGCATCGACCTGCACCACATCGACCTGGGTGGAGGCCTCGGCATCACCTACACCGACGAAGAGCCGCCCAGCGCCGAAGACCTGGTGCGCCAGATGCTGGCGCGCATCGACGCCCGTGGCCACGGCCACCGCGAGATCCTGCTCGAGCCCGGCCGCTCGATGGTCGGCAACGCAGGCGTGCTGCTGGCTTCGGTGCTCTACCTGAAGCCGGGCGACGAAAAGAGCTTCTGCATTGTCGACGCGGCCATGAACGACCTGATGCGCCCGGCCATGTACCAGGCCTGGATGCGGATCGAGCCCTGCATGCGCCGGACCACCGGGGCGCGCACCTGGGACGTGGTCGGCCCGGTGTGCGAATCGGGCGACTGGCTGGGCCGCGACCGCAAACTGGCGGTCGAGCCGGGCGACGTGCTGGCCGTGCTCTCGGCAGGCGCCTACGGCATGACCATGGCCAGCAACTACAACACCCGGCCACGAGCGGCCGAGGTGATGGTTGATGGCGACCAGGTGCATCTGGTGCGCGAGCGCGAATCGGCCGCGGCGTTGTTCGCCGGCGAGCGGCTGATCGGCTAGATCCGACCTTCCTCGACCGCGTGGCAGGCGATCTGGATGTTGGCCAGGGTCTGCCAACGCGGGCGCTCCTGGGTGCAGCGCGCATTCGCATGCGGGCAGCGCGGGTGGAAGGCGCAACCGCTGGGCGGGTTCAGCGGGTTGGGCACCTCGCCCTGCACCGGCGTGCGCGCACGGCCGCTCATGTGCAGGTCGGGGATCGCGTCCAGCAGCATGCGCGTGTAGGGGTGGCGCGGCGCACTGAACAGCTGCGACTTCGGCGCCAGCTCGACCAGCCGGCCGAGGTACATCACGCCCACGTCGTCGCTCACATGCCGAACCACGGCCAGGTTGTGCGAGATGAAGAGATAGGTCAGGCCGCGCTCGCGCTGCAGGTCCTTCATCAGGTTCAGCACCTGGGCTTGTACCGACACGTCCAGCGCCGAGGTCGGCTCGTCGCAGACCAGGAACTCCGGCCGTGTGGCCAGAGCCCGCGCGATCGAGATGCGCTGCCGCTGCCCCCCGGAGAACTGGTGTGGGTAGCGGCTGGCATCGGCGGGCGACAGGCCGACCGCGACGAGCAGCGCGTCGACCTCGGCCTGCAGCGCGGCCCCCTTCGCCAGCCCATGTTCCTTCAGCGGCTCGGCCACGATGTCCTTCACGCGCCAGCGCGGGTTCAGGCTCGCGAACGGGTCCTGGAAGATCATCTGCATGCGTCGCCGCAAGGCGCGCGCGCCAGCCGAGGCCAGGGTGGCTCGCGCGTCGATTCCGTCGAACAGCACTTGGCCGCGCGTGGGCCCGTGCAGGCCGACCAGCAGCCGCGCCACCGTGCTCTTGCCGCAGCCGGACTCGCCGACCAGCGCCAGCGTGCGGCCGGCCTGGATCGAGAAGCTCACGCCGTCGACCGCATGCACCAGACGCCGCGGCTGGCGCTCCAGCGCCCGGTTGAGCCAGGGGGCGGACACATCGAAGACCTTGGCGAGGTCGCGTACTTCCACCAGCGCCGTCATGTGCTGGCCTCTTCCTGCGCATGCAACCAGCAGGCGGCGCGGGTCGGGCCGGCCTCCATCAACTCCGGCCGCTCACGGCTGCAGTGCGGCAGGGCCGAACCGCAGCGGGGGTGGAAGGCGCAGCCCGGCGGGATGGCGTTCAATCGCGGCATGCTGCCGTCGATCTGCACCAGCCGCTCGCGGTCCTCGTCCATCGCCGGGATCGAGCCCATCAGGCCGCGCGTGTAGGGGTGGGCCGGGTGGTGGATCACCTGCTGCACCGGCCCGATCTCGACGATGCGGCCGGCGTACATCACGGCCACGCGGTCGCAGGTTTCGGCGATCACGCCCATGTCGTGCGTGACCAGCATGACCGAGGTTCCGTGCTCGCGAGCCAGTCGCCTGAGCAGCGCGATGATCTGCGCCTGGATCGACACGTCCAGCGCCGTGGTCGGCTCGTCAGCCACGATCAGCCGCGGCTCGGCAGCCAGCGCCAGCGCGATCACCACCCGCTGGCGCATGCCACCCGAGAACTGGTGCGGGTACTGGTCGATGCGAGCCTCGGGCGCGGGGATGCCGGTCTGGCGCAGCAGGTCGATCGCACGATCGCGCGCCTGGGCCTTGGTCAGCGGCAGGTGCGTCTGGATCGTCTCGATCAGTTGCTGGCCGATCGTGTACAGCGGGTTCAGCGAGGTCAGCGGGTCCTGGAAGATCGCACCGATCTGCTTGCCGCGCAGGCGCCGCATGTCGGCGGCGGGCAGGTTGTCGATGCGCCGGCCATCTAGCCGGATCTCGCCAGCGCCGATGCGGCCAGGCGGCTCGAGCAGGCCGATGATCGCGGCCCCGGTCAGCGACTTGCCCGCACCCGATTCACCCACCACGCCGAGGATCTCGCCGGGCGCGATGCTGAAGCTGACATCGTCCAGCGCCCGCAGCGTGCCGTGGCGCGTGGGAAATTCGACCTGCAGCCGGATCACCTCCAGCAGAGGGTGCGGGGAACTCATGGCGAATTCGCTCACGTCACTGCAGGCGGGGGTTGAGCGCATCGCGCAGCCAGTCGCCGAGCAGGTTCACGCTAAGCGCCAGGACCATCAGCATCGCCCCGGGGAACAGGGTGATCCACCACTCGCCGGCCAGCAGGTAGTCGTTGCCGATGCGGATCAGCGTGCCCAGCGACGGGCTGGTCGGCGGGACGCCGACCCCCAGGTAGGACAGAGTCGCCTCGATGATGACCGCGGCGGCCACGTCGATCGTGGCCAGCACCAGCACCGGGCCGGTCACGTTGGGCAGCACGTGACGGAACATGATGCGCAGCGGGGCAACGCCGATGACGCGCGCCGCCTGCACATATTCCTTGTGGCGCTCGATCATGGTCGAGCCGCGCACCGTGCGGGCGTACTTGACCCAGCCCGTCAGTGCAATCGCCAGGATCAGCACGGTGAACGCCAGCGTGTCGTGCGCGTTCGGAAACAGCGCCCGGCCCACGCCGTCGATCAGCAGGGCCACGAGGATGGCCGGGAAGGACAGCATCACGTCGCACACCCGCATGATCAGCGCGTCGACGCGCCCGCCCGCATAGCCGGACAACAAGCCGAGCCCGACGCCCAGCACCAGCGACAGCAGCACGGCGGCGATGCCGACGAACAGCGAGATGCGCGTGCCGAACATCAGGGCCGAGAGGATGTCGCGCCCCTGGTCGTCGGTGCCGAGCAAGAAGGTGGCCTTGCCGTCGGCCTGCCAGGCGGGCGGCAGGCGCGAATCGGCCAGTTCCAGCGTGGACAGATCGAACGGGTCGTGCGGCGCCACCCAGGGGGCGAACAACGCGCAGAACACACAGACCAGCAGGATGAGCGCCGAGGCCTGGGCCACCGGTGCCCGGCGGAAGCTGTACCAGAGGTCGCCAGCCAGAAAGCGGCGCCAGGCGCCGGGCGGGGTGTCGATTGGAGTGATGGAAGACATGGCGGTGCGGTCGGCGGTCAATGCGACGCCATGGCGCCTTCGGCGCGCAGGCGCGGATCGACGGCGAAATACAGCAGGTCGACGACCAGGTTGATCGTCACGAAGATCAGCGAAATCAGGCACAGGTAGGCTGCCATCACCGGGATGTCGGCAAACTGCACGGCCTGGATGAACAGCAGCCCCATGCCCGGCCACTGGAACACCGTCTCGGTGATGATCGCGAAGGCGATCAGGCTGCCCAGTTGCAGGCCGGTGATCGTCATCACCGGCACCAGGGTGTTCTTCAGCGCATGGCCGAAATACACCACCCGGTCGGGCAGGCCACGTGCACGTGCGAACTTGATGTAGTCGGTGCGCAGCACCTCGAGCATCTCGGCCCGCACCAGCCGCATGATGAGCGTGAGCTGGAAGATCGACAGCGTGACCGCCGGCAGCAGCAGGTGTCGCCAACCGTCCACGGTGAGCAGGCCGGTGGACCAGCCGCCCAGCATGACGACCTCGCCGCGGCCGAAGCTCGGCAGCCAGTTCAGCAGCACGGCGAACACCAGGATCAGCAGGATGCCCACCAAGAAGTTGGGCAAGGACACGCCCACGAGCGAGAAGCCCATCAGCGCTTGGGCAGCCAAGCTGCGCCGACGCAAGGCGGCCAGCACACCGAGGGGAATGCCGAGCACCAGGGCAATGACGGCCGCCACCATGGCCAGTTCCAGCGTGGCGGGAAGGCGCTCGGCGATCAGTGTGGCGACCTTGCGTCCTTGCCGAAGGCTCAGGCCGAATTCGCCGCGCACGGCGTTGCCGGCGAAATGCGTGAACTGGACGACGGCGGGTTGGTCCAGCCCCAGGTCGGCACGAAGCTGAGCGCGCTGCTCAGGCGTCGCCTCCTGCCCCATCAGGTTGGTGACCGGGTCGCCAACATACTGGAACAGGGAAAAGGCAATGAAGCCCACGCTCAGCATCACGAGCACGGCCTGAAGCAGGCGACGAACAATGAAGGCGAGCATGGGCGGTGGAGAGCTCCGCAAGCGGCGTGCCTGGCCACTCGACGGCGCAGTTTAGCGGCCGGCCTGGTCCGCTTGACCGGGCGTTTGCCCGGTGGCGCGCGCAGGCGGGCCGGCCAAGAAAAAAGCCGCCCGAAGGCGGCCTTGTCGGCAGGTCGCGCCTGAAGCGCGACGACCGGGATCAGAACACGTGCTTGATGCCCAGGTCGTAGCCCGTCGAGTTGGCATCGACAGCAGCGCCGATGGCGGTCAGGTCGCCGCTGACCTTGCCGTAGTCGACGTACACCTTGGTGCGCTTGCTGAAGTTGTAGTGCGCGCCAACGCCGATCTTGCGGGTGTCGCCCAGGTTGTCGACATTGTTCGTGGCGTACATGACCTTGATGTCGACCGCGCCAACCGGCACGGTGGCGCCAACCAGCCAGCCCTTGGTGTCTACGCCAGCGGCGGTCGTGCCCTTGCCGTAACCGGCAGCCAGGGTCATGAAGCCGAAGTTGTAGCGGCCACCGATGTTCCAGACCTTGTCCTGGTCATCGGCGGGGTTCTCGTAGCCCACGCCCAGCCACACCGGGCCGACGACGTAGTTCGCCGCAAACGACACCGGCTTGTGCTCAGCACCAGCCACGCCACCGCCGTTGGCAGCGTCGCCCTCGGCAACCGACGCACCCAAGCTGAAGCCACCGACAGCCAGGTCATAGCGGATCGAGTCGGCCACGCGAACCTTGGTCACGCCACCGAAGCGCATGCCGGTGTCACGGCCCTGGGCGACGGATTCGCCGCCGAACGGGTCGATCTGGTTCTGGATCATCAAGAACGCCGGGGTGTACTGGCGGCCCAGGCGAACGGCGCCGTAGGGCGACACGATGCCGACGGTCGAGTAGCCTTGCCAGAAGTTCGTGGCGTTGGACTGGGTGCCGGTGTCGGCGCTGAAGCGGTGCTCCATGCCGAACACGCCCTTCCAGCCACCGCCCAGGTCTTCTTCACCGCGGAAGCCAAGGCGGCTGCCGCCGCCGAACTGGGCGCCGTCGACGATCTGCTTGTCTTGCGTGCCGATCGGCTTAGCCGCTGCCACGTCAACAAAACCGTAGATGGTGACCGACGATTGGGCCGAGGCGGCACCGGCGAAAGCGCCCAGCACAGCCAAAGCAATCAGAGATTTTTTCATTCAGAGATCTCCTAGGTTTGAACAAGAGGTCCCGATCGAGGGAGAACCCGGGTCACCATGCGGTGGGGCCGATCAGGCCAACCTCCTCATCGGAAGTTGACGCTATTGCACCAGAGCCCCCCGGGCGGCGCAAAGAATTCGGCCGGATCAGAGCCCGGATTGTTGCCTCGCAACAACGAGTTACCGCGCCTGCGCGGCGCACCAAATTGGCGCTGTGGCAGCAAGCGTCGTGGTGAGACGAAGCGCGGCGAAGTGTATGCTCACCGCATGTCGCGAACCATCGATTCCTGGTTGGTCAGTGCGGACAACGCCTTGCGCACCGTCACCGGCAGCGTCCATGCCGCGCGGCCTTCGCCCGCGGAAAAGGTGTCATCGTCAGCATCACTCACGCCAAGGCTCAAGCAACGATCGGGCCCGCTGATGCGGGTAAACCATGTGGGCGAGGTATGCGCCCAGGCCTTGTACGAAGCCCAGGCCCTGACGGCGCGCAGCCCCCAGCTTCGCGCGCAGATGCGCCGCGCGGCGCAGGAAGAGACGGACCATCTGGCCTGGACAGCTCAGCGCCTGCAGGCCTTGGGCGACCGCCCCAGTCTGCTGAATCCGCTGTGGTACGCCGGCGCCTTCGCCATCGGGCTGGTGGCGGGCCGTGCGGGCGATGCCTGGAGCCTGGGTTTCGTGGTCGAGACGGAACGTCAGGTCGAAGAACACCTGGCCGGCCACCTGGACCGGTTGCCCGCTGAAGACGAGGCCTCGCGTGCGGTGGTGGCCCAGATGAAGGCAGACGAAGCCGCACATGCCGATCAGGCCCTGGCCGCAGGTGCCGCCACCCTGCCCAGGCCCGTGCGCTGGCTGATGCGCGGCGTCGCCAAGGTCATGACGACCGTGGCTCACCACGTCTGAGGCGCGGCGCCTTCAGGCCGACTCGCGCACCTCGACGCTGGTGGTGATGCGCGCCGTGTGGGCAATCATGGCGGTCGCCGAGCAGTACTTCTCGTGCGACAAGGCTACGGCCCGCTCGACCGCCGCCTGGGGCAGTTGGCGGCCGGTGACGATGAAATGCAGGTTCAATGACGTGAAGACCTTGGGATCGGTCGCGGCGCGCTCAGCCGTCAGTTTCACTTGGCACCCCTGCACCGCATGCCGCCCGCGCTGCAGGATCAGCACCACGTCGTAGGCCGTGCAGCCACCGGCGCCCGCGAGCAGGGTCTCCATCGGCCGGGGCGCGAGGTTGCGCCCGCCACCGTCGGGCGCGCCATCCATCACCAGGGTGTGGCCACTGCCGGTTTCGGCCAGCATGGCCATGCCTGCGTCGGCCACCCAGTGCACCGTGCATTCCATTGTTGTGCGTCCTTGCTTCATTTGGTGGCATGGGGCCACCGGTGATGCTTCACATTATCGAACGCTGGGGAGCGCACTCTACGTGAGGGTTATTGCAGTGCAGCAAGAGGGCGGCTAGACTGCGTGTAAGCGATTTCTGAAACGAGATCGCACCGTTTGTCTCCTCCACCTCCCTTGGTGGATTCAGCCCGGGCCCTCACGGACCCGGGCTTTTTTCTTGTTTCGTCGCTGTCATATCATGCCGCGCTGCAGCACGGCCTTCTTGCCGGGCGCGAACGACAACGACGAGGAGAGACGCCATGGCCGGCGCCGCCCGCAAGCCCCGCGCCGCCACGAAGGGCGCCTTCCCCAGTTCTGCCGACTACCTGCGCCGCATTCTGACCGCCAAGGTCTACGACGTCGCCAAGGAAACCCCGCTCGACCCGGCCAAGGCCTTGTCGCGCCGCCTGGGCAACACCGTGTTGCTCAAGCGCGAGGACTGCCAGCCCGTGTTCAGCTTCAAGCTGCGCGGTGCCTACAACAAGATGGCCCACCTGGCGCCCGAGGCCCTGGCCCGAGGCGTGATTTGCGCCTCGGCCGGCAACCACGCCCAGGGCGTGGCGCTCGGCGCCCACCGCCTCAAATGCCGTGCCGTGATCGTGATGCCCACCACCACGCCCAAGGTCAAGGTCGACGCCGTGGCGGCCCTGGGCGGCGAGGTGGTGCTGCATGGCGACAGCTATTCCGACGCTTACCTGCATGCCATCGAGATCGAGAAGGCGCAGGGCCTGACCTTCGTCCACCCCTTCGACGACCCGGACGTGATCGCCGGCCAGGGCACGATCGCGATGGAGATCCTTCGCCAGCACCAGGGCCCTATCGACGCGATCTTCGTCGCCATCGGCGGCGGCGGCCTGATTTCGGGCATCGCCGCCTATATCAAGGCTGTGCGGCCGGAGATCCAGGTCATCGGCGTGCAGACCGTCGATTCCGACGCGATGCTGCGCTCGGTCAAGGCCGGCAAGCGGGTGCAACTGGCCGATGTGGGCCTGTTCGCCGACGGCACAGCGGTCAAGCTGGTCGGCGAAGAGACCTTCCGCCTCGCACGCGAGTTGGTCGACGACTACGTGGTGGTCGACACCGACGCCGTCTGCGCCGCGATGAAAGACGTGTTCCAGGACACGCGCTCGATCGTCGAGCCCTCGGGCGCCCTGGGCGTGGCGGGGCTGAAGCAGTACGTCGAGACCCACAAGCCCAAGGGCAAGACCTTCGTGGCCGTGACCTGCGGCGCCAACATGAATTTCGACCGCCTGCGCTTCGTCGCCGAGCGAGCCGAGTTCGGCGAGCAGCGCGAAGCCTTGTTTGCGGTGACCATCCCCGAAGAACGCGGCAGCTTCAAGCGCTTCTGCGAGCTGATCGGCACGCCCGGTCACCCGCGCTCGGTCACCGAATTCAACTACCGCATCTCCGACGCCAAGGTGGCCCACGTCTTCGTCGGCATCTCGATCAGCAAGCGCGACGAGGCCGACAAGATCGCGCGCAACTTCATCCGCCACGGCTTCGCCACTGTCAACCTGACCGACGACGAACTGGCCAAGGAGCACGTGCGCCACATGGTGGGCGGGCGCAGCGAGCTGGCCGCCGACGAGCGGCTGTACCGCTTCCAGTTCCCCGAGCGGCCGGGGGCGCTGATGCGCTTCCTGGCGGCCATGCACCCGAGCTGGAACATCAGCCTGTTTCACTACCGCAACCAGGGTGCCGACTACGGCCGCATCCTGGTGGGCATCCAGGTCCCCAAGGCGGACAAGAAGGCGTTCAAGGACTTCCTGGACACGCTGGCCTACCCCTGTGTCGACGAAACCGACAATCCTGTGTACCAGTTGTTCCTGCGTTGATCTCAAGGCAGGTGCGGGCCGCGCGAAACCGGCCTAGCATCGGGGGCGTCCATCGGCTCACCCGGAGTGCTGCCATGTCCCGTCCCGCATTTGCCCGAGCTTTGGGGTTGTTCGCCGTGGCCGTCGGCCTTTGCCTGGCAGGTTGTGCCAACGTCAAGCAGGCTGCGCCCGAGCCGGTCGACACCCTGTGGCGCGACGCCGCATTCGCACCGCCCGCGCAGGCCTTGCGGGTGGAAGACGTCTTCGCGGTCAGCCCGGCGATGGCCCGCTACCTGGACGTGGAGATCGCCCACCAACTGCGCCGCAGCGGGCGCCAGTGGGGCCTGGTCGACGCGCTGTACGACCGCGACATGCTGCGGCTGGAGTACGACTCGGCCACCACCCGCACCGCCAGCGAGGCCTTCGCGGTGCGCTCGGGCAACTGCTTGTCGCTGGTGATCATGACCGCCGCGCTGGCCCGGCACCTCGACCTGCCGGTGACCTTCCAGAGTGTGGACGTCGAGGATAGCTGGACGCGCGGCCAATCGCTTCTGCTGGCCGCCGGCCACGTCAACCTGGTGCTTGGCCACCGCATGCTGGACCGCTCGGGCGGCATCGGCAACGACATCTCGATGACGATCGATTTCCTGCCGCCGCAAGACCTGCGCGGCCGGCGTGTCAGCGTGATCAGCGAGGCCCGAATCCTGGCAATGTTCTTCAACAACCGCGCGGCCGAGGCGCTGGCCCAGGGCGACCTCAACCAGGCCTATGCATCGGCCAAAGCAGCGATCGGCCAGGACCCCGGCTTTTCCAGCGCGCAGATCACGCTCGGAGTGATCTACCACCGCCGCGGCTTGCTGGATGCGGCCGAGACCGCCTTCCGCCAGGTGTTGCGTGCCGAGCCACGCAACACCCAGGCCCTGGCGGACCTTTCGTCCGTGCTGTTCAGCCAAGGGCGCGAAGCCGAGGCACAACAGGTCAAGCAAGAGCTGGCCCGGCTCGAGGCACAGCCGCCGTTCTACTTTTTCGAGCTGGGCAAGGCGGCTGTGCAGCGTGGCGATTTCGAGGCCGGCCGCGCGTTGCTGCAGCGCGAGTTGTCCCGCGACCCCGACTACCACGAGGTGCACTTCTGGCTGGCGCTGGCCGACGCCGGACTGGGCGACCTGAAGGCCGCGCGCCGCCACCTGAACGAGGCCATGGCCAACAGCACCAACCGCGGCGAGCACGACCTATACGCCGCCAAGCTGGACCGCTTGCAGGCCAGCATGCGCGCGCAGTAGCGCGGCGCAGTCGGCGAGCGAACAAGAGCAGGGCCGGCCAGCGCCGCTGGCCGGCCCCATGCTCACTCCCTGAGCACCGTTGCGTGATGTCGACCGGGTGGGCCCGGTGCGTCTCTGCGTGGCGACCCCTCCACGCCTGCTTGTTAGAACGCATTGGCACGGCAAAACCCGACACCGGTCTCGAAAAAAACTTCGTAGCCACGCCCGGCCCCGGCGTTGCCGCTGCCAAACGGCGCAGATAGAGTCGCCCGTTGGCACCGCCGCGTGCGCCCACACGCCCTTCATGACCGAAGACATCACGACCCTGCTCCACGACGCCGCCAGTGGCAGCCGCCAGGCCGCCGACCAGGTGGTGGCGCTGCTCTACGCCGACCTGCAGCGCCTTGCCCGCAGCCGGCTGCGCCGCTCCGGCGAGATGACGCTGCTGGACACCACCTCGCTGGTGCACGAGTCCTACCTGCGCCTGATCCGCACCGATGGCCCCGAGTTCGCCGACCGCCGTCACTTTCTGGCCTATGCCTCGCAGGTCATGCGCACCATCGTGGTGGACCTGCTGCGCGCTCGTCAGGCGGACCGGCGTGGGGGCGGTGCCTGCATGGTCACGCTCAACACCGAGATCGGCGATTCGGTGGCCCGCCACGAGGACGAGGTGCTGCAGGTACACGAAGCCCTGGACGAACTGGGCGCGGCCGACCCGCGCCTGGCGCAGGTGGTGCAGATGCGCTACTTCGGCGGTTTGTCCGAGACGGAGATCGCCGAATGCCTCGGCGTCACCGAGCGCACGGTGCAGCGCGATTGGCAGAAGGCGCGACTGTTCCTGTCGCTGGCCTTGAAATAGCGCTCGCATGGCGGCAACCGACCACCCCCTCGGCCCGATGGACAAGGCCCGCTGGCAACAGCTGAGCCCTCACCTGGACGAACTGCTGGACCTGCCGGCCGAAGCCCGCGCCACGAGGCTCGCCGAGTGGCAGGCCGCCGACCCCGCGACCGCCGCCGAACTGGCCGCCTTGCTCGGCCGGCTCGACGCGCTCGACCGCAACGCCTTTCTGGACCAGCCCGCCCTGCCTCGCCCCGGCGCGCTGGGTGGTGCACAGGTGGGTGCCTACACCATCGAGCGCGAACTGGGCCAGGGCGGCATGGGCAGCGTTTGGCTGGCCAGACGCACCGATGGCCGCTTCGAAGGGCAAGTGGCGATCAAGTTCCTGCATGCCGGCCTGGTGCCGCGGGCCGATGCCGAACGCTTCGCCCGAGAGGGCCGCATCCTGGCCCGGCTCGCCCACCCCCACATCGCCCGCCTGCTCGACGCCGGCGTGCTGCCCGGCACGGGCACCGCTTCCACGTCGCAGCCGTACCTGGTGCTGGAATACGTCGACGGCGAACCGATCGACCAGCATTGCGACCACCGCGGGCTGGACCTGCCCCAGCGTCTGGCCCTGTTCATGGACGTGCTGGGGGCCATTGCCCACGCCCACCACCGGCTGATCCTGCACCGCGACATCAAGCCCAGCAACATCCTCGTCACGGGCGGCGGCGAGGTGAAGCTGCTGGACTTCGGCATCGCCAAGCTGATGCGCGACGAGGTCGAGGCCGGGCCGGGCGCCACCGAGCTCACGCGGCGTGCCGGCCGAGCCTTCACGCTGCAGTACGCCGCACCCGAACAGTTGCAGGACGGCGAGGTCACCACCGCCACCGACGTCTATGCGCTCGGGGTGCTGCTGTACGTGCTGCTCGGCGGCGTCCACCCCACCCCGGCATCCACCGGCACGCCGCTGGACCAGATGCGGGCCACGCTCGAGATCCACCCGCGGCGCTTGTCCGACGCCGTGCTGCGCCAGGGCGGCGCCGATGCCGCCCGCCGCGCCAGGGCGCTGCGCGGCGATCTCGACACCATCGTGGCCCGCGCGCTGAAGAAGTCGCCGGCCGAGCGCTACCCCAATGCCGAGGCCTTCGCCGACGACCTGCGCCGCCACCTGCAGGACGAGCCGATCGCGGCCCGCCGCGATTCGGCCACCTACGTGCTGGCCAAGTTCGCGCGGCGCCACCGCGCCGGCGTGGCGGCCTCGGCTGCCGTGGTCCTGGCACTCGGCGCTGGCCTGGGCATCGCCTGGCGCGAGGCGAACGAGGCCCGGCGCCAACAGGCGCAGGCCGAAGGCCTCATCGAGTTCATGATCGGCGACCTGCGCGGCAAGCTGCAGCCCGTGGGCCGGCTCGACGCCCTGAGCGCCGTGGGCGAGAAGGCGCTGGACTACTACGCCGCGCAGGACCCGTCACGCCTGGATGCCGATTCCCTGGGTCGCCGGGCCCGTGCGCTCCACATGATCGGCGAGATCGCCGACGAGCGCGGTGACCTCGACGAGGCGGCCCGGCTGTTCCAGCGCGCGGCCGAGAGCACCGGCGAGTTGCTGGAGCGCGACCCGGGCAATGCCCGGCGCGTGTTCGACCACGCCCAGAGCCAGTACTGGGTCGGCTACGTGGCGCGCCGGCGCGGGCGTGCCGATGCCGCCGAGCCCGCCTTCCAGGCCTACCTGGCCCTTGCCGAACGGCTGGTCCAGCTGGAGCCGCAGAAGGTCGACTGGCAGTTGGAGCGTGCGGACGCCCTGCTGGCCCTTGGCGTGCTGCAGCTCGAGCGCTCGCAGCACGAGCCAGCCCTGCGCGCCTTCGACGAGGCGCGCAAGGTCTTCGCAGCCAACCTGGCCTACAGGCCGGGAATGGCCTACGACCTGGTCAACGCGCGGGGCTGGATGGCCAAGGCCAAGGAATACCAGGGGGACCTGGGTGGCGCACTGGCGAGCCAGCGCGAGAAGCTGTCCGACCTGGGCGCGCTGCCGAAGTCCGACAGCGACCGCCACGCGCAGCGGCTGATGGCCAACGCGGAATACGAGATCAGCCGCCTGGCCTTGGCCATGGGCGACACCGAGGGGGCCCTGGCCGCCGCGCGGTCGTCGGCCGCTCGCTTCGACGCGCTGCTCTTGGTCGACCCCGCCAACCGCGACTGGCAGGCCCAGGCCAACGTGGCCCACCTGGGCCTGGGCGAGGCCTGGCTGGCCGCCGGCCAGCGGTCACCGGCCCAGGCCGAGCTGGCCAAGGCCGAAGCTGCCGTGTCGCAGTTGCTCAAGACCAGCGATGCCCGGCCGGGCTGGCGCACCACCCAGACCGGCATGGTGCTGCGCCTGCGCGCCGCCCTGGGCGACGAGGGGCCCGACAAGACGAGCGCCCTCGCCGGCTACCTGGCCCAGGTGAGCCGAGACGAGGCCGGCGGGCTGCGGGTCGACACGGAACAGAGCGCCCTGGTGGCCTGCGCCGCGCTGGCCTTGGGCGATGCGCTGGCCCGGCAGCACGACGACGACAGCGCTCGCGCGCGGTGGGCAGTGGCGTCGGACCGCGTGCGCGGGGCCGCCGCCGCCGGTCACCCCGAGTCGCTCGCACTGTGGACGGGCGCCGCAGCGCGCCTGGGCGACACAGCCCAAGCCAGCGAAGGCTTGCGCCGGCTGGCGAAGATCGGATTTCGCCGGCCTGATTGGGTGGGAGCGATCTTGAGGCCGGCCGCAGCGACAAAGCCGACGGCCTCATCGGCAGCGGCCCCCGTCGTGCACATCGTGAATGGGCCAGGATGACCCAGCCGCCTGTCCTGCGGCCGCCGCCCGGACGCTACTTGTACAAGCGGTACTCGGCCTGGTAGTGGTACGCGTTGGCGGTGACCTCGGTATACGCGCGCATTTCCAGCTTGTGGTCGCCCACGCCCACGGGCGCCACGCCCTGATGGCTCAGCAGCTTGAAGCCGCTCGTCGCTGACAGCCTGTCGGCATAGGGGCAACTGACCAGGGCATCGTCGACATAGAAGCACAGCGCGGGCGAGTTGACCCCAACCTGGCTGATCTGCAGTTCGAGCGTCGCCCCCACGGTGCAGCCGGCCGCTACGGTGCAGGTGACCGTCAGCGGTGTGCCCACCGGCGTATTGACGAACGGCGCCAATACACGCCCCCCCGCCGTGCCGCTGTCGATCCAGGTCTTTTGCAGCTTGAGTGGCGCGGTCACGCTGAGCGGCGCTCGCGCCTTGCCCGCGGGCGGAGTCACTGCGTCGCCAGTGGCGGCGCCGGCCGTCCACGTGGCACCGATCATGGCGGTCAGCGCGGCTGCCGAACGCAGGGCGCCGCCGAGTTGAAAGTTGTAGATCATCGTCTTCTCCAGAAGGTTGAACATGCCGCTCGCGTCGAGAGGCGGCCCGCTCAATGTTGACGCCGCCTTCAAGCCACGAGTTTCGCGAAGTGATGATCGGTCTACCCGTTCCTTGATCGGCTCAACATTTTGTGCAACACGTTCCCCCCCCAGCTTGGGTAGTAGCCAGTACGCGACGCCCATGCTGGAATCCGTTTTCTCCCCGCCCACGAAGCCGGAAGCGGCACCACGCCCATGAAGACCTGGTTGCGCCCCCTGAACTTTCACGCCCTGTCGGCAACCCTGTCTGCGGCCTTGTGGGCGGCGGTGGCCGCGCCTGCCGGGGCAGCCTCCTTGGACGAGTTGCCCGTGCTCAAGAGCCAGGGGGGCGTGCTCGACGTGCTGGTCATCGCCCGCGGTGAGAAGCTCACGACGCTTACACCGCTCAAGCCGGATGGCTGGGTGTACGACATCTGCCCGCGTCCGGCCGACGGTAGCGACAGCTGCCCCGCCAAGCCGCCGGGCACCAACCTGTACGGCGGCACGCGGCTGCAACTGCAACCGGGTGACACGCTGAAGATGCGGCTGGTCAACAAGCTGCCGCTGGTGCTCGATTCCGAGCATGCCCATGAGCCGGGGCATCATTACCTGAGCTCCAACCCGACCAACCTGCACACCCACGGGCTGATCGTCTCGCCGCGCTTCCCGACCAAGAACAACCCGACCTACGGTGACAACGTCTTCGTGATGACGCTGAACCCGGACAACCCGCCGCCGGGCAACGACGACGTGGTGCACGGCGACGTGCGCATGGGTTTCACCGAGTACGAGATCAAGATCCCCAAGAGCCATCCGGCCGGCCTGTTCTGGCTGCATGGCCACATCCATGGCCTGACGCTGAACCAGCTCAACTCGGGCCTGTCCGGCGTGATCACCATCGGCGACCCGTCGGACTATCTGTGCAAGGACGCCGACTGCAGCGCTTTCCTCAAGACCCTGCCGGTGCGCCACCTGCTGCTCAAGGACACCCAGGTGCTCAAGAGCGGCACGATGGTCACCGAGGCCTACCCCGAGTTCTGCAAGATCAAGCCGACCGACAACGAAGAGGCGCGCCAAGGCTCGTGCGCCGGCATCCATGGCCGGCCCACCGGCGGCGGGCGCTGGTACTTCAGCGTCAACGGCCAGGTCTTCCCGCACATCCCCGTGCACCAGGGCAACGGCGAGATCTGGCGCATCACCACCGGCTCGGCCACCGTCACCTACGACCTTGGCTTGCGCGACGACACGACCGGCCAGGACACGCTGATGCAGGTGCTGTCGGTGGACGGCGTGGCGGTACTGCCGGCCGACAAGGCCACGCTGGGTGAGTTGCGCGGCGCCATGGGCACCAAGGTCCAGGCGGTGGCCTGCCCGGCCGACGTGCCCGGGCAACTGGCCCACAAGGCGATCTGCGCAACCCGCATCCGCATGATGCCCAGCTCGCGCGTCGAGCTGTGGGTGGCCCATCGGGACGCCAGCGGCCGCCTCTCGGCCGCCAGCGACAACGCCACCGCCACGCTCTACACCTCGGGCGTGCAGACCGGCCCGGCCGGCGACAGCTGGCCCTCTGTCGACCTGGCTCAGGTCAGCTTCCGCGGCACGGCCGCCGCCAACGCACCGCAGGTGTTGTCGGTGGCCGCCAATGCCCAGGCCGAGTGGAACAACCCGCTGCGCGTGTCCGGCGAGCTGATGGCCTCGAACGCCATGTACAAGGCCGAGGCCGATTGCACGCCTCTGGCCGCAGGCCACAAGCGCCGCATCTTCATGGGCTTCACACCGGGTGGCTCGGTGGCCTTCGGCCTGGGCTACGAAGAGCTGGACGAGAACGGCCAGCCAGTGCCCGGCACCTTCCTCGAGATCGCCCCGTTCGACGCCGAACGCCCCACCGTCTGCGTGCCGCTCGGCGCTGGCAACACGCCCACCACCGAGCGCTGGGAAATCGTCAACATCGCTGCGGAAGACCACAACTTCCACGTCCACCAGACCAAGTTCCGGCTGCTGACGCGCGACGTGGTGGGCAAGGGCCGCGTGGTCGAGCGCGCCGGTGGTGTGCTGCACGACAACGTGCCCATCCCCCACGCCGACGGCGATTGCGAGTCGGTGGACGACTGGCGCGCCGGCAAGTGCGTGGCGCACCCGATGCAGCTCGAGATCCCGTTCACCGTGGCCGGCGATTTCGCCTACCACTGCCACATCGGCGAGCACAGCGACGAAGGCATGATGGCCCGCATCCGGGTGCGGGCCACCAAGTGAACACGAGCCTGCGCCTGGCCGCGGCGCTGCTGGCCGGCGTCGGCCCCTGGGGCGTGGTGCAGGCTCGCGCCGCCGAGCCGGACCTGCCGTCCATCCAGGCGGCCTACGAAGCAGCACGGGCCGTGGTGGACCCCGGCACCCACCCGTACGACCTGGCCATCACCGGGGCCCGTTGCCGGGCGCTGGCCACGCCCACCGCAGACGGCGCGCAGACCGCCTGCCAGATCGACTTCACTCGCAAGCTCGAACCTGAAGGCCGGCTGTACTTCGACGTGATCACCCTGGCACCACGCGTCGAGGGCGGCTGGGTGCTCCTGTCCGGCCTGTGCATGACCCGCGCGGCGGCCGCCCAGCACCGGGCGACGCTGAACAGCTGGGTGCAGCGTTGATTCTCAAGTGAGAGATTTTCTCTCACATATTGACGAAGAGTATCGATAATGGGATGATTTCTCTCAATTGAGAGGAACGTGCCCATGATAGCCCCCACCGAAGCTCCAGCCGGAGT
>JBGAGZ010000068.1:0-28367 GCA_044226465.1 Burkholderiaceae bacterium | reverse complement strand
CCCGCCCTTCTCTACCGAGGTCGGCGAGTGGCAGGCGGCGCAGTTGCCCTTGTCGGCCGCGGTGAACGCCACCAGGCCGCGCATCTCGGCATCGGTCAGCGTGGCCTCGCCGCGCTGGTAGGCGTCGAACTTCGAGCTGAAAGGCTGGAAGGTCTTGCCGCGCTGGTAGGCACCGAGCGCATCCGCGATGGCGTTGTAGGCCGCATCGTTGTCGTCGAAGATGGCGCTGCCGTAGACGGCAACGAAGTCGGCGGCGTACTTGGCGACCTTGACCTTGGCCACCACGGTGGCGGCGTCGGGGTTGGCCATTTCGATCGGGTTGAGGAAGGGCTGCTTGGCCTGGTCTTCGATGAAGTCGACGCGGCCGTCGCGGAAAAAGCCGCCGGAGAAGCCCTTCTTGCCGCCGTCACCCCCGGGCAGCAGCGGCGGCGTCAGGACGTTGTACATCGCGCTCGGCGCATTGCGCGGGCCGAACAGGCCGGGGATCACACCCTCCGACGTGGCGCCGCCCCGCGGGTCGCTGAAAGCGTGGTCCGCGGCGTGGCAACTGGCGCAGGCCTGGCCCTTGGGTTCGGACAGGTTCTTGTCGAGGAAGAGCTGGCGGCCCAGCGTTTCCTTGGGCGTCAACTGCAGGCCGGTGGCAGCCTGGGAAGAAGACATGACGACCACGACCATCGCCACGGCGACCATCGATGAAGGCACGGCACGGATACGCATGTGGCAACCCCGGGGCAAGTCAAGGCGCGAAGCGTATCGGCGAGACCGGGCCGCGGGAACCCCCAAGGCTCAAGACTCATCACGGCGCCGGCATCGCGCGGCGCATTCACCCCGCTCAGCGCTGTAGCCGCACCCCGGCCAGCTGTGCGATCGCGGCCAAGGTGGTCTGTGCCGCGTTGAGGCCCAGCAGGAAGTCCTTGTCCGAATACGACGCGTACAGGTCGGTCGGCTGGTGCCAGTGCGGGTTCCAGCCGGCGCCGATCTGCATGCCGCGCTCGTTCTCGCGCAGCGAGATGGACGGCACTTCGTCCATGAACGGCGTCGAGTCGGTGTTCGTCATGTGGAAGCCGACGGCCGCCGGGTAGTGCGTCGCGTACCGGTCGTTGGCCGCGCGGAAGGCCCAGGCCAGCTTCGCGGCCGCGTCGGCGTGCTTGGACGTGGCCTGGTACTCGATGTTGACGTCGGCCTCGGCACGCTGCTCGGGTGGCGGCGCGACCAGCGGCTGGCCCTTGGCGTCGAGCACCGGCTGGCCGTTGGCGTCCTTGCGGAGTACCGGCATGCCGTGGTCGTACATCATCATGTCGTGCTGGACCATGCCCAGCCACTTCGGCTCGGGGTATCGGCCCGAGCCCTTGGGCGACTCGATGCCCTGCAGGCCTTGCGCTGCGCCACGTAGGCGCTCGCGCCCTGCAAGCCCGTCTCTTCGTTGTTCCACAGCACGAAGCGGATCGAGCGCTCGGTCTGCACGCCGGGCTGGCTGAAGATGCGCGCCAGCTCCATCACCAGGGCCGTGCCGGAGCCATCGTCGTTGGCCGCCTCGCCCCAGCCGATGCCGTCCATGTGGGCGCCGATGATGTACATCTCCTCGGGGTGGGTGCTGCCGACCTTGGTGCACCAGACGTTCTCGCGCAGCGACGTGCCTTCCGGCGTCGGCTCGGCGTTCAGCGCACGCAGGCGCTCGTCGGGTTGGGCCATCGGGTCGGTGTTGACCCCCGTGGGGCCGCGCCGGCCGAACAGCGTGCTGCCGCCCTGCCCTGCCGGGCCGCCCGCGCGCGCCGGCAGCGGCGCTGCGGGCGTGCGCTTGACCGGCTCGGTGAACTGGTACTGCAGGCGCTCGGTGTTCGTGCAGCCGTAGGACTGCAGCTGGGCCTCGATCCAGTCCAGCGCCTGGCGGTTGCGCGCGGTGCCCTGACGGCGGTCGCCGAATTGGTGAGGCCCTTGATGGCTCGGCCTTGTACCGGCCGAGGCTCCGAGCTGGCCGACCAGCACGGCCACCGGGTCGGCGGGGGCGCCCGGTGGTGTCTGCGCCCAGGCCGTCGACCCCATGCAGGCCACGGCCACCAACCCGCCAAAGGGGCGCCCGGCAGCGGCCGGAAGGAGAGATCGGTTCATGTCGCTTGGCGTCCGTGCGCGGGTGTGTGTCGAGCCTGCGCCGAGCATACGAATGTGGGACCGGGACGGGCCGCGGGCACCGCCCTGAATCATTGCCAAATCGCAAACAGACAAACGACGCCAGCGCCGTTTATTCCCGGAACATGAATCCCTACAGTTCATCCCATCGATGAGCCGCAACCCAAACGACGACTCACCGAGGCAAGGACAGACGGGCGGCCAGCAGGCCAACCGCCGTGCCCGGAAACAGTCTTCAACGATTCACGCCAAAGGATGACCACCATGTTCACCAAGCAAGCCCACATCGCCGTTGCCGCCCTCGCCCTGTCGATCGCCGGTGGCGCTTTCGCCCAGACCGCCGAACGCAATGTGTTCGACACCGAAACCTACCAGCGCCTGCCCGCCGCGCAATCGGCCAACGGCCTGACCCGCGAAGCGGTGCAAGCGCAGTACCTGGCCCAACGCGACGCCAAGGGCATCTCCAGCTTCAACCCCGAGGGCTACTACTTCGCCCAGAACCAGGGCGCGGGCTCGGCCATCGTGGCGCTGTTCGCCGGTTCGGCCAAGACCAACCTGGCCTCGGCCGACAGCCTGAGCCGCGAGCAAGTGCGTGCCGAGATGCTGAGCGCACGTGCCAACGGCGAGATGAACCCGTTCGACACCGAGGCCTTCCTGGCCGCCAAGCCCAGCACCCGCGTGCCGGCTGCGACCAACCTGGCCCAGCGCTGAGCCACGGCGAAGCACCCTCACGGTGGCGCCCAGCGCCACCCGAGAACAAGGGCGGAAGAGCGATCTTCCGCCCTTTTTCTTTTGGACTGCCCAGGACTCGCGCCGGCGGCCGCTGGCCGCGGACGGGACGAATTCCTACACCGGCCCGGGGCGATGGACTGCACCGCCGGGGCCATGGCATTGCCGAGACTTCCGTCATCGCCAACCGGACGGACGAGGAACGCCATGAACACCGCCCAAATGAGCGCCCCGCTGCGCAACCGGCCGACCTGGTCGGCCCTGTCCTCGGGCCTGTCCCCATTCGCCACCGGCCAGCGCCGCGCCGCCTTCCTGCGTTGCAGGGCGGTGCCCGCTGGTGGTTGGACGCAGGACCTGGAGAGCAAGGTCGCGCTGACCCGCAGCCTGTCGACCCTGCTGGGCCTGGAATTCGCCGGCGACCACGGCCCGGCCGACCTGCCGGACGGCCGCCTCTACCTCGTGCCCGACGACACGCTGTGCGGCCTGGCCCTGGCGCGGCAACTGGGCATCCACGGGCCCGAAGACTTGTTCGGCGGCGTGGTGCCCCACCCCTTCGTGGCCACCAAGGTCATCACCCACGGCCTGACCCACGCCACCGCGCCCGCGCCCGAGGGCTGGTCGACCCGGTTCGCGCATGACGTCGAGGGCGTGGTCCTGCCGGGCTTCTCTGCGTTTTCGCCCGGCTGCGCCCTGGCCGCGGGCGAGCGCTTGCTGGCCCGCGGCCCGGTGCGCCTGAAGGCCACCTCGGGCATTGCCGGCCGCGGGCAGCATGTGGTGAACGACGGTGCCGAGCTGAAGCGGCATCTGGCCGCGCTCGACCCCGCCGTGCTGGCCACCGAAGGGCTGGTGCTGGAGCAGAATCTTGGCGCGGTGCGCACCCTGAGCGTCGGCCAGGTGCGTGTGGGCGACCTGGTCGCGTCCTACCATGGCGAGCAGCACCTGACCCGCGACGCTCGGGGCGACGAGGTCTATGGCGGCTCGTCGCTGAGGGTGGTCCGCGGCGGCTTCCGCGAGCTGCTGGCCCAGCCGCTGGACGACGCGCAGCGCATCGCCGTGACGCAGGCGCTGTGCTACCACGACGCCGCCCTGCGCAACTACAGCGGCATGTTCACCTCGCGCAGCAACTACGACGTGGCGCAGGGCACCGACGAGACGGGCCAATGGCTGTCCGGCGTGCTCGAGCAGTCGTGGCGCATCGGTGGAGCCAGCCCGGCCGAAGTGGCCGCGCTTCGGGTGTTCGCCGACCACCCGGAGGTGACCGTGGTCAACGCCTCGTCGCACGAGGTCTACGGCGATGCGGCCGTGGCCCCCCCCGACGCACTGGTCGGCTACGACGGCACCGACGCGCGCCGCGGCCGCCTGCTCAAGTACGCCGTGGTGGACACCTATGGCAGTGCATGAAGAAAAGGTGCTGATCCCGGTCGACAGCGGCTTCGTCTGGGGCACCTTCGTGTTGCCCGGCACGCTGATCCCCGGCGTGCTCTTCGTGCACGGCTGGGGCGGCAGCCAGGCGCAATACTTGGCCCGCTCGCACGAGATCGCGATGCTGGGCTGCATCTGCCTGACCTTCGACCTGCGCGGCCATGCCGACACGCTGCCGCAGTTCAAGACCGTGTCGCGGGCCATGAACCTGGAGGACGTGGTGACCGCCTACGACCAGCTGGTCGCGCGGCGCGATGTCGACCCGTCGGCGATCGCCGTCGTGGGCAGCAGCTACGGCGCCTACCTGGCGGCGATCCTGACCTCGCTGCGGCCGGTGCGTTGGCTCAGCCTGCGTGCGCCGGCGCTGTACCGCGACGCGAACTGGAACGACGCCAAGTCGCTGCTGCAACAGACCCAGAGCCTGCAGGCCTACCGCAGCCAGCCCGTCGACGTGGACGACAACCAGGCCCTGCGCGCCTGCCGCGACTACCGGGGCGACGTGCTGCTGGTCGAGTCCGAGCACGACGACATCGTGCCCGCCGCCGTGCTGGCCAGCTACCAGCGTGCCTGCAAGGACGCCAAGTCGCTGACCTACCGTCGGCTCGACGGCGCGGACCACGGCTTGACCCAGGATGCCGCGCAATCGGCCTACAGTGCCTTGCTCGTGCAATGGCTCGGCGAGATGATCGGCGGGGCGCGGCGCCGCAGCACGGCGCCCGTGCCCGCGGCTGCCGCCGGCAGTGCGGAGACGCCACCCGAGCACAGCGTCGCCCGTTCCGCGTGACCCTCGCCTTTCGGAGGCCCGCCATGGGTGTCACCCGCACCGAGCACGACAGCTTCGGCGACATCGAAGTCCCCGCCGACGCGCTGTGGGGCGCGCAGACCGCGCGCAGCCTGCACTTCTTCGCCATCGGCGAGCAGCGCATGCCCTTGCCCCTGGTCCATGCAATGGCCGAGATCAAGCGCGCCGCAGCCCAGGTCAACGGCGCGCTGGGCCTGCTGGACGCGCCACGCGCCGCGGCGATCACCGCGGCGGCCGCACGCGTCGCCGCGGGCGAGTTCGACGCGCAGTTCCCGCTCTCGGTCTGGCAAACCGGCTCGGGCACGCAGAGCAACATGAACGTCAACGAGGTGGTGGCGCATCTGGCGGCGCAGGCCCTGGGGCAGGCGGTGCACCCGAACGACCATGTCAACCTGGGCCAGTCGTCGAACGACGTATTCCCGACCGCGATGCACGTCGCGGCGGTGCGCCACGTGCGGCCGCTGCAGTCGGCGCTGCACACACTGCGCGGCGCCTTGCAGGCCCAGGCCCGTGCCGGTGAGCACACGATCAAGATCGGCCGCACCCACCTGCAGGACGCCACGCCCGTCACGCTGGGCCAGGAGTTCGGCGGCCACGACGCCCAGCTCGCGCTGGCCGAGGCCGCCATCGCCGCGGCGCTGCCGGCGGTCCACGCGCTGGCCATCGGCGGCACCGCCGTCGGCACGGGCCTGAACACCCACCCCGAATTCGGCCAGCGCGTGGCGGCGGCGCTGGCGGCGCGGCTGGGCGAGCCCTTCGTCGTGGCGCCCAACCGCTTCGCCGCCATGGCCGGCCACGAGGCGCTGGTCGGCCTGCACGCGGCGCTGCGCCAGCTCGCCATCGCGCTGACCAAGATCGCCAACGACATCCGGCTGATGGGCAGCGGGCCGCGTGCGGGCCTGGGCGAGCTGCGCCTGCCGGCCAACGAGCCGGGCAGCTCGATCATGCCGGGCAAGGTCAACCCGACCCAGGTCGAGGCGCTGACCATGGTCTGCGCCCAGGTGATGGGCCACGACGTGGCGATCGGCATCGCCGCCAGCCAGGGCCAGTTCGAACTCAACGTCTACAAGCCGCTGATCGCGCTCAACGTGCTGGACAGCCTGCGCCTGCTGGCCGATGCGATGGCGAGCTTCGCCACGCACTGCGTGGCCGGCATCGTGGCGGACCCGGCGCGGCTGGCCGAGCTGACCGGCCGCTCGCTGATGCTGGTGACGGCCCTGGTGCCCCACATCGGCTACGAGCGCGCAGCGAAGATCGCCCGCCACGCCGACCAACACGGCCTGGCCTTGCGCGAGGCGGCGCTGGCCATGGGCGGCCTCACCGCCGACGAGTTCGACGCCTGGGTGGTGCCCGGCCGGATGCTCTGACTACGGCTTGCGATTGAAGGCCACGGCGGCGCGGATCAGCGCCTTGAGCGCCTTCTCGTCGACCGCGGCGCCTTCGGCGAAGTCGATGGCGCGGCGGACGTTGCCGTCCAGGCTGCTGTTGAACAGGCCCGCCGGATCGGGCAGCGACGCGCCCTTGGCGAAGGTCAT
This sequence comes from Burkholderiaceae bacterium, assembly GCA_044226465.1. Taxonomy (GTDB): domain Bacteria; phylum Pseudomonadota; class Gammaproteobacteria; order Burkholderiales; family Burkholderiaceae_C; genus Ideonella. The sequence continues at coordinate 21,752 of JBGAGZ010000068.1, read as the reverse complement.
CTTCACCGCCTTCTTGTAGGCCTCGCCGGTGCAGAGCAGCCCGTCGTGCGACCAGACGGGGTTGGCCCACTTCCACTCCTCGGTGACGCCGGGGTCGGCCTCGTGGATCAGCTGGCGCAGGCGCGCGAGCAGGGCGCCCCGCCAGCCACCCAGCGCGGCGATGCGTTCGTCGATCAGCTCGCTGGCGGATGGGCCCGCGGTCGATGGTTTCTTGTTCATCGTCTTCGGCCTCGTGTGCGCCTCAACGGCGTGCCTCGATCATCTTCCAGCCGTTGCCCGACGGATCGCGAAAGCCCGCGTCCACCGTGCCGTAGCGCTCCACCGGCTCCTGCGTGAACTCGACGCCGCGGGCACGCAGCTGCGCGTAGGCGGCGCGGCAGTCGTCCACGCGCAGCACCAGTGGCGGCATCGCGCCCTTGGCCACGGCCTCGTCCAGCGTCTGCGCCGTGGCGGCGTCGTGCACCGGCGGCCCGGGCCGGAACAGCCCCAACTGGAACGCCGGTTGCTCCGGGTGCTGGACGGTGAGCCAGCGGTAGGGGCCGTTGCGCACGTCCGTGTGGACGCGAAAGCCGAGTTGCTCGACGTAGAACGCGAGCGCTTCATCCTGGTCCCGGACATAGAGCCCGGCGACATCGATACCTTGGTTCATGGGGCCTCCTGTGGCGTGGGCCCGTTTATATCGTCGGCCTCGCGGCGGCGCTTCTCCGAAACTGCTTCGGTGAGGCCGGGGCGCTGCGCCGCATTCAGCACGCAGACCGGCACGCGCGCCAACTCGTGCGCCGTGCCCTGGGTGCGGACACGAAACGCCCCCGGGTGCTCACCGGTGATGTCGCGGAAGGTGCGGCCGAAGCTGCCGAGACTGGCCCAGCCCGTCTGGAACGCGATGTCGGTGATGGGCTGGTCGGTGTCGCGCAGCAGCGCGGTCGCCCGCTCGATGCGCCGGGTCAGCAGGTAGCGGTGCGGCGGCAGGCCGAAGGCCTGTTTGAAGGAGCGGGCGAAATGCGCCTCGGACACACCGCTCACCTCGGCCAGCCGCTGGACGGGCCAGTCCTCGTGCGAGGCGGCGTCCATGCGGTCCTTGGCGCGCAGCAGGCGGCGCAACAGCTTCGGGTCCTGGGGCATCAGGGCCCCAGGCTAACCCATTGCTGTGCCGCCCGCTCAGGCCGTCACTGCCCCAGCACGCGGACTTCGATGTTGTCGTAGACCACGTCGAAGTCGTGGTCGCTGCCGTAGGCGTAGCCGGGCTGGAAGGTCGTGATCGCGATCTCGTCGACGCCGGCCAGCACGTCGGCGAAGGTGCGGCCACGCGGCAGCCGGGGCTCGCCCAGCTTGTTCTCGGCACCGTAGCCGCCCCAACCCGCAGGCAGCGTGGTCGAGGTCGGGTCGGCGATCGTCACCGACCAGGTTCGCCAACCCGGCAGATTGACGGCGTCCAGCGAGCCGATGATGGTCCACACCGAGGTATAGGGGTGGCCCTTGGGCGGCTTGTCATAGTCGCGCAGCTCGAGCACCAGTTCGCGGGCGGTGGGGCTGCCCAGGTAGTTCACCGTCAGCGCGTTCGTGTCCAGCTTGAACTTCACCGGCAGCCCCGAGCGCAGCGGCTGCAGCCAGCGGTCGCGGTGCTGGAACATCATCGAGCCCTGGGCGAAGCTCTGGGTGTGGTGGATCGCCGGCGCCTGGTTGCCCACGCTGTCGTCCACCCACATGATGCCGGGCACCTCGCGCTGGTAAAGCCAGCCGGCGCTGCCGTTGTCGAAGGCGGTGCGCTGGTGCGGCGCGCCGTCGCCCGCCGTGGCGGCGGCGGCCCAGGCCATGCCGGCCAGCGTGAAGGCCGCGGCCTTGGTCAGTCGTTTCAAATCCATGCTCCTGTGAGTTGAGTGCCTCAGCCGCCCGGCGCGCCGGGCCCCGGCCCGGTTGGCGCGGGTTGGGCGTCGCTGCATGCCTGGGCCTGGATGCTAGGCAGAATCCACCCATCAAGCTTGACGGGATCCTGATGGCCGCTGCCGCGGCCCGGCAAGCGACGAAGTCGCAGGGAGAAGAAGCCATGTCAAGTTCCCCGGGCACCTGGGTGTCCGCGGTTCCCGCCGTGTTGGCGCTGGGCCTGTGCAGCGCGCTGCCGGCGGCGCCTGCCAGGGCGGCCTGCAAGCTGCAGTCGCTGGAAATGCCGGTGACCATGGTCGACACGCGGCCCATCACCACCGTGGGCATCAACGGCCAGGACGTGAAGCTGCTGGTCGACAGCGGCGCGTTCTACAGCACGCTCACCGACGCGCTGGCCACCGAGCTGCAACTCAAGCTGAGCTACCTGCCCTTCGGCATGCGGGTCGACGGCATCACCGGCGAGATGGAAGCCCAGCAGACCACGGTCAAGCGGCTGCAGTTGGTCCGCGGCGAGCTGAACGACATCGACTTCGTCGTCGGTGGCAACGAGCCGGGCGGCGGCGCACGCGGCCTGCTGGGCCGCAACCTGCTGAGCTACACCGACACCGAGTACGACTTGGCCCACGGCGTCGTCCGGCTGATGCTGCCCAACGGCGACTGCGGCGAGACGAACCTGGCCTACTGGGCCGGCGAAACGCCGGTGTCCGTCGCCACCCTGCAGCGGGAGCAACGCGACAAGCTCCCGGCCATCAAGAGCACGGCCACGCTGAACGGCAAGACCATCAAGGTGCTGTTCGACACCGGTGCGACCTCGGTGGTGTCGCTGTCGGCGGCCAAGCGCGCAGGCATCGCCGAAGACACGATGAAGCCCGCCGGCCACGTGACCGGTGCCGGCCGCGGCCGCGTCAAGGCCTGGGTGGCCCCGGTCGACAGTTTCGAGGTGGGCGGCGAGCGCATCACCAACAGCCGCTTGATGGTGGCCGACTTCGACATGAGGGACGTCGACATGCTGATCGGCGTGGACTTCTTTCTGTCGCACCACCTCTACGTGGCCAAGGCCCAGCGCAAGATCTATTTCACCTACAACGGCGGGCCGGTGTTCACGCTGAACGCGGTCGACAAGGCCGAGGCCGCCGGCAGCGCGGGCCGGGACGCGCCGCCGCTCGAGGACGGCGCCGCCTACGCCCGCCGCGGCGCGGCCGCGGCGGCGCGGCGCGACTACCCGCGGGCCCTGGCCGACCTCGACCGGGCCTGCGAGCTCGAGCCCAAGGTGGCGGGCCACTTCACCTTGCGCGGCACGGTGCACAGTGCGCTGCACCAGGCCGACCAGGCCGTCAAGGACTTCGACACGGCGCTCGTGCTGGACCCGGCCGACACCGATGCCCGCCTGTGGCGCGCCCGGCTGCGCGTGGCTTCGCAGGACCGCGACGGCGCCCTGGACGACCTGAAGACGCTCGATCGAGCCCTCTCGGCCCAGGCCCAGGAGCGGCACGAGATCGCGCAGCTGTACAGCCGGCTCGCACGGTACGACCTGGTCCTGCCCCAGCTCGTGGCGTGGATCGCCGCGCGCCCCAACGAGGCCAGCTTGCACCGCGCTTTGAACGAGCGCTGCTGGGCCCGCGCCATGCTGGACACCGAGCTGGACCTGGCGCTCGCCGACTGCAACGCCGCGCTCAAGGCCGATCCGGACAACACGTCCTACCTGGACAGCCGGGCCTGGGTGCGCCTGCGCCAGGGCCTCTTCAAAGAGGCGGTGACCGACTTCGACCGCGCGCTGAAGGGCCGCCCGGAGCAAGCCTGGTCATTGTTCGGCCGAGGCATCGCCCGCCTGCGCCTGGGCGAACCGGCGGCGGGCATGGCCGATGTCGAGGCCGCGCGCCAGCGGCAGCCGGGCATCGACGCGGAGGCCGCCCGCCACGGCATCGCCGTGCCCTGACGCAGCCGCCTGGTCGGCGGTCCCGCCGCACGGGCCGTCGGCCGGCCCGCCAGGTCAGTGCGTGGTGGCCGAGCTCAGCACCGGGCACTTGGCCGAGCTGCCGCGCACCACGAAGGGCTGGTCGGCCCAGGGGCCTTCCTTGGGGCAGGTCTTGTCCTGCACGCAGGTGCAGGCTCGGGTCTGCAGCAGCTGGTTCACCGTGGCCTGCTCGCGCGGTGCGAGCTTGGGCAGGCGAGGCGCGAAGACCAGTTGCATCGCGTCCGCCGGCGCCGGGGTGTCGGCAGCCGGCAGGCGGCCCAGGATGGTGACGATGGGCTCGGCCGCCGCGGCGGACTTCGGCCCGCTGCGCAGCCGCCGCAACTGGGCCAGCGCGGCCTCCATGGCCGCATAGCCGCGTGCCACCGACAGCGTGAAGGGCCGGCGGTGGGCGGCGGTGAACGTGCCCTCGGCCTGTTGCCAGCGCTGCTCGTCCACGCTCAGCACGGGGCACAGCAGGGCGTCGTAGTTGGGGTGCAGCACCGGCTCGAAATTCATCCAGCAGGACGTGCGGGCCGACACCCGCAGGCCGGTCTCGGCACGCAGCGTGGCCGCGATGCGCTCGGCGGCATAGAGCTCGATGCGGCCCAGCTGCAGCACGCCGTCGGGCGGCTTGGCCAGCCGCTCGGCGTTGGCCGAGACATAGGGCAGGCCGGCCTCGGCCACCAGCTTGGGCACGCCGCCGATCGTGCACCAGCTGCCCAGCACCAGGTCGACTTTGGCCGCGATCAGCTCGCGCGCGGCGGCATCGGCCTTGCGGGGATCGCAGGCACTGTCCTTGACGACCAGCGTCGGCGCCGGCTGGCCGGGCCAGGTCTTGATGGCCAGCTGCATGCCGAGGACGATCTCTTCGCCTTCCGTGGCGCTCGGCCAGCTCTGCGGCACGATCGCGCCCAGCGTCAGCGTGGGGCCGGCCTGGGCGGCACCGCCCAGCACCAGCCACGCCGCCACGGTCATCCACAGCGCCCACGGGCGTTGCCATGGGGCCCTGCCGCGGCGGCAGCATTCACTCGTCATCCCTGTTGACTCCTCTGGGTTCGGTCGGCCTGCGGGGCGGTCGCGGCCCGGGTGGGGCCACGCCCGGGCAGGGGTATCGCCCGGACCGCTGCCCCGGACAATCGCCGTTTACCCGAGTGTGACTGCCGTACCAGGACGTAACCGATCAGACGTCACGATCGGCCGCCGTGGCCGAGGCGACTTCGCGCCGTTCACCACACCTTGCAGCGCTTGGCCGGCGCCATCGGCTGGCCGGGCTTGCAGGCGAAGGCCTGCTCGAACTCGGGGAAGTTGACGACCAGGCCGTTGACGCGCCAGCGGCCGGGCGAGTGCGGGTCGGTCAGCGCCTTGATGCGCGCCTCTTCGGGGCGCACGTTCTCGCAGGCCCATTGGCCAAAGCCGATGAAGAAGCGCTGCAGCGGCGTGAAGCCGTCGCGTTCGGGCGGCGGCGTGGCGGCGGTCTCGGCCTTCCAGGCGATCAACCCCAGCAGCAGGCCACCCAGGTCGGCCAGGTCTTCGCCCAGCGTGAGCTTGCTGTTGATCTTGATGTCGTCGACGATGGTGTACTGGGCGTACTGGTCGACCAGGCACTGGGTGCGCTGGTTGAAGGCGGCTTCGTCCTTGGGTGCCCACCAGTTCTTCAGGTTGCCCTGGGCGTCGAACTGCCGGCCCTCGTCGTCGAAGCCATGGGTCAGCTCGTGGCCGATGGTCGAGCCGGTGTTGCCGTAGTTCGGCGCGTCGTCCATCTTCGGGTCGAACAGCGGCGGCTGCAGGATGCCGGCGGGGAAGTTGATGTCGTTGGTTTGCGGGTTGTAGTAGGCGTTCACAGTGGGCGGCGTCATGCCCCATTCGCTGCGGTCCACCGGCTGGCCGACCTTGGCGATCTGGCGGCGCACCTCGAACTCGGTGGCGCGCTGCACGTTGCCGAGCAGGTCCTCGCGCGCGATGCGCACGCCGCCATAGTCGCGCCAGCGGTCGGGGTAGCCGACCTTGTTGACCACGGTGGCCAGCTTCTCCAGCGCCTTCTTCTTGGTGGCCGGGCTCATCCAGTCCAGCGCGCGGATCTCGTCGGCCATGGCCTGCTCGATCTGCCGGGTGATGCGCTCGGTCCGCTGCTTCTGCTCGGGGCTGAAGGTGCGGCGCACGAATTCCTGGCCCAGCGCGTCGCCCAGCAGGGTGTCGGTCAGCGTCACGCAGCGGCGCCAGGCCGGTGGCGCTTCGGGGATGCCGCGCAGGCTCTTCTCGAAGAAGCCGAAGGTCTCGCGGTCGAAGTCGCCGCCCAGCGCCGGCGCGGCCGCGTGCAGCAGGTGCCAGCGCAGGTAGACCTTGAGCTCGTCGACCGTGCGGCTGCTCACCGCCAAGTCGACCGCCTTGACGAAGGCCGGCTCGGTCACGTTGACCGCGCGCTGGGCCGGCATGCCCATGGCCTGGAAGTAGCGCGACCAGTTGAAATTCGGCGACAGGGCCTGCAACCGGCGCAGGTCCATCTTGTGGGACAGCTTCTGCGGATCGCGCTGGTCCACGCGGCTCAGCGTGGCGCGGGCCAGCACGGTCTCCATCAGCAGCACGGTCAACGCGTCCTGCCGCGCGGTGGCGGCCGGCCCGCCTGCGAGCTTGGACATGCGCGCCAGATGGCTCATGTAGCCACGCCGCGCGTCCTGCATCTTCGCGTCCTGCTGCAGGTAGTAGTCGCGGTCGGGCAGCGAGATGCCGCCCGAGCCCAGGTGGGCGATGACGCGGGTGGAGTCGGCGAAGTCCGGCGCGGCGCTCAGGTCGAACAGGAAGGCGCCGCTGCCCGTGGCCAGGTGCAGCGCCGCCACCAGGGCCGGCAGATCGGCCTTGGTCTTCATCGCGTCGATGCGGGCCAGCAGCGGCGCCAGGGCCTTCATGCCGCGCGCTTCGGCGGTGGTCTCGTCCATGCACGAGGCGAACAGGTCGCCGATCTGCTGCTGGGCCGGGTTGCGGCCCTCGGGCTGGCGCGCCAGCGCATCGAGGATGCCCCAGAGGTAGCGCTTGTTCTCGTCCGCCAGCTTGGCGTAGACGTCCCAGCGCGCCTGGTCCGGCGGGATGGGGTTGTTCTTGTTCCAACCGCCGCAGACGTACTGGTAGAAGTCTTCGCAGGGCGCGGCCGTGCGGTCCATCGAGGCCAGGTCCAGCCCCGGCGTGTAGGGCAAGGCGGTCAATGGTTGCTGGGCGCGCACGTCGGCCGCGGCGCTGGCAACGGGCTGAGGGGCCGCCGGAGTCTGGGCCCAGGCCGCGGCGGCGCAGGTGGACGCGAAGGCCAGGGCGCCGTGGCGCAGGAGGCGTGAAAGCGGCATGGCAGGAAGTTGGGCGCAAAGCCTCAGGCGATGGATTGCGGATCGACCACGGTGCGGCCCTTGAGCGTGTACGAGCGACCGCGGAAGGCCGCAACCCGCTCGCCGCGCTGGTTGCGCACGTCGATGTCATAGACGCCCGTGCGGCCGGCCTTGCTCACCTCGCGCGCTTCGGCTGTCAGCAGGTCGCCCAGGCGCGCCGCGGCGACCAGGTTGACGTCGAAGCCTGAGGCCACGGTGACCTCGTTGTAGGCGTTGCAGGCGAAGGCGAAGGCCGAGTCGGCCAGCGTGGTGACCAGGCCACCGTGGCAGATGTCGTGGCCGTTGAGCATGTCCGGGCGCACGGCCATGCACAGCGTGGCGTGGCCAGGGCCGATGGCCAGCACTTCCATGCCCAGCATCTTGGACGCGCGGTCGTCGCGCCACATGGCGTCGCGCACGGCCTCGGCCACGCGCTGGGGATCTGGGGGCGTCGCGTTGTCGGCCATGCTCAGCGGTCCGTGAACTGGGCTGGTCGCTTCTGCTGGAACGCCAGCACGCCCTCGGCAAAGTCGTGCTGCCGGCCCAGGTCGCGTTGCATGCGTGCCTCCAGCGACAAGGCTTCGGCCATGCCCATCTGGGCCGCCTGGTCGAAGGCGGCGCGCGTGGCGGCCAGCGCCTTCACCGGCATCGCGGCCAGGCGCTGGGCCAGGGCCATGGCGGTGTCGGCGAGGGCCGAGTCCTCCACGCATTGCCAGATCAGGCCCATGCGCGCCGCCTCGTCGGCGGGCAGCTTGTCGCCGGTCAGCGCCAGGCCCAGCGCCCGGCCGCGGCCCAGCAGGCGCGGCAGCAGCCAGGTACCGCCACAGTCGGGGATCAGGCCGATCTTCGAGAAGGCCTGGATGAAGCTGGCCGAGCGCGCCGCGATCACCATGTCGCAGCCCAGCGCCAGGTTGGCGCCGGCGCCGGCGGCCACGCCGTTGACGGCGGCGATCACCGGCACCGGCATCGCGCGCACCTTCAAGGCCAGCGGCTTGTAGTTGGCCTCGATCACCGCGCCGATGTCGACATGGCCGTCGGCGCCGGCGGCCATGCCGGGGTCGTTCAGGTCCTGCCCGGCACAGAAGCCCCGGCCGGCACCGGTGAGGACGACGGCGCGCACGCTGGCCGTCGCGGCCGCGTCGTCGAGCGCGGCGCGCAGCTCGGCGTGCATGGCGCTGGTGAAGCTGTTCAGCGCCGCCGGCCGGTTCAGCGTCAGCGTGCGCACGGGGCCGGCATCAGCGGCCAGCACAAGGGATTCGGACACGTGATTCTCCCAAGAACCAGGACACGACGGACCGGCCGACCTGGTGGGCCGACCGACACCGCGCCATTCTCGTCGAGCGAGCCAGTCTGCCGGCAGGAACCCCGCTCGGACAAACCCGGGGCACCCCACGGCACGAAGCGCCCGGCAGGTGTCGCGGTGCAAGTTCAGTGAGCGAATGGCAGATAGGGATTGCTGATGGCACCAGCGGTGCCCTAGGGTCTCAGACCTCAAAGCCAGTCCATCAGGAAGTCCCATGTCAATTGCTTTGCTCGATGTCGTCCGGCGATGCCGCGCGGTCGTCGCCGCGGGCCTGCTTGGCACCATCGTGTCCTGCCTGCCGACGCTCACCCTGGCGAGCGGCGTGACGGTCATCCATGATTTCACCGGCACCGGTGGAACCGGCAAAAAGCCGAACGGCGCCTTGGTGCAAGCCTCGGACGGAGGCCTGTACGGCACGGCTTGGGCTGGTGGTGCCAAGCGCTGGGGCGATGTCTTCAAGCTCACCACCACCGGCAGCGCGACGGTGTTGCGCTCGTTCAAAGGCCAGACCGGCGGCAACCACCCATGGGCAGGTCTCATTCTGGGCAAGGACGGCAACCTGTACGGAACCACTTTCGAAGGCGCCGGCGATCTCGACGGAACCTTGTTCAAGGTGAGCCTGAATGGCGCGCTGACGGTGCTGCATGAATTCCGTGTGGCCGACAGCCTGGGCGCATCACCCAACCAAAGGCTGCTTCAAGCCAGCAGCGGCGACATCTATGGCATCTCAAGGGACACGACGCCCTGCTGCGGTGCCGCCTGGCGTTACCGTGCGGATGGCAGCATCGCTCGCATCCATGCCTTCACGATGGCCGAAGGATATGAGCAGAGCGCCTTGGTGCAGGGCAACGACGGCCTGATTTACGGGGTGGCCACCGTGGGCGGCTCTTTCGACCGAGGCACCGCATTCCGCATGACGGCTGACGGCAGCAATTTCAGCGTCTTGCACCAGTTCAACTGGGACAACGGCAACACCTCCTATCCAGACTCCTTGATGCTGGCTGCAGACGGCCAGTTCTATGGCACGGCGGCCTATGGCGGAGGCTATTGCGGCGCTCTGTTCCGCATGGACGCGAGCGGCAACGTGAACGTCCTGTACGAGTTCCCCATAGACACCTATTGCGGCCACCCAAATGGCGCGCTCATCCAGGCCAGCGATGGCAACTTCTATGGCGTGACCAGCAATGGGGGCGCGGCCGGCATCGGCACGCTGTACCGCATGACGCCAGGAGGTACCGTCACGGTCATGCATGAGTTCTCAGGGGCCGATGGCAGCGGGCCGTTTGGCGCGCTCGTCCAAGCCAGTAATGGCCGGCTTTACGGCACGACACTGGCCGGCGGTGCCCATGGGAACGGCACGGCGTTCAGTTTTCAGATCCCTTGAGCCCTGGTGCTCAGGACGTCCCCCGTCCCCACAGCACCAGGCCACCCAGCACCAGGAAGATCAACGCCGAGACGGCGTGCACCAGGCGCATGGGCACGGCCTTGGCCACCTTGTCGCCCAGCAGCACGGCCGGCACGTTGGCCAGCATCATGCCCAGCGTGGTGCCGGCCACCACGGCCACCAGGCTGCTGTAGCGCGCGGCCAGGGCCACCGTGGCGATCTGGGTCTTGTCGCCCATCTCGGCCAGGAAGAAGGCCAGCACCGTGGTGCCGAAGACGCCGAAGCGGGCCGTGCCGCCGGGCGCCTCGTCGGCCTCGTCGGGAATGAGCATCCACACCGCCATCGCGACGAACGACACGCCGATCACCCAGCGCAGCACCTGCGGGCCAAGCCATGCCGCGATGCCGGCGCCCAGCCAGCCGGCGGCGGCGTGGTTGGCCAGGGTGGCGACCAGGATGCCGGCCATGATCGGCCACGGCCGTTTGAAACGCGCGGCGAGCAGCAGCGCGAGCAACTGGGTCTTGTCGCCCATTTCGCCGAGGGCGACGACACCGGTGGAGACGAGGAAGGCTTCCATGAACTGAGGTTTCCGGGGCCGGCGCGAGTCCGATGACCAACACACCCTCCCGGCCCACGCGAGGGTGCTTGGTCAAAGGTCTGGCCGGGCCCGGTGCCAACCGGGCTGCCGCTGCCATGGCACCGTGTGGCGCCAAGTGTGTTGACAGCGGCCACCGCGAAACCCGAGCGAGCTCAGGTGCGCGGCGTGGCTACTCCCCCATGACGAAGAAGAAGGCGCGATTCTAACGGGCGCGGGTGGCGCGCGTGGCGCGGGGCGGGTCGAGCTGGCGTTGCAGCGCGCCCAGCAGCGTGTCGAGGCCGAACTCGAACACCGCGTCGAGCTGGTCCACCTTGAGGTAAGGCGCCACCGCCGCCACGTGCGGCAGGGCCAGCGTGTCGGGTGCGTGCTGCAGGCGCAGCCGGGTCGCGTCCGGGGCCTGCTCGCGGCTGGCGATGTCGGCCATGCCGGCGCCGCTGATGAAGTAGCCGATCAGGCGGAACCAGCGCGCCGTGTCCGCCGGGCCCAGCCCCATGGCCGCGAACAACTGCAGCAACCGTTCGTAGGCGGTGAACGCGCCCGGGCTGTTGTAGCGCCGCCCGACCAGCAACGGGAAGGCGTGCGGGTGCGTGAGCGCGATGCCACGGTAGCTGTGAATCGCCGCGCGCAGGCGCTGCAGCGGTGTGCCGCCGTCAGGCCAGTGCCAGCCCAGCAGCAGTTGGTCCATCACCGCGTCCAGCACCTGGCCCTTGGACGGAAAGTGGTGGTAGATCGCCATCGCCTCCACGCCCAGCCGGGCGCCGAGGCTGCGCATCGAGAAGCGCTCCAGCCCCTCGTCGTCGATCAGCTGCAATGCGGCCTCGGCGATGCGCTCGGGGCTCAGCGCTACGCGCGGCGGGGACCTTTTGGATGCTCGGGGCATGCCATGACTTTACACCGTAAGGCCAAAGTTCTAAAGTTCACCTTACGGTGTAAGGCCAGGCTGCCGTCGCGCGACCACGGCTGGTCACCCTTGCTGTCTGGAGACTGCCATGACGACCGAAGACCTGATCGGCCTGATGATCCCGCTGCTGTGGCTGGCGATGCTGGCCTGGGAGGCCATGGCACCCGCCAGGCCCTGGCCCGCCATCCGCTGGTGGCGCACCAAGGGCTTTGCCTTCTTCGTGATGCTGATGGGCCTGAACGCGGTGCTGCCCAGCCTGCTGCCGCCTGCGCTGACGGCGCACCATCTGCTCGACGGAGCCCGCCTCGGCGTGGCCGGTGGCGTGCTGGTCGGGCTGCCGCTGTTCACACTGGCCACCGCCTTGCTGCATCGGGCCTACCACCACGTCGACCTGCTCTGGCGCTGGGTGCACCAGCTGCACCATGCGCCGCAACGGCTGGACGTGGCCGGCGCGGTGGTCTTCACCCCGCAGGAGGTGGTGCTCAACGTGCTGCTGTTCCAGCTGGTGGTGGTGTTCGTGCTGGGGCTGGACCCGCTGGTCGCGGCGGTCCTGGGCACGGTCACCGCGTTCTACGGCATGTTCCAGCACTTCAACATCCGCACGCCCACCTGGCTGGGCTGGTTCATCCAGCGGCCCGAGGCGCATGGCGTGCACCACCGGCGCGGCTTTCACGCCTACAACTACTCGGACTTCCCGCCCTGGGACATGCTGATGGGCACTTGGCGCAACCCGCGCGAGTTCCACGGCGAGGTTGGCTTCGAGGGCGAGGCCGCCACCCGCATCGCGCCACTGCTGGTCGGCCGCGATGCCAACGCCCCGCTCTACGGGCCCGGCAACCGCGGCAGCCGTGACGCGGCCACCAACCCGGCCTGAGCTCCACCATGAACGACGCCCTGCCCCCCGACGCCATCGTGCGCGCCGACCGCATCGAGGCCGCCGCCTATGCGGACTTGTATGCCGCCGCGCCCGCACCGCTGGCCGCGCAATTGGGCCTGCGCACCGAGACCATCGACGGCGCCACCTTGCTGCTGGCCCCGGCGCTGCCCACGGCGATGTTCAACCGCGTGATCGGCCTCGGCCTGGACGCGCCTGCCGACGAGGCCGTCATACGCCAGGCCATGCGGCGCTACGGCGAGGCCGGCGGCCCCGTCTGGTGGCTGCACTGGAGCCCGTCGGCGCGGCCGGCGGACATGGCCGAGCGCCTGGCCGCGCTCGGCTTCGGCACGCCAGCGCGGCGCAGCTGGGCCAAGGTGATGCGGGCGGCGACGCCACTGCAGCCCGCCCCCGTCACCACGCTGCAGATCGACCAGGCCACGGTCGACGACGCTCCCGCCGTCACGCAGGCCATTGCCGCCGCGTTCGAGATGCCCCCCTTCATGGGTGGCTGGCTGATGGCGCTGCAAGGCCGGCCCGGCTGGACGACCTACGCCGTGCGCGACGGCGACGCCATCGTCGGCGGGGCCTGCATGTTCAGGCAAGGCGACACGGTCTGGCTGGGCATGGGGTCGGTGCTGGCCTCGCACCGCCGGCGCGGCGGCCAGCAGGCGCTGATCGCACGGCGCATCGCCGACGCCTCGGCGGCCGGCTGCCGATGGGTCGTCACCGAAACCGGCGAGCCCATGGCAGGCGAGCCCAACCCCTCGCTGGCCAACATGAAGCGCTGCGGCTTCGAGACCGTGGCCTCGCGGCTGAACTTCGAGCGCCGCCGCGCCGCGCAGGAGGCTCAGTAGAAGAGCTGCACCAGCCCCAGGCACAGGCCGGGGAAGAACAGCATCGCCACGGTGCGGACCACGTCGGTGGCGAGGAATGGGAACACGCCCTTGTAGGTTTCGCCCATGGGCACGTCCTTGGCGATGCTGTTGACCACGTAGACGTTCAGCCCCACCGGCGGCGCCGTCATGCCGATGCCCACCGTCATCAGCACCAGGATGCCGAACCAGATGGCCTTCATCTCCGGCGGCAGGCCCCACAGATCCAGCCCCATGATGGCCGGGAAGAGCACGGGGATCGTCAGCAGCATCATCGACAGCTCGTCCATCACGCAGCCCAGCAGCACGTAGAACACCATCACCGCGCCGACGATCAGCAGCGGCGCCACATGCAGGTGAGCCACCCAGTCGGCCAGCAGCCGCGGCATCTGGGTCAGCGCCAGCGACGCGTTCATCATGTCCGCACCCAGGAAGATCATGAACACCATGGCCGAGGTTTCGGCGGTGCCGATGAAGCTGCGCACGATGCCGGCCCGGTCCAGCTCGCGCCGCGCCACCGCCGCGACGAAGGTGCCAAGCGCGCCGACCGCCGCGCCCTCGGTGGGCGAGAACACGCCACCGTAGATGCCGCCGAAGACGACGACGAAGATCGCCACGATCGGCCAGATGCTGGCCAGCGTGCGCCAGCGCTGTGGCCAGGCGACAGGTGCGCTGGGTTGGGCCAGATCGGGACGCAGCCGGCAGGTGATACCGATCACCAGCAGGTAGCCCAGCATCGCCAGGATGCCCGGCACCATGGCCGCGGCAAACAGCTTGGCGATGTTCTGCTCGGTCAGGATGGCATAGACCACCAGCGGCACCGACGGCGGGATCAGGATGCCCAGTGTGCCGCCCGAGGCCAGGGTGGCCGTGGCCAGACGGCCGCTGTAGCCGTGGGCCTTCATCTCGGGGTAGGCGACCTGGGTGATGGTGGCCGACGTGGCGACCGACGAGCCGCAGACCGCGCCGAAGGCCGCCGCGCTGAGCACCGCCGCCATCGCCAGCCCGCCGCGGATGTGGCCGACGAAGGCCGCGGCCGCCTGGAACAGCGCCCTGGACAAGCCACCTTGGGTGGCGAACTGCCCCATCAGCAGGAACAGCGGGATCACCGACAAGTCGTACACCGTCAGCCGTGCCACCGCGCTGCCCTTCATCTGGTTGAGCAACGCCATGTCGTTGGTCATGGCCCAGTAGCCCAGGGCGCCGGGGATGAACATCGCGGCAGCGATGGGCACGCGCAGCGCCATCAGCACCAGCATGCCCGCGAACATCGCGAGACCGATGACGAGCGGATCCGCCATGCTCATCTCAACAACGCGCAAATCGAGTCGCCGGCGCGGATCCGGCTCTGCCGGTCAGCTGCCGGAGCCCCCTCGGGGGGCAGCGACCGGAGGGAGCGTGGGGGCCCCATCTCAGACCAGCTCGCCACCGCGCCAGCAGCGCGCCGCCTGCAGCAGCGCGACCAGCGCCGTCAGCGCCAGCCCGGGTGCCAGCGAGGCGTAGGCCCACCACATCGGCAGGTCCAGGATCATCGAGGTCTCGCCCGCTTCGCGCACCGACAGCGCCCCCACCGAGGTGCGCCACGACAGCAGCGCGCACATCGCGGCCAGCAGCAGCGCACCGACCGCGTCCAGCCGGCGGTTGGCCGCATCGCTCAAGCGCTGGGTGAAGAAGTCGACGATGATGTTGGCGCCGTGCAGCTGCGCCCAGGGCAGGCACAGCGAGATGGTCAGCGCGATGCCGAACTGGGTCAGCTCGACGTCGCCAGCGATCGGGCGCGACCACAACGCCCGCATGACGATCGAGGTGCAGGTCATCGCCGCGACGGCGCAGGCCACCGCGCCGCCGATGACCGCGAAGGCCAGCGACAGTTGACGAAGCGCGCGCACCACGCCTACTTCGCGACCTTGTACTTGGCCAGCAGGTCCTTCGCGTCCTGCAGCATCTGCTTGGCGGGCATGCCCTTGCCGTCGATGTCGGCGATCCACGCGTCGTACAGCGGCGCCGAGGCCTTCATCCAGTTGTCCAGCTCGGTGCCCGGGATGGTGTAGAACACGTTGCCGTGCTCGTGCGCGGCCTTGCGGCCGGCGGCCTGGCTGTTGTCCCAGATCTTGCCGATGGACTGCGAGAAGTCGCCGCCCGAGTTGGCGTCGATGACCTTCTTCAGGTCCGGCGGCAGGCTGTCGTACCTGGCCTGGTTCATCGCGAAGATGAACACCGCGCTGTACAGCGCTGGGCGCGCCGGGTCGGTCTCGCTGTCGTACTTGACCAGCTCGTGCAGCTTGAGCGAAGGCATCACCTCCCAGGGCAGAAGGAAGCCATCGATCGTGCCCTTGCTCACCGCGTCCGGAATGGCCGGCAGCGGCATGCCCACCGGCGAGGCGCCCAGGGCGGCGAGCAGCTTGTTGGTCTGCCGCGTCGGCGCGCGCATCTTCAAGCCCTTGAAATCGGCCATGGTCTTCACCTGCTTGTCGCGGGTGTGGATGTAGCCCTCGTCGTGGACCCAGGTCGCCAGGATCTTGGTGCCGGGGAATTCCTTCAGCGCGTACTTCTGCAGGTAGTCCCACGCGGCATGGGCGCCGGCCTCGGCAGAGTTGCACATGAAGGGCAGCTCGAACACCTCCATCGCCGGGAAGCGGCCGGCCGTGTAGCCGGGCAGCGTGATGACGAGGTCGTCGACGCCGTCCTTCACGCGGTCGACCAGTTGCGGTGGCGTGCCGCCGCCGGACATGGCCGGCAGCACCTGGCACTTGAGCTTGCCGCCCGATTCCTTGGCGACCTTGTCGCACCACGGCTGGATCAGGTTCACCGAGGCCATGGCCTGCGGGTTCCAGATGTGGTGGAACTTGAGCGTCACCTCCTGCGCGGCAACGGGGGTGGCCAACTGCATCGCACCGGCCACGCAAGCCATTGCCAGGGTCATCGTCTTCATCGGGAGCTCCTCGTCTTCGACTGCCTCGGCAGCTTACGACGGCGGCCGCGGCCGCCGTAGCGGGGAACTACCCAAGGGCCGCCATGACTCGGCCATAGCAGCTATAGCCGAGAGGCATGGTGCCCGCGAAGACCTCAGGCCTTCTCGCCAGCGCGCTTCTCGGCGTAGATCTCGAGCAGGCGGCTCATGTTGCTCATCGAGGCCATGTGGAAGTGCAGCAGCGCCAGCAGGCCACTGCGCTGCAGCTCGATGATCTCGGCATCGGTGAGGCTGTGCAGCCGCTGCTCATCGACCGCCATGAAGCCGTCCATCGACACCGGGGTGCCGTCGGGCAGCGTGGCGTCGAAGCGCTTGTCCTGCAGCAGCTTCAGCTCCATCAGCTTGCGGCCGGCCACGCGGGTGCGGTCCACCTCGGCCTCGATCTTCTCCACGAAGCCGCGGACCTCTTCCAGGTAGGGCGTGGGCTGGCCGTCGGCCTGGAACAGGGCTTCGCCTTCGGTCTGCGAGAACACCGGCGAGGTCTCGTCGAAGCAGACCACGTACTGCTTCAGGTCAGGCGTCTGCGCCATCGCGAACGGGTAGGCGCGGATCAGCGCCGGCACGTAGCGTGCATTCCAGCGGCCGTGGCGGTAGACCAGGTTCTCGCCCTTCTGGATGCCGAACACCGTCACAGGCGCGCACAGTTCGTGGCCCTCGGCGTCGGTGCCAGCACGCAGGAACAGGATGGGGTATTCCTTGCACGCGTCGACGAACTCGGCAAAGGTCACGAAGAAGGCGTTCAAGCCGGTGGTGGCGTCCAGGGCGCTCTGCTCGCGGCGGATCTTCAGGTTGCGATGGGCCACGCGGTCCAGCGCCATCGGCTTCTTGTGCAGTTCGGGGTTGATCACTTCAAGTCTCCAGGGAATCGGACGGGTCGTGCAGCCGGGTGGCCAGCACCTTGTCGACCCGCTTGCCATCGAGGTCCACCACCTCAAACTGCCAGCCGCCCCATTCCACCCGGTCGGTGGTGCGGGGCAGCCGGCCCAGCAGCAGCATGATCATGCCGGCCAGGGTGTTGTAGCGCCCGCGGTCTTCCTCGGGCAATTCTTTCAATTCCAGGCGGTCCTTCAGCTCGGGCACCGGGATCAGCCCGTCGACCAGCCAGCTGCCGTCGGCCCTCTGCACGGCCCAGGCATCGTCGTCGGTGGGCGCGCCGAACTCGCCGGTGATCGCCTCCAACACATCGCGCACGGTGATCACGCCCTGCACCGCGCCGTATTCGTCGACCACGAACACCAGTTCGGCGCCCGAGGTGCGGAAGTGCTCGAGCAGCTCCATGCCCGACAGCGTCTCGGGCACGAAGACCGGTGCGCTCAGGTGGTCGGCCAGCGACACGCCGCGCCCTTCGGCCAGGGGCCGCAGCAGGCTGTGCGCAGCGACCACGCCGATCACGTCGTCCAGGCCCCCGCGGCAGACCGGGTAGCGCGAGTGCTCTTCAGCGGCCACCGCCTTGAGAACGTCCTCGATCGGCGCGTTGGCGTCGAGCCAGGTGATCTCGGCGCGAGGGATCATCATCGAGCCGATCTGGCGGTCGTCCAGGCGGAAGACGTTGCGCACCATCTGGTGCTCCTGCGCCTCGATCACGCCGGCGTCCAGACCCTCTTCGAGGCTGGCGGCGATCTCTTCTTCCGTCACGCTGCGGGCCGGGCCGCCGCCGCGCACGCCCATCAGCCGCAGGATGCCCTCGGTGCAGGCGCCCAGCACGGCCACCAGCGGCCGGGTGGCGGTGGACAGCCATTCCATCGGCTGGGCCACCAGTCGGGCCACGGTCTCGGGGTACATCAGGCCTAGGCGCTTGGGCACCAGCTCGCCGAAGATGATGGACAGCACCGTGATGATGAACACCACCATCGCGGTGGCGGTCACGTCTGCCGCGCGGCTCGACAAGGGGAAGGTGGCCAGAAGCCAGGCCGACAGCCCGCCCGAGAACGCCGCGTCGCCGACGATGCCATTGAGCACGCTGATCGAGGTGATGCCGATCTGCACCGTCGACAGGAACTTGGTCGGGTTGTCGTGCAGGTCGATCGCCGCCTGGGCGCCGGACTCGCCGGCCTCCAGCATCACCTGCAGGCGTGCCTTGCGGCTGGCCGACAAGGCCATCTCCGACATGGCGAACAGCCCGTTGATGAGGATCAGGAAGACTAGAAGGGCAACGTCCATGCGGGGCAGCGCGGCCGGCCGGCGGCGCCGCGGAAGGGGCGGGAAATGGGGCGTGAGCGTAGCAGAATCAAGTGATGCACTACCTCATCGGCGACCTGCAGGGCTGTTGCGACGCTTTCGAGCGCCTGCTCGCCGAACTGGGTTTCTCGCCTTCGCGCGACCGGCTGCATGTGCTGGGCGACCTGGTCAACCGCGGCCCCGGCTCGCTGGGCGTGCTGCAACGGCTGCAGGCCTTGGGCGACAGCGCCGGCTTCTTGCTCGGCAACCACGATCTGCACCTGCTGGCCGTGGCCGCGGGGGTGCGGCCGCCGAACAAGCGCGACACGCTGGGCGAGATCCTCGGCCACCCGCAGCGCGATGCCTGGCTCGACTGGTTGCGCCACCAGGGCCGCATGGCCGTGCAGGCCGAAGGCTGGCTGCTGGTGCACGCCGGCGTGGTGCCGCAGTGGGACGCCGAGCGCACGCTGGCGCTGGCCGCCGAGGTCGAGGCCATGCTGCGCGGCCCCGCCTTGGCCGACTTCCTGCCGCGCATGTACGGCAACCAGCCCGACCGCTGGGACGACCGCCTCGCCGGCACCGAGCGCCTGCGCTTCATCGTCAACGTGCTGACGCGCATCCGCTTCTGCACCGCGGACGGCACGCTGGAGTTCGACAGCAAGGACGGTGCCGACACCGCGCCGCCCGGCTTCAAGCCCTGGTTCGAGCAGCCGCAGCGCGCCAGTGCCGGGCAGCCCATCGCCTTCGGCCACTGGTCCACGCTGGGCCTGATCAACCGGCCCGACCTGCTCTCGCTGGACACCGGTTGCGTCTGGGGCGGGGCACTCACCGCGGTGCGGGTGGACGGTGGCCGGCGCGAGGTGACGCAGGTGCAGTGCGAGCAGGCCCAGAAGCCCGGTTGAATGCGGCCGGCCGGGCTGACGCGCCGCGCCGCCGCGTCACCGGGGAAAGCCCGGAAGCCAAGAACGATAGTCCTTGCTACATTCTGCGACAGAGTCCAGAGCCGCGAGGAACGACCATGCGCATCCACCCCTGGGGCCGAGCCACCGCCACGGCCGCCGCCCTCGCCCTGCTGGGTTTCGTCGGCTGCAGCAAGGCGCCCGACGGCAGTGCCCGCGCCGGCGACCTGCCGGTGGACGCGGCCTTCCAGAAGAAACTGCAAGAGCAGCTGCTGGACGCCAAGCCCGGCAGCGTGGTCGAAGTGCCGGCCGGCAGCTACCACCTGGACCGTGGTCTGTCGCTGCGCGGCAATGGCGTCACCATCCGCGGCGCCGGCATGGACAAGACCATCCTGTCGTTCCGCGGCCAGGTGGCCGGGCCCGAAGGCCTGGTGGTGCAGGCCAGTGACTTCACGATCGAGGGCCTCACGCTCGAAGACAGCCAGGGCGACGCGCTGAAGATCAACAGCGGCGAGAACATCACCATCCGCGGCGTGCGCGTGCGCTGGACCGACGGCCCCAAGACCAGCAACGGCGCCTACGGCATCTACCCGGTCAAGACCACCAATGTGCTGATCGAGGACTCGCAGTCCTTCGGCGCGGCCGACGCGGGCATCTACGTCGGCCAGTCGAAGAACGTGGTCGTGCGCCGCTGCCGGGCCGAGCAGAACGTGGCCGGCATCGAGATCGAGAACACCATCGACGCCGACGTCTACGAGAACGTGGCCACCGGCAACACCGGCGGCATCCTGGTCTTCAACATGCCCAACCTGTCGCAGCCAGGGCACAGCACCCGCGTCTACAACAACAAGATCGAGGCCAACAACCTGGGCAACTTCGGCGCCAAGGGCACGGCCGTGGCCAGTGTGCCGGCGGGCTCGGGCGTGGTGATCAACTCGAACACCAAGGTCGAGATCTTCGACAACGACGTGGCCGACAACAAGACCGCCAACGTCATCATCTCGAGCTACTTCTCGACCGGCTACTTCAGCGACAAGGGCGTCGAGCCCAACTACGACCCCTACCCCAAGGCCATCTACGTGCACGGCAACCGCTTCAAGGGCGGCGGCGACTCGCCCGATGGCATGGACCTGAAGGTGCTCAAGACCGCCATGTTCGGCGTCAATGGCCACTTCCCGGACGTGCTGTGGGACGGTTACGCCGACCCCAAGGCCGCCGGCGTGGCCGAGCAGCGCCTGTGCGTGAACAACGGCGAGGCCGGCGTGCTCAACGCCGACGGGCCGGGCAAGTACAAGAACCCGCGCGTGGTGACCGACGACCTGAAGTGCGACCTGCCCCGCCTGAGCCCCGTGACCCTGCAGAAATCGTGAGCCCCTACGCAGCGTGCCGGCAAAGCCGGATCCGCGCAAATCCCTTGGTTCGGTTGGCGGCATGCGTCGCGCTCACCGCGTTGACCCTGGCGGGCTGCCAGCGTGCACCTGAGCCGGTCAAGTTCATTGCCGACGGCAAGCCCGCCACGCTGTCCGAGTGGCATGTCGTCGAGTCCGACGGCCAGCGGCTGCGCCTGAACACCGGCGTGCTGCCTTACGACCTGAACACGCCGCTGTTCAGCGACTACGCGCAAAAGCTGCGCACGGTGTGGATGCCCGCCGGCCAGGCGGCGGCCTACCGCGACAGCGACGCGTTCGACTTCCCGGTCGGCAGCATCATCACCAAGACGTTCTACTACCCCAAGGTGGCCGGTGCGCCCGCCGGCTCGCCGCAGGTGCGGCAGACCTACGCGAGCGACGACGCCTCGCCCGCCGAGGGCCTGGACCTGGCCAAGGTGCGACTGATCGAGACCCGCGTGCTGGTGCGCCGCGCCGACGGCTGGACGGCCCTGCCCTACGTGTGGAACGCCGAGCAGACAGAAGCCACGCTGGAACGCACGGGCGACCAGAAGGCACTGGAACTGGTCGACGACGCCGGGCGCCACCAGACCTTCACCTATGTGGTGCCCAACGAGAACCAGTGCGCGTCCTGCCATGTGGTGGACCTGAAGAGCAAGGCCTTCACGCCCATCGGCCCCAAGGCCCGCCACCTCAACCGCGAGCTGCGCTACGCCGACGGCGCCGACAACCAGCTGGCCCGCTGGGCCAAGGCCGGCTACCTGAGCGGCTTGCCCACGGGCGAGCTGCCACACGCCGCCAACTGGCGCGACGAGCAGGCCCCGCTGGCCGAGCGCGCCCGCGCCTACCTGGACATCAACTGCGCCCACTGCCACCAGGCCAAGGCCACCGCCAGCAACACCGCGCTGCGGCTGGACGCCTTCGCGCCGGTGGACTGGAACATGGGCCTGTGCAAGCCGCCGGTGGCGGCCGGCAAAGGCACGGGCGACCGGCTCTTCGGCATCGTGCCGGGCCAGCCCGATGCGTCCATCATCCCCTTCCGCCTGGGCAGCACCGAGGGCGGCGTGATGATGCCCGAACTGGGCCGCAGCACGGTGCACGAAGAAGGTCTGCGCCTGGTGCGCCAGTGGATCGCCTCGCTGCCCGGCCGCTGCGACCCGGTCTGAACGAAACGTACACACCTTGACGATCTGGAGGAGACCCGACATGGCACGCCG
>JBGAGZ010000067.1:0-28800 GCA_044226465.1 Burkholderiaceae bacterium | reverse complement strand
CCGCGGGCGGCACGTAGATCACGCTGACGGTCGCGCCGGTGGCCTTCTTCGCATCCGCCACGCTGGCGTGGATGGGAATGCCTTCGAAGCTCTCGCCGGCCTTCTTCGGGTTCACGCCGGCGACGAAGCAGTTCTTGCCGTTGGCGTAGGCCTGGCAGCCCTTGGTGTGGAACTGGCCGGTCTTGCCCGTGATGCCCTGGGTGATGACCTTGGTGTCCTTGTTGATGAGGATGCTCATGTCGGTTCTCTCGTGCGGGCGGGTTACTTGACGGCAGCGACGATCTTGGTCGCGGCTTCGGCCATGGTGTCGGCGCTGATGATGGGCAGGCCGGAGTCCTTGAGCATCTTCTTGCCCAGTTCCTCGTTCGTGCCCTTCATACGCACCACCAGCGGCACCTTCAGGTTGACCGCCTTGCACGCCGCGATCACGCCTTCGGCGATGGTGTCGCAGCGCATGATGCCGCCGAAGATGTTGACCAGGATGGCCTTGACCTTCGGCGAGGACAGCATGATCTTGAAGGCCTCGGTGACCTTCTCGGCCGTGGCGCCGCCGCCGACGTCGAGGAAGTTGGCCGGCTCGCCGCCGAACAGCTTGATCGTGTCCATGGTCGCCATCGCGAGGCCCGCGCCGTTGACCAGGCAGCCGATGTTGCCGTCGAGCTGGATGTAGGCGAGGTCGAACTTGCTGGCCTCGATCTCCGCCGGATCCTCCTCGTCCAGGTCACGGTAGGCGACGATCTCCGGGTGGCGGAACAGCGCGTTGGAGTCGAAGTTGAACTTCGCGTCCAGCGCGATCAGGTTGCCCTTGCTGTCGCAGTTCAGCGGGTTGATCTCGACCAGCGAAGCGTCCGTCTCCATGTAGCAGCGGTACAGGTTCTTGAACAGCGTGATCGCTTGGTCGACCGTGTTGCCGGTCATGCCGACGGCCGCCGCGATCTTCCTGACCTGCTCATCGGTCAGGCCGACCAGCGGGTCGACCAGCTCGGTGATGATCTTCTCGGGGGTCGAGTGGGCGACCTCCTCGATGTCCATGCCACCCTCGCTCGAGCAGATCAGCGCGACCTTCTGCGAGGCACGGTCGGTGACCAGCGAGACGTAGAACTCCTTCTGGATGTCCGCGCCTTCCTCGATGTACAGGCGTCGCACCTTCTGGCCTTCAGGGCCGGTCTGGTGGGTCTTGAGCTGCATGCCTAGGATCTGGCCGGCCAGCGCCTTGACCTCGTCCATGGACTTGGCCAGCTTGACGCCGCCACCCTTGCCGCGGCCACCGGCGTGGATCTGGGCCTTGACGACCCAGACGGCACCCCCCAGCTTCTGGGCGGCCTCGGTCGCCTCCTGCACGGTGAACGCCGGGTAGCCGCGCGGCACCGGCACATCGAACTGGCGCAGGAGTTCCTTGCCTTGGTATTCGTGGATCTTCATGGGGCTTGCTTCGTGAGTTCAGGACGAAAACGGGTCCGCCGGGGGGCCGGCAGCTCAGTCGCCGGGAGGCGCTGAAGGCGTGGCCGGCGCCGGATTTTCCGACAGTTTGTTGGCGCCGGGCTGACGAAACCAGCGCGGGTAGTGCAGCCGGACGGCATCGCCGCCTGAGGCCAGCGCATGGCAACGGTCGATCTGGAAGGGCTGGGTCTCGCTGTCGGGGTGGACTTCGAGCACCTCGCCGGCAAAGGCCTGCACCACGGCGGTGGGCAGCACGTCAGCCAACTCGGTCAGGTGGGTGCAGCCGCGCACGCCGCCCAGGCGCTCGCGCACGGCACGCTTGAAGCCGCGCATCAGGTTCAGGCCGGCCAGCGCGGCATAGCGGTCGCCGTGGTCGTCGCAGTGGCCTGGGTAGGGCATGGCCATCGATTCGGCACCGGAGGCGACGATGTTGAAGGCGGTGTCGACGACGATGCGCAGATGCAGGTCGTGGATGGGCTCGCCGGCCGGCCGCTCGCGGCCCGGGCTGCCTGTCGGCCGGGTCTTGCTGTCGCGCACGAAGGCATCGACCTCCCACAGCCCGTCGGCCCGGGTGTAGGCCTGGACCTGGATGGCACGCTGGTGCTTGAGTTGGCGCTGGGGGTCGGAAGGGGGCAGCGGCATGAAAGGCGAGCCCCAGAGGGCAGCTTTTCACTGTAACACGCGTGTTGCAGCGCAACATACGTGGTCCCCGCGGGCCGCCGAGGCAGCACTCAGTCGTCGTCGCGCCCGCCGACGACGCGGCGGACAACCTCTGGCGCAAACCCCCGGCTGGCCAGGAAACGCATCTGCCGCGCCCGCTCGGCCGGCTCGACCGGCGGCGTGCCGCCGTACTTGCGCAGCCAGACCGCTCGGGCGCGCTCCGCTTCAGTGTCCTTCAGCTGGCGGGCGGTGTCGGCGTCGAGCTCGACGCCATGGCGGGCCAGCTCCTGGCGGATGCGGGCCGTGCCCTGGCGGGCGGCGCGTGCATGGACGCGGCTTTCGGCAAAGCGCGCGTCGCTCAGATGGCGAGCGGCCTCGAGTTCATCGAGCAGGCCGTCCACCTCGGCGGCCGCGGCGTCGCCGTCGAAGGCCACGGCAGCGTCGTCATCTGCCGCGCCGGCTTCGGCTGCCGCCGCTGCGCTCGCGGCTTGGGCCATCGCCCGCTTGCGCGCATGGCCCAGCAGCTTGCTGCGCAACTCGGCCCGGCTGTGCTCGCGCCGTGCCAGCAGCGCCAGGGCCTGGGCCTTCAGGCTCAGCGGCGGGCGTTTCACGCCGCCTTGTCGGTGGGCGCCTCGCCGAGCAGCGGCACGCCCATGGCTTCGCGGACCTTGTTCTCGATCTCGCGCGCCAGCTCGGGGTTCTCGCGCAGGAACTCGCGCGAGTTGTCCTTGCCCTGGCCAATCTTCTCGCCGTTGTAGGCGTACCAGGAGCCCGACTTCTCGACGATCTTGGCCGTGACGCCCAGGTCGATGATCTCGCCTTCGCGGCTGATGCCCTCGCCGTAAAGGATGTCGAACTCGGCTTCCTTGAAGGGGGGCGAGACCTTGTTCTTGACGACCTTGACGCGGGTCTCGTTGCCGATGATCTCTTCGCCCTTCTTGATCGAGCCGATGCGGCGGATGTCCAGCCGGACCGACGAATAGAACTTCAGCGCATTGCCGCCGGTGGTGGTCTCGGGGCTGCCGAACATCACGCCGATCTTCATGCGGATCTGGTTGATGAAGATGACCATGCAGTTGGACTTCTTGATCGTCGCGGTCAGCTTGCGCAGGGCCTGGCTCATCAGCCGCGCCTGCAGGCCGGGCAGGCTGTCGCCCATTTCGCCTTCGAGTTCGGCCTTCGGTGTCAGCGCCGCGACCGAGTCGACGATCACCAGGTCGACCGCACCGGAACGGACCAGCGAGTCGACGATCTCGAGCGCCTGCTCGCCGGTGTCGGGCTGACTGATCAGCAGCTCTTGCAGGTTGACGCCCAGCTTCTGGGCGTAACCGATGTCCAGCGCGTGCTCGGCGTCGATGAAGGCGGCCACGCCGCCCAGCTTCTGCATCTCGGCCACGACCTGCAGCGTGAGCGTGGTCTTGCCGGACGATTCCGGACCGTAGATCTCGACCACCCGGCCGCGCGGCAGGCCGCCGACGCCAAGTGCGATGTCCAGCCCCAGCGAGCCAGTGGAGACGACCTCGATGTCCTCGATCACCTCGCCTTCGCCCAGGCGCATGATCGAGCCCTTGCCGAACTGCTTTTCGATTTGCGCCAGCGCGGCCGCCAGGGCCTTGGATTTCTCGCTGTTCAGGTTCTTGACGGGTGCGTCCATGGCCGGCTTCCTCATTCGCAGTCGTTTCAGTGTTCGGGGGTGGGTACTTCGGGTGCCGATTATGTCAGAAGCTGGATATCTGTACAGTAGGCTGCGTTCCTTGCCCAAGATCAAGTTTGGGCGCGGCGAGCCTGCCTAGAATCAAATCACCAATGAGCGGTAGACCGCCCCGGGCGCCCCAAGGAGACAAGGCCGATGCGCATCCTGATTGCGGAAGATGACCAGGTCCTGGCCGATGGCCTGCTGCGCTCGCTGCGCGGCGCCGGCTATGCGGTGGACCAGGTAGGCACCGGCAGCGAGGCTGATGCGGCGCTGGCCTCGCACGAGTTCGATCTCGTGATCCTCGACCTCGGCCTGCCCAAGCTGCACGGGCTGGAGGTGCTGCGCAAGCTCCGCGCGCGCGGCTCGAGCATGCCGGTGCTGATCCTGACCGCGGCCGACTCGGTCGAGCAGCGGGTCAAGGGGCTGGACCTGGGCGCCGACGACTACATGGCCAAGCCCTTCTCGCTGCAGGAACTGGAAGCACGCGTGCGGGCGCTCACCCGCCGCGGGCTGGGCACCGCGTCCAGCATCATCAAGCACGGCCCCTTGAGCTTCGATGCCACGGGCCGCGTGGCCTATATCAACGAGCAGATGGTCGAGCTGTCGGCGCGTGAGATCAGCCTGCTCGAGGTGCTGCTGCAGCGCGCCGGCCGCCTGGTCAGCAAAGACCAGCTCGTCGCCCGCCTGTGCGAGTGGGGCGAAGAGGTGAGCAACAACGCGATCGAGGTCTACATCCACCGCCTGCGCAAGAAGATCGAGCAGGGCCCGATTCGCATCGCCACGGTGCGCGGGCTGGGTTACTGCCTGGAGAAGATCCAAGGTTGATGTCAGCTGCCCGGCTATCCTGAGGCCGTGAGCAAGGCGACACCGCGCGAGCAGCGATCCCTTTTCGGCGAGATCCTCGATTGGATGCTCGTGCCGCTGCTGTTGCTGTGGCCGATGAGTGCCGCGCTGACCTGGCTGGTGGCGCAGAACATTGCCGCCCGCCCCTACGACCGCGACCTGGCGCAGCTGACCCGCATGATCTCGCGCCAGCTGGTGGCGGCCGACGTCGCCGGGGCGCCGCGCGGCGCTCTGCGCCTGCCCGAGCCGGCCGCGGCCCTGCTGCGCAGCGACGACGTCGACCGCATCTATTTCCAGGTGCTGGGCGAGCAGGGCGAGCTGGTGGCCGGCGACCGCGAGCTGCCGGTGGCCGACGTGGACCCGGCGTTACCGCAGCCGGTGGGCGAGGTGCAGTTCCGCGACGAGCTGGTGGCCAACGAGCCGGTGCGCGTGGCCAGCCTGCGCCTGGCGCCCGCGGCGGCCGAGCCCTTGCGCATCACCCTGGTCCAGGTCGGCGAGACCATGGAAAAGCGCAGCCGCCTGACCACCGAGATCATCAAGGGCGTGCTGCTGCCGCAGTACGTGATCCTGCCGGTGGCGGTGCTGCTGGTGTGGTTCGCGCTGGCGCGCGGCATCGCGCCGCTGAACCAGCTGCAGCAGCGCATCCAGCGCCGGCCCAGCCACGACCTGAGCCCGATCGACGAGCACGACGTGCCGGAAGAGGTGGCGCCGCTGGTGCGCGCCATCAACGACCTGCTGACGCGGCTGGACGAAACGATGTCGACGCAGAAGCACTTCCTGGCCGACGCGGCGCACCAGCTGAAGACGCCGCTGGCTGGCCTGCGCACCCAGGCCGAGCTGGCCCAGCGCGAGATCGACGCCGGCAGCGGCGACCCCCAGTCGGTCAAGCGCTCGCTGCAGCAGATCGCCCGTTCCAGCCAGCGTGCTGCGCACATGGTCAACCAGCTGCTGTCGATGGCACGCGCCGAGGACAAGGAGCAGGCGCGCCGGGCGCAGGACTTCAGCCTCGTGCGCCTGGCCACCGACACCGTGCAGGACTTCGTGCCCAAGGCCATGGACAAGCGCATCGACCTGGGCTACGAGGGCCCGGAGACGGGGGCCGACAACGTGCCTCGCCTGCACGGCCAGCCGCTGCTGGTGCGCGAGATGGTGCGCAACCTGGTCGACAACGCCCTGCAGTACACGCCCGAAGGCGGCACGGTGACGGTGCGCATCACGCCCGACCCCTTCGGCCAGGTGCTGGTGCTGCAGGTGGAAGACAACGGCCCCGGCATCCCCGAGGCCGAGCGCGAGCTGGTGTTTCAGCCTTTCTACCGGGCCTTGGGCACCAACGTCGACGGCAGCGGCCTGGGCCTGGCGATCGTGCGCGAGATCGCCGACAAGCACCAGGCCACCGTGACCATCGACAACGCCCGGCCGCCCGCGGCCGCACCTGCGGGCGGCGGGCCGGGCACCTTGTTCACCGTGCGCTTCCCGGTCGGGCCGGTGGCGCCGGCCGAGCCGGTCAGCTCTGCATGAGCCTGCGGCTCTTGGCGATCGACATCAGCATGCCCAGCAGAAGGCCCAGCGTGAGCATGGCCGTGCCGCCGTAGCTGATGAACGGCAGCGGGATGCCCACCACCGGCAGGATGCCGCTGACCATGCCCATGTTCACCATCGCGTAGGTGAACACGCTGAGCGTCAGCGCGCCCCCGAGCAGGCGGGTGAACACCGTGGGCGCCTCGGCGGCGATCATCAGCCCGCGGGCCAGCACGAAGGTGAAGCAGGCGATCAGCGTCAGCGTGCCCAGCAGGCCGAACTCTTCGGCGTAGGCGGCGAAGACGAAGTCGGTGGTGCGCTCGGGGATGAACTCCAGGTGGGTCTGGGTGCCCTTCATGAAGCCCTTGCCGGTGGGGCCGCCCGAGCCGATGGCGATCATGCCTTGGATGATGTGGAAGCCCTTGCCCAGCGGGTCGGTCGTCGGGTCCAGCAGGGTGCAGACGCGGTGCTTCTGGTAGTCGCGCAGCAGCGGCCATTTCACGTCGTCCTGGCAGATCCTGTCGGCCGAAAACACCAGCGCGCCGACGGCCACCGCGCCGGCCAGCAGCACCGGCAGGATCAGCTTCCAGCTCAGGCCGGCGAAGTAGATGACGTACAGGCCGCTGGACAGGATCAGGATCGCGGTGCCCAGGTCGGGCTGCTTGACCACCAGACCCACGGGCAACAGCAGCAGGCCGCCGGCGACCGCGAAGTCCAGCGGGCGCAGCTGGCCCTCCCGCTTCTGGAACCACCAGGCCAGCATCAGCGGCATGGCCAGCTTCATCAGCTCGCTGGGCTGGATCACGATGCCCACGTTGAGCCAGCGGGTCGCCCCCTTCTTGGTCACGCCGAAGACGGCGGTGGCCACCAGCAGGGCCACGCCGAGCGCGTACAACGGCACGGCGATGCGCATCAGCCGCTGCGGCGGCACCTGGGCCACCGCGAAGAGGATCAGGAGCGCCAGCAGCATGTTGCGCCCATGGTCGACGAAGCGCGTGCCATGGTCGTAGCCGGCCGAGTACATGGTGACCAGGCCCAGCCCGCCGAGGACCAGCAGGCCCAGCAGCAGCGGCGCGTCGAAGCCGCTGAACACCGGTGCCAGGCGTTGCCAGAGAGGCCGCCTTTCGATGATGACGCTCATCTTGAAGCTCCCGACGCGGCCGCCGACGCCGTCACCGCCGCGGCGCTGGCCGCCGGCTCCGGCGCCGCCACCAGCCCCATTGCCACACTGGCGCCGGGCCCGGTGGGCAGCGGTACGTCGGCCGGCTTGCGGGGCGTGCCGATCGGCGCGAACGTCTGGCCTTGCTGCGTCTTGGCGATGTCTTCCTCGCTCGGGTACTGGCCCAGCAGAAGGTAGTCGAACACGCGGCGCGCGATCGGCGCGGCCGACGCCGAGCCCCAGCCGGCGTTCTCGACCACGACCGCCAGCGCGACGGTGGGCTGTTCCACCGGCGCGAAGGCGACGTACAGCGAGTGGTCGCGCTTTCGCTCGTCCGCCTTGATGCTGCTGTATTTCTCGCCCGCCTTCAGTCCCACGGCCTGGGCCGTGCCGGTCTTGCCGCCGCTCTGGTAGGGCGCGCCCAGGAAAACCTGGCGCGACGTGCCTTCCAGCGTCACGCCGTTCATCGCGTTCTGGATGACGGCCACGTCCGCCGGCTTGAGCGGCAGCGGCTCCAGCGCGTCGCTGGCGATGCGGCGCCGGTCGTGCTTGACCACGTCTTCGATCTCGCGCACCAGGCGCGGCTTGAAGCGCTGGCCGCCGGAGGCGATGGTCGCGTAGGCCGTGGCCATCTGCAGCATCGTGAAGTTGTTGTAGCCCTGGCCGATGCCCAGCGAGATGGTTTCGCCGGCGTACCACTTCTGGTTGAACCGGCGCCGCTTCCACTCGGTGGACGGCAGCACGCCCGTGACCTCGCCCTGCAGGTCGATGTCGGTCTTGCGGCCCAGGCCGAAAGGCTCGAGCTGGTCGTGGATCAGGTCCACGCCCATCTCGTTGGCCAGGCTGTAGAAGTAGACGTTGGACGACGTGACGATGGCCAGCCGCATGTCCTTCGGCCCGGCCCGGTCGGTCTCGGGGCTGCCGAAGGTGTGGCCACCGAAGCTGTAGGTCAGGTTGTCCATGATGACCGTGCTGGGCGAGCGCTTGCCGCTGTTCAGCGCGGCCATGGCCATCAGCGGCTTGTACGT
This sequence comes from Burkholderiaceae bacterium, assembly GCA_044226465.1. Lineage (GTDB taxonomy): Bacteria > Pseudomonadota > Gammaproteobacteria > Burkholderiales > Burkholderiaceae_C > Ideonella. The sequence continues at coordinate 20,456 of JBGAGZ010000067.1, read as the reverse complement.
GGACCCCGGCGGGTAGGTGCCGCGCAGCGCCCGGTTCAGCAGCGGCTTGTCGATGTCCTCGTTCAGGTCGCGCCAGGAGTCGGCGTCGATGCCGTCGACGAAGAGGTTGGGGTCGAAGGTCGGCTTGGAGACAAAGGCCAGCACCTCGCCGTTGCGCGGGTCGATCGCCACCAGCGCGCCGCGCCGGTCGCCGAACAGCCGCTCGACCAGGGCCTGCAGCTTGATGTCGATCGACAGCACCAGGGTGTTGCCCGGCGTCGAGGGCCGGCTGCCCAGGCGGCGCATGGCGCGGCCGCCGGCCGAGGTCTCGACCTGCTCGACGCCGGTGCGCCCGTGCAGATCGCTCTCGTAGGCCTGCTCCAGGCCGAGCTTGCCGATGTATTCGGTGCCGCGGTAGTTGGCCTGGGTGTCTTCGTCCCAGTCCTCCATGGCCTGCTTTTCGGCCAGGTTGATGCGGCCGATGTAGCCGATCAGGTGGCTGGCGGTGTCGCCCAGCGGGTAGTTGCGGAACAGCCGGGCCTTGATGTCCACCCCGGGAAAGCGGAAGCGCTGGGCGATGAAGCGCGCCATCTCGGTGTCGGTCAGCCGGTTGCGGATCGGCAGCGATTCGAAGCTTTTGCTCTCGTCGAGCTGGCGCTTGAATCGGCGCCGGTCGCTGGGGCGGATGTCGACCAGCTCGGCCAGGGCGTTGATCGTCGCCTCCAGGTCATCGACCTTGCTGGGCGTGATCTCCAGCGTGTAGGCGGTGTAGTTGTTGGCCAGCACCACGCCGTTGCGGTCGACGATGCGGCCGCGGTTGGGCACGATGGGCACGATGGCCGTGCGGTTGGCCTCGGCGCGGGTCGACAGCTCGTCGTGGCGGAACACCTGCAGCCAGACCAGCCGCGCCGTGAGCAGGCCGAAGCCGACCAGCACGAACAACGCGGCGGCCAGGATGCGCAGCCGGAACCGGTCCAGCTCGCGCGCAAGGTCCTTCAACTCCGTCATGAAGCTTTCACAACGGCCGGTTCTTGTCGGGGTCCGGCGGGCGGCGCTGTGGCGCCAGCAGCAAGCCGCTGGCGACGGGCCACAGCGCGGCCTCGATCAGCGGTGCCGCCAACAGCGACCAGCCCGGGAAGCCGTCGCCCACCAGCAGCCGCACCACCAGCGACACCGCATGCGCGGCGACGAACAGCGGCAGCACCTGCAGCGTCTGGTCCAGCAGGCCGAACCACACCAGGCGGCGGTGGATCATGATCGCCAGGTAGCTCAACAGCGTGTAGGCCAGGGCATGCTGGCCCAGCAGCGCGCCCTGGTGCACGTCCATCAGCAGGCCGAACAGGAAGGCCCAGCCGATGCCCACACGGCGCGGCTGGTGCACGTTCCAGAACACCAGCACCACGGCCATCAGGTCGGGCAGCGCCGGGTGGCGGCCCAGCGGCACCAGGTTGAGCACGAAGGCCAGCAGCAGCGTGAACCACAGGAACAGCGGGTTCACCGGCAGCAACAGCTGGTCGGAGCCTCGCGGCATGATCATGGCGCGATCCCCGGGTTCGGCATGGTCATGGCGTTGCCCGCGCTCACCGCTTGGCGCCGCGCTTGCTGCGCGGGGTCTCGGGCTCGGGCGGCGGCTCGGGCCGGGCCGGCAGCTGGGCGCTCAAGGGTTCGAGCACCAGCACGTGGTGCACGCCGTCGGGCAGGGCCGTGGGCACCAGCGTGATGCGGGCGAAGCCCGAGTCGGCCTGGCGGTCCACCGCGCTCACCTTGGCCACCGCCACGCCGGCCGGGTAGACGCCGTCGCTGCCGCTGGTGGCCAACAGGTCGCCCACCTGGACGTCGTCGTTGCCGGCCACGAAGCGCAGCTCCATCGTGCGGCCGTCGCCACTGCCGAAGGCCGCGCTGCGGTGCTGGGTACGGGTGTTGACCACGGGGATGGCCGCGTCTTTGTCGAGCAGCAGGGTCACCTCGGACGAGAAGGGGTAGACGCGGGTCACCTGGCCCAGCACGCCGGCCTCGTTGATCACCGGGGAGCCGGCCGCAACGCCCTGCTGGCCGCCGCGGTCGAGGAAGACCTTGCGCGAGAACGGGTCGGGTGCCTCGTACAGCACCTCGGCCGCCTGGGTCTTGACGTTGATTGCCGGACGCAGCTCCAGCAGCGTGCGCAGGCGCGCGTTCTCCTGGGCCAGCGCGTCGGCGCGGGCCGCGTGCGCGGCCTGTTCGGCCAGGCGGGCCTTGGCGGCGTTGGCCTCGTCCAGCGCGGCGCGCAAGCCGCCCAGGTAGTCGCCGCCCTGGCCCCAGGCCTGCACCGGCACGCCCAGCACCTTCACCACCGGCATCACGGCCGCCGCAGCGGCCGAACGCAGCGGCTGCACCAGCGCCAGCCGGTTGTCGGCCGCCATCAGGAACAGCGCCAACGCCGAGAACAGCACCAGCTTGGTCCGCGCGGGCAGGCCCTGGCGGAAGAACGGTGGCGGCGTGCGGTCGAGGGTGCCGAGCGGCATGGGTCTTAACCTGGCGTCGGGCCGTAGCGAGCGGTCGTCAGGCTAGGCGGACGGCGCGCAGGAACCGGAGCGTACTGAAGGGTACGTGAGGATTCTGAGCACCGGCCAACGACGCATGGCGGCCGCGCAGTAGGCCTCACTCTGAGGTGAAGATGGAGCCGAGGCGCTCCATGCGCTCCAGCGCCATGCCGCAGCCGCGCACCACGCAGGTCAGCGGGTCTTCTGCCACCAGCACCGGCAGGCCGGTCTCCTCGGCCAGCAGGCGGTCCAGGTCACGCAGCAGTGCGCCGCCACCGGTCAGCATCATGCCGCGCTCGGCAATGTCGGCGCCCAGCTCGGGCGGCGTCTGCTCGAGCGCGTTCTTCACCGCCGAGACGATCTGGTTCAGCGGGTCGGTCAGGGCTTCAAGGATCTCGTTCGAGCTGATCGTGAAGCTGCGCGGCACACCCTCGCTGAGGTTGCGGCCCTTGACCTCCATCTCCTTCACCTCGCTGCCGGGGAAGGCCGAGCCGATGCTCTTCTTGATGCTCTCGGCGGTGGGTTCGCCGATCAGCATGCCGTAGTTGCGGCGGATGTAGTTGATGATGGCTTCGTCGAACTTGTCGCCGCCGACGCGCACCGAGCCCTTGTAGACCATGCCGCCCAGCGAGATGACGCCGACCTCGGTGGTGCCGCCGCCGATGTCGACCACCATCGAGCCCGAGGCTTCGCTGACCGGCAGGCCGGCGCCGATCGCGGCGGCCATCGGCTCTTCGATCAGGTAGACCTCGCTCGCGCCGGCACCCAGCGCCGACTCGCGAATCGCGCGCCGCTCGACCTGGGTCGAGCCGCAGGGCACGCAGATGATGATCCGGGGGCTGGGCTTCAGCAGCGAGGCCGGGTGGACCATCTTGATGAACTGCTTGAGCATCTGCTCGGTGACGGTGAAGTCGGCGATCACGCCGTCCTTCATCGGGCGGATGGCCTCGATGTTGCCGGGCACCTTGCCCAGCATGGCCTTGGCCTCGTGGCCCACGGCCTGGATGGTCTTCTTGCCGCTCGGACCGCCCTCGTGGCGGATCGAGACCACCGAGGGCTCGTCGAGCACGATGCCCTTGCCACGCACGTAGATCAGCGTGTTGGCGGTGCCCAGGTCGATGGCGAGGTCGGTCGAGAAATAGCGGCGCAGGGGTGCGAACATGTTGGGTCGTTCAATGGGGGGCTGGCAACGCCGGGGCGAGCGCGCCACGGGCACCGCGGGGGCGCACGATCGGGCTCAGAACCTCGGGCTGCATGAATGTGGGGCGTCGGCGGTTGACGAGGGGGCAGCTTATGTCGCTTGTGTCGGCCCAGCAGCCGGACAACCGCAAGCAGGGGAATCCAAACGTGACCCACGACACCGCGTGTTTCCGGGCGCCGTCCCGGGGTGCCGGAACAGGCGGGCCAAGCGTTTGCCGGCGGCTTGTGGATAACCGGAGATAATACCGCAAGCCCCCTGGGCCACCGAGGGTGGGCGACCCTATTTTTGCGGGTCGCGCACCCCGCGAAAGCCCGCTGCGCAGCCTCCGCGCCGCGCCCCACGCACCAACCCAAGTCCACCCATGGCACTCACCCCCGAGGACGTGAGCCGCATCGCCCATTTGGCGCGGCTGGAACTCTCGCCCAGCGAAGCCGGCGCGATGCTGGATGGCCTGAACGGCTTCTTCCGCATCGTCGAGCAGATGAGCGCGGTCGACACCCGCGGCGTCGAGCCGCTGTACACCCCCTTGTCGGCGGTGCAGGCGGTCACGCTGCGGCTGCGCGACGACGTGGTCACCGAGACCGACGACCGCGCCGCCAACCAGGCCAGCGCCCCGGCGCTGGAGAACGGCCTGTTCCTCGTCCCGAAGGTGATCGAATGAGCCCGCAGAGCCGCCTCAAGGGCGAATTCCCCCACGGGGGGACGGCGCGCAGCGCCAAGGGGGCCGCATGAGCGCGGCATTGCACGACCTGGGCGTGGCCCAGCTGAGCCGCGCGCTGGCCGACAAGCAGGTCTCCAGCGCCGAGCTGGTCGACCACCTGCTGGGGCGCGTGGGCGAGCGGGCGGACCTGGGCGCTTTCCTGCATGTCGACGCCGAGGGCGCCCGCGCTGCCGCCGCGGCCGCCGACGCCGCCCGCGCGGCCGGCCAGGCTGGCGCGCTCACCGGCGTGCCGCTGGCCCACAAAGACATCTTCGTCACCCGCGGCCAGCCCTCGACGGCCGGCTCGAAGATGCTCGAAGGCTATGCCAGCCCCTTCGATGCCACTGTGGTTGCGCGGCTCAAGGCCGCCGGCACCGTCAGCCTGGGCAAGCTCAACTGCGACGAGTTCGCGATGGGCTCGGCCAACGAGAACTCGGCCTACGGGCCCGTGAAGAACCCCTGGGACACAACCCGCGTGCCGGGCGGCTCGTCCGGCGGCTCGGCGGCGGCCGTCGCGGCGCGCCTGGTGCCCGCGGCCACCGGCACCGACACCGGCGGCTCGATCCGCCAGCCGGCCAGCTTCTCGGGCATCACCGGCATCAAGCCGACCTACGGCGTGTGCTCGCGCTACGGCATGATCGCCTTCGCCTCCAGCCTGGACCAGGCCGGCCCGATGGCCCGCTCGGCGGAAGACTGCGCGCTGCTGCTGTCGGCGATGAGCGGCTTCGACGAGCGCGACGCCACCAGCCTGCAGCGCCCGCCGCAGGACTACCACGCCCAGATGCTCGCGCCGCGCAGCGGGGCCTCGGCCGCCAAGCCGCTGCAGGGCCTGCGCATCGGTTTGCCGAAGGAGTTCTTCCCCGCTGCGCTGGCGGCGGACGTGAACGGCGCGCTCCGCGCCGCGCTGGCCGAGTTCGAGAAGCTGGGCGCCACCCTGGTCGACGTGAGCCTGCCCCGCACCGAGCTGTCGATCCCGGTGTACTACATCATCGCGCCGGCCGAGGCCAGCTCGAACCTGAGTCGCTTCGATGGCGTGAGGTATGGACACAGAGCGGCCACCCATGGCGACCTGCTCGACATGTACAAGAAGTCGCGCTCGGAGGCCTTCGGCGCCGAGGTCAAGCGCCGCATCATGATCGGCACCTACGTGCTCTCGCACGGCTACTACGACGCCTACTACCTGCAGGCGCAGAAGCTGCGCCGGATGATCGCCGATGACTTCCAGGCGTGCTTCCGGCAGTGCGACCTGATCGCCGGTCCCGTGGCGCCGACGGTCGCTTGGAAGCTCGGCGAGCAGGGCGACGACCCGGTCAAGAACTACCTGGCGGACATCTTCACCCTGCCCGGCAGCCTGGCCGGCCTGCCCGGCATGAGCGTGCCCGCGGGCTTCGGCGAGGGCGGCATGCCGGTGGGCCTGCAGCTGCTGGGCAACTACTTCGCCGAAGGCCAGCTGCTGCACGCCGCTCACGCCTTCCAGCAAGCCACCGACTTCCACACCCGCAAGCCATGACAAGTGCACCGCAACTCGTTCGCGGCTACGAGGTCGTGATCGGCCTCGAAACCCACGCTCAGCTGTCGACCGCGTCGAAGATCTTCTCCGGCGCGTCCACGCGCTTCGGCGCCGAGCCCAACACCCAGGCCTGCCCGGTCGACCTCGCCCTGCCCGGCACGCTGCCGGTGATCAACCGCGGTGCGGTCGAGCGCGCGATCCGCTTCGGCCTGGCGGTCGGCGCCAAGGTCGCGCCGCTGTCGATCTTCGCCCGCAAGAACTACTTCTACCCCGACCTGCCCAAGGGCTACCAGATCAGCCAGTACGAGATCCCGGTGGTGCAGGGCGGCACGGTGCACTGCTTCGTCGGCGACCAGGCCAAGACCGTGAACCTGACCCGCGCCCACCTGGAAGAGGACGCGGGCAAGTCCATGCACGAAGGCCTGGAAACGCCGGGCTGCTCGGGCATCGACCTGAACCGCGCCGGCACGCCCCTGCTCGAGATCGTCACCGAGCCCGACATGCGTTCGGCCGCCGAAGCCGTGGCCTACGCGAAGACGCTGCACGGCCTGGTCGTGTGGCTGGGCATCTGCGACGGCAACATGCAGGAGGGCTCGTTCCGCTGCGACGCCAACGTCTCGGTGCGCAAGCCCGGCGCGCCCTATGGCACGCGGCGCGAGATCAAGAACCTGAACAGCTTCCGCTTCCTGCAGGCCGCGATCGAGGCCGAGGTGCAGTGGCAGATCGACGAGATCGAGGACGGCCGCGCGATCCAGCAGGCCACCGTGCTGTTCAACCCGGACGCCAACGGCGGCCGCGGCGCAACCCGCTCGATGCGGACCAAGGAAGACGCGCACGACTACCGCTACTTCCCCGACCCCGACCTGCCGCCGCTGGTGATCGCGCCGGAGTGGGTGGCCGAGGTCAAGGCCGCGATGCCCGAGCTGCCCGGTGCGATGGCCGAGCGCTTCGTCACCGTGGACGGTCTGGCGGAGTACGACGCGACGATGGTGACGCAAAGCCTCGCGTTCGCGCGCTACTACGAGGCGGCGCGCGATGCGAGCAAGGCGCCGAAGCTGGTGGCCAACTGGCTGATGGGCGAGGTCAGCAAGCGGCTGAACACCGAGGACCGAGACATTGCGGATGCGCCGGTGACGCCGGCCACCCTGGCCGCGCTGATCGGCCGCATCCAGGACGGGACGGTGTCGAACAACGCTGCCAAGCAGGTCTTCGAAGTGCTGTGGACTGGCAAGGGCACCGATGTCGACGCGGTCATCGAGGCCAAGGGCCTCAAGCAGATGAACGACACCGGCGCGCTGGAAAAGATCGTCGACGAGGTGATCGCTGCCAACGCCAAGTCGGTCGAGGAATACAAGGCCGGCAAGGACAAGGCCTTCAACGCGCTGGTCGGCCAGGTCATGAAAGCCAGCAAGGGCAAGGCCAACCCGGCGCAGGCCGGCGAGCTGCTGAAGCAGCGCCTGGGCTAGCGGCTGCGCTGCCGCTGGGCCAGCCAGGCCTGTACCTGAGCCCAGCTGACGCTGCCGTGGCCGGCGGTGTCGATCTGCTCGAAGTGCCGCGCCACGTAACCCAGGCCCGCGGCCTCGGCCTGGGCGCGGCTGATCGCGCCTTCGCCGGTGGTGTCGGCCGCCTCGAAGCGCGCCCGCAGCTTGGCGTCGACCTGGGCTTGCAGGGCCGAGCCGCGCGTCGCCTCGGCGGGGTGGGCGTGGCGCAGCGCCGGCGGCACCGCCGGGTCGCGCAGCGCCGGGCCCGCGGCCGTGGCCAGCGAGCAGGCGCCGGCCAGGGCCAGCACACCGAGCAGCCCGCGCCGGCCGCTCATCGCGCCGCTCCTTCGGGCGTGCGCGCCGCGTTGGCCGCGAGCGTGGCCTGGTAGAAGGCGGCGAGGTCGGCCTTCTCGACCGCGCGCGAGGCGTCGTCCAGGTAGGTCATGTGGCCGCCCACGTAGGTGCGCACCGTGAAGCGCCCAGCCAGCGCGGGCAGGCGCGCCAGGTCGCGCTCGGTCTGGTAGAACGGTGTGGCCAGGTCGTCCACGCCGGACAGCGACAGCACGCGCAGGTCCGGGTTCAGCGCCATCGCCGCCGCCAGGTCGGGGATGCCGTCGGGCAACTGGTTGCCGTCGTGGCCGAAGTCCCAGTAGTCGATCGCATTGACCACGGTGGCATAGGTGCTGCGGGTGCCGTAGCCCAGTTCGCCCGGCAGGTAAGCGCGGATCGCGCGGGCAAACTCGTCGCTGATCACGGTGGACGAGGGGTCGCCCTCGCGTGCCAGCGGGCTGCCCGTGGCCACGGCCATGCGCGCGTCGTAGCGGCCGGTGATCTGGCCGCCGATCAGCGCGCGCTGGAAGCGGTCAGGCCCCAGGCTGAACTCGAGCTGCCATTGCGACTGGGCCAGCCCGGTGTCGGCGACCAGCGTGCCCAGCAACTCGCTGGTCGGCGGCAGGCCCAGGTCCAGCCAGTCGACCACGGCCGGGTGGTAGCTCGCCTCGGCGAAGCTGCGCATCTCGCCGAGGAAGGGGCCAAGGTCGTCGCGCACCGGGTTCGTCAGGCTGAACCAGGTGCCCACCGCCGCGTAGCTGGGCAGGTAGCCGGTGCAGTCGGTGCTGCCGGGCGAGAAGACCGCGCAGTTGCTGTTGTAGTTGAGGATGGACGAGTGCAGCACCACGCCGGCCAGTGGCACGCCGGCCGATTCCAGCCGCTCGGCCAGCACGGCGCTGCGCAGGGTGCCGTAGCTCTCGCCGAAGATGAACAGCGGCGACGCGCTGCGCTGGTTCAGCGCGAGCCAGCGGCGGATGGTGTCGCGGAACACATCGGCGTCGGCGTCCACGCCCCAGAAGCTCAGGTTGGTGTGCGGGCCGATGGCCTCGGACAGGCCGGCGCCCACGGCGTCGACGAAGACCAGGTCGCTCACGTCCAGCAGCGACTCGGCGTTGTCGACCAGCGCGAAGGGCTTGGCCGGCGTGGTGCTGGGCGCGCCGGTCACCAGCCGCCGCGGGCCGAACGAGCCCAGGTGCAGCCAGACGCTGGCCGAGCCCGGGCCGCCGTTGTAGAAGACGGTGACCGGTCGCGTCGCGGGGTCGGCGCCGTCCAGCGTGTAGGCGACATAGAACATGCTGGCCAGCGGCGCGTCGCCCACCAAGGCGCGGGCGGTCAGGTGGCCTGCGGTGGCGGTGTAGGCCAGGTCGTGGCCGCCCAGTCTCAGCGTGTGGTGGGTGACCGCCGCGGCCTCGGTGGCGCTCGCGAGCGAGGCATTGGGTGCGCCGCTGTAGACCACCGGGTCGTCATAGACCAGCGGTGGCTCGTTGCCGCCGTCGCCCCCACCACCGCCCCCTCCGCAGGACGACAGCCAGCCGCAGGCAGCCAGCAACAGGCCCACGCCAGCGGCACGCAAGCGGTTGGCGGGCACGGACGGAGGCACTGACCTTGCGGCGGCGTTCATGGTCGCCGCAGCTTACTCCTGCGGCGGGCGGCTTTCACTGGCTGCTGGGGGCGTCCTGCCTCAGCGCGCGCACCACCAGCTTGCAGGCCAGCGCGGGCTGGCCCCGCCGCGACAGCGTGGCCTGGTTGCGCACCACGGTGACCGTGACGCCGGCGCGCGCGCTGACGTACCGCGCCTCGCGCGACTCGCGCACCCGCGTCAGCGTCCAGTTTTCGCCGCCGTAGCGCACCTGGGCCGCGCGCGGCGTGAAGTCGGCGTTGAGCACGGTGCCGCCTTCGCAGTCGTAGTCGGCTGGCGCGGCGTGGGCGAGAGGGGCCGCCAGCGCCAGCGTCAGGGCGAGGGCGTTGGCCATGGCGACGCGGTGGTGGGTGGGGCGTGTCGACATGGGTGCAGGCTCCGGCGGGTGGGTCAGGGCGCGGAAGCCGGCCGGGCGGCGGGCCCCGCTGGCGCGGATGCTGATGCTGGCGCCGGCAACGGCCCCAGCCGGCCGGGCACCGCGCCAGCCCACAGCGCCCGCAGCCGGTTCAACTCGGCGTCGAACTGCTGGTTCAGCCGCTCGCGCTCGGCCTGCTGGTCGCGCAGGATGGTCTGCTGGGCTTCGATCGCCCCTTCGTTGGAAGCGACCCGTGCCCGCAGCGCCTGCGGCAGCGTCTTGGTGGTCACGGCCTCGCGCTCGTGCGCCAGGGCCTGGGTCTCGACGTCCAGCTCCTGCAGGCGGCGCTGGGCGCTCTCGATCTGTTTCGTCACCGGCTCCTGGGCCTTGGCGCGCGCCATGTCGTGCGTGGCCTGGTCGGGGTAGCGGTGCAGCAGCGCGCGGTCGCGCCGTGCCTCGGCCTCGCGCGCCAGCCGGGCCTGCTCAACCTGGCGCTTGGCGGCATCGCTGCGGGCCTTTTCCTCTGGCGTCTGGGCCGGCGGCACGGTGGCCTTGAAGGTGCCGTCCTTGTTCAGCAGGCGCTGGTCCTGGTTGCTGCACTCGGGGATGGGGCGGTCCGAGCTGAGCCGGTTGCCCTGCGGGTCGACGCAGGTGTAGATCGGCAACTGGGGCTGCTCCTTGCCGGGCCGGGGCGGCGGCGGCTTGGGTGTCGCGGCGGCCTGGGCAGCGGCTGGCACCAGCATGGCCGCCGCCAGCATCCAGGCGGGGAGAGGCGGGGGCGGCAGCAGCCGGGCCATGCGTGCGGCTTTCAGACGCCGTAGTGCGCGCGGTACGCCGCGACGCGCTCGGCGTTGGCCCGCAGCACCGGGTCATCGGTGGCGGCCAGGAACTGCATCAGGTCGGCCAGCGTGGCGATGGACACCACCTTCAGCCCCAGCTCCTGCTCGACGTACTGCACACCCGAGCGCGCCTGGCCGGGCTCGTCGCTGGCGCGTTCCTGCCGATCCATCGTGATGGCCACGCCCACCGGCGTGGCGCCGACGGCGCGGATCATGTCGGCGGCCTCGCGCTTGCTGGCGCCGTCGGTGATCACGTCGTCGATGATCAGAACCCGGCCCTTGACCGGCGCGCCGACCAGGATGCCGCCCTCGCCATGGTCCTTGGCTTCCTTGCGGTTGTAGGCGTAGGGCACGCTCTTGCCCTCGCGCGCCAGGCCGATGGCCACTGCGGCGGCCAGCGTGATGCCCTTGTAGGCCGGGCCGAAGAGCATGTCGAACTCGAGCCCCGAGGCCAGCAGGCGGCGTGCATAGAATTCGCCGAGCCGCGCGAGCTTGGCACCGTCGTCGAACAGGCCGGTGTTGAAGAAGTACGGCGACTGACGACCAGCCTTGGTCTTGAAGTCGCCGAAGCGCAGCACCCCGGCTTCCACCGAGAACTTGACGAATTCCTGCGCCAGCAGGTCAGTGGGGGCCATGGTCGACATCACAAAGGCACACGAATGGGTTTTCGCCTGGTCTCGCTGAATCTGAACGGCATCCGCTCGGCGGCCAACAAGGGCTTTGTCGAATGGGCGCAGCAGACCTTGGCCGATTGTATGGGCGTGCAGGAGGTCAAGGCCCAGGCCGCCGACGTGGCCGGCCGCTTCGAGGCCGTGGCCGGCATGCAGGGCCACTTCCACTATGCCCAGAAAAAGGGCTATTCGGGGGTGGGCATGTACAGCCGCCACGCGCCGAGCGCGGTGATCACCGGCATCGGCGTGCCGGAGTTCGACGACGAGGGCCGCTATGTCGAGCTTCGTTTCGACAAGCCGGGCCGCAAGCTCAGCCTGATCAGCTGCTACTTCCCCAGCGGCTCGTCGGGCGAGGAGCGGCAGCAGGCCAAGTTCCGCTTCCTCGACGTGATCTACCCGCACCTCGCGGCGCTGAAGGCCGAGCGCGAGTTCATCCTGGTCGGCGACATCAACATCGCCCACAAGGAGATCGACCTGAAGAACTGGCGCAGCAACCAGAAGAACTCGGGCTTCCTGCCGGAAGAGCGGGCCTGGATGACGCGGCTGCTGGCCGAAGCCGGCCTCGTCGACGTCTACCGCACGCTGCACCCGGAAACGACCAGCGAGGCCTACACCTGGTGGAGCAACCGCGGCCAGGCCTGGGCCAACAACGTGGGGTGGCGGCTGGACTACCACCTCGCCACGCCCGCACTCGCGGCCCATGCGCGCACGGCGGCGATCCACAAGACCTCGCGCTTTTCCGACCACGCGCCGCTGACCGTGGACTACGACTTCAGCCTCTGAGTCGGTCCTGCCCCCGCCGCCACCCGCCCGCTGCACCTGAAAGGCCCGCCATCCATGTTTCCGCTCGACACCCTCGTCGCCTACGTGGCCGCCTGCATCGTGGTGGTGCTCTCGCCGGGGCCCGACAACATCCTGGCCATCAGCCGTGGCCTGAGCCAGGGCCGGCTGGCGGCGGCGCTGTCGTCGCTGGGGGCGGGGCTGGGCATCCTGTGCCACACGCTGGCCGCCACCTTCGGCCTGTCGCTGCTGATCCAGGGCTCGCCGGCCGCGTTCTGGGTGGTCAAGGCGGTGGGCGCGCTGTACCTGCTGTGGCTGGGCTACCAGGCCCTGTCGGCCGGCAACCTGATCTCGTTCGCGCCGGCGGCGCGCCTGCCGCTGCGCCGCGTGTTCGCCACCGGCGTGTTGTCCAACGTGCTGAACCCGAAGCCGGGCCTGTTCGTGCTGGCCTTCCTGCCGCAGTTCGTCGACGCCGGCCGCGGCCCGGTGGCGCTGCAGATGCTGGTCTACGGCGCGATCTTCGCCGCGCTGACCGCGCTGATCTTCACGCTGATGGGCGGCTTCGCGTCGCGCCTGGCCGGCTGGCTGCAGGCCAGGCCGCGCGTCGTTCGCGGCGTCAACACCGGCGCCGGCCTGACCTTCATCGCCGCCGGGCTGTCGGTGCTGTCGCTCAAGCAGAAGAGCGCGGTCTGAGCAGCCGGCAGGCCAGGGCCGCCACTGTCGTCGCCACCGCGCCACCGCGCCACCCGGCTCAGGCCGTGGCCGCCTGCATCATCAAAGTCTTGACCTGCTGCACCAGCGCCGCGCCGATCTGCTGCGCGTCCATCGGGTCGGCCGCCAGGCCCTGCAGGTCTTCCTCCACCTCTTCTCGCCGGCGGCGCGACAGGGCGGCGAGGATCTTGCGGCGCACCGGGCCGTCTTCCTGGTGGGCCAGCAGCTTGGCCAGGTCCAGGCTGTCCAGCTTGGAGACGGCGGCGAACAAGGCCTTTTGTTCGGCGAACTCCAGGTCCGCCACCTCGGCGAAGTCCTTGGCTGACTTGATCTTGCGCTCGGCGAAATAGCGCCGGCCCTTCTCATCGAGCAGGCGCAGGATCTCGGCCCGGCGGAAGGTGAACAGGTCGTCCGCCAGCTCACCGCCGGCCAGCTTGCGCAGCACCACGCTGCGGTCCACGTCGACCAGGGCCGCGAAGTCGTCGAGGCTGAGGTATTCGTAGCTGAGCTTGTCGGCGTCGGTGTCGGTGCCGACGGCCTTGCGCACCTGCGAGACGATGTCTCGCGGCGAGAACAGCACGCGCTTGCCCTGGCCCTGCTCGTCTTCGACGCGCACCAGGTGCAGCCGCGCCAGCGTGCCGATGCAGCCCTGGATGTGCCGGTCCGAGTGGCCGAACATCAGCCGTGCGTTGTTGACCACGTCCTGCAGCAGGGGCTTGGCCTGTGGCGCCTCCTGCGACGTGCCCGGCCGCAGCGCGACGGCCTGCTTGCCCAGCTCGGCCACGCCCAGCAGGTGCAGCAGCTGGGCGTAGACGATCAGGTCGGGCTGGTAGTTGACGCGGCGGGCGATCAGCTTGTGCGCCGTTGCGAGCCGCTCGGACAGCGTGTGCAGCAGCCCCCGTGCCAGGCTGTGGCTGCGGTGCACCGCTTCCGACACCTGGCGCTGGTCGATCAGCGACAGCTCGCAGTAGGTGCGGGCCGCGGCGTTGTGCACCCGCAGTGGCTGGTTCAGGTGCGGCTCGACACCGAAGCACTGCCCCTTGCGCAAGGTCTCGACGACGGTGCGTTTCTCGTCGCGCACCAGGTAGAGGTCGACTTCGCCGTCGAGAATCACGTACAACTGGTTGGCGGGCATGCCCTCGGTGTAGAGCACGTCGCCGGCGAAGGCGCGCATCTGGCTGAAATCGCCCGCTTGCGCGAAGGCCACGGCGGCTTGTGCGGAGTCTTTTGCCATCACGAGGAGCCGGCAGTGCCGCCGGAGCGTTAACTGCCATAAATGATAAAAACGATACGATCGACTGTAGCTCAATTGGCAAAAATGTTTGATCCCCGATGCGTGACGCATTGCGCGCCGGCTCCCGAATGAGCGCGGCTCCCCCGGGCTTCAACGCCCAGCTCGCCCGCCGCTTCGCCGCCATCGCACGGCCCTACTGGCGCGAGTCGGACGAGCGCTGGCGCGCCTTCGGCCTGCTGGCCCTGCTGATGCTGCTGTTGCTGGGCCAGACCGGCTTCAGCGTGCTGTTCAACCAGGAAACGGGCGAGTTCACCTCGGCCCTGGCGGCGCACGACGCGTCGCGCTTCTGGGCGGCGATCCGGCGCTTCAGCGTCATCCTCGCGGTGGCGGTGCCGATCTACGCCCTGTATTACTTCGTGCGCGACACGCTGGCCCTGCGCTGGCGGCGCTGGCTCACCGCGCGCTTTCTCGGCCGCTACCTGGCCGACCACGCCTACTACCGGCTCAACGCCGTCGCCGCGCTGGACAACCCCGACCAGCGCATCTCGGAGGACATCAACGCCTTCACCGGCCAGTCGCTGTATTTCTCGATGATCGTGCTGGGTGCGCTGATCGAGCTGGTCGCGTTCACCGGTGTGCTGTGGGCCATCTCGCCGCCGCTGATCTACATCCTCTGCGGCTACGCCGTGGCGGCCACCGCCTTCACCGCCACCGCCTTCGGCCGCCGCCTGATCGGGTTGAACTTCGCCCAGCTGCAGCGCGAGGCCGACTTCCGCTTCGGCCTGGTGCGGCTGCGCGAGAACGCCGAGGCCATCGCGCTGCACGATGGCGAGCCGCGCGAGCGCCAGGTGCTGCTGCGGCTGTTCGACGGCGCCTACGAGAACCTGCGGCGCGTGCTGCGCTGGCAGCTGCGGCTGAACCTGTTCCAGTACGCCCACAGCTTCCTGACCCTGGTGCTGCCCAGCATGGTCATCGCGGCCGACGTGCTGGACGGCCGGCTCGAGGTCGGGCGCGCGGTGCAGGCGGCCGGCGCCTTCGCCGCGATCCTGAGCGCCCTGACGCTGATCGTCGAGCACTTCGAGGGCCTGTCGCGCTTCTCGGCCGGCATCGAGCGCCTGCACGCCTTCTCGCAGACGTTGGACCGGCCGCGGCGCGCGGACGACGGCACCAGCGGCATCCGCACCGAGCCGGCGATGCAGCTCGCGCTCGAAGGCCTGACCGCCTACACGCCGCAGCGCGAGCAGCTGCTGCTGCAGGGGCTGGACCTCGCTGTACCACCCGGCGGCGGCCTGCTGATCACCGGCGCCAGCGGCAGCGGCAAGAGCTCGCTGCTGCGCGTGATCGCCGGCCTGTGGACCTGCGGCGAGGGCGTGGTGCGGCGCCCCGGCGCGCCGGACATGCTTTTCCTGCCCCAGCACCCCTATCTACCGCTGGGCGACCTGCGCTGCCAGCTGCTGTACCCCGTGGTGGAGCGCGACATCTCGGACGCCGAGCTGCTGCAGTGGTTGGCGCGGGTGAACCTGGCCGACCTGGCCGAGCGCTTCGGTGGTCTGGCCGCCGAGCGCGACTGGGGCAAGCTGTTGTCGGTGGGCGAGCAGCAGCGCCTGGCCTTTGCCCGCGCCTTGCTGGCCAAGCCGCGCTACCTGCTGCTGGACGAAGCCACCAGCGCGCTGGACGCCGACAACGAGCGGCGGCTCTACGCCCAGCTGGCGCCGCTGTCGATCACGCCGGTCAGCGTCAGCCACCACCCGGCGCTGCTGGCCTTCCACGACCGGGTGCTGACGTTGCGCGGCGCCGGCGCCTGGACGCTGGAGCCCGCCGCCACGCACCGCTGGGGTGGGGTGGACGGCTGAGTTCGTGGGGCACCCGGCGCCAGGGTACTGGCGCCACCCTCCGAGAGGGTGCGCGACCGCTTCGAAGCGGCCGCGCGCTGGTCGCGCTCACCGGGCAATCGGCCCTCGGCGGGCTCAGCGCGCCCGGGCCCACAGCGGCACCAGCTGCGCCGCCACGATGCAGCCCAGGATCACCGCGCAACCGGCCCAGCCCTGCGGCGTCAGCCGGTCACCCGCCAGCAGGGCGCCGAAGACGGCGGCGAACACCGTCTCGCTGCTCAGCAGCAGGGCCGCGTCGGCCTCGCGGGTGTGGCGCTGCGCCACCACCTGGGCGGTGTAGCCCACGCCCACCGAGACCAGGCCGGTGTAGGCGATGGCGCCGGCCGCGGCCTGCACCGCGTCCCAGCCGATCGATTCGGTGAACGCGGCCACCAGCAGGCTCAGGCCGCTGCAGACCGCGAACTGCACACCGGCCACCGTGTAGGGCGCACCCAGCCGGCCGGCGGCCCAGCCGACGAGCACCACGTGCAGCGCCCAGGGCAGGCTGCTGGCGATCACCCACCAGTCGCCGCTGACGATGGCCACCGGCTGCGCGCCGGTCAAGAGCCAGGTGCCGGCCACGCAGCCCAGGGCGGCAGGCCACACCACCGGGTGCGGCCGGCGGCCGAAGATCGCCCAGGCCAGCAGCGGCACGCCGGGCACGTAGAGGGCGGTGAGGAAGCCGGCGTTGGTGACGCTGGTGGTCACCAGGCCGATCTGCTGCAGCGCCGCGCCGAGGAAGATCAGCAGGCCCAGCCCGCCCAGCAGCACCCAGCGCGGTGGCCCGGGGCGCGCCAAGCCGCTGCTCACGGGCCGGCCGTGCGTGCGTTCGAACAGCGCGTTGCGCTGGTGCTCGCGCCAGGCCAGCGGGGCCACGACCAGCGCGCCCAGCGCGAAGCGCAGCCCGGTGAAGCCCATCGGGCCCAGGTGTTCCATGCCCCAGGCCTGGGGCACGAAGGCCAGGCCCCAGATCATGGCCACGGCCAGGAGCAGCCCGTCGGCTTGCCAGCGTTTCATCGGTCTTTGCTGAGAAGAAAGACCGGCGAGCATAGCCGCCGCCGTGCGGCGCGGAGGGGTCGGTCAGGGCTTGGCTTGCTCCTGGCCCTGGCGCGCCACCATGGTGCCTTCGGCGTCCGGCGCCAGCAGGCTGGTCAGCACGGTGCCGGGCAGGCGGCCCATCTCGGCCTCGTCGATCTTGGCGACGAACTTCCAGCCGGCGGGCAGCTTGACGAAGACGAAACCGGTGGGCGTGTCGACGTAGACGTCGAAGTCCTTGACCGGCATCGAGGCGGTCTGGGCGACGGCCGAGGCGCTGATGGCGAGGGCGGCGAAGGCGGTGGCGAGGGTCTTGATCATGGTGGTTCTCCTTGAGGGTTTGAAGACGAGTTTGGGAAATCAATGCAAGAAGCGGGCAAGCCGGCTTCAGGCTTCAGGTCAGGGGGTGGGGGCGGTCGACCGCGGCTTGCAGCGCAGCGGCCAGGCTGGCGACGCCGTCGAAATCGACCTGTGTGCCGCTGGCCAGGTGCTGCAGGCGGCCCATGAGGCCCAGGCCGGGCAGGCCGCTGCAGCGGTGCAGGCGCAGCACGAAGCTCAGCTCCTGCGGGTAGGGCGGTCTGGTTTCCAGGGGATTGTCCATGACGGCGTGTCCTTTATGCTCGGCCGGCTTCGGCGGGTGGAGGCGGCGCTCGGTTGCGTTGGTCGTCACTGTAGGAAGACCGCCTGTCCAGGTCGTCCAGAAACCCTCTTGTTTTCGTCTTGTTGAGTGCTGGCATGCCCGCTGCGAACGCCGAAACCGCCGACGACCGGGTGGCTGCCGCCACCGGCGTCCTGGCCTTCAGCGGTTTCCGGCTCGACCCGCGCAATGCCCGCTTGACGCAGGGCGCTCAGGAGCTGGAGCTGCCGCCCAAGGCCTTTGCCGTGCTGTGCCACCTGGCCGCCCGGCCCGGCCTGCTGGTGACCAAGGACGACCTGCTGGACGCCGTCTGGGGCCGCCGCTTTGTCAGCGAGTCGGTGCTGAAGACGGCGGTCAGCACGATCCGCGCGGTGCTGGGCGACGACACGCGCACGCCGCGCTTCGTCGAGACGGTTTCGCGCCGCGGTTACCGCTTCGTCGCGGTGCCGGTGGACGAGGCCCAGGCGGCGCCCGCGGCGGCCAACGCGCCGCCCCCGTCGCCCGAGCCGCTGCCCGCGCCCGCCTGGACTGCGCAGAAGGCCGTGGGCACCGCCGAGGAGGCAGACCCTGGCGACGCCGCCGCGCTGGTCGGCCGTGCCGAGGCACTGGCCCAGCTCGGCACCCTGCTCGACACCGCCCTTGCCGGCCACCGCCAGATGGTGCTGGTGGGCGGCGAGGCGGGCATCGGCAAGTCGGCCCTGCTGCGCCGGCTGACCGTGCCGGCCCGCGCCGCCGGGGCCTGGGTCGCCACCGGCCAGTGCATCGAGCAGCTCGGCGGCGGCGAGCCCTACCTGCCGGTGCTGGACGCACTCGCCGAGCTGTCGCGCGGCCCCGAGGGCGCGCCCTGGCTGGCGGCGCTGCGCCAGGTGGCGCCGACCTGGCTGGCCCAGCTGCCCTGGCTGGTGCCACCGGCCGAGCAGGCGGCGCTGCGACAGGCCCTGGCTGGCGCCCTGCAGGACCGCATGCTGCGCGAGTTCGGGGCCTTGCTCGACGCCGTGACGCCGTCACGCCCGCTGGTGCTGGTGATCGAGGACCTGCACTGGAGCGACCACGCCACGGTCAGCCTGCTGGGCTACCTGGCGCGCCGGCGCAGCCCGGCGCGCGTGCTGCTGGTGGCCAGCTACCGCCCGATCGACGCGGCCCTGGGCGACCACGCGATGCAGGCGCTGCGCCAGGAGCTGCGGCTGCACAAGCTGTGCACCGAGCTGATGCTCGAGCCCTTCAGCGAGCTCGACATCGACCACTACCTGCGTGCCCGCCTCGGCGAGCACCTGCCCGGCCGGCACGAGGCGCTGGCCCGGGCGCTGCATGCCCACACCGAGGGCCTGCCGCTGTTCGTGGCCAACCTGGTCGACGACCTGGAACGCGAGGGCGCCTTCGAGCCTGGCGCGGGCGACGCCGGCCTCGACCCCACGGCCTTGCTGGCGCGGCTGCAGGTGCCCGACACCCTCAGCGGCGTGATCGAGCGCCAGATTGCCCGCCTGCCCGGTGAGCTGCGCGCGCTGCTCGAGGCGGCGGCGGTGCTGGGCCTGGAGTTCGCACACCCTGCGTTGGCCACCTTGCTGGGCTGGGACGCCGACCTGCTGCGCGCCCGCTGCGACGGCCTGGCGCGCCGCGCCGAATGGCTGCGCAGCGCCGGCCTGGCCACGCTGGCCTACGTGCCCGGAGGCGCACTGGCGGCCCGCTTCGCCTTTCGCCACGCGCTGCACCGGCGCGTGTTCTGCGAGCGCCAGTCGCCGGCCCAACGCCTGCAGCTGCACCTGCAGGCGGCCGAGGCCCTGCAGGCATTGTTCGGCCCGCAGGCCGACCGCAACGCGACCGAGGTGGCGCTGCACTTCGAGGCGGCGGCCGAGCTGGCACCGCAGGTGGGCGTGCAGCTGCCCGCGGTCGAGCAGCAGGCGCTGGCCTGGCGGCTGCGCGCGGCCGCGGCCGCGGTCGCCGTCCATGCCCCCGAGGACGCGCTGGCCCACTTCGCCCGCGCCTGGCGCAGCGCGCCGCCGCCGGCCGAGCGCGTGCGCATCGGCCTGGAGCGCGCCGCACTGGCGCAGCAGCTGGGCCGCGGTGCCCAGGCGCTGGCCGACAGCGCCGCCGCGCTCGACGAGGCCCGGGCGCTGGGCGACACGGCGCTGCTGCAGCGGGCTTTGCAGGCGCGGGCCCGCTCCTGCCAGGAAAACGACCTGCCCGACCAGGCCATCGCCCTGGTCGACGAGCTGCTCGCCGGCCCCGACGCGCCGCAGGGCGCCGAGCGGGCCCGTGCGCTGATGGTCCAGGCCCAGGCGCTAGTCGGCGCTGGCCGCCTGCCCGAGTCCGCGGCCGTGGCCCAGGCGGCGCTCGACGCGGTGCCGGCCGACGAGGCCCCGGCGGCGCGTGCCGACATCCTCGCGGCCCAGGTGCTGTGGCATTTCCACCGCGCCACCTTCGCCGAGGGCCTGGCCATCGCCGAGCAGGCCATGGCCTTGTACGAGCAGGCCGGCAACGCGCTGGGCGCGGCCTACATGGCCGGCCGGCGCGGCGCCTTCCTGCTCAACATGGAGCGCGCCGGCGAGGCCGAGGCCGCGCTGCGCGACGCCCGAGCCCGCTGCCTGGCCCTGCACGACGTGCAAGGCCAGCGCACCGCGGTGCTCAACCTGGTCAAGGTGCTGACCGACCGCGGCGACGCCGCCAGTGCGCTGGCCCTGCTCGACGAGGGCTGGCAGGCGGCGCCCGATTTCGAGAGCCCGATCGCCGAGTGCGCCTTCTTGCACGGCTTCTACTACTGCAACTACCTGCGTGGCGAACTGGGCGCCGCGCTGGCCGATGCCGAGCGCGTGCGCCGCAGCGCCGAGGGGCTGAACTCGGTCTACTGGCGCATCGGCTCGGCGGTGCTGGTGGTCGGCATCTACACCCACCTGGGCGACCTGGCCACCGCCGGCGAGATGGTCGAGCAGGCGCTGGCGCTCAGCCATGCGCGCGAGGTGCACCACC
>JBGAGZ010000066.1:0-28755 GCA_044226465.1 Burkholderiaceae bacterium | reverse complement strand
TCGACGAGTACAAGAAGCACATGTCGGAGTACTACGCTCCGAAGAACTTCAACCTCTGGTATTTCTTCGGCTCGCTGGCCCTGCTGGTGCTGGTGATCCAGATCGTCACCGGCATCTTCCTGGTGATGCACTACAAGCCGGATGCGGCGCTGAATGCGGCCGGCGTGCCGGTGGCCTTCGCGAGCGTCGAGTACATCATGCGCGACGTGCCGTGGGGCTGGCTGATCCGCTACCTGCACTCCACGGGCGCCTCGGCGTTCTTCATCGTCGTCTACCTGCACATGTTCCGCGGCCTGATGTATGGCTCCTACCGCAAGCCGCGCGAGCTGGTCTGGATCTTCGGTTGCGCGATCTTCCTGTGCCTGATGGCCGAAGCCTTCATGGGCTACCTGCTGCCCTGGGGCCAGATGAGCTACTGGGGCGCCCAGGTGATCGTGAACCTGTTCGCTGCCGTGCCTTTCGTCGGCAACGACCTGTCGCTGCTGATCCGCGGCGACTACGTGGTTGGCGACGCCACGTTGAACCGCTTCTTCAGCTTCCACGTGATCGCCGTGCCGCTGGTGCTGATCGGCCTGGTCGTGGCCCACCTGCTGGCGCTGCACGACGTGGGCTCGAACAACCCCGACGGCGTCGAGATCAAGGCCAAGAAGGACCCGGCCACCGGCATCCCGCTGGACGGCATCCCCTTCCACCCGTACTACACGGTGCACGACCTGATGGGCGTGGGTGTCTTCCTGATGGTCTTCTGCGCGATCGTGTTCTTCGCGCCGGAACTGGGCGGCTACTTCCTCGAGTACAACAACTTCATCCCGGCCGACCCGCTGAAGACGCCGCCGCACATCGCGCCGGTGTGGTACTTCACGCCGTTCTACTCGATGCTGCGCGCCACCACCGACGACATGATCAAGGTGCTGGACGTGGTCATCGCGCTGGGCGCCATCGCCACGCTGCTCAAGGGCCGCTACTGGGGACTCATGCCGTTCAAGGGCGGCGTGGTGATCGCGGCGCTGGTCGCGGTGTTCCTGTTGCAGGCTTCGACGCCAAGTTCTGGGGCGTGGTGGTGATGGGCGGCGCGGTCATCATCCTGTTCTTCCTGCCCTGGCTGGACCACAGCCCGGTCAAGTCGATCCGCTACCGTCCGGGCTGGCACAGCGCGGTGTATGCCGTCTTCGTGGTGTTCTTCCTGATCCTGGCCTACCTGGGCATCCAGCCGCCTTCGGCGATGGGCACCATCGTGGCGCAGGTCGGCACTCTGTTCTACTTCGGCTTCTTCCTGCTGATGCCCTGGTGGAGCCAGCTGGGCACCTTCAAGCCGGTGCCCGAGCGCGTGACCTTCCACGCCCATTGACGCCATCGGCAGGAGCCTACCCACCATGATCAAGAAACTCATTGCCGGCTGCCTGGCGGCCTTGTGCCTGGTGACGGGCGCGTTCGCCAATGAAGCGGGGCCGGTCTGGGACAAGTTCCCCACCGACCGCGTGACGGACCTGTCGTCGCTGCAGAACGGCGCCAAGCTGTTCGTCAACTACTGCCTGAACTGCCACGGGGCCTCCTTCGCGCGCTACAACCGCATGAAGGACCTGGGCCTGACCGACGAGCAGATCAAGGGCAACCTGATGTTCGCGGCCGAGAAGGTCGGCGAGACGATGAAGGTGGCCATCGATCCCAAGCAGGCCAAGGAATGGTTCGGCGCCGCGCCGCCTGACCTGTCGGTGATCGCCCGGTCACGGGCCGGCCAGGGCAGCGGTGCTGACTACCTCTACACCTACCTGCGCAGCTACTACCGCGACGACACCAAGGCCACCGGCTGGAACAACCTGGCCTTCCCCAGCGTGGCCATGCCGCACGTGCTGTGGGAGTTGCAGGGCCAGCAGCGCGCCGTGTTCGAAGAGGTCGAGGACCCGCACGACCACGAGAAGAAGGTGCACCGCTTCAAGGCCTTCGAGCCGATCACGCAAGGCAAGCTGTCGCAAGCCGAGTACAACCAGTCGGTCGCCGACCTCGTCGCCTTCCTGCAGTGGATGGGCGAGCCGGCGCAGAGCCAGCGCGTCCGCCTGGGCGTGTGGGTGCTGATCTTCCTGGCCGTCTTCACCGTGTTCGCCTGGCGCCTGAATGCCGCCTATTGGAAAGACATCAAATGACCGCCTGCCCGGTGCAGCGAAAGCCGCCCGGGCCCCATGCGCAGTGAGCGCCACCCGGCGCCACTGCGTTTTTGCCGTTTCTGGCATCGCTGAATTGCTTCAAAAAGGGAGCCCACCGCCATGATGGTGCTTTACTCCGGAACCACCTGCCCCTACTCGCACCGTTGCCGCTTCGTGCTGTTCGAGAAGGGCATGGATTTCGAGATCCGTGACGTCGACCTGTTCGCCAAGCCGGAAGACATCGCGTTGATGAACCCGTACAACGAGGTGCCCATCCTCGTCGAGCGCGACCTCATCCTCTACGAGTCGCACATCATCAACGAGTACATCGACGAGCGCTTCCCGCACCCGCAGCTGATGCCGGGCGACCCGGTGGCCCGCGCCCGCGTGCGCCTGTTCCTGTTCAACTTCGAGAAGGAGCTGTTCGCCAACGTGAACATCCTCGAAGGCCGGGGCATCAAGGCGACCGACAAGCAGTTGGAGAAAGCCCGCGCGCAGATCCGCGACCGGCTGACCCAGCTCGCGCCGATCTTCCTGAAGAACAAGTTCATGCTGGGCGACGACTTCTCGATGCTCGACGTGGCCATCGCGCCGCTGCTGTGGCGCCTGGACTACTACGGCATCGATCTGTCGAAGAACGCGGCGCCGCTGCTGAAGTACGCCGAGCGCATCTTCTCGCGCCCGGCCTACATCGAAGCACTGACCCCGTCCGAGAAGGTGATGCGCAAGTAAGACCGCGCTCGCCCGCTTCGCCTGCACTGCCCATGACGACCACGCCCGCCGCACCCGACAACCAAGGCACCTCGACCCGGCCCTACCTGATCCGGGCCTTGCACGACTGGTGCACCGACAACGGCTTCACGCCCTACCTGGCGGTGTTCGTCGACGCGAGCGTGCAGGTGCCCAACGAGTACGTGAAGAACAACGAGATCGTGCTCAACGTGGGCTTCGAGGCCACCAGCGGGTTGAAGCTGGGCAACGATTTCATCGAGTTCAAGGCCCGCTTCGGTGGCGTGGCGCGCGAGATCCTGGTGCCGGTGGACCACGTCGTGGCCATCTACGCGCGCGAGAACGGCCAGGGCATGGCCTTTCCGATGCCCACGGGCGGGGCCGAGTCGCCGGCTCCTTCCAACCTGCCGCTGGCCGGCGATGCCGGCGCGACCGCGTCGCGCCCGGGCCGGGGCCTGCGGCTGGCGCACACCGACGAGCCCCAGGGGCCGGTTGCCGTCGAATCCGACGCCGAGCGCGGTGGTGACGACACGGACGGCGACCAGCCGCCGCCGCCGCCCCGGCCGGCGCTCAAGCGGGTGAAATGACCTCTTCGCGGCCCAACCTGCCTTGATGCGGGCCGCGACTTGGCCGCAGCCTAGAATTTCAGCTCCAGCGTGCCGGCTTAGCTCAGTTGGTAGAGCACCCGCCTTGTAAGCGGAAGGTCGTCCGTTCGATTCGGACAGCCGGCACCACCCGTTACCTTGCTCAGGCCCGCTCGGATTGAACCTTGACGCGGACTGCAGTAGGCTTCCACCCCCGCTCGACCAGCGCCTGTTCGATGGCCGGCAGGCACTGACGCAGCTTGGCGGCCACCGCCCCGTTGGGAACCAGCAGGTTCCACCCAGTCTCGTCCAGCACGCCCGAACGCACATGGGCGCGCAGGCCTGGCGGCAGCACCGGCTGAACGCTGTCCAGGCGAGCCTGGGCTTCCTGCAGCCGCGCCATCAACTGGGTCAAGGTCGGGCTGGCCGTCAGGGCTTCCTGGACGGGCCGCGTGTGCGGCCGGTTCGGCGGGGCAGGGGCGGGCGACGACATCGGGCCAAGGAGTTTAACGATGCAGATCCTGATCACGGACGGCGGGCTGTCCCGCAGCCGGGTGCTCAGCTTCAACCGGCTGCAGATCACGCTGGCCCTGAGTGCCCTGGTCGTCATGCTGCTGCTGCTGTCGGGCACGGTCTACCACTTCATCTTCCTGAAGGCCGCCCGGGAGGGCTGGCCCGTGGTGAGCCAACTGGTGAAGCTGGTCGTGCGCGACGAGATCGCCCAGCACGACCGCTACATGCGCGAGAACTTGGACGCCATGGCGCGCAAGGTGGGCGAGATGCAGGCCCGCATGGTCAACCTCGAGGCCATGGGCGAGCGGGTGACCGGTCTGGCGGGCGTCAAGCCCGACGAATTGAAGTCCCTGCAACGCTCGGGGGCGGCGCCGGACCGCGCTGGCCGCGTGGGTGCCCAGGGCGGCCAGGGCGGGCCTTACGTCCCGCTGGAACACCCCACGCTGGAGCAACTGGACAAGACCCTGGGCGCGCTGGAGCAACTGGCCGACCAGCACGGCGACCTGTTCACGCTGGCCGAATCGCGCCTGTTCGAGTCGAAGCTCAAGTCGTTGATGGTGCCCAACAGCCGCCCGATCGATTCGCCCGTGGGTTCAGGCTTCGGCTTCCGCAGCGACCCCATCACCGGTCGCACCGCGCTGCACACTGGGCTGGACTTCTCCGCCGACCCCGGCACGCCCATCCAGGCCGCCGCCGGCGGCATGGTCACTTCGACCGACTACCACCCGCAGTACGGCAACCTGCTCGAGATCGACCACGGCAACGGCCTGACCACGCGCTACGCCCACACCCAGCGCATCCTGGTCAAGGTGGGCGACCTGATCAAGCGCGGGCAGACGGTGGCGCTGGTCGGCACCACCGGGCGCTCCACCGGCCCGCACCTGCACTTCGAGGTGCTGGTGGACGGCGTGATGCAGGACCCGGCGAAGTTCCTGACCGGCGGCCCCGCGCTGCCCACTGTGGCCGCTGCGGTAGCCCCGGCAACCCCGGTGCCCGCCGTGCCGCCGGCCCAGCGGCACTGAGCCGGCGCGTCGACCCCGGGTGCTAAACTCGCGCGCTTTGGCGCCTACGCTCGCGCGTCCCGTGCACGGCCGCACGAACAGAGCGCCGCGACCGAACCCAGAACCGACTTAGCCGAAGCACGCCCCGTCGCGAATGGGGCCGAGGAAGAACGTCCCATCGTGGATGGGACCTAGGGGGCTGCGCCACGCTTGCATTGCCGGCGAGCGGCCCCAAATCAGTCGGCGCCGCGCCTGTTCAGACAAGGCATGCGGCCCATCCGACCCCCCAAGCATTCACCCGCTGCGCCGCATGTTGCCCAAGCTCCTGACCCAGATTTTCGGCAGTCGCAACGACCGCCTGCTCAAAGGCTACCGCCGCACCGTCGAGTCGATCAACGCGCTGGAGCCGAGCTTCGAGGCGCTGGACGACGCGGCCCTGAAGGCCAAGACCGGCGAATTCCGTGCCCGGCTGGAAAAGGGCGAGACCCTGGACGACCTGCTGCCCGAGGCCTTTGCCGCGGTGCGCGAGGCGGGCAAGCGCGCGCTGAAGATGCGCCACTTCGACGTGCAGTTGATCGGGGGCATGGTGCTGCACGCCGGCAAGATCGCCGAGATGCGCACAGGCGAAGGCAAGACGCTGATGGCCACCTTGCCGGTCTACCTGAACGCGCTGCCCGGCAAGGGCGTGCACGTGGTGACGGTGAACGACTACCTCGCCCGCCGCGATGCGGAATGGATGGGCCGGCTGTACAACTTTCTGGGCCTCACCGTCGGCGTCAACGTGCCTGGCATGGACCGCGCGCAGAAGCAGGAAGCCTACGGCTCGGACATCACCTACGGCACCAACAACGAATACGGCTTCGACTATCTGCGCGACAACATGGTCTACGAGCTGGGCGACCGCGTGCAGCGCGGCCTGGCCTACGCCATCGTCGACGAGGTGGACTCGATCCTGATTGACGAGGCCCGCACGCCGCTGATCATCAGTGGCCAGGCGGAAGACCACACCGAGCTGTACGTGCGCATCAACGCCGTCGTGCCCAAGCTGACGAAGCAGATCGGCGAGCTCGACCTGCGCACCGGCGAGGGCGTCGAGGTGCCGGGCGACTTCACCGTCGACGAGAAGAGCCACCAGGTTTTCCTGACCGAAGACGGCCACGAGAACGCTGAACGCATCCTGTCCGAAGCGGGGCTGCTGGTCGAGGGCGCGAGCCTGTACGACCCGGCCAACATCACGCTGATGCACCACGTCTACGCGGCGCTGCGGGCCAACCACCTCTACCACCGCGACCAGCACTACGTGGTGCAGAACGGCGAGGTGGTGATTGTCGACGAGTTCACCGGCCGCCTGATGACGGGCCGCCGCTGGTCCGACGGCCTGCACCAGGCCGTCGAGGCCAAGGAAGGCGTGCAGATCCAGAGCGAGAACCAGACGCTCGCCTCGATCACCTTCCAGAACTACTTCCGCATGTACGGCAAGCTGGGCGGCATGACCGGCACGGCCGACACCGAGGCCTACGAGTTCCAGGAAATCTACGGCCTGGAGACGGTGGTCATCCCGCCGAACAAGCCCACCATCCGCAAGGACGAACTGGACCTCGTCTACAAGACTTCGCGCGAGAAGTACAACGCCGTGGTCGATGACATCCGCAGCTGCCACGAGCGCGGCCAGCCAGTGCTGGTGGGCACGACCTCGATCGAGAACTCCGAGCTGGTCTCGGCGCTGCTGCAGAAGGCCAAGCTGCCGCACCAGGTGCTCAACGCCAAGCAACACGCGAAAGAGGCTGAGATCGTGGCCCAGGCCGGCCGGCCGGGCGTGATCACCATCGCGACCAACATGGCCGGTCGCGGCACCGACATCGTGCTGGGCGGCAACGTCGAGAAGCAGATCCAGTTCATCGAGGCCGACGAGGCCATCGCGCCGGACGAGAAGGCGCGCCGCATCCAGCAGCTGCACGACGAATGGCAGGGCCTGCACGACAAGGTCAAGGCCGAGGGCGGGCTGCGCATCATCGCCACCGAGCGCCACGAGAGCCGCCGCATCGACAACCAGCTGCGCGGCCGCTCGGGCCGCCAGGGCGACCCGGGCGCCTCGCGCTTCTACCTGTCGCTGGAAGACCCGCTGATGCGCATCTTCGCGGGCGACCGCGTCAAGGCCATCATGGAGCGGCTGAAGATGCCCGAGGGCGAGGCCATCGAGGCCGGCATCGTGTCGCGCTCGATCGAGTCCGCCCAGCGCAAGGTCGAGGCCCGCAACTTTGACGTGCGCAAGCAGCTGCTCGAGTACGACGACGTCAGCAACGACCAGCGCAAGGTCATCTACCAGCAGCGCGGCGAGATCCTTGAGGCGCACACCCTGCACGAGCAGATCGCCAACCTTCGCAAGGCCACCATGACCGACGTGGTGCGCACCTTCGTGCCTGCCGAGAGCGTGGAAGAGCAGTGGGACCTGCCCGCGCTCGAAAAGGTGCTGCGCGACGAGTGGCAGCTCGACGTGGCGCTGCAGCCCATGGTGCAGGCCAGCGACTCGATCACCGACGAGGACATCCTCGACAAGGTCGTGGAGACGGCGGACACCGCCTTCCAGGCCAAGCTGGACATCGTCGGCGCCGAGCAGTTCACGCCGTTCATGCGCATGGTGCTGCTGCAGGCCATGGACTCGCACTGGCGCGAGCACCTGGCCGCGCTGGACTACCTGCGCCAGGGCATCCACCTGCGCGGCTATGCGCAGAAGAACCCCAAGCAGGAATACAAGCGCGAGGCCTTCGAGCTGTTCTCGCAGCTGCTGGACGTGGTGAAGATGGAAGTCACCCGGGTACTGATGACCGTGCGCATCCAGACCCAGGAGCAGGTCAGCCAGGCCGCTGAGGCGATCGAGGAAAAGGCCGAGCAGATCTCGAACGTCACCTACACCCACCCGAACGAAGACGGCAGCGTCAGCCAAGAGGCCGACCCGGCCACACTGGCGGGCGATGTGCCGCGCGTGGGCCGCAACGACCCCTGCCCCTGCGGCAGCGGCAAGAAGTACAAGGCCTGCCACGGCCGACTGGCCTGATCGGACCCTCGTGGCCGTGGACCGCGACACGCTGATCCACGCGCCACGGCAGATCGGCACGCCTCGCCTGCAGCTGGAAGCGCCCAGCGCTCAGCATGCCGCCGCAGTGGCCGAGAGCATCAACGCCTCGCTGCCGCTGCTGCGCTTCATCCACTGGGGCCAGCAACCGGTGGATTCGGCCTGGGCCGAGCGTTTCTGCGCCGGCGGCCTGCGCATGGTGGGCGAAGGCGAGTGCCTCATCTTCAACGCCTTCGAGCGCGAGGGTGGTGCCTTCGTCGGCCGCATCGACCTGCACACCTTCGACTTCGAGGCCCCACGGGCCGAGATCGGCTACGTCGGTGACGCCCGCCGCGGTGGCCGCGGCCTGATGCGCGAGGCGGCGCGGGCGGTGATCGACTTTGCCTTCGGCCTCGGCTTCGTGCGCGTGCACGCCATCAGCGACGTGCGCAACGAGCGCGCGTTGCGCTTTGCCGAGGCCCTGGGCATGGTGCGCGAGGGCACCTTGGTGAACTACGAGCGCGACCCCTGGGGCCAGCTCTGCACGCAGGCGATGTACGCCGCCTACGCGCCCGCCGGCGCCTCTACCGCCGAGGCGTCGACCAGCAGGTAGCGCGTGCTGGGGCCCTTGCCGGTCTGCACCAGCAGGCCGCGCTCGGCCAGCAGGCCCAGGTGCTTGGACGCGGTGGCCAAGCTCACCGCCGCCACCTCGGCATAGGCGCTCTTGTTGATGCTGCCTTGCGCCAGCACATGGGTCAGCACCGAATGCCGGCGCTCGCTGGCGAGCAGGTCGCCGCTGCGCGCCCCCCAGTCCTGCGCCAGCCGCTGCTCGCGGGTCAGCTCGCGCTCGAAGGTCTGGCGCAACGCGTCGAACTCGGCGGCGAAGGCGTCGCCCAGGCCATGCTTGTCGATCAGGGTCTTGGCGGCCTCGCGTTCCTTGCCGGCGATGGCCAGGTAGGCGCGGGCCAGGGCCAGCCGGGTGCGCGCCTGCTCCAGCGGAGGCTGCGGCACCGCGAGCGCGGCACGCAGGCGCTGGATCTCGGCCATCTCGGCAAAGTGGGCGGCGAACTCCTCGGGCACCAGCCGGTCGATCGACCCGCTCGTGCCCAGGATCTCGCGCTTGAGCCCGCGGCCGGCTTCGGCCAGGGCTGGCGCGTTGTCGGCCGTGCCGATCCGGGTGGCCGCAGCGGCATGCTCGTCGCCCAGGCGCTCGTCCTCGGGGTTAGCGTTTTGCTGGAAGCGCTTGTAGTGGGCCTCGGCCAGGTTGTAGTGGGCGGTGCCCAGATGGGAGCGCAGGCCGGCCCCTTGTGCCAAGGACAGCACCTGCCGGTAGGACTCGATGGCCGCGCCGTAGTCGCCGCGGAAGAAGTGCGTGATGCCCAGGTTGCCATGGGCGCCCACCATGATCTCGGGCTCCACCACCATGCTGCGCGCCGCCTCAAGCACCCGGTGGCCGTAGTCCAGCGCCGGCTCGAACTCGCGCGCCTCGCCGTAGATGAGGCTGAGGTTCAGGTAGGTCGTCAGCACCGAGCGCCGGTCCCCCAGGCGTTCGTAGAGGTTCAATGCGCGGTGCTTGTGCTCCAGCGCGCGGCGCAGCTCGCCGGCGCGGCGCCAGTACTCGCCCCAGGTCTGCTCCAGCTCGCCCAGCACCTCGTCCGGCAGATGGGCCTGCTCCTGGCGCAGTTGCTGCACCCTTTCCAGCACCGTGCGGGCGCGGGGGTCGTTGCGCCGCACATGCAGCCAGGCCAGGCGCGTCAACGAGCTGGCGTACTCGGCCGCCGCGGCGCTGGCCGGCTGGGCCTCGCGCAGCTGGGCCACGCTGTCCTCGTAGCAGGCGAAGGCCCGGTCCGCGTCGCGCGACTCGTGGAACTTGCCCAGCGCGCCGAAGGCCATGCCGATCAGCAGCGGCTCGCCCTGCCCATGGGCCAGGCGCAGCGCGTGGTTCAGCGCGTCCAGCTCGCGCTCGTCGGCCCGCCGGTTGCGCCACAGCGCCGCCCGGGCCAGTGCGAGGTCGAACTGCTGGCGCGGCGTCAGCGGCCTTGACTGCAGGCGCTCGACCAAGGCCTCGGTGTCGCCCGCGTTGGCGGCGGACATGGCGTGGCGCTGCAGCAGCCGGATGAAGGCGTCCACGTCCTGGGCCTGCTCGGCATGCCACAGCGCGGTGTCGATTGCGCCGCGCGACAGTGCCGCCTCGGTCTCGGCCTTGTGCCAGGCCGGCCAGCCCTCGGGCGGCGCCTGGCGGGCGTCGAGCTCGGCCTGGGCTGCCTCGCGCAAGGCCATCAGGCGTTGGCCGCTGGCGGGCCAGTCGTTCAACTGGTCGGCCAGCTGCCGCTTGCCCTTGTCCAGGTAGCGGTAGAAGGTGCTGGGGCCGACGGACCACAGGCCGCACAGGTTGTCGACCACCGACTCGTCCGGCCGGCGCCGGTAGTGGGCCGGGAAGGCCGGCACCGCGAGGAAGCCGAACTGGCAGGCCACCGCCAGCAGCGGGCGCCAGCTGGTGCGCTGGGTCCAGGCGGTCTCGTCGATCGTGTCCAGGCCACTTTGTCGATCGGGTCGCAGCTGGGCAAGGGCCCAGCGCAACAGGGCGGCAGCGGCCACGGTGTCGCGTTGCGCCGCCGGCACGGCGTCGCCCAGGCTGTCCAGCACCGGGGCGAGCCAGCGGTCGCGCACCCAGCGCACGACCCGGGGGTAGCGGCCGGACCATTGGGCCGGCCCACCGCTGCGCTGCGCCGTCAAAGCGGCGCCGAGCACGGTGTCGGCCGTGCGGCGCGAATGGCGATCGGAGCGAGGGTGCATGCCGACTCGACGAATTAGGGGGAAGGTGGCCGCGCGGTGACGGATCGTCGTGCGATCGTCTTCCAATCGGCGCAACCCGGCCGGCGGCGATGCGTTGGGATGGGAAAGCGGCGGCCTTAGTGTATCGACGCACGGTGGGCATGGTGCGGTTGCGCTGCGCGGCAGCACCCTCTCCCGTCCTACCGCCAGATGAACCGAAACAGCCCAGACCACCGAGGAGAACCTGCCATGTCCCTGCCGATCCTGACCACGCCCGATGGCAAAGCCACCGGCGACAGCGTGCTGCTGGCCGTCTACGCCCCGTTCGGCACCGACGAGACCCTCAGCGGTTTCCCGGACGACACCACGCACAGCGTGGACACGCACCCGCTGGTGACGTCCCTGAAGCAGGTGGCGCTCGCCGGTGTGCACGTGGTGGCCCTGGTCGACCGGGTGGACGACTTCACCTGGCTGATCGAGATCGCTGCCGGCACGACCGAAGTGGTCAAGACCTCGCGCTGGAAGCAGGACATGTCCAGCGCCCGCAACCTGGCCGGCTTCCTGGTGCACGCCTGGCAGCGGCACCCCAAGTCGACCATGGTGCTGGCCCTCGAAGGCCACGGGGCCGGCTACCTGCCCGAGATCGACCGCCGCCAGCAGACCCCCACTCGGGTCACCGACGGGGGCAAGTTCGAGTGGCATTTCTCGGACACCGATGCGGCGCCCGTGCTGCCGGGTGGCTTCCCGGTGCTGCCGGGTGGCTTCCCAGTGCTGCCGGGTGGCTTCCCGGTGCTGCCGGTCAACCACATGCCCGTGTCCACCTGGGGCATCGGCCAGGCTTTGAGCCTGGCCCGCGGGCTCGGTGCACCACGGCCGGCGGTGATCCATTTCAACAACTGCTTCAACATGTCGGTCGAGGTGCTGCACACCGTGCGCCAGCACGCCGACTACGCCACCGGCTACTGCAACTACAACTTCTTCACCTCGGGGGCGGCCTACCCGGCCGTGTTCCAGCAGCTGAAGACCCAGGGCCATGCCACCGGGCGCGAGCTGGCCACCTGGTTCGGCCAGCAGAACCATGCCCAGTTGCTGCCGAAGAAGAACCACCCGACCGTGGCCGGGGTGATCGACCTGGCACGCATGGACGGCATCGCCGACGGCGTGGACAAGCTGTCCGACGCGATGCGCATCCAGTTGCAAGGGCTGGCGGGCTCGGCGCGGCAAGCCCTGATCAACGTCATCCGGCAGGCCATCTTCGATGCCCAGCAGTACGACTCCGAGCCGGGCTGGAACCTGGAAGCCCCCGACCAGCTGACCGACCTGTACAGCCTGGCCGCCACACTCGGCAAGGAAGCGGGCGCTTACCCCAGTATCCGCGACGCGGCCAACAACCTGGCCAAGCTGCTGACGGGCATCAAGCTCTACGGCGACAACGACACGCCCTGGCTGGACGCAACCGCCTCGATCCGCTGGGATTTCAGCGCCGACGCCTTGGCGATGAACATCTTCCTGCCCGACCCGTTGCGCGATGGCCTGTGGGACTGGCGCTCGCCCTACTACGTGGACAACAACCCCGCCCAGGACCCGCCGCCCATCCAGCCCGGGGTGATCGATTTCCTGAAGGACACCGGCTGGGTGGACTTCCTGATCGAGTACCACAAGGACGTGCCGTTCCGCGCCTTCCACGTCGGCAACATCCCTCCGCTGCCGGTGTTCAACCAGAAGTACCAGGGCCCCCGCGGCAACCCGCCGGACTGCGGCACACCGCGCAAGCCCTGGCCACTGGGGCCGATCGCCCGCCGGCTGATCGAGTGGCTGGCCCGCCACGCCGACCAGGGCTGAAGCCGATCGCCGGCGCCCTGTGGGGGCCGGCATCGTCGCCAGATCGTCTGCGCATCGTCTGGCCAGCGTCGGTGGCGGCGCACGGCCATGCGTCGAAACGGGAAGCGCGCCGCAGTGAAATGCATTCCGTGCCGGGGCCGAACCTGAACCCGGCGCTCGACGACCGGCCCGGGGCACGCCCCGGGCCCCACACAAACCGCACAGGAAGGAGTACACCATGACCACACTTGAAGACATGCTGCTGGGTGAACAGGCACGCTGCCGCCAACTGGCCCGTGAATACGCCGAGCTCGGCAGTGCCGCCGCCTTTGCCCGCGCTCTGCTGGACGACTGCCTGCGCAGCGCCGAGGAAGCCCTGCAAAGCCAGCACCTGGTGGCCATGCAGCGCGCACTGGACCGCCTGCTGCGCTTCCAGACCCTGAACCAGCTGGCGATCCAGGTCGCGCACGGCCTGGGCCGCCCGGCGGCTGCGCCCCGTGCCCCGGCCATGCGCCAGCCGGTGCGCATGCAAGAGCAATTCTTCACCTGGAACCGGGCGGCTTGACCCGGGCACGATCACCAAGATAGACGCTGTCAGCGGAGGGCGACCGGGGCGGCTGGGACGCGAGTTCCAGCCGCCCCGTGTCCATACAATCCCGGCTCTTTCCAAGAGTTGCCTTACCGGTACGCTGCCATGCCCGTCCATCTCGCCGCACCCGACCCGTCGACCCTGGCCCCGGTGGCCGGCGTGCAACTCGGCATCGCCGAGGCCGGCATTCGCAAGGCGAACCGCAAGGACCTGGTCGTCGTGACCCTGGCCGAGGGCTCGGCGGTGGCCGGCGTGTTCACCAGCAACCGCTTCTGCGCCGCACCGGTGCAGATCTGCCGCGAGCACCTGGCGGTCCAGTCACAGGGCACCGGCATCCGCGCCATCCTGGTCAACACCGGCAACGCCAACGCGGGCACCGGCGCCGATGGCCTGGCCCGCGCCCGCCGCAGTTGCGTGGCGCTGGCGGCGAAGCTGGGCGTGGCGCCTGAGCAGGTGCTGCCGTTCTCGACCGGCGTGATCATGGAAACGCTGCCGGTCGAGCGCATCGAGGCCGGCCTGGCCGCGGCCCTGGCCGATGCGTCGCCCACGCACTGGGCGCGCGCCGCTGAGGGCATCATGACCACCGACACGCTGCCCAAGGCGGCCTCGCGCACGCTCACCCTCGGTGGCCGAGAGGTGCATGTCACCGGCATTTCCAAGGGCGCCGGCATGATCCGGCCCAACATGGCGACGATGCTGGGCTTCGTCGCCACCGACGCGGCCATTGCCCCGGCCTTGCTGCAGCCACTGGTCAAGGCCGCGGCCGACCAGTCGTTCAACCGCATCACGATCGACGGCGACACCTCGACCAACGACTCCTTCGTCCTGATCGCCACGGGACAGGCCGGCAACCCGGCCATCACCGCGTTGGAGAGCACCGAGGGCCGGGCCTTGCAGGCGGCGGTGTTCGATGTGGCGCGCGAGCTGGCCCAGGCCATCGTGCGCGACGGCGAGGGCGCCACCAAGTTCATCACCGTGCAAGTCGACGGCGGCCGCAGCGAGGCCGAGTGCCAGCAGGTGGCCTACGCCATCGCCCACTCGCCGCTGGTCAAGACGGCGTTTTTCGCCAGCGACCCCAACCTCGGCCGCATCCTCGCCGCGGTGGGCTACGCCGGCATCGCCGACCTGGACCAGGGCCTCATCGACCTGTTCCTCGACGACGTGCACGTCGCGCGCGAGGGCGGCCGCCACCCGGCCTACCGCGAGGAAGACGGCCAGCGGGTGATGAAGCAGGCCGAGATCACGGTGCGGGTCGACCTGCACCGCGGTGCGGCAAGCACCACGGTCTGGACCTGCGACCTGTCACACGACTACGTCAGCATCAACGCCGACTACCGGTCGTAGGCCTTTCAGGCGTTGTCGATCTCGCCGCGGAACTCGACCTTGCCGCGCAGGCGGGCGCGGGGGTGCACGTCGAGCAGGGCGTCGTAGAGCGCGTCGCCCAGCAAGGTGGCCGAGCCGGTGATTTCCAGCGTCTTGCGGGCGATCACGGTGCCGCGCACCTTGCCTTCGATCAGCACGTGGTCGGCCTCGATGGTGCTGCCTTCCACCACGCCGGTGGCGCCCACGTGCACGGTGCCGCCGTTCTCGAGCTTGATGTCGCCCTTGAGCAGGCCGTCCACCTTCAGACCCAGGTCGACCTTGGCGCTGAAGGTGCCTTCGAACTGCGCGCCTTCGGCGATCAGGCTGGAGATGCCGTTCAGCTGCTCGGCGGGCACCAGGCGGGCCGGGGCGCGGTGGTTGTCTTGGCCGTTCACGTCAGTGGTCTCCTGGTGTGCTGGACGATTGTGCCTGAGCACTCGCTGCAGGCGAGGCAGGCGGGTGTATCGGGTGGATACCTGCGAGCGTGGCCAGCACGGGCCACTGCTGCCACGCCAAGGCACCCAGCAGCGCCAGCGGCAGCAGGCGGATCAGCCACCAGCCCAGCCAGCGGTGCCGCAGGCGGCGGCGGGCCACGTCGGCATTGCGCTGCGCCGAGCGCTCGAGCGCGGCGCGGCGCAACTCGTCGCTGGTCGCGACGCGCCTGTCCTCAGGCTCGGTGGCCGCCATCGCCCTCGGGGCGCACGCGCTCCAGCTGGGCGTTGAGGTCGGCGCCATTGACCTGCAGGTGGGTGTAGCGGATGCGGCCGGACACGCTGGCCGTGTCGTGCAGCGACACGCGGCCGCCGGCGGCGTCCAGCGTGCCCACGGTCTGGCCCAGCACCGAGATGTTGCGGGCGCGGATGTCGCCGACCACGGTGCCGGTCTGGGTGACGGTCACATGACCGCTGCCGCTGCCGGCCAGCTCGATGTCGCCCTGCACCTCGCCGGCCACGGTGAGCGAGCCGTCGATGCGCGCGGTGCCCACGAACGACAGGCCCTGGCCCAGGGTGGAGACGCGGCTGGCGGCCATGGGCGCGGTGTCCGTGGCCTGCACCACCGCCTGCATCTGCGGCAGCAGCGTGGGGATGCGCTGCACGTCCGGCATGGCCTGGCCCATCGGCACTTGAGGCACCGACGGGGCCGGGGCGGCGTCGGCACCGCCATCGATGGGCGCGAAGGAGTCGTCGTGTTCCATGGGCAGGGCGGCGTCGGGGGCAGGGGCCGCGTGGGCGGCGGCAGCGTCAGCCGCCGTGCAGCACGGGCAGGGATTGCGCTTGGCGCAGGGTCCTGAACGGGCCCTGGAGCACCGCCCCATCATACATACGCAGCTTGGCCGCGATCAGCGTGCCGGTGCTCACGCCGGTGCTGGCCACATAGGCCGTGCCCTGGACCTCGATCTCGGTCTGGTCGTCCACTTCCTCGTCGGTCTCGGTGGCCTCGCCGAGCTGACCCAGCAGGTACAGGTCACCCAGCACCCGAAAGCGCCCGATCAGCCGCGCGTCGTGCCACACCACCAGGCGGCCGGCGATCTCGCCGCTGCCTTGCAGCACGCCTTGCAGCAGCAGGCCGCCCTTGAAGAGAAAGTCGCCCGCCAGCACCGTGTCCGCCGCGATGCGGTTCACGATGTTCATCTTCACCGGGTCGATGACCAGCGTGTCTTGCGTCTTGTCGAGCAACGGTCGGCCCTCTGTTGCGCGGGTGGTCAGCGGGCCGGCACCAGGTGGCCGAAGGCCCACCACAGGGCCACGGTCCACAGCACGAGGAACGCCAGCAGCCCCAGCACCTGCAGGCGGCGGCGCGCACGCGCCAGGGCCAGCTCGGACGCCGGCTGCCCCGGTGCCGCGTGGCCGCGCAAGGCGTTGCCGAACAGCTCGGCCTGGTTCGACAGCAGATCAAACCGAAGGCCGCTGGCGGGCTCGCGCCGCACGCCGGCGCTGGGCCCCATCTCGACGACGATGGCCTCGCCCACCACCTGCTCGGTGAAATAGCGGTCGAGCGCCTGGGGATCCTGCATGGCGCGGATTATCGGCGATGGTCCCATCCTCACGATGGCGGATGCGCTGTGCGGCCTGGGCGCTTGCGTGCCCCACGCATCGGCTGCTACGATGCGCCCTCGCTCCCGCAAACCACCTGCCTTTTCCGATGAAGCCCGCACTCGCCAATCAACGACGTTGCTCCGGTCACCGACCGGCGGCCATCGTCATGGCGGGCGCACGCCCGCGCTAGCGGCACTTCGGCTTCTTCGCCCGTCACTTCGGGCGTCCGCCGGGTCCCCCTCGGCGGAAGAATCGGAACAACGGCCTTTCCACTTTCGCTGCGTTCTTGTCGTGGTCTCGCCTGCGATCCAGGCGGCCATGAAACACAGGCCGAGAAAGCGAAGACGACCCATGAGGTCCTGGTTTCAAACCTTGTTCAGACAGTTGACTGCACGCCTGCGGCTGGCGCCCGACGACTTGTTGCGCGACAGGGTCTACCGTCGGCTGTGGTCGTCGATCCTGATCAGCTCGCTGGGCGGCCAGGTGACCATGCTTGCTCTGCCGTTGACCGCGGCCGTGCTTCTGCAGGCCACCCCCACGCAGATGGGCCTGCTCACTGCGATGGAGATCGCGCCGTTCATCCTGTTCTCGCTGCCCGGCGGCGTGTGGCTGGACCGTGTGCGCAAGCTGCCGGTGTACGTGGCGGGCGAGACCCTGCTCGCCTTCGCCGTGGCCAGTGTCCCCCTGGCCTGGTGGCTGGGCTGGCTCGCGATGCCCTGGCTCTACACCGTGGCTTTCTTCATCGGCACGGTCTACACCGTGGCCGGCTCGGCCGCGCAGGTGGTGCTGACCCAGGTCGTCTCGCGTGACCGGCTGGTCGAGGCGCATGCCAAGAACTCGCTGGCCAGCTCAGGTGCCGAGGTGGCGGGCCCCGGCGTCGCGGGGGCCTTGATCCGACTGCTGGGCGCCCCGGTGGCGCTGCTGGTGGACGCGGTGGCGCTGCTCAGCTCGGCGCTGATCCTGCGTGGCATCCGGGTCGACGAGCAGCGCGAGCCCGGCGCGGGCCGCACGGCCTTCTGGTACGACCTGGTGGCCGGCCTGCGCTTCGTCGCGCACCAGCGCCTGCTGGTGGCGCTGGCGGTGTGCGTGGGGGCGCTGCAGATGTGCCACCACGCGGCGATGGTGGTGCAGATCCTGTTTGCCACGCGCACCCTGGGCATGGGCGAGCAGGCCGTGGGCCTGAGCTATGTGGGCCTGGGCGTGGGCACCGTGTCGGCCAGCCTGCTGGCCGACCGCATCAGCCGCCGCATCGGCCCCGGGCCCTGCCTGGTGCTGGGCTTCGCGATCACCGGCAGCGGCTGGGCGCTGCTGTCGGTGGCGCCGGTCGGTGCGCTGGGCGTGGCCGCCTTTGTGGCCATGCTGTGTTTATTCGGCGTCGGCGCGGTGCTGGTGTTCATCAACTTCCTTGCCTTGCGCCAGGCGGTGACACCTGAGCCGCTGCTGGGCCGCATGACCAGCACCATGCGCTGGCTCACGCTGCTGCCAGCCGGCCCCGGGGCCTTGCTGGGCGGCTGGCTGGGCGAGCACGTGGGCCTGCGCGCGGCCCTGGCCTTTGCGGGGGTGGGTTCGCTGCTGCTGGCACTCGCAGCCTGGCAGTGGGCCACGATCCGCGGTGTGCGGCGCCTGCCGCAGGCCACGCCGGCACTGGGCGCCGAGGCCCTCGCGGAAGGAACGATCTGACCCGCCACCGGGCCGTGCGCAACGCGCGGCCCGGTGCGACTTCAGGCGGCTCGCACCCGGTACAACACGCCAGCGCCACCGGCACCGCCGCTCTGGTTGGTGCCGTAGAGCCACCCATCGGGGCCCAGGCGCAGGGCGCCGACCGGCGTGGCGCCCCCGTCGCCGCTCCCACTGAAGCGGTGGATCAGCTTCAGCTTGCCCTGCTTGCTCATGCGGAACAGCGTGCCGTAGCTTTGCGGCGCAGCGCCGCCTTCCACGGTGGTGCCGTACAGCGCGCCGTCCGGCCCTTCGACCAGTGCGCAGCGCGGGTAGGCGCCGTCGTTGTCGCCGCCGGCAAAGTGGTGCAACGACTCGTAGGCGCCGTTCGGGCGGACACGGAAGGCCACGCCGCGGTTGAAGACGCCGCCGCCGGAGGTGCAGCCGTAGAAGTTCCCGTCGCTGGCCAGCAGCAGGCCGCCGGGGCCTTGGCCGTCCCAGGGGTGGCTGAGCGTCTTCACGGTCTCGAAGCCGCTGCCGTCGGTGTTCAGGCGGAAGACCGTGCCCTTGTTGTTGGCCCCACCGAGGGGGTTGGTGCCGTACAGGCGGCCGTCGGCGCCAAAGACCAGGGCGTTGTCGCAACTGTGACCGTCCACATTGCCGTCGAAGCGGTGCAGCAGCTTCAGCTTGCCGGTGCGGGCCTCGAAGCGGAACACGCCTTCGCGCGTGCTGCCGTAGAAGCGGCCGGGTCGGCCTTCCACCAGGGCCCCCTGGGGCATGAACATGCCCGAGTCGCTGCCGAACTCGCAGCGCATGGCCACCGCCTCGGCTTCGTCCAGCGTGTAGATCGTGCCGGCGAAGCTGGCGCCCCCGAAAGAGCTGGTGCCCCACAGCATGCCGTCATGGCCGACCACCAGCCCCGACTCGGGGGCCGAAGGGCCGCTGTCGCCGTAGGCGAAGTTCTGCACCACGGCGAAGCTGCCGTCATAGGGCGACCAGCGGAACAAGGTGCCCAGGCCCTGGTCGCCGCCCGATGCGTGCACGCCGTAGAGCATGCCGTTGGCAGCGAAGGTCGGGCTGCCGACGGCGCGCGAGCCCTCGGTCCAGGTGAAGCCGTGCAGCGCTTCGAAAGCCCAGCCGGCGGCGGTTTGCCGGGCGAGGGCGGGGCGGTTGAAGCCGAATACGGCGGTGGCCCCTGCGGCCAGGCCAAGCACCAGCCGGCGGCGGCTGTATGAAGAAGGAGTCGAGTTCATGAGTGTCTCCCAGCAAATAAATGGTGGCGCGCATGCTCCTACAGCCGCTGAACGCCCTGCCATCCCTAGCGGGAACGCAACCTTTTGCATCGTGGGCGGCACTCAGGCAACCGCGCGCGCGGGCCAGGCCCGCGTTGCGTTGCTCAGGCGGCGGGCGGGGTGAGGCGGTACAGCGCCCCGGCGCCGTTGGCGGCATAGCCCTGGTCGGTGCCGTAGAGGCGACCATCCGGGCCGAAGACCAGGTTGCCGGCGGGCGTGCCGCCGGCCGGGTCGTTCTCGCCGAAGCGGTGCAGCAGCGAGAACTTCCCGCGCTTGGTCAGGCGGTAGATCGTGCCGTAGCTGGCGGGGGCGTCGCCGCCTTCCACCGTGCTGCCGTAGAGCGCGCCGTCGGGCCCTTCGACCAGGCCGGCGTCCGGGTAGGCACCATCGTGCAGTCCACCGCTGAAGTGGTGCAGCACGTCGTAGCTGCC
Source organism: Burkholderiaceae bacterium (assembly GCA_044226465.1). Lineage (GTDB taxonomy): Bacteria > Pseudomonadota > Gammaproteobacteria > Burkholderiales > Burkholderiaceae_C > Ideonella. The sequence continues at coordinate 8,773 of JBGAGZ010000066.1, read as the reverse complement.
ATCCGAGCCGACACGGAACACCACGCCCTTGTCGAACTGCCCGCCGGTGCGAGCGATGCCGTAGAAGTCGCCATTGGACGCGCGCAGCAACTGGCCATCGGGCTGGTCACCCTCCAGATGGCCGTCGAGCGACGCCAGCAGCTCGAACGCGCTGCCGTCGGGGGCCACACGAAACACCGTGCCGTGGTGCTTGGGCCCGCCCAGCGGGTTGGTGCCGTAGAGCCAGCCTTTCGGCCCCAGGGTCAGCGAGGCCTGCGAGCCGAAGCCGTCGGTCGTGTCCTTGAAGCGGTGCACCGCCTTGAGCTTGCCGCTGCCGCGCCTGTCGAAGCGGTAGACCGTTTCCGACGTGGTGCCATAGAAGTGGCCTGCGTGGCCTTCCACCAGGCCGCCGATCGGGCTGTGGCCTGCGTCACTGCCGCCGAACTCGGCCATGATCTCGAACGTGCCGTCCCGCAGGCTAAATGCATAGAGGGTGCCGACGAAGAACTGGCCGCCGCCCAGCGTGGTGCCCCAAAGCCGTTTGTCCGAGCCGACGATGACCCCGCTCTCCGGCTCGAAGCCATCGTCAGCGGCGTAGTTGAAATGGTGCAGCACCAGAAGGCTGCCGTCGACCGGTGACCAGCGCGACAGCGTGCCCAGGTTGTGCTGCCCGCCCGTGGCGTGGACCATGTAGAGCTTGCCGTCCGGCCCGAAGACCGGGCTGCCATTGGCGCCCGCGCCGTCGATGGGCGCGAAGCCGATCAAGGTGTCCGTGGTCCATTGGGCGTCGGCGGACTGCCGCGCGCTGGCGGCCACAGGCCAGCCCAAGGTGACCGCACCGGCGGCGGCCAGGCCGAGCAGCGCCTGGCGCCGGTTGGGTGATCGTTGGGGTGTGTGCATTGCGGCCTCCGTGCGCGGATGGTTCGAGGCACGGATGCTGGTGGGCTGCACACCGCGCGGCCATCCCTAGCCAGCCCCCAGGGCAAGGGGGATCAGCCCGGCGCGAACTGCTCGACCGCGTCGGTGATGATGCCGTCGATGCCCATGGCCTGCAGTTGTTGCGCCGGGGCCGGGTCGTTCACCGTGTAGACCAGGGCACGCAGCCCGGCGCCGTGAAGCCGGGCGAGCAAGGCGGCATCCATCAGGTTGTAGTTGGTGATGACGGCCACGCAGCCCAGCTGCTGAGCCATCTCGAACCAGCCCGGCCAGTCGGTGTCGACCAGCAGGGCCCGGCGCAGCGTGGGCGCGCCGTCTCGCGCGCCAGCCAGCGCCTCGGGGCGGAACGACGACAGCAGAGGTGGCAGCGGGTCGCCAGCCCACAGCCGCTGCACCTCGGCCGCCACCAGCCGCCCGGTGCGCTCCTCGTCGCCCTGGGTCGGCTTGATCTCCAGGTCCAGCCAGTGCCCATTGCGGCGCAGCCAGGTGGCCAGGGCGGCCAGGCTCGCGGGTGGCTCGCCGGCATACCCACGGCTGTGCCAGCCACCGGCGTCCAGCTGCGAGAGCTCGCTCCACGGCCGGTCCGCCGCGCGGCCACGGACGTTCGTCGTGCGGTCCAGCGTGCCGTCGTGCAGCAGGAAGGGCACGTCGTCGGCCGACAGTTTCACGTCGCACTCGAAGGCGCGGTATCCGTACGAGGCTCCAAGTCGGAAGGCGGCCAGCGTGTTCTCGGGGGCGAGCTTGCCGGCGCCGCGGTGGGCGATCCACTTCGGATGGGGCCAGTCGGGCAGCGCGGTGGTCATGCCCTCAGCTTGCCACACGCTGGCCGGTGCCGCTGTCGAACCAGTGCAGGTGATCGGGTGAGGCGGCGAGCATCACGGTGTCGCCCACGCGGGGTGGCACATCGGTGCTGGGCATGCGCAAGGTGAAAGCTGCGCCACCCAGCTTGCCATGCACCAGCCGCTCGGCGCCCAGCATCTCGACCAGTTCCACCAGCAACGGCCAGCGACCTTCGGTGCTCGGCTCGGCATGCTCCGGCCGCAAGCCCAGGGTCAACGGGCCCAGGCGCGGTGCGGGCGCCGGCAGCGGCAGCGACGACTCGCTCAGGCGGAAGCCTTCTGCCGTGGCCTCGCCCGGCAACAGGTTCATCGGTGGCGACCCGATGAAGCTCGCGACGAAGGTGGTTGCCGGCCGGGCGTAGACCTCTTCGGGCGAGCCGATCTGCTCCATCACGCCGGCGTTCATCACGATCATGCGCTGGGCCAGGGTCATCGCCTCGACCTGGTCGTGGGTGACGAACAGCGAGGTGACCTTTAGCTCGGCGTGCAGTTTCTGGATCTCGAGCCGGGTCTGCGCCCGCAGCTTGGCGTCCAGGTTGGACAGCGGCTCGTCGAACAGGAAGACCTGGGGCTGGCGCACGATGGCGCGGCCCATGGCCACGCGCTGGCGCTGGCCGCCGGACAACTGGCGCGGCTTGCGGTCCAGCAGGTGGCCCAGTTCGAGGATGCGTGCCGCCTTCTGCACGCGCTGCTCGATCTCGTCCTTGGGCCGCTTGGCGATCTTCAGGCCGTAGGCCATGTTGTCGTACACACTCATGTGCGGGTAGAGCGCGTAGTTCTGGAACACCATCGCGATGTCGCGCTCGGCCGGCTCCAGCCGGTTGACCACGCGCGCGCCGATGGCGATCTCGCCGCCGGTGATCTCTTCCAGCCCCGCCACCATGCGCAGCAGCGTGCTCTTGCCGCAGCCCGAGGGGCCCACGATGACGATGAACTCGCCGTCGGTGATCTCGGCGTTGACGCCGTGGATCACCTTGTTCGCTGCCGGCCCGCGGCCGTAGGTCTTCTCGACGTTCCTGAGGGAAATGCTTGCCATCGTGATTGCTATTTTTCTGCGTCGACCAGGCCCTTGACGAACCACTTCTGCATCAGCAGCACCACCAGCGCGGGCGGCAGCATGGCCAGCATCGCCGTGGCCATCACCAGCGGCCACTCGGTCAGCGCGTCGCCGCCGACGATCATCCGCTTGATGCCGATGACGGTGGTGTACATGGACTCGTCGGTCGTAATCAGCAGCGGCCAGAGGTACTGGTTCCAGCCGTAGATGAACTGGATCACGAACAGCGCGGCGATCGAGGTGGCCGACAGCGGCAGCAGCACGTCGAAGAAGAATCGCATCGGGCCGGCGCCATCGATGCGCGCGGCCTCGGTGAGCTCGTCCGGCACGGTCATGAAGAACTGGCGGAACAGGAAGGTGGCGGTGGCCGAGGCGATCAGCGGCAGCGTGAGGCCGACGTAGGAGTTCAGCATGCCGAGGTCGGACACCACCTTGAAGGTCGGGATGATGCGCACCTCCACCGGCAGCATCAGCGTGACGAAGATCATCCAGAAGAAGGTGCGCCGCAGCGGAAAGCGGAAGTAGACGATTGCAAACGACGCGATGATCGAGATTGCGATCTTGCCGAAGGCGATGCCCAGCGCCATGCCCAGGCTGTTGAGCATCATCGGCCCGACCGGAGCGGCCGCGCCACGCGTGGAGCCTGCGCCCAGCACCTGGGCATAGTTCTCGATCAGGTGCGAGCCGGGCGTCAGCGGCATGGGCACGGCCAGCACTTCTTCCAGCGTGTGCGTCGACGCGATGAAGGTCACGTAGAGCGGAAAGGCGACCACCGCCACCGCGGCCAGCAGCAGCGCATGGGTCAGCCAGGTCAGCCCGCGGCGGTTCTCGATCATCGGGCCTTACCCATACTGCACGCGGCGCTCGACGAAGCGGAACTGCACGACGGTGAGCGCAATGACGATCGCCATCAGCACCACCGACTGCGCCGAAGAGCCGCCCAGGTCGGCGGATTTCACACCGTCCGTGTAGACCTTGTAGACCAGGATGTTGGTGGCCTGGGCCGGCCCGCCGCCGGTGGTGGCGTCGATGACGCCGAAGGTGTCGAAGAAGGCGTAGACGATGTTGACCACCAGCAGGAAGAAGGTGGTGGGCGACAGCAGCGGGAAGACGATGGTCCAGAAGCGCCGCACTGGGCCGGCGCCGTCGATGGCCGCGGCCTCGATCAGCGACGGCGGAATCGACTGCAGCCCCGCCAGGAAGAACAGGAAGTTGTAGCTGATCTGCTTCCAGGTGGCCGCCATCACCACTAGCAGCATGGCCTGGTCGCCGCGCAGCACCCAGTTCCAGTCGATGCCCATCTGCCGAAGCACATGGCTGACGATGCCGATGCTGGGCGCGAACATGAAGGCCCACAGTACGCCGGCCACGGCCGGGGCCACCGCATAGGGCCAGATCAGCAGCGTGCGGTAGACCAGGGCGCCGCGCACCACGCGGTGGGCCAGCACGGCCAGCCCGAGCGAGACCGCCAGGCCCAGCACAGCCACCAGCAGGCTGAACACGGCCGTGGTCTGGAACGAGGCCAGGTAGCCCGTGTCCTGCCAGAGCGCGCTGAAGTTGGTCAGGCCGGCGAACTCGGTGCTTTCGCCGAACGGGTCCTGCAACTGGAAGGAATACCACAGCGCCTGCAGCGCCGGCCAGAAGAAGAACACCACCGTCACCGCGATCTGCGGCAACACCAGCGCATAGGGCAGCCAGCGGCTGCCGAAGGCCACGCGTTGACCCATGCGGGCGCTATTCCTTGGCGGTTGCTTCGAAGCGGCGCAGCAGCTCGTTGCCGCGGCGCACCGCGTCGTCCAGCCCGGCCTGGGCGGTTTTCTTGCCCGCGAACACGGCTTCCATTTCCTCTTCGATCACCTCGCGGCCCTGCACGTAGCTGCCGAAGCGCAGGCCCTTGGAGTTGGCGGTCGGCGGCTTGTTGGTCAGCTGGCGCACGGCGATGTCGGCGCCGGGCACCTTGTCGTAGTAGCCGGCCTTGCGGGCGGCGTCGTAGGCGGCCAGCGTGATGGGCACGTAGCCGGTGTCCTCGTGCCACTTGACCTGCAGCTCGGTGCGCGACAGGTAGTTGAAGAACTGGCCCACGCCCTTGTACTCGGCGGGCGACTTCTTGCCCATCACCCACAGGCTGGCGCCGCCGATGATCGAGTTCTGCGGCGCACCGGCGATCTCGTCGTGGTAGGGCAGCATGTTGACCGAGAAGGCGAACTTGGCGTTCTTGCGGATGTTGGCCTGCGCGCCCGAGCTGGACGTGAGCATCGCGCACTCGCCGCTGAAGAACTTGGCCTCGGCCTCGTTCTTGCGCCCGGCGTAGGTGAACCAGCCGTTCTTGGCGAAGTCGGCCAGCATCTGCACGTGGGCCACGTGGGCCGGCGAGTTGATCTTGAACTCGGTCTTCAGGCCGCCGATGCCGTTTTCCAGCGTGCCGATGGGCAGGTTGTGCCAGGCGCTGAAGTTCTCGATGTGCACCCAGGCCGGCCAGCCCGTGGTGTAGACGCAGGCCTGGCCGCTGGCCTTGAGCTTGCCGGCGACGATGCCGAACTCCTTCCAGGTGGTCGGCGCCTTGGCGGGCAGGCCAGCCTTCTTGAACGCGTCTTCGTTGACGTAGAACACCGGCGTCGACGAGTTGAAGGGCATCGACAGCATGTTGCCCTTGCGGTCGGTGTAGTAGCCCGACACCGCCGGCAGGTAGACCTTGGAATCGAAGGGCAGGCCGGCGTCCTTCATCAGCTGGTAGACCGGCTTGATCGCGCCCTGGGCCGACATCATCGTCGCCGTGCCCACCTCGAACACCTGCACGATGGACGGCGGGTTGCCGGCGCGGTAGGCGGCGATCGCCGCGGTCATCGACTCGGGGTAGCTGCCCTTGTAGACCGGCACGATCTTGTAGGCCGTCTGGCTCGCGTTGAAGCCGTTCGAAATCTCGGTGACGCGCTCGCCCAGCGCCCCGGTCATCGAATGCCACCACTGGATTTCCACCTGGGCCTGGGCCGATCCGGCGGCGGCAAAGAGGGTTGACGCCAGGGCGGCGGCGAGCAGCTTGGGCATGAAGGCTCCGTGAAGGCAGGTGCTGAAAGGGCAGGCAGTTTCGCCGACCTGTGTGACAGCCCGGTTTCTGTCACAAGCCCGTCTGGTCTGGCAAGAGGGCTTGCCCTCGCGTCGCTCAGCGTGGCGGCACGCGCACCACCGTGCCCCAGTCGTGATGGCGGCCACCCTTGATGGTGGTCAGCCAGACGCTGCCGTCGGGCGCGAGCGCCACGCCGCCGTTGGGCTGCCTTGGTGCCGCAGGCCCTTCGCCAAGCCGGCCCAGCACCTGCAGCGGGCCGCCCGGGGCGATGCGGAAGACCGCGCCGGCGTTGTTGGGCCCGCCGGCATACGTGGACCCGTAGAGCGCGCCATCGGCGTCGAGCGCGAGCTGGCCGACCGGCTGGGTGCCGGCGCGGCCCTCACTGCGGAAGCCCTGCACGATGCTGAATGTTCCGTCCGCGTCGATCTTGAACACCAGCCCGTCGTCGTTTCCGTTCGGTCCGGACCGCAGGCCGATGGTCGAGCCATAGATCACCCCGCCGGGGGCCAGCAGCACGGTGGTGGGAAAGACGCCCTCCTTTCTAGACTTCGGCCAGCCATGGACGACGGTGAAATTCCCACCGTCCAGGTCCATGCGGTAGACAGCGCCCAGGCCGAAGCCGGGGCCATAGGTGGTGGTGCCGTAGACGTGCCCGTCCGGGCTCACGACCACCGGGCCACTGGGGCTGTAGGCCAGGTCGCCGCTGAAGGAGTGGATCGTCGTCAATGCCCCCTCGGGCGTCATGCGGTAGGCCGCGCCCAACCCATGTGCGCCGCCGCCATACGCCACGCCATAGAAGTTGCCGTCCGGGCCGGGCACCGGCGGGCCCACGGGCCCACGGGGGTCTTGGGTGTCGAAGCCGCCGAATTCGTGCAGGGCGGTGAACTCTCCTCCGGTCGTCACCCGGAAGACAATGCCGCCGTTCTTGACCCTCGACGGGCGGATGGTGCCGTAGAACGCGTGGTCGGGCCCCTCGCTCAGCCCCGACACCTGCTGTTCGTCCTTGCCCGCGCCTTTGACGTCGAAAGCGTGGAGGACGCTGAAGCCGCCATCGGGCGTGACGCGGTAGACCGTTCCCCTTTTGTAGGCACCGCCGATCGAGGTCGTGCCATACCAGTTGCCGTCAGAGGCGAGCAGCAGCGGCGTGGTCGGCGACATTCCATCGGCCCTGTCGAAGGAATGCACGGCCCTGCCGACCCCCGCCGCGTGGGCACCGCCCAGCAGGGCCAGGCCCATGGCGGCGGCACCCAGCAATCCCAGCAATCGCACGGGAAGGACGAGCTTCATCGTGGGCTCCTCGGTGGAATCACCGCATCGTTGTCGGCGTCCCGCCGGCGTGCAACCCCTAGGACGGCCGTTCCCAGCGGTCCGATCCGACATGCGCCGGCCGGCCCTGCCGACCGTGGGGTGGTGGGACCCCTGGGTTAACATGCACGCTGCGTCATACCCTGGCGCTCCCGCGTGTGATCACCCCTTCTCGGCGGGACAGGGCTCGAGAGAGACCTTACCGCCGGCCCGCCCCAGGCCGATGAACGCTCCGATTCCCGTGAACCTGCAGGCCGAGGCGCTGCAGACTGCCTCCGCCGCGCCTCGCTTGCGCGAGATCCCGTACAACTACACCTCGCTGTCGGACCGCGAGATCGTGCTGCGCCTGCTGGGCGAGCGCGCCTGGGCTTTGCTGGACAAGCTGCGCGCCGAGCGCCGCACCGGCCGGTCGGCCCGCATGCTGTACGAGGTGCTGGGCGACATCTGGGTCGTGCAGCGCAACCCCTACCTCGAAGACGACCTGCTGGACAACCCCAAGCGGCGCGGCCTGCTGATCGCCGCGCTGCAGCACCGGCTGGGCGAGATCGAGAAGCGCCGCACCCCGGCGGATGACGCCGAGCGCGACACCGCCGTCGGCGAGTTGCTGCAGGCCGCGCGCGCGGCGGTCGAGCGCTTCGCCGGCCGTTTCGCCGAGGTGGATGCGTTGCGCCAGCGCACGCGCAAGACCCTGGGCCGCCACACCGCCAAGGACAACATCAAGTTCGACGGTTTGTCGCGCGTGTCCCACGTGACCGACGCCACCGACTGGCGTGTTGAGTACCCCTTCGTCGTGCTCACGCCCGACACCGAGGCCGAGATGGCCGGCCTGGTCAAGGCCTGCATCGAGCTCGGGCTGACCATCATCCCGCGGGGCGGTGGCACCGGCTACACCGGTGGCGCCGTGCCGCTGACCTGGAAGAGCGCGGTCATCAACACCGAAAAGCTCGAAGCGATGACCGAGGTCGAACTGGTCGCGCTGCCCGGGCTGGATCGGCCGGTACCGACCGTGTGGACCGAGGCCGGCGTGGTCACGCAGCGCGTGGCCGACGCCGCCGAGCGGGGCGGCCATGTCTTCGCGGTCGACCCGACCTCGGCCGAGGCCAGCTGCGTGGGCGGCAACATCGCGATGAACGCGGGCGGCAAGAAGGCCGTGCTGTGGGGCACGGCGCTGGACAACCTCGCGAGCTGGAAGATGGTGACGCCCGAGGCCACCTGGCTCGAGGTCGTCCGCCTCGACCACAACCTGGGCAAGATCCACGACGTGGAGGTGGCCAGCTTCGAACTGCGCCACTTCGATGCCAGCGGCAAGAAGATCGAGCGCACCGAGCGGCTGGACATCCCCGGCCGCGTCTTCCGCAAGGAGGGGCTGGGCAAGGACGTCACCGACAAGTTCCTTGCCGGCCTGCCGGGCATCCAGAAGGAAGGTTGCGACGGGCTGATCACCTCGGCGCGATGGGTGGTGCACCGCATGCCGGCCCACACCCGCACGGTGTGCCTGGAATTCTTCGGCAACCCCAAGGACTGCGTGCCCTCGATCGTCGAGATCAAGGACTTCATGTTCGCCGAGATGAAGCGTGAGGGTGGCGCCATCCT
>JBGAGZ010000065.1:0-29111 GCA_044226465.1 Burkholderiaceae bacterium | reverse complement strand
CCTCCGACAAGCCGCAGCAGCCAGAGGCCGCCCGCAATGCTGGCCGCTCGCTGCGCAGCGACATCTTCATCGCCGTCGGCATCTGCACCCACCTCGGCTGCTCGCCCAGCGCCGTGCCCGCCGGCAGCCAGCACCCCAGCGTCGGCGCAGGCTGGCCGGGCGGCTTCTTCTGCCCCTGCCATGGGTCGACCTTTGATCTCGCCGGCCGCGTGTTCAAGAACAAGCCCGCCCCCAGCAACCTCGAAGTGCCGCCGCACCGCTTCCTCGACGAGAACCGGGTGCTGATCGGGGAGGAGTCCGCATGAACAGCCCCGCCACCGACGGCACCCTGCCGCTGCCCGCCGGCAGCGACGACGCGGTGCAGACCGTGTCGCTCTACCAGGCCTCGAAGAAGATCTACCCGCGTTCGGTCACCGGCCGCTTCGTGAACTGGCGCTGGCTGGTCGTGTGGATCACACAGGTCGTGTTCTACGGCCTGCCGTGGCTCACCTGGAACGGCCGCCAGGCGCTGCTGTTCGAACTGGGAACCCGGCGCTTCTACATCTTCGGCCTGGTGTTCTACCCGCAGGACTTCATCTACCTGACGGCCCTGCTGCTGGTCTCGGCCTACTCGCTGTTCCTGTTCACCGCCGTGGCGGGCCGGCTGTGGTGCGGCTACGCCTGCCCCCAAACCGTCTACACCGAGATCTTCCTCTGGGTCGAGCGCAAGATCGAAGGCGACCGCGCCGCCCGCATGAAGCTCGACGAGGCCGGCTGGAGCCTGTCCAAGCTCGGGCGCAAGGCGGCCAAGCAAGGGGCCTGGGCGGCCATCGCCCTGTGGACCGGCTTCAGCTTCGTCGGCTACTTCACGCCGATCCGTTCGCTGGGTGCCGCGGTGGTCGGCGGTGGCCTCGGCCCATGGGAGACCTTCTGGACGCTGTTCTACGGCTTCGCCACCTATGGCAACGCCGGCTACATGCGCGAGCAGGTCTGCAAGTACATGTGCCCCTACGCGCGCTTCCAGAGCGCGATGTTCGACAAGGACACGCTGATCATCACCTACGACGCCGAACGCGGCGAGCCGCGCGGCTCGCGTTCGAAGAAGGCCGACCCGAAGCAACTCGGCCTGGGCTCGTGTGTGGACTGCAACCTGTGCGTGCAGGTCTGCCCCACGGGCATCGACATCCGCAAGGGCTTGCAGTACGAGTGCATCGGCTGCGCGGCCTGCGTGGATGTGTGCGACGGCGTGATGGACAAGATGGGCTACGCGCGCGGCCTGGTGCGCTACGACACGCAGAACGGCCTACAGCAGCGCCTGGAACGCGCCCAGGTCTGGCGCCGCGTGCTGCGGCCGCGGGTGCTGGTCTACACCACGGTGCTGGTGCTGATCTGCACGGCGGTGGCCACCAGCATTGCCCTGCGCTCACCCTTCAAGGTGGACATCGTCCGCGACCGGGCCACGCTCGCGCGCATCGTCGACGACGGACAGGTCGAAAACGTCTACCGCCTGCAGGTGATGAACGCCACCGAGAGCAGCCAGTCCTACACGGTCAACGCCGATGGCCTGGCCGGCCTGGCACTGCCGGCGCCGGTGCTGTTCACCCTCGGCCCGGCAGAGGCTCGCTGGGTGACCTTGTCGCTGCGGGTGCCGGCGGAAACGGCCGCTACCCAATCGCCCGGCGCGCACGAGATCCACTTCACGATCGAGCGTGTGGCCAGCGGCGACGACGGGTCGCGCCAATTGCGAGAGAAGTCGACCTTCGTGCTGCCGCGCTGAGCCTTTGACGCCCGCGCGCGGGCGCCAGGTTACAGCGCGTGCGTCACCAGCTTGAAATCCGGGTCGTCCGCGTAGGTCTTCACGCTGAAGCCCAGCGAGCGCATCAGCTTGAGCATGCCCGGGTTGTTGGCCAGCACCAGGCCGTCGATCTCCTGCAGGCCGCGGTCGCGGGCGACTTCCATGATGCTTTCCATCAGCCGCGAGCCCAGGCCTCGGCCGCCGAAATCGTCCGCCACCACGAGCGAGAACTCGCAGCTGGTGTGGTCCGGGTTGGTGATGTAGCGCGACACGCCGATGATGCGCTCGGTCTCGCTGACCTCGCCGCCCTCGCCCACCTGGCGCTCGCGCAGCACCGCCACCAGCGCCATCTCGCGGTCGTAGTCGATCAGCGTGAAGCGCGCCAGCATGCTGGGCGGCAGCTCGCTCATCGACGAGGCGAAACGGTAGTAGCGGCTCTGCGGCGACAGGCCCTGCACGAAGTCCTGCAGCATCTGCGCGTCGTCGGGGTGGATGGGGCGCACCGTGTATTCGCCGCCGCCACGCAGCGGCCACACCTGGCCGTAGCGCGCCGGGTACGGCAGGATGGCCAGGTGCCCATACGGCCCGCCGCGGCCGCCCGCCACCGGTGGCGCGCTGTCGATCACGATGCGCGCGTCCACCGCCACCGCGCCGGACTCGTCGACGATGATCGGGTTGATGTCCATCTCGCGCAGCTGGGGCAGCTCGCACACCATCTCGGACACGCGCAGCAGCACCCGCTCCAGCGCCGCCACGTCCGCCGCGCTGGCACCGCGCCATTCGCCCAGCGTCTCGGCCACGCGCGAGCGCTCGATCAACCGGCGCGCGAGGAACTGGTTGAGCGGCGGCAGCTCGGTGGCACGGTCGTCGAACAGCTCGATCATCGTGCCGCCGCTGCCGAAGACTATGACCGGACCGAAGGGGTCGTCGGTCTTCAGGCCGATGCATATCTCGCGCCCGCGCTGGGCCTTGGCCATCTTCTGCACCGTGACGCCGTTGATGCGCGCGCTCGGCTGCAGCCGCCCCACCCGCTCGACCATGTCGGTGTAGATATCGCGCACCGCGGCGCCGCTGGTCACGTTCAGCACCACGCCTTCCACATCGGACTTGTGGCTGATGTCGGGCGAATCGATCTTCAGCGCCACCGGGAAGCCGAGCTGGGTGGCGATCATCATCGCCTCGTTGGCGCTGCGCGCCAACAGGGTGTTGGTGACCGGGATGTGGAAGGCCGACAGCAGGGTCTTCGACTCCATCTCGGTCAGCACCTTGCGGCGCTCGGCCAGCACGCTCTCGATCACCAGGCGCGCGCCCTCCACGTCCGGCTTGGCCAGCGTACTCAGTGGCGGCGGGGTCTGCTGAAGCAGCTGCTGGTTGCGGTAGAACGAGGCGATGTTGCCGAAAGCTCCCACCGCCGCCTCGGGCGTGCGGAAGCTGGGCACCGAGGCCTCGTTCAGCTGGGCCCGCGCGGCCTGCACGGTGGCGTCGCCCATCCAGCAGGCCAGCAACGGCTTGGCGGTGGCCTGCCTCGATTTGACCAGCGCGCCGGCGATGTCGCCCGCGTCCATGCCCGGCTTGGGCGAGTAGATGGCCAGCACGCCATCGACTTGCGGATCGGCCGCGGCGGCTTCTATCGCTGCCTGGTAGTGCGCGGGCCCGGCATGCTCGGACAGGTCCACCAGGTCCGTCAGCGAGGCGCGCGCCGGCAGCTTCGGCGCCAGCACCGCGCAGCTGGCGGGTGACAGCCTGCCCAGGCTCAGGCCGATCTCGTTGACCCAGTCGGCCGCCAGCACGCCCGGCCCGCCGCCGTTGGTGACCACCGCCAGGCGCGGCCCCACCGGCCGGTAGCGCGAGGCCAGGCAGCGCGCGGCCGAGAACAGCTCGACGAACGAGCGCACGCGCACCGCGCCAGCGCGGCGCAGCGCCGAGTCGAACACGTCGTCGCTGCCGACGATGGCGCCGCTGTGGGTGTGGGCGGCCTCGTTGCCCGCCGGCTTGCGGCCGGCCTTGAGCACCACCACCGGCTTGGCGATCGCCGCCGAGCGCAGTGCGCTCATGAAGCGGCGCGCGTTGTGGATGCCTTCGAGGTAGACGATGATGCTGTGGGTCTGCGCGTCGCTGGCCAGGAAGTCCAGCACCTCGGCGATGTCCACCGGCGAGCCCGGGCCCAGCGAGGCCACCTGCGAGAAGCCAACCGCGTTGCGCGCCGCCCAGTCCAGCATCGACGAGGTCAGCGCGCCCGACTGCGACACCAGCGCCAGCGAACCCGCGCGTGACAGCGGCCCCATCGCGCTGGCGTTCAGCTTGAGCTGCGGGCGCTGCAGGCCCAGGCAGTTCGGGCCCAGCAGCGCCATGTCTTCGCGCTGGGCGATCTTCTTCAGCTCGGCAGCCTCGGTGGCGCCGATGCCATCGGCCAGCACCAGCGCGCTGCGGCAGTGCATGCGGCCCGCCACTTCCAGCGCGGCGGCCAGCTCGGCCGGCGGCAACGCGATCAGCGCCAGGTCGGCCCGCGCGTGGGCCAGGTCGGCCAGGGTGCCGCTGGTGTGCAGGTCCAGGTGTTGCAGGGTGCCGGTGAAGGCCTGCTCCGCGAGGGCCTGGTGCAGCACCCGCGCTTGTGGCGTCAGGCTGTCAGGCTTCTCGGCGTCGCCCGCGAAGACGACCACCGAGCGGGGGGTGAACAGCGGAGCAAGGTAGTGCTTGTCCATGGAACCGGGGCGTTGTCGAACACGAGGGTGACGATAGCCTCGCAGCGTGCCACCGGGCTTGACGCGCGGCAAGTGGCCGCCGATGGCCGCCGCACCACTTCAGGGCAAGCGCGGCATCCGCGCTCTCTACTTCGACGCCAGCACCACGTGCGCCTGGATCTTGCCGGTGATCGGGCCAGTGCCGAAGCGGCGCACCAGCGCCTCTTCGCTCGCCACGGTGGCCTCGGCCAGGCTGGCGATGGCGGCCCGGGCCTCGATCTCGTTGCGCAGCGGCGTGCCATGGCAGAAAGCCTGCGCCGGCTCGCGCGCCGAAGGCGCCCGGCTTTGCGCCGATACGGTGTCGATGGCCACGCGCGGCGCGGTGAAACCGGCGGCCGACAGGTCGCCTAACACCGCGTCCCACTGGTGGTAGCCGTGGGGCGTGCGCGCCATGAAGCGCGGCGGGTCGGCGGGGAAGAGCCGTGCCAGCGCCATCGTCACCTCGTGCGTGAATTCGTTCTCTTCCAGCCGGTCCCACACGTTGAACAGCAGCGCGCCACCCGGGCGCAGCACGCGGCGCGCCTCGGCCAGGGCGTGCGCCTTGTCGGGAAAGAACATCACGCCGAACTGGCAGACCACCGCATCGAAGCTCTCGTCGTCGAAAGGCAGCGCCATCGCGTCGGCCTGCTGCCAGGTCACCGGGCGGCTCGTGCCCACGGCGGCAGCCCGGTCCAGCATGGGTTGGTTCAGGTCGGTGGCCACCAGCTCGGTGTCGGCCGGCAAGGCCGCCAGCAGGGCCCGCGTGACGGCGCCGGTGCCGGCGGCCGTTTCCAGCACCCGGGCAGGGGCGCGCTCCGCCAGCCGGCGCGCCAGGTCGTCCGCATAGGGCTGGAAGATCATCGGCACCATCAGCCGGTCGTACAGCTCGGGGATGGAGCCGGCGAACAAGGTGTCGGAACCGGGTTGGGCCATGGCACGCTCCCGCGGTGGTCGGGCGGCGCGCAGTATGCGTCGGGCCGTCGTGGCACGGGCACCCTAGGTCCGGCATCGCCCCAGTGACAATCGGGGGATGGCCGTTCGCCCCCTTCTTCGCCCCCTTCGCTACCTGGCCGGCTACCCACCGGGCGTGCTCGCCCAGGTCGAGCGCCTGATCGACGATGGTCAGCTGGCTGAGCACGTCCGCCAGCGTTACCCGGACACCCACAGCGTGCGCACCGACGGCGCGCTCTACGACTACGTGGCCGAGCTGAAGAGCGAGCACATGCGCAACGCCGGGCCGCTGTCCAAGGTGGTGTACGACAACCGCTTGCACGTGGTGCAGAACGCGCTGGGCACGCACACCACGGTGGCGCGCGTGCAGGGCAGCCAGCTCAAGGCCAAGCGCGAGATCCGCATCGCTGGCCTGTTCCGCCAATCGCCCGAGGCGTTCCTCAAGATGATCGTGGTGCACGAGCTGGCGCACCTGAAGGAGCGCGAGCACGGCAAGGCCTTCTATGCGCTGTGCACCCACATGGCGCCGGACTACCACCAGCTCGAGTTCGACGTGCGGCTGTGGCTCACCGCGCGCGAGCTGGGCGGGCCCGGCGCCCAGCCTGCCACGGCCGCACCCGAGAGCGCGCCCTAAAGCATTGCTTGCCCCGGCGGCGGGCGCGGCGCACAGTGGGCCGATGAACGCCCTCATCCGATCGCCCCGCAGCGCCCTCGACAAGCTGCCCTTGCGGCCCGCCGACCTGCGGGGCCTGTCGCGTCTGGGGGTGGACGCGGTGCTCGGCGTCACCGGCGTGGTCGAGGCCATGCACCACACGATCGCGTCGCTGCCATCGCCGCTTGGCCGCGCACCGACTGGCCGGCCGGGCGGCATCACCGGCTTTGTCTACAACGCGGTGCGCGGCACCACCCGCGCCGTGGGCCACGGCCTGGACGCCTTGCTCGGCACCCTGCCCTTCGATACGGCCGCCAGCACGCCCGAGCGCGAGGCCTTCATCGCAGCCTTGAACGGCGTCTTCGGCGACCACCTGGCCGACAGCGGCAACCCGCTGGCCATCGCGATGCAGTTCCGCGTCGGTGGCCGGCCCTGGCGCGAAGCCATCACGCCCGCGGCCGCGCCCACCGGCAAGCTGCTGGTGCTGGTGCACGGCCTGGCGATGAACGACCTGCAGTGGTCTCGCCAGGGCCATGACCACGGCCAGGCGCTGGCGCGCGACCTGGGCTACACGCCCGTCTACCTGCACTACAACAGCGGCCGCCACGTGTCGCAGAACGGGCGCGACTTCGCGCTGCGGCTGGACGAGCTGGTGGCGAGCTGGCCGGTGCCGGTGCAAGAGCTCGCGATCATCGGCCACAGCATGGGCGGGCTGGTCACGCGCAGCGCCTGCCACCAGGGCGTTGGGCAACCATGGCTGCGGTTGCTCACCAAGCTTGTCTTCCTCGGCACGCCGCACCACGGCGCGCCGCTGGAACGCGGCGGCCGCCTGGTCGACACGCTGCTGGCCATCAGCCCCTACGCCGCCCCGCTGGCGCGCCTGGGCCAGGCCCGCAGTGCCGGCATCACCGACCTGCGCTACGGCAACCTGCAGGACGCCGACTGGCAGCAGCACCCCAGCCGGCACCACCAGGCCCGCGACGACCGTGTGCCGACACCGCTGCCCGAAGGCGTGGCCACCTGCCTGGTGGCCGCCACCACCGCCCAGCGCGCCACCAGCCTGCGCAGCAGCACCCTGGGCGACGGCCTGGTGCCGCTGGCCAGCGCACTGGGCGAGCACCGCGACCCGGCCCTGTGCCTGAACGTGCCCGAGGACCGCCGCCTGGTCGTCACCTCGGCCAACCACTGGGACCTGCTCAGCCGCACGGACGTCTACCAACAACTGCTGTCCTGGCTGCGTACCGAGGGTTGAGCCCTAGTCCGGCGCGCGGCGGAGTGCTTGTGGCGCCTGGGCCCGGGTGGCAACATCGCCCGACGTGAGACGAGGCGTCGGACAGCAAACCATGGTGTCGGCGGCTCCACCAGCCCTCCCACTCACGGGTCTTCCTTGAACCGGCAAGCCGCCGCCAGCCGGTACTCAACCAACGATCTGGAGCGAGGAATGCTGAAAAGGAATCTCCTGGCCGCGTGCGCGCTGGCCCTGTTCGCCGGTGCCCAGCCTGCGATCGCGCAGCAAGACCCGGCAAGCGGTGTCGAAGACCTGACCACCCACGGCGAGCCCCCGATGCTGGGCATCGCCTGGACGCGCGACGTGATCGCCAGCCGCCAGTTGGGGTACGCACGCCGCAGCCCCAACATGACTTACCACGGCGGCAAGATCATGACCACCGCCACCACGCTGGCCATCTTCCGCGGCACCTCGTGGGGCACCTACACGGGCGACAAGATCACCGGCATCGACAGCTGGTACACCGGCTACAACGGCTCGAACTACGCCAAGACCAGCACGGAGTACACCGGCAGCAATGGCACGGTCGGCTCGGTCACCACTCACCAAGGCCACCTCATCGACACGGCGGCCGAGACCAGCAACGGCAACACCACCACGGTGCTGAACGAGGTCTGCAGTGCACTCACGGCCAACGGCGTCACCATCGACCCGAACGGCAACGGCTACTACGCGCTCTACTCCGACAAGCCGCGCGGCAACGCCGGCTACTGCGCCTACCACAGCGCCGGCACCTGCAATGGCAAGGCGATCCAGTTCGCGTTCTTCTGGAAGCTCGACGGCGACGCGGGCTGCAACCCGTCCGACACCTCCGGCCTGCATTCGCAGGGCCTGGCGGCGATCGCCAACGTCAGCGGCCACGAGCTGGCCGAGGCCATGACCGACCCCGCCAACCCCGGCGCCTGGTACGACAGCAGCGGCAACGAGAACGGCGACAAGTGCGCCTGGACCTTTGGTGCGCCGCTGGTCACCTTCTCGAACGGCTCGCAATGGAAGATCCAGGGCGAGTGGTCGAACAAGGCCTACACCGCCGGCACCGGCTACCCGAACTCGTCGGGCCAGAAGGGTTGCCTGAGCGGCCTTTGATGCGACAGCCAGTGGCCACCGCGCTGCGTTCGCTGGGCTGCGGGCTGTGCGTGGCGGCGGCCTCGGCGGCCACCGCCTTGCCACCGGGGCCGCCGCACGGCGGCCCCGCCATGGTCGGCGCCATGGTCACCCGCAGCGTGGCCCGCTACCAGGACCTGGAACGCGCCCTGCTCGATGCCCTGGCCCGGGGCGACGGCGCCGCCGCGGCCCGGCTGCTGGACGAGGGCTTCACGGCGCGTGCGGCCGCCAGCCCCGACCCGCAGGCGCGCGTCGACTGGCTGCAGCAGGCCCTCGGCCCGCAGTCGGCCACCTGGCGCCACCGCCCCTGGCAGGTGCGCGACCTGGCGGTGCGAGAGGTCGACGACATCGCGGTGGTGAGCTTCCTGCTCGACCCCGGCGCACCGGGCAGCCGCGCCGGCGCGCTGTTCGTCGTGGACGTCTGGCGCCAGTCCACCGGCCTGTTGCTCAACCGCGCCACGAGCCGCGCCGCCGACGCGCCACCCACCCCGACGCGGCCGAGCGGCCGGGGCTGAAGGCCGCCGCGCCGGGTCGCGCGCTCAGGGCAGCTCGATCTGGCTGTCGCTGCGCCGCGCCTGCATCGCCACGTCCCAGGGCAGCAGCACCCTGTCTTCCACGCAGGCTGCCCATGCAGCGCCGCGCAGGGGGTCCGCGAGAGGGCGGCCATGTTCCTGCGCCACGCCCTCGGTCGCCGCGTGGTCGAACTGCACCGCCAGGCCGTCGTCGGTGGGGAACAGGACGAGGTCGGCCGGCATCGCGGGCTGCCAGGCGCACTGGGCGGTGTTGCCGCAGGCATGCGCTTCAAGCCAGCGCTGCATGCAGCGTGCGCCGCGGCGCGGGCCCAGCGCCCGCAACGCCGCGCCCAGCAGACCGCGGTCCGCCTCGGTGCCGGGGGCGGGCTCGCGCGCCAGGTCCAACGCAATGCTGCCGTCCAGCCGCTTCAACGTCGCATAGCGGAATCCGTCGGCGAAGCGCACCAGCTTGCCACTGCGCAGGTCCCAGACGGTCTGGCGCTCGCGCAGCTGGCGTTGGTCGGCGCCGACCTGGCTGTCGCTGGCCTCCATGGCGAGCCAGCGCGGGCTGGCGTAACGCACGCGCAGCAGCGCCTGGGCGGTGCGGCCCTGCGTGGCGGCCTCCAACGCCTGCGCCACGTAGACGGCCGCGCGCCGGTCGACCTCGCGCTGGACCGTGGCCAGCACCGCGGGCTGCGCCAGCGCCACCGGCCGGTCCCACTCGACGCCGCTCGCCACGTGGCGCATCGGCTGCCACGTGTTGTCGCCGCGGCGCTGCGGCGCGCCGTGCGGCTGGGCGCCCTGGGCCACCACGGCGTCGAACCAGGCCTGGCTCTCCAGCGGCCGTTCGC
This sequence comes from Burkholderiaceae bacterium, assembly GCA_044226465.1. GTDB lineage: Bacteria > Pseudomonadota > Gammaproteobacteria > Burkholderiales > Burkholderiaceae_C > Ideonella. Next base: position 19,259 of record JBGAGZ010000065.1, on the reverse strand, counting down.
CGTCGGCCACGGGCGGCTCGGCCGCGCGCACCCAGTCGACACCCAGGCTGCCGCCGGCGTGAGCGACCCCCATCGCCAGCGGCTGGCCCTCGGGCCACCGCGAAGGCGGGCCAGCCGTCCAGGTGACGCTGCCGGGCGCCTGGCACGGCGGCTCGACCATGCCGTGCTCGCCCCAGACCGTCGGCGGACAAGCCCGCAGGACGTCGAAGCGCCGGTCGTCCACCGGCCTCAACTCCACCAGCACATCGGGCCGACCGGCCAAGGACGCGCGGTACAGCAGCAAACGCGGCAACTGGACGGCCTCGTCGCCCCGCCGCAGCGTGCCGCCGCTGCCGATCCACAAGGCGGCCGGCTGGTCGTCGATGCGTGCGGTGTAGACACCCTCGTGCCGGCTGCGCAGCAAGGCAGCCTCCGCATAGGCCTCGGCCAGCGGCTGCAAGGCAGCAGGCGACGCCGGGCGCATGGGCGACGCCGGCGGCGCAGGCGCGTCGGCGGCGCGCGAAGGGGCCGGGGCGGTGTCCTGGCGGGGCTGGCAGCCCACCATCACCAACGCGGTGGCACACCAGAGCAGGGACCGTCGAAGACGCATGGGTTCAGTCGTTGAAGGAAGCAAAAAGGCGCGGCGCGTTTTTACCTCGGCCATGGGGCCTTGCCCGACGCCGCAGCACTCGCCCGGCAGCGCTTCCTGTTGCATGCGGCACACTCGCCACGCCAAGCCGCGACGAGACACCGGCCCGCAGACGATGACCAGCACGCCCACCCTCACCGAGACAGCCGCCGGCCCGGCACGCGGCCAGCTGTGGGTGGGCGAGTGGCGCGTCACACCCGCATCCAACCAGATCGCCCGCGTCGGCGCCGATGGCGTTGACGAGGTGCAACGGCTGGAGCCCAAGGCCATGGCCTTGCTGCTGCAGCTGGCGCGGCGGCCCGGGCAGGTCGTCCGCCGCGACGAGCTGCTGGCCGCCTTGTGGCCGGGCCTGGTGGTCGGCGAGGCCGCCCTCGTCCAGATGGCCGGCAAGTTGCGCAGCGCGCTGGGCGACACCGCGCGCCAGCCCAGCCACGTGGAGGCGGTCGCCAACGAAGGCTATCGCCTGGTTGCCAAGGTGCGCCGCACCGCGCCGTCGACGAATGGCCGGCGCCGGCGCTCGCCTCGCTGGTTCACCCCGCGCGGTCTGGCCGCCGCCTTGGGCGCGGCCGTGCTGGTGGCCGCCCTGACCGGGCTCGCTACCACGCTGGCCATCAAGCGGCCGCGCGCGGGCGCCGCCACCGAGCCGGTCGCCAGCGCCAGACCGGATGCATGGCCCACGGTCCGCGTCGTGCCCTTCGACGGCCCGGTGCCATCGTCCCGCCAGGGCTGGGTGGCGCGGGCCCTGACGGCCGACCTGGTGGCCGACCTGTCCGAGCTGCCTGGCCTGTGGGTGGCCACCGGCCGCGCCGATGCCGACGGCGCGGCCGCGCGCTACACGGTGTCCGGCTCGGTGCAAGTCGACGGCACCCAGCTGCGGCTCGACGCAAGGCTCGCAGATGCCACCGGCGGGCCGCCGCTGTGGGCCGGCCACTACGAGCGCCCGCTCGCGGAGCTGTTCAGCGTGCAGGACGACCTGGTGCAGCACCTCGTGGCCGAATTGCCGGCCCACCCCGGCTCGGCCGACCTGGCCCGCCTGGCCCAGCGGGCCACGCGCAGCATGCCGGCCTACGAGCAGTTCGCTGCCGCACAAGGTGCCCTGCTGGTGCGGCAGCGCGAGCAGAACATCGGGGCCCGGCAGGCCTACTGGTCGGCCATCGGGCTGGACCCTGCTTTCGCGCGCGCCTATGCGGGCGTCGCGATGACCTATGCGCTGGGCCACCAGCACGGCTGGACGACCGATGGCCCTGCCGACCTGGCCCGCGCGCTGGAGCTGGCCGACACCGCCTTGAAGATGCGGCCTGACCTGCCCGAGGTGCACTGGGCGAGCGCCTTCGTGCGCGCGCAGCGCCAGCAGCACTCCGAGGCCTTGCGCGACCTGGACGACGCGCTGCGCCTCAACCCCAGCGACGCCGACGCCTATGCGCTGCAAGCCGCCATCGCCAACCACGTGGGCCGGCCCGCCGATGCCCTGCCCCTGCTGCACACTGCCCTGCGGCTGAACCCCGGCGCCAACGCGCTGTACTTCCTGCAGCTGGGCCGCGCCCACTACTTCCTGGGCGACAACGAACGGGCGCGCGCCCAGCTCGACCATGCGCTGCAGCGCGACCCGCAGAACCTCGAGGCCAGGCTCTACCTCGCCGCCAGCTTCTGGCAGGCCGGCGACCGCGTCTCCGCGCGTTGGCAGGTCGAGGAGGTGCGCAGCCTGGCGCCGCGCTTCAACGCCGACGCCTGGCTGGCCGGTTACCCGATGAACGACCCGGCGCAGACCAAGCGCCTGCGCGAGGCCCTGATTGCGCTGGGGCTCTGATCTGTCGCGCCGCCACTGGCTGCGCCTGTGCGTGGCCGGGGCGTGGCCCGCAGGCAGCGCGTGCGCCATCGCCAGTGGCACCTCGCTGTCCGACGCGCTGCAAGCGCTGCAAGCCGACCCGCGCGCGCCGCTGGCCGGCCTGTCGGTGCTGGTCATGCGCGCCGGCCAGGTGGTGTTCGAAGGCCAGTGGGGGCAACGCTTCATCGACCTCGAGGACGAGCGCCGCAGCCTGCCCGTCACCGCAGACACCCTGTTCCGCATGGCCTCGGTCAGCAAGCTCTTCGTGGCCCTGGGCGTGATGCGCCTTGTCGAGGCGGGCCGGCTGGAGCTGGATGGCGACGCGGGTCACTGGCTGGGCCTTCGCTTGCGCAACCCCCACTTCCCGGACACGCCGATCACGCCCCGGCTGCTGCTGGGCCACCGCTCGTCCTTGCGCGACGAGGGCGGCTACATCGTCGAGCCCGGCCAGGCCCTGCAGGACCTGCTGCTGCCCGGCGGTGCGCTGCACGGCGCCGGCCGCTGCTGGGCCGCGCCGTCGCCCGGTATCGACATGCGACCGGGCGCCTACTTCAGCTACTGCAACCTGAACTTCGGTGTGCTGGGCAGCGTCATCGAGCGGGCCAGCGGCCAGCGCTTCGACCGCTTCATGCACGAGCAGGTGCTCGCACCGCTGGGCATGAGCGGCGGCTTCGACCCCAGCACCTTCAGCGACGCGCAGCTGGCGCAGGTGGCCACGCTCTACCGCAAGGCCCCGGACGAGAACGGGCCCTGGGACCCGCGCGGCCCCTGGCTGCCGCAGGCCGACGACTGGCGTGGCCGCCGCCCCGCACCGCTGCCGGGCCTGGACGGCTACGCGCTCGGCCGCAACGGCAGCCTGTTCGGCCCTCAGGGCCGGCTGCGCACCCGCGTGCGCGACCTCGCCTGCGCGATGCGCATGCTGGCCGGCGGCGGCATGCTCGACGGCCGGCGCTTCCTGTCCGCGGCCAGCGTGCAGGCCTTGCTGACCGAGCACTGGCGGCTCGATGAGGCCGAGCGCAACGGCAACCCCCGCGAGGGCGAGCCCGCCGGCCCGGGCCCGTTCCAGGCCTGGGGCCTGGGCCTGCAGCATTTCGTCGACCGCCGCCGCGAGGCGCCGCGCGGCACGGCCTGGGGCGACCGCCTGGTGCCCGCCGGCGGCGTCACCGCCTGGGGCCACCTGGGCTCGGCCTACGGCCTGCAATCGGCCCTGATGCTCGACCCGGCCCGCGGCCACGGTGTGGCCTACGCCATCAACGGCACCGGGGCCGACCCCGATGCGTCGCCCGGCGCCTATTCCAGCTTCCCGCCCTGGGAAGAGCGCGTGCTCGCGCTGCTGTGGAGCGAGGCATTGCGAGCCGACTGAAGCCGCGCCGCACCGTCCTGCCGCACGGCCGAGAGCAGGGCACGCTGGCGGTCCTCGCTGGCCATGGCCCGAGCCAGCATCACCGCGCCCACGCTTTGCGCCAGCAGCACCCAGGCGTCGCCGTCGCCGCCCGCCAGCCGCGCCAGCGCGCCCTGGAGCTCGACCAGGCCGGCCTCGAAGGCCTCGTGAACGCCCTCGTCCGCCCGGGCCACCTCGGCCGCCAGGGCGGGCAGCGCGCAGCCCTGGTCCGCCGCGCGCACGTGGCCCATGCTGAGGTAGCCGCCGAGCGCGCGCTGCACGGCCGGCTCGTCGTCCGGGTCCAGCGCCGCGAACAGGGTGGCCGTGCGGTGCAGCTCGGTGCCGATCAGCGCGGCGAACAGCTCGTTCTTGCTGGCGAAGTGCTTGTACAGCGAGCCGATGGTCAGCCCGGCGGACGCGGCGAGCGCGTCGACGCCCGAGCTGGCAAAGCCGTGCTGCTTGGCATGGCGGGCGCTGTCCGCCAGCAGCTTGCCGCGCACCTGTTCCTTGTGTTCCTTGGGGTAGCGCATGGGCCGTCCTGTGGCTGGCGCCGTGTCGTGCTTGACGGCGCTGGGCCTCAGTCTATAGGATTGCGACCGCTATCTCAAACGGGGTGGCACGGCCCTCCGAGGAAACCGCATGAGCCCCGCCGCCTCACAGACCACAGCGCCCGAGTGGAAGAAGACCGCCTGCATCCTCTGCGCCCTCAACTGCGGGCTCGAGGTGCAGACCGAGGGCAAGCGCATCGTGCGCATCCGGCCCGACAAGGCCCACCCCGCGTCGCAGGGCTACCTGTGCGAGAAGGCCCAGCGCATGGACCACTACCAGAACGGCGCCGACCGGCTGGACAGCCCGATGCGCCGCCGGCCCGACGGCGCTTACGAGCCGGTCGACTGGGACACCGCCATCCGCGAGGTGGCCGCGCGGCTGGCCGCCGTGCGCGACCAACACGGCGGCGAGACCATCCTGCACTACGGCGGCGGCAGCCAGGGCAACCACCTCGGCGCCACCTATGCCGACAGCACGATCAAGGCGCTGGGCATCCGCTACCGCTCGAACGCGCTGGCGCAGGAGAAGACCGGCGAGGGCTGGGTGCAAGGCAAGATGATCGGCTCGGGCGCGCACTGCGATTTCGAGCACGCCGAGGTGGCCGTCTTCCTGGGCAAGAACCCCTGGCATTCGCACGGCTTCGCCCGCGCGCGGCTGGTCCTGAAGGAGATCCAGAAAGACCCGGCGCGCACGCTGATCGTCATCGACCCACGCCGCACCGAGACGGCCGAGATGGCCGACCACCACCTGGCCGTCAAGCCCGGCACCAACGCCTGGTGCCTGGCCGCCATCGCCGCCGTCGTGGTGCAGGAAGGCCTGGCCCCGAGGGACTGGCACGCCGCCCACACCGAGGGCTTCGACGAGGTGGCCGCCGCGCTGCGTGAGGTGCCGGTGGCGCAGTACGCCCAACGCTGCGGGGTGGACGAAGCCCTGATCCGCACCGTGGCGCGGCGCATCGCCAGCGCGAAGAGCGTGTCGATGCTGGAAGACCTGGGCGTGCAGATGAACCTGCATTCCACGCTCAACAGCTACCTCAACCGCCTGGTGTGGTTGCTCACCGGCCACTACGGGCGCCAAGGCACCAACAACGCCTTCGTGCCGCTGCTGAGCCTGTCGCAGTCCAGCCGCGAGCGCGGCCAGCGTGCGCCGGACGCGAACAAGCCGCGCCCCTGGGCCGCGTCGCCCGTGCACGGCCACAAGGTGATCATGGGCCTGATCCCCTGCAACGCGATTCCCGAAGAGATCCTGACCGACCACCCCAAGCGCTTCCGGGCCATGGTGATCGAGAGTGCGAACCCGGTGCACTCGCTGGCCGACAGCCAGCGCATGCGCCAGGCGCTGCGTGCGCTCGACTTCAGCGTGGTCATCGACGTGGCCATGACCGAGACCGCGCGCCAGGCCGACTACGTGCTGCCCGCGTCCAGCCAGTTCGAGAAGGCCGAGGCCACCTTCTTCAACATGGAGGTGCCGCACAACGCCTTCCACCTGCGCGCGCCGCTGTTCCCGCCCCGGCCCGGCACGTTGACCGAGGCCGAGATCCACTCGCGCCTGGTCGAGGCGCTGGGCGCTGTGGGCGAGCCTCAATACCGGTGGCTGCGCCGCGCTGCCCGTTGGGGCCTGGGCGCCTTCGCCGTCGCCTTCGCCTGGCGCTCGGCGCGCGACCCGGCGGTGGCCCGGCATGCGCCGGTGGTGCTGCACCGTACCCTGGGCCCCACACTGCCGGCCGGCTTTGCCGCGGCCGCGTCGCTGTGGGGCGTGTGCCAGATGTACCTGCGCCAGCAGCCGCGCGCGGCGGCCGCGGCGGGCTTCGGTGGCTGGGCCCCGGCGGCGGCCAACCGCCTGTTCCGCGCCATCCTGGCCAGCCCGTCGGGCCTGGTCTTCGCCCGCACGGCCTACGAGGACAGCTGGCAGGCCGTGCGCCGGCCGGGCCAGCGCATCCAGCTCGCGCTGCCCGAGATGCTGGCGGCCCTGCGCGGGCTCGTGCAAGACGCCCCGCCGCACGACGCCGACTACCCCTTCGTGCTGTGCGCCGGCGAGCGCCGCAGCGAGACCAGCAACACCTCGATCCGCGACAACAGCTGGCACCACAAGGGCGACTTCGGCGCGCTGCGCGTCTGCCCGCAGGATGCGCAGCGGCTGGGCTGCGCCGACGGCGACTGGGTGCGCATCACGACACGCCGCGCCAGCGCGACGGCGCCGGTCGAGCTGACGGACACGCTGCAGCCCGGCCTGGTCACGCTGCCCAACGGCCTGGGGCTGGACAACACGGGCCCGGACGGCCGAACGGTGCGCCGCGGCGTGTCGCTCAACGAGCTCACCGGCTCGTTCGACCGCGACCCGTTTGCCGGAACGCCCTGGCATAAGCACGTGCCGGCGCGGGTGGAGCGGGTGGACCAGGCGGTGGCACCCTAGGCATGCTTCGTGCACGCGACTCCGTCGTCTCACCGCCGGAGCGCGCCATGCTGGACCCCACTCCCCGCAGCGACACCCTGTTCTCGCACGTCAAGCCGCAGGACACCCGCTACCGCGGCGACGGCCTGAGAGACTTCTTCCTCTACCGCGACCTGGGCGTGGCCGAGGCCACCGGCGGCAAGGTATTGGCGCAACTCGTCATCGCCCACAACGCACCCGAAAAAGGCACCGGCTGGCACCGCCATGAGGCGGAGTTCCACATCGTGATCATGCTGCGCGGCTGGGCCAGGTTCATGTACGAGGACGTCGAGACCCTGGTCTCGGCCGGTGACTGCGTGCACCAGCGCCCCGGCGTGCGCCACTACCTGTTCGACTACTCGCCGGACATGGAGTACCTGGAGATCGTCGGCCCAGCCGACTTCGCCACCGTCGACGTCACGCCGGTGTGCGAGGTGCCGGCCCCCGCCGGCTGGGCCCTGGGGGCCTAGAACTCCATGTCGAGCTCGTCGATCGCCTCGGGCTCGGCCAACGCGGCGGCCGTCCATTCCTGCATCTCGGGCAAGGCCACGATGCGCTGGCACCAGTCGGCGCTGGCGCGGTCGGGCACCCGCACGTCGTAGGTCCGCAGCCGCGTGACCACCGGCGCGTACATCGCGTCGGCCATGCCGCGCACCTCGCCGAAGAGGAAGGGCCCGCCATAGGCGGCCAGGCACTCGCGCCAGATCGCGAGGATGCGCTCGATGTCGCCCTCGGCACGGCTCCACACCTTGTAGCCGGGGTAGTGGCCCTTCAGGTTCATCGGCAGCGCCGATCGCAGCGAGACGAAGCCCGAATGCATCTCGCCGCAGACCGCGCGGCAGTGCGCGCGTGCCGCCCGGTCGGCCGGCAGCAGGCCGGCCTTGGGCTTGAGCTCGTGCAGGTATTCGGCGATCGCCAGTGTGTCCCACACCTTGACGCCGTTGTGGGACAGGCAGGGCACCAGGATGGACGGCGCCAGCAGCAGCATCTCGGCCCTGGCGTCGGCGTCGTCGGTGGGCACCATGACCTCGTCGAAGTCCAGCCCGGCGAAGCGCGCCAGCAGCCAGCCGCGCAAGGACCACGACGAGTAGTTCTTGCTGCTGAGCGTGAGCGTGGTGCGGGCCATGGTTGCGTGCCTCCTGTGGGCGCGGCTGGCAGCAAGCGCTGTGCCAGCGCGGTGCACGCCGCCTCGGCCCGCAGCGGCGCGTACTGGCCCGCAACTTGCCTCGCCATCGACACATGCTCTACCACGCCTACCAGGCCCAGGCCGACTGCCTCGCCCCACTGCAGCGCGCGGCATCGACCGGTGCCTCGTGGCTGCGCTACGGCTGGCCGCTGTCACCCGCGGCCACCCAGGTGGCCTCGGCGTGGGAGGTGTTCTCGCGCCTGCGGCTCACGCACCGGCGGCCGCCCTTCGGCATCGCGTCGGTCCAGCGCGGCGGCCAGACGCTGCCGGTGCGCGAGGAAGTCGCCCTGCAGACACCCTTCGCCAGCCTGCTGCGCTTTCGCTGTGGCGACGACGCCGACACCTCGCGCGACAGCGGGCTGCCGCGCGTGCTGGTGGTGGCGCCGCTGTCCGGCCACTTCGCCACCCTGCTCGTCGACACGGTGCGCACCATGCTGCCCGACCACGAGGTGTGGATCACCGACTGGCACAACGCCCGCGACGTGCCCGCCGCCGAAGGCCGCTTCGGCCTGACCGAGTACGTGCAGCACCTGATCCGCTTCGTCGAGCACCTGGGCTCGGGCGCCCACCTGCTGGCCGTCTGCCAGCCCTGCGTGCCCACGCTGGCCGCGGTGGCGCTGATGGCGGCGCGCGAGCACCCGGCCCAGCCGCGCAGCATGACGCTGATGGCCGGCCCGATCGACTGCCGCATCAACCCCACCCTGGTGAACGAGCTGGCCACCGCCAAGCCGATCGAGTGGTTCGAGCAGAACCTGATCAGCCGCGTGCCGCTGCGGTTTCGCGGCGGGCTGCGGCGGGTCTACCCGGGCTTCCTGCAACTCACCGCCTTCATGAGCATGAACCCCGACCGCCATCGGCAGGCCTTCACGTCGCTGTACGAGCAGTTGGTGGCGGGCGACCTGGAAAGCGCCCAGCGCACGCGCGACTTCTACGACGAGTACTTCGCCGTCAACGACCTGGCTGCCGAGTTCTACCTGGAGACGGTGGACGAAGTCTTCCAGCGCTTCACGCTGGCGCGCGGCGAGATGGTGATCGATGGCGAGCAGGTCGACACGCACAAGATCCGCCGCACCGCGCTGTTCACGGTCGAAGGCGAACGCGACGACATCTGCGCCATCGGCCAGACCGTGGCCGCGCACGACCTGTGCAGCGGCATACGCCCCTACATGAAGACCCACCACGTGCAACTGGGCGTGGGCCACTACGGCGTCTTCAGCGGCCGGCGGTGGCAGCAGCAGATCTACCCCCGGGTGCGCGAGACCATCCACAGTTTCTGACCCTTCGGCGCGCCCCGCCGAAGCGGCTTAGACTGGCCCGATGAAGCTGCCCGGCACCACCGCCCTGCGCCCGGCCACCCGCACCGACGCGCGGGCCATGGCCGAGATGTCGCGCGACCTGATCGAGGGCGGCCTGCCCTGGCGCTACACCCCACCGCGCATGGCGGCCATGGTGCGCGACCGCGACACCATGGCCCTGGTGGCCAGCGAAGGCGGCCACCTGCACGGCATGGCCGTCATGCATTTCGGCGACGAAGACGCCCACCTCGTGCTGTTGTGCGTGCAGCCAGCGCAGCGCCACCGCGGCATCGGCCGCGGCCTGCTGCAGTGGCTGATCGAATCGGCCCGCGTGGCCGGCATCGCCCGCATCGGCGTGGAGCTGCGCGCCGACAACGCCTCGGCCCTGGCCTTCTACCAGCGGCTGGGCTTTGCGCAGACCGCCTGGCTGCCGGACTACTACGACGGCCGGCTGCCCGGCCGCCGCATGCGCCTGAAGCTGGCGGCGCCCGGCGACACCTAAGCCTGCCGGCAGGGGGCGAGCGCCCCGACAGCCGCCACCGGGGCCGGTGCCTTGACCGGCTGCTGCTGCGCCCGGGTGTGGATCAGCAGCGCCCCCACGACCATGCCCACGCCCAGCAGCTCGTGCGGTGCCGGCGCATGGCCCAGCGCGGCCCCCATCAGCAGCGCGGACACAGGCACCACGTTGAGGAAGGCCGTGCCCGTGACCACGCCCAGCGAGCGCACGCCAAAGTTGAAAGCCAGGATCGCCAGCACCGAGGGCACGGCGCCGATGTAGAGCAAGGCCTGCCAGGACTCGGCCAGATCGTCTGCCGACGGCGCAGGCGCCCAGCCGGTCAAGGCACCGGCCACGGCCGCCAGCAGCAGCAGCGGCCAGGCGGCGAAGGCCGTCAGCGCGCTGTACTCCAGCACGTCCAGCGCGGGCAGGCGGGCCGCGCCGCGGGTGTAGGTGATCCAGCCCAGCGTGCCCACCCAGGCCGTCAGGTCGCCGGCCAGCGTGGAGCGCTCGCCGCCCTCGTGGCCGCGCAGTACCCCGGACACGATGACCACGCCCAGCAGCGCCAGCACCGTGCCGGCCAGCGAGGCACGGCTCGGCCGTGCGCCGTCCAGCCACCAGCGCACGAGCTGGGTCGTGATCGGCATGGTCGCCATCACCACCGCGCCATGCGACGGCACCGAGTGCTGCAGCCCGACCAGCACCAGCACGCTGAACACGCCGTAACCCGCCAGGCCCAGCCCGGCCAGCAGCCGGCCGTGGTCGCGCAGCTTGGCCCAAGGGAAGGCGCCGCGCGCCAGCAGCAAGGCGGCGAAGCCCAGGCTGGCCAGCGTGTAGCGGAACAAGGTGAACCACACCGGGCCCACATGGGCCAGCACCGGTTTGCCGACCAGGAACAGGCTGCCCCAGGCCGAGGTGGCGAAGACCAGCCCGGCAATGCCCAGCGGGCGTGGTGCGAACGAGCGGATGGCGAAGGTCATGGCAAGGCTCCGGCGGATCTGGATTCGATGCCCGGCAGTCTGGCCAGGCCGAGCGCCACGCGCCATTCGCATGTTTGGAGGGGGGTCTCAGGATTTCCGAACTGACAGCGCCGGCCCCGCCCACCACAATCGCCGCCATGGAGCTTTACCAGCTGAGAACCTTCGTGGCCGTGGCGCAGGAGCGCAGCCTCACCCGCGCCGCCGAGCGCGTGTTCACCAGCCCACCGGCGGTGAGCGCGCAGATCAAGGCGCTGGAAGACGAGCTGGGCGTCAAGCTCTTCGACCGCACGCCGCGCGGCATGGCGCTCACCGAAGCCGGCGCGCGCCTGCTCGAAGAGGCCGAGCGCACCCTGGCCTCGGCCGGCCGCATGCGTTCGGCCGCCGCCCAGCTGCGTGGTGCGGCCCAGGGCGTGGTGCGCTTCGGCACCGTGAGCGACCCCATCGCGCTGCGCCTGGGCAACGTGCTGGTCGCCCTGGCCGAGCGCCACCCGCAGATCACGCTGCAGCTGCAGCAGGGGCTGTCGTCCAACCTGCTGACCGCCCTGCAGCGCGGCGAGCTGGACTGCGCCTACGCGATGACGGATTACGAGGCGATGGACGGCCTGCAGATCCACCGCCTGGGCGTCGTGGACCTGGCCGTGGCCGTGCCCCGGGCGGTGGCCGAGTCCGGCCTGCCGCGCACGATGCAGGAGCTAACCGCCCTGCCATGGGTGGGCACGCCAGCCCACTGCGTGCTGCGCCGCCACCTGGACGCGCTGTTCGCCAGCACTGGCCGCGAGTACCAGGAGGGCATGCTGGCCGACACCGAAGGCTCGGTGCGCAGCATGGTGGCCAGCGGCCTGGGCGCCGGCATCGTGCGGCTGGACCAGGCGCTGCAGGCCGAGCGGCAGGGCGAGCTCGTCGTCTGGCCCGGCTGGCGCGCCCACACCTGGATCTGCTTCGCCTCGCCGCCCGAGGCGCAGGTGTCGCCCGCCGTGGCCGCGGTGCGCAGCGCGGTGCAGGAGGCCTGGGCCTGAGCACTCAGGCCGACGCCCGCCGCCTCGGCGACTCCAGCCCACGGCCCTGCAGCACCGGCAGCGCGCGCAGCCGCTCGGCGGCGAACTGCACGAACTCGCGCACCTTGGCCGCCGCCACGCGGCCCGCGGGGTAGACCAGGTGCACCGGCACGGGCGGCGGCTCGTGGGCCTGCAGCACCACGCGCAGGCGGCCGTCGCGCACCTCGTCGGTCACCTGGTAGGCCAGTGCGCGGGCCAGGCCCTGGCCGGCCACGGCGGCGGCCACCTTCACGTCGTTGGCGTTGACGACCAGGCGCTCTTGCGGCGTGGCCGCGCTGCGGCTGCCGGCGAAAGACCAGCCGCTGCGGTCCTGACCCTCGATCGTGAAGCCGATCGCGCGGTGGCTCTTCAAGTCCGCCGGGTGGCGCGGCACGCCGTGCTGTTTCAGGTAGGCCGGTGACGCGACCACGACCGCGCGCATGCTGCCCACCGGCACCGCGGTCAGCCCCGAGTCGGGCAGCACGGCGATGCGCAGCGCGACGTCGAAGCCCTCGTCGATCAGGTGCACCAGGCGGTTGGTGAACAGGGCCCGGCCCTGCAACGCGGGGTGCCGGTCGAGGAACTCGAACAGCAGCGGCGCGATGTGCCGGCTGCCGAACAGGGCCGGCGCCGTGACGGCCAGCGTGCCCTGCGGCGCGTGGCGCGCGCCGGTGACGGCCGCCTCGGCCGCGTCCAGCTCGGCCAGGATGCGGCGGCAGTCGGCCAGGAAGGCCTCGCCCTGCTCGGTCAGCCGCAGGCTGCGCGTCGTGCGCTGCAGCAGCAGGGCGCCCAGGTGACGCTCCAACGCGGCCACGGCCCGCGTGGCGGCCGGGGGCGACACCTCCCGGGCCCGCGCCCCGCGCGCGAAGCTGCCGCTCTCGGCCACGGCCACGAAGGTGCGCAGGCGTTGCAGGTGGTCCATGGGCATTCTTCCTTTCGGCGCAATTCTCAACTGTATCGGGCGGGTCTTCATTCCACCGGCTGCAAGCCCTAACCTGCGGGCATTCGACCACTGCTTCATCGAAAGCCCACCATGCGCCCACCCATCCGCCTGTACCGCTACGCCCTGTCGGGCCACGCGCACCGCGTGCAACTGATGCTGTCCCTGCTCGGCCTGCCCTGCGAGCTGGTCGACGTGGACCTGGCCGCCGGCGAGCAGAAGGCGCCGGACTTCCTGGCCCGCAACCCCTTCGGGCAGGTGCCGGTGATCGAGGACGGCGAGCTCACGCTGGCCGACAGCAACGCCATCCTGGTCTACCTGGCCACCGCGCACGACCCGTCTCGCCGCTGGCTGCCGGCCGAGCCCGCCACCCAGGCGCGCGTGCAGCGCTGGCTCAGCGTGGCGGCCGGCGCGCTGGCGTCCGGCCCGGCCTCGGCCCGCGTCGCGCATCTGTTCAACAAGCCGATGAGCCCGCAGGCGCCGGCGATCGCGCGCCAGTTGTTCGACCGGCTCGAGCACCACCTGGCGACCCACAGCTGGCTGGCCGCCGAGCACCCCACGATTGCCGACGTGGCGATCTACAGCTACACCGCCCATGCACCCGAGGGCGGCATCTCGCTCGAGCCGTGGCCGAAGCTGCGCACCTGGCTGCAGCGGGTGGAAGCCCTGCCCGGCTTCGTCGGCATGGCGCGCTCGCCCCTGCCCGCACCGGTGGCGGCCTGATGGACGCCACCACCGCGCCGCCGGCCGGCCCGGCCTTCCACGCCGGCGAGCAGGCCCTGCAGGCCCGCGCCGGCCTGCGCGAGCGCATGGCGGACATCGGCCGCTCGGTGATCCGCGACCACATGCCCGACCAGCACCGCGAGCTGTTCGGCAAGCTGCCGACGATGCTGCTGGCCGTGCAGGACGACCAGGGTCAGCCCTGGGCCACGATGCTGCACGGCCCGGCCGGCTTCGTGACCAGCCCGGACTCGCGCACGCTGCGCATCCAGGCCCGGCCCGCGGCCGGCGACCCGGTCGCCCCCTGGCTGGCGGAAGGCGCCGCCGTCGGGCTGCTCGGCCTGGAGCCCGCCACCCGGCGCCGCAACCGCGCCAACGGCCGCGCGCGCGCGCTGCACGACGGCGGCTTCGAGGTGCAGGTGCTGCAGAGCTTCGGCAACTGCCCCAAGTACATCCACGCGCGACACCCGGAAGCACTGGACGGCGCCCACGCGCCACCGTCGGCCCAGCCCCTGGGCCCGGCGCTGAACGCCGAGGCCATCGCCCTGCTGCGCCGGGCCGACACGCTGTTCATCGCGTCCGCCAGCGCGGCGCAAGCGGGCACGGCCCGGGCCGACGGCGTGGACGTGTCGCACCGCGGCGGCCCGCCCGGTTTCGTGCACGTGGCCATCGGCCCACGCGGGCTGCTGCTGACACTGCCCGACTACCCCGGCAACTACTTCTTCAACACGCTGGGCAACCTGCTCGCCTGGCCGCGCGCCGGCCTGCTGGTGCCCGACCACGCCGACGGCAGCCTGCTGCACCTGGCCGCCGAGGCCCGCATCACGCACGACGGCCCGGCACTGGGCGCCTTCCCCGGCGCCCAGCGCCTGCTGCACCTGGAGGTGCGCGAAGCCTGGTGGCGCCCGTCGGCGCTGCCGCTGCGCTGGTCCGCGCCCGAGGCGCCGCCGCAGTTCGCCGCCTGAGGCGGCTGCCGCAACCGCTGGCTCCTTTGCCCGCACTCACCGCGGCGGGCTGCGCAAACCGGCGCAGCCCGCACCCAACCCCGGCGAGGCACGAGATGGCGGCAGCAAGCAAGCGGTGGATGGCGGGCCTGGCCGGCCTGGCGTGGTGCGCCCTGGCCTGGGCGCAGGCGGGTGGTGCGGGCATCGAGCCCCCCGCGGTCGGGCCCGGCAAGGTCACGGTGCGCGGCGCGCTGGGCGGCATCATCCTGGGCTACGACATCGACCAGGCGGGCGGCCTGGGCCTGCTGACCGAATACGTGCCGCTCGCCGACGGCCGGCAGGACGTGGCGGTCGAGACCTTCGACCCGGCCACCGGCGAGATCGTCTCGGTGGTGCGCAAACGGCGAGACACGAAGAACGACTACGTGGCCTTCGGCCTCTTCAACCACGGGGTCGGCCTGGTCGAGTTCGAGCACGTCAGCGACCTGTTCGTCGACAAGCGCGTCTACTCGACCCTGGACCCGATCGGCGGCAACGCCTTCACCGGCCGCTGGACGCCGCCGCTGCACAGGGCCAACGAGATCATCAGCGCCATGGCGCCCGGCCAGGGCTTCGACGAAACGGCGGCGCTGGGCTTCAAGAACAACGGCAGCGATGACAGCTCCTACGTCTTCGCCAGCAACGTCGGCGCCAACACCTTCGGCCCGCTGATCCGCGTCACCGACACGGTGTTCGACTGGCCGCATTCGCCGGTGATCGCCATCGACCAGGCCCACCACCAGGCGGTGCTGGGCTCGTCGCTGGGCTGCTTCGGCTGCCTGGCCTTCATCCGCGTGGTCGACCTGCAGACCGGCGACCAGTTCGGTCTCGCGGCGGGCGGCCTCGGCTTCGTCAACGGCATCGCGGTGGACTCGGGCACCAGCATCGCCTGCACCACGACCGAGGACGATTTCAAGGTTCAGTTCCACGACCTGGTCAAGCACACCACCATCGTCGTGCAGCTGCCGGGCGCCACCAGCCAGGCCCAGAGCGGCAGCGCGGTGGCGGTCGACCCGGTCCACAAGCTGTTCCTGGTGGGGCAGCCCATCTCCAGCACCGCGCCCCAGGGCAGTAGCATCCACGTCTTCGACGAGAAGGGCCGCCTGGTCGAGTCGCTGGACGGCTTCTCGCTGCCGGCCAGCCCCGCGTACATGGCCCTCAATCCCACCGAGCGACGCGGCTTCGTCATCACCGCGCCGGGGCTGGACGTGCTGCAGTCGTTCAGGTACTGAATCGACCTCGACACGGCTAGCACGCGCAATCGGCCGGCGCAAGCCAAGACCACCCTCGTGCAGTCGGACAAGCCGTTGACGCCGGCCGGTGCAGGCCTCATCGTCCTGCACCATGGACGTCCTACAGTTGGTCGACGAGCTTCACCGCCGGGTGCCGGTGGGGGCACCGTTCGGCACCCGCTGGAAGACGAGTTGCACGGTGTCGACGGCGCGTGGCGAGCACCTGGTGGCCGCTGCCGCGCGCATCGACGCCCAAGGGCGGCGCCGGGAGCAGTTCTGGTGCGACGGTGTGCGGCTGGACGCGCCGGTGCTGCTGCGCCTGACCTGCGCCGAGACGGAATGCCCACACGCGATGGCAGTGCGCGCCCAATGGCTGGCACACCAGCGCCGCGTCGGTGCCCGGCCCGCACCCGAGGGGTGGGGGCCCAGGCCGCTGATCGTGGAAACGGCGGTGGCCGTGGGGCCGCACCGGTTCGTGGCGCGGCCGGCGCGCTTTCCCTGTTTCACGCCCTGCCCGCACGGCGCCCACCCGCCCCTCACGATCGACAAGACCGGCTACGATCTGTTCGACGATGGCGCATGCATCGGCGGTGGCGTGGTCGAGGCTGGTGGTGTGCGCCGGCCCCGTTTCCCCCCCGTGCGCGCGGCGGAGGCATCGGGGCTGGCTCGGCACCTCGAGACGCTGGCCGCGCTGGCCGCGGCGCGAGACTCGTCGCGCCCGCGGCGCGGCCCGCGCCGCAAGGCCGGCTGAGCCAACGCCCGCTCAGACGACCACCTTGCCGGCGTAGATGGCCGGCTGGTAGCCCAGGGCACGCCCGACGTGGATCTGCAGGTCCAGCATGCCGCCCGGCTCGAGGTGCGCGATCAGGTGGTCGTTGTTCAGCACCTGCACATAGTGGGGGGCCGCGATGTCGCCGGCCACCACGCGGCCGAAGCCCCGCTTCTTCAGCTCCAGGGTTGCCTCCTCGAAGCGGTGAACCACGAACACCACGCCCATCAGGTTGAACATGAAATCGACCATGTCTTCGCGCACCCCGTGCCAATCGCTGCAGGCCAACAGTTGCCCAGTGCAGGCCGGCCCGGTGGGCAGGGGCGCTTCTACTTCAAAGTTCATCTGGCAGACCTCCGGATGACAGGTTCAAAACGAAAGATCGCACCGCGTGCCGCGGCGGTGCGCCACGGCATGGAGGGTGCGATCGAGAGGCATGAAGATCACCGCCCGGCGGCCTGGCGTCAACCACCGCCGTCGTAGCGCGGCAACGAAGGGGCTTGACAGCGCGGCCATCACACACCGCGCCCGTTTGCGGCTGCGCATGCCTGCCGGGTATTCGCGCGATCATTGCCACCTCGGCGGGTACCCATCCCCACCGGGCTCATCGCCCGCCCACCTTTGACCACGGAAGCCCCACACATGATCGTCGAGCGCATCTGGACAGGCAACGCCTACCGCAACTACAACTACCTCATTGCCTGCGCCGAGACGGGCGAGGCCCTGGCGATCGACCCGCTGGACTCGGACAAGTGCCTCAACGCGGCGCGGGTGCGGGGCTGGCAGATCACGCAGATCCTGAACACCCACGAGCACCTGGACCACACCGGTGGTAACGCCGCGGTGGTGGCAGCCACCGGCGCCAAGGTCATCGCCCACCACCAGGCCGGCGGCAGCATCGTCGGCATGGACCGCGGCGTGAAGGCCGGCGACGTGATCAAGGTGGGCAAGACCGTGGAGCTGGAATGCCTGGACACGCCGGGCCACACGATGTGCCACATCTGCCTGCGCGCGCACGGCGACCACCCCGCCCTGTTCTCGGGCGACACCTTGTTCAACGCCGGTGCCGGCAACTGCCACAACGGCGGCAACATCGGGGCGCTGTACACCAGCTTTGCCGAGCAACTGAGCCGGCTGCCCGACGACACCCGCGTCTACGCCGGGCACGACTACATCGAGAACAACCTGAAGTTCACGCTGGCCCGCGAGCCCGACAACGCCGCCGCCCAGGCCCTGCTGCCCCAGGTGGCGGGGCAGGACGCGGCCACCATGCGCGTGACCACGCTGGGCGAGGAAAAGCAGTTCAACACCTTCCTGCGGCTGACCAGCCCCAGCGTCATCGCCCACCTGCGCGAGCAGTTCCCCGACCTGCCCGACCAGCCGGACCCGAAGACCGTGTTCACCAAGCTGCGCGAGCTGCGCAACACCTGGTAGGAGAAGTCAGCCCGGCCGAGCGCCGGGCCGCCCCAAGCCGGCCGGGTACCCGCTCGGCGGGTGGTGCCGGTACCCCGGCGCCGGGTGCTCCATCAAATCCCGGCGTACCACTGGTAGCCGCGGTCCTCCCAGAAGCCGCCGCGGCCGCCCCACAGCAGCGCCAGGTCGTCCACCAGCTGCAGGCGGACCAGGTACTTGGCGTGCTTGTAACCCAGCTGCCGCTCGACGCGCAGGCGCAGCGGCGCGCCGTTGGTCACCGGCAGCGGCTGGTCGTTCAGGCCGTAGGCCAGCAGCGTCTGCGGGTGGTGGGCGTCGTGCAGGTCGATGCTCTCGTAGTAGGGCGAGGCGCCGAAGGCGTCGGCACAGTGGAAGACGACGTATTTCGCGGCGGGCCGCGGCCGCACCAGTGCCAGCACGCGCGCCAATGGCACGCCCGTCCACTGGCCGATCGCGCTCCAGCCCTCGACGCAGTCGTGGCGGGTGATCTGGGTGCGGCTGGGCATGGCCCGCAACTCGTCCAGCGACAGCGAAGCCGGTGCCTCGACCAGGCCGTCCACCACCAGCCGCCAGTCGGCAAAGCCGTTGGCCACCCAGGCCTTGTAGACGGCGCTCTGCGGGTCGGTGTTGCCGTTGCCACGGAAGCTGGGCGACAGGTCGGCGCGCGTGAACTCCTGCGCCATGGTCGTGCCCAGGTGGGCGGTGGCGTCGCGCACCCCGCGGCTGAGGCCCTCGCCCAGCGACAAGGCCTGCGCGAACGAGGCGTTGGCGCCCAGGCGGTCGCAGCCGGCCAGCAACAGCGCGCTGCTGCAGCCGGCCCAGGCCCGGCGCAGGAACAGCCGCTTGGCCAAGGCTTCGGGGGTGATGCGCAGCCTAGGCATGGGGTGGCTCCGGTCGGGTTCGGGGCGGCGTGCCCGGCGTGATGCGGTAGCGGCCGGTGACCATCGAGCGCAGGTGGTTCCACACGCCGCTGACCAGCACCTCGAAGACATGCACCGCGACGAAGCCGACCAGCAGCCAGGCGACGATGAAATGCACCGTGCGCGCCGACTGACGGCCGCCGAACAGGTCCACCCAGCCCGGCCACAGCGAGTTGAGCCAGGGCGACATGGCCCAGCCGGCCAGCACGATGGCCGGCAACAGGCCGAAGATCACCGCCAGGTAGGCGAGCTTCTGCAGCACGTTGTAGTGCCGCGCCGCCTCGCCCTCGGGGTGCTTGAAGCGCAGGTGGTCGCGCACCGACGCACCGAGGCCGCGCCAGTCCGCCAGCGTGGGCAGCAGGTCGCGACCCAGGTGGCCGCTTCGCAGCGCGTGCACCAGGTAGACCAGGCCGTTGAGCACCAGCAGCCAGGCGAAGAAGAAGTGCCACAGCCGCGCGCC
>JBGAGZ010000064.1:0-29169 GCA_044226465.1 Burkholderiaceae bacterium | reverse complement strand
ATGGAGGTCGACGCCATCGGCTTCACCGGCTCCACCCGCGTGGGCCGCCGCATGTACGAGTACGCCGGCAAGAGCAACCTCAAGCGCGTCTACAACGAGCTGGGCGGCAAGTCGGCCTTCGTGGTGTTCGACGACTTCGCCGACATCGCGCGCGCCGCGCGCACCGTGGCCGGCAGCATGTTCTTCAACCAGGGCGAAAGCTGCAACGCGCCCTCGCGCGTGCTGGTGCAGGCCGGCATCGCCGACGAGTTCGCCAAGATGGTGGCGGCCGAGGCCCCTAAGTACGCTCCGGGCGACCCGCTGGACGCCGGCACCGAGCTGGGCGCGCTGGTCGACGAGACGCAGCTGCGCACCGTGCTGGGCTACATCGACGCCGGCCACCAGGAAGGCGCCAAGGTGCTGGCCGGAGGCCGCCAGGCCCGCAGCGAGACCGGCGGCTACTACGTCGAGCCCACCGTCTTCACCGATGTCAACAACGGCATGAAGATCGCCCGCGAAGAGATCTTCGGCCCGGTGATGGGCATCATCAAGTTCAACACCGAGGCCGAAGGCATCGCGCTGGCCAACAACTCGAGCTACGGCCTGCAGGCCAGCGTGTGGAGCGACAACATCAACCGCGCCCACCGCGTGGCGCGTGCGCTGCGTGCCGGCACGGTGCACGTCAACCAGTACGACGAGGACGACATCACCGTGCCCTTCGGCGGCTACAAGCAAAGCGGAAACGGCCGCGACAAGTCGCTGCACGCCTTCGACAAATACACCGAGCTGAAGACCACCTGGATCCGGCTGGACTGAACGGATGATCGACCTGCAACAGCGCCTGGCCGCGCAGGGCGTGCACACCCTGCTCGCCCAGTTCACCGACCTGCACGGCGTGGCCAAGGGCAAGTACCTGCCCCTGGGCAAGCTGCACGAGTTGGTCGAGACCGGCGCCGGCTTCGCCGGACCGTCGATCTGGGGCACGGGCCTGCCGCGCACCGGGGCACGGGCCGAGTACTACGCGCGGGCCGATGCCGAGCGCATCCAGCCCATGCCGTGGATGCCCGGCTATGCCCGCGCGGTGTGCAGCGGCTATGTCGATGGCCAGCCCTTCGACGGCTGCCCGCGCCAGGTGCTTCAGCGGGCCACTGTGCGCCTGGCCGAACGCGGCTGGGTGCTGAAAACCGGCATCGAGCCCGAGTTCTTCCTGCTGAAGAAAGAAGGCGGCCAGTGGCGCCCGGCCGACGATGGCGACCGGCTGGACAAGCCCTCCTACGACCTGAAGTCGCTGCCGCGCCAGGCCGGTTTCCTGCATGCCCTGCACGAGACGCTGTCGGCTTGCGGGCTGGACGTGCTGCAGCTGGACCATGAGGACGCGCACGGCCAGTACGAGGTCAACTTCGCCTTCGACGAGTGCCTGGCCAGCGCCGACCACCTGATGCTCTTCAAGCTGGCCGCCCAGGCGCTGGCCGAAGAGCGCGGCATGGTCTTCTCGATGATGCCCAAGCCCTTTGCGAACCAGCCGGGCAGCGGCCTGCACTTCCATGTCTCGCTGTGGGACCAGGCGGGGCGTTGCGTCTTCGCGCCGGCTGGAGTAAAGGTGGCGTTTACCGGAGGTGTGAAGGCGGCCACCAAAGCGGTGGACGAGTACACGTACAGACCTCCGTCACATACCACGTCGCCCCAAGAGCCGTCGGTGGCGTGCTGGCGCATTCGCCGGCGCTGTGCGCGCTGGCGGCGCCCACGGTCAACAGCTACAAGCGCCTGGTCGTCGGCGAGTCGCTGTCGGGCACGTCCTGGGCGCCGGCCTACGTGGCGCACGGGCCGAACAACCGCACCGCGACGCTGCGCACCCTGCCCGGCCGCTTCGAGTGGCGCCTGCCCGACGCCAGCGCCAACCCCTACCTGGCCACGGCCGCGCTGATCGCCGCCGGCCTGGACGGCATCGACCGCGGGCTGGACCCAGGCCCGGATTGCACCGAAGACCTGTTCCAGCTCTCGCTGGCGCAGGTGCGCGAGCGCGGACACGCCCTGCTGCCCCAGTCGCTGGAACAGGCGGTCGACGCGCTGGATGCCGACGAGGTGGTGCGCGGCGCGCTGGGCCCCACGCTGTCGCGCGAGTTCGTGCGCCTGAAACGCATGGAATGGGTGGAGTACGCCCGCCACGTCAGCGCCTGGGAACTCCAGCGCTATGCCGCGGCCTTCTAGCCGCCGCCACTGGATCGCCGACGCCCTGGCCCTGGGCGCGGCCAGCCTGCCCTGGGCGGCCCGCGCCCTGCCCGCCCAAGGCCCGATCCGGCTGGGCCAGTCGGTGCCGCTCAGCGGGCCGGCGCAGCAGCTGGGCATCGAGTACCAGCGCGGCATCCACCTCGCGCTGGTGGCGGCCAACGCCGAAGGGGGCGTCGCCGGACGGCCGATCGAGTTGATCAGCGTCGACGACCGCTACGAGCCCGAGGCCGCCCTGGCCAACACCCGCGACCTGATCGAGGGCGACGGCGTGTTCGCCCTCATCGGCTACGTGGGTGCCGAGGCCGCCAACCGTTGCCTGCCATTGGCGCAGAAGGCCGGCCTGGCCTTCGTGGCCCCGCTGACAGGCGCCGAATCGCTGCGCCGCCGGCCACCACGCAACCTGGTCCACGTGCGGCCCGGTCTGGCGGCCGAGGCGCGGCTGATCGCCCAGGCGCTGCAGACGCTCAGCGTGGCCCGCGTCGCGGTGCTGGCGCAGGACGATGCCGATGGCGTCGAGGGCCTGGCGGCGCTGGTCGAGGCGCTGCAGGCGGCAGGCTCGCCGGCCCCGGTGGCCACGGCCAAGGTGGGGCGCAACTCCACCGGCCAGGTGGAACTGCAGTCGCGCGACATCCTCGCCGCCGCACAGGTGCTGGGTGCGGCGCAGCCGCAGGCCCTGGTCTGTCTGGCCGCGCACGCCAGCACGGCGGCCGGGCTGCGCGCCATGCGCGACGCAGGCTTTGCCGGGCCCTGCTATGCGAGCAGCCTGTCCAGTGCCGCCGCGATCGCGCCCTTGCTGGGTCCGCGCGTGGCGGGCCTGTG
Organism: Burkholderiaceae bacterium; assembly: GCA_044226465.1. Taxonomy (GTDB): domain Bacteria; phylum Pseudomonadota; class Gammaproteobacteria; order Burkholderiales; family Burkholderiaceae_C; genus Ideonella. Next base: position 26,142 of record JBGAGZ010000064.1, on the reverse strand, counting down.
TGTCACGCAGGTGGTGCCCTCGCCCTTCGACGCGTCGCGGCCCATGGTGGCGGCCTACCAGCGGCAGTTGCAGGCCACGGGCGCCGCGGCGCCCGAATATGTCTCGCTGGAGGGCTGGATGGCCGGCGCGATGCTGGTGCAGGCGCTGCGGCGCTTGCCGCACGGCGCTGGGCGCGAGGCGCTGCTGCCCGCGCTCGAATCGTTGGCGGGCTGGGACCTGGGCGGCTTCGCACTGCGCTGGGACGCGGCGCGGCGGCAGATGTCCGGCCAGGTCAGCCTGACCGTGCTCGACGCCACCGGGCGGCCGCGGCGTTGAGCGCCTCGCCCGCACCGGCTTCCCACCGGCCCGTGCCCTGGCTGGCCTACGGCTGCCTGGCACTCAGCATGGCCCTGGTGGGCAGCTATGTGGGCTTGTCGCGCAGCCTGGTGGCGGTGCTGCCGGTGTTCCTGCTGGCCTGGCTGCGTTTCGGCATCGCCGCGGTCGCGATGGCCGGCTGGGTGCGCAGGCGGCCCGGCGAGGCGGCCCTGTCGCCACACGACCGCCGGCTGCTGTTCTGGGAGAGCTTCCTCGGCAACTTCCTGTTCTCGATCTGCATGCTGTTCGGCGTGGCGGCCACATCGGCGGTGGCGGCGGGCGTGGTGATGGCAGCCATCCCCGCAGCGGTCGCGCTGCTGTCGCGCGTGCTGCTGGGCGAGCGCATCACGCGCCGGGTGGCCGGCGGCATTGCCTTCGCCGTGGCGGGCATCGCCTGGCTGGCCCTGGCGCGCTCGCGGGCCGGCGCATCGGCAGCCGGGCAGGAGCCGCTGTGGGGCTATGCGCTGCTGCTCGGCGCCGTGCTCTGCGAGGCGGCCTACGTGGTCATCGGCAAGCGGCTGACGGCCCAGGTCTCGCCGCGCCGCATCAGTGCCCTGATCAACCTCTGGGGCCTCGTCCTGGTCACGCCCCTCGGCGCCTGGCAGGCGCTGCGCTTCGATTTCGCGGCGGTCGGGCCCGGCACCTGGGGCCTGCTGCTGTTCTATGCGCTGGCGGCGAGCATGGTCACCGTCTGGCTCTGGATGCAGGGCCTGCGCAGCGTGCCAGCGCCGCAGGCCGGCGTGTTCAGCGTGCTGCTGCCGGTGGCGGCCACGGCGGTGGGCGTCGTCTTCCTCGGCGAGCCGCTGGGCATGGCGCAGGCGGGCGCCTTGGCGCTGGCCTTGGCCGGGCTGCTGCTGGCCACTTGGCCGAAAAGACCCGCCGAGTAACGGCACAGCCAACTCGGGTATTGAACGATCTTGTTACAGATGGGTCGCTTAGTATCCGCGCGCCCCAACGACTGCCGCCTGCCGACCGACCGACCGATGACTCGATATTTCCCCGCTACGGCAAGCCAGTCCAGGCGCTTGTTGGCCACCCTGCTCTGCGCCTTGTTGGCTTCATGTGGCGGTGGCGATGGCGACCCCGACAACACGGCGCAAGGCCCTGAACGGCAGGCCGCGCAATCTCAGGAAGCAGCGACCCTCTGGTCCGACCCGGCCACCTGGGGGGGCAAGGTCCCCCCCGCAGGCGCCGATGTCGTCATCCCCACCGGGAAGCTGGTGGTGCTCGATACGGCGACGGCCGCCCTGGCCAGCCTGCGGGTCGATGGCACGCTGAAACTCGCCGAGAAGGACGTTTCGCTGACGGCAGGCTCGGTCACCCTCACGGGTACCTTGCAGGCCGGCACCGTGGCGACGCCGTTTGCGCACCGCGCCACCTTCACCCTCACCGGGCAGCCGACCAACCCGAACGACGGCGTGTCGCGCGGGTTGCGGGTCATCGGCGGCAAATTGCTGCTGTACGGCACCTCGCCGCAGCCGGCATGGACCAAGCTCAACCAGCCGGCCGAGGCCGGCACGACCAAACTGTTGTTGCGGGAGGTCGTCGACTGGAAGTCTGGTGACCAGGTCGTGGTCGCCCCTACCGATCACTACGGCCTGAGTGCCACCGAGGCCCTGACACTGCGCTCCGACGCGGTCGGAATCACGCTCTACACCTCCACCGGCTTGGCCAAATCGCGCTGGGGCCGCCTGCAATACCCGACAGCCACCGGCATGTCGCTGACGCAGGACCCGAACTACAAACCGCCCGCGCTGCCGGCGCCTGCATCGCTGGACGAGCGCGCCGCCGTCGGCAACCTGAGCCGCCACATCGTGATCCAGGGAGCCGACGACACCGCCTGGCAGACCCAGGGCCACGGCGCCCATGTGATGGTCATGGGGCTGACATCCCAGGTACAGATCGACGGTGTCGAGTTCCGCCGCGTGGGACAGGCCGGCCAGCTGGCCCGCTACCCGATCCACTGGCACATGCTGAGCTACGACCCGGCCACGGGCGCCGAACTGGGCGACCCGGTGGGCCACTACATCCGCAACAGCGCGATCTGGAACTCGGCCAACCGCTGCGTGGTGCTGCATGCCACCAATGGCGTCACGGTGCAGAACAACATCTGCTACGACATCAAGGGCCACGCCTTCTTCCTGGAAGACGCCGTCGAACGCCGCAACGTGCTGGACGGCAACCTGGCGCTGAAGATGCGCTCGCCCCTGCCCAAGAACCTGCTGAAGATCCACGAGGGCCCTGCCCTCGACCTCGGCGGGCCATCGGGCTTCTGGATCACCAACCCCGACAACACGCTGACCCACAACCTCGGCGGCGATGCGCAGGGCAACGGCATCTGGTTGTCGTTTCCGCTGAAGCCGCTGGGCCTGTCGCGCAAGGTCAAACTGTGGCCACGCTACACGCCGCTGGGGACGGTGGAATACAACACGGTGCACTCGGCCCGCGGGCCCGGCATCTTGCTCGACCTGGTGCCGGTCGACGACAACGTCGCCAACCCCGAGCAGACCCAGGGCAAGCTGACGCTGCAGATGTACGTGCCGATGAAGAACGGCAAGGCCTGCCTCGACGGCAACGGCCAGCCCTACGGCACCTGCCCTGCCGACCAGTTGCGGTTCACGATCAAGCGCATCACCTCGTTCAAGAATTCCGAGGGCGCCTACCGCAACCGGGTCACCTGGCCGGACTACCTCGAATGGGCCGTCGCCGACAACGTCGGCCTCGCCTTCTCGGGCGCGGCCCAGGACGGCACGCTGCAGCGCGGCCTGCTGGTCGGCACCAGCCTCAACCATTCGGCCGACCGCTACCCCAAGGGCATGGACCTCCCGTCCGGTGTCGCGACCTACCATTCCACCGTGCAGATCGTCGACAACGCCTTCATCGACTTCCCGTTCGTCGACGGCAAGACCAGTGGCGCTTTCGGCTCGGAGGACTTCTATTTCGTCGGCGTCGAACGCGGCAAGGCGCGCAACCACAACAACATGCTGATCGACTCCGCCGGCGGCTACCGCACCCTGCAACCGGGCCTGCGACAGAACCACCTGCCGAGCGAGAACTGGTCGCTGGCCAGCGCCTTGTGGGACACCGAAGGCCTGTGGGGCCCGAAGAACTGGTACACCGTGCCGAACTCGCCCTTCCTCACCATCGGTGCCAATTGCCAGGACGCACTGCCCGCCAGCCGCAACGGCAAGACCTGCTCGGGGCCGTACTACGGCATCGAGGCGATGCAGACCGATTTCGATCCGTCGAGGTTCGCCTTCATGGCGGCGTTCGCCGTGTCGCGCCAGGACAGCAACGGCAACGAGATCGCTACCTGGCGCGTCGAGAACGGCTACAACCAGTACGTCGACGAGAAGGTGGCTCAGCAGTACCCCTGCGACACCCGGATCACGCCACCGCCCGGCAACTTCTGCTCATGGCAACTGGGTGGCATGCGGCACTTCGCGACCCTCAATGGCGGCCGGTATCGACTGAGCTTCCCGGGCTGGCCCAGCGCACGCTGGCTGGCGCTGAACATCACCAACGGAGCCACGGCGGACGACAAGTTCCTGATGTCCGTCGCATTCGACGGCAGCATTCCGGCTGCCGTCTACACGGTCGCCGGCTCGCAGTGGGACCGTGACCAGGGCAGCTACGACCGAAACTACCTCAAGCGCAGCAATGTCCGGGTCATGACGGCCGCGACCAGCCTGTCCGCCGTCGCCGCGTCCGGTGGCGACAAGTTTTGGCAAGACAAGACCAACAACCGAGTCTGGTTCCGTCACGTCGGCAGCATCCCTTTCCCCGGCCTGGATGGCATGAAGAAGAACAGCGACGAAGACCTGTACCGTGTCTATTCGACCGTGGTCTACCCCAAGGACACCTGCACCGGCGCCGGCAACCTCGACGCCTGCCTGGCCCGGATCAAGAACCTGCCGTGACGCGCACCGCCCTTGGCCGGGCAACCGCCGGCGCTACCGGCCTGTGCATGGCTGCCGCCTTGTCGGCCTGCAGCCCGGTGGCGGGCCGCCCGAGCCCGTCGGAGCAGGTGGATGCCCTGGTCGCGCGCTGCGCCGAAGCCATGGCGCGCGAGGTCTGCGTGGCCCAGCGCGACGAGGTGCAGGCCTCGCGGCCCGCCGCCAGCGCCGCGCCGGTGTTCGTGGCCGGAACCGGCATCGTGGACTCGCAGGCCTATGGCGAGATCCGCGACGCGGGTCAGGCCATGTGCAGCCTGGTCAAGGCCCGCTGCGGCAGCGACTGGCAAGGCAGCGCCTGCCGTACTGCGCGCAGCCTGTGGCCCGCCCCCGCGCCGTCCTGACCGGCTAGCATGGCGCGGTCTACAGCCCGCACAGGACGCATCGCCATGACCCAGCGCACCACCCCACCGTTTCGCGCCGACCACGTCGGCAGCTTCCTGCGGCCGACGTACCTGCTGGACGCGCGCGAGGAGGCTGCGCGCGGCGAGATCACCCCGGCCGCCCTGCGTGCCGTGGAAGACCGCGCGATCACCGAGGTCGTCAAGTTCCAGCGCGACTGCGGCCTGCGCTCGATCACCGACGGTGAGTTCCGCCGCACCTATTTCCACATCGATTTCCTCGAGCAGCTCGGCGGCGTCAAGACCGACATCCCGGTCACGATTCGCAAGCCGGACGGCACCGAGGAACTGGCGCCGCCGGTGATGCGGGTGGTCGACAAGGTGCGCCATGTGAAGGACATCCAGCGCGCCGACTTCGAGTACCTGAAGAGCCAGGTCGAGGCGCACGCGCCGGGCTGCACGCCCAAGGTCAGCATCCCCTCACCGACGATGCTGCATTTCCGCGGTGGCCGGGCCGGCATCAGCCGCGAGCACTACCCCGAGCTGGACCCGGCGTTCTACGACGACGTGGCGCGTGCCTATGGCGACGAGCTGCGCTCGCTGGCCGAGGCCGGTTGCACCTACGTGCAGATGGACGACACCAACCTCGCCTACCTCTGCGACGAGAAGATGCGCGAGGCCGCCCGCCAGCGCGGCGACGACCCGAACGAGCTGCCGCACCGCTACGCCTGGTTCATCAACAAGGTCGTGGCGCAGAAACCGCCCGGCATGACGCTGGCCATGCACCTGTGCCGCGGCAACTTCAAGAGCACGCACGCCGCTTCGGGCAACTACGAGCCGGTGGCCGAGGCGCTGCTGGCCGAGATGAACCTGGACGCCTACTTTCTCGAGTACGACGACGACCGCTCGGGGGACTTCCGGCCGCTGCGCTTCCTGAAGCCGGGCAAGACCGTGGTGCTCGGCCTGGTGACCACCAAGTTCGGCGAGATGGAAAGCAAGGAAACGCTCAGGCGCCGCATCGCCGAGGCAGCCCAATACGTGCCGCTGGAGCAACTGTGCTTGAGCCCGCAGTGCGGATTTTCGAGCACCGTGCACGGCAACAACATCGCCGTCGAGGCCCAGGCCGCCAAGCTGCGCCTGGTGGTCGAGGTGGCGCAGGAGGTGTGGGGCTGAGCCGCACGAGGCGGCCGCCGATCTACGGCTGAGCCGGTACGGTCGCCGGGGTCAAGAGCGCCGCCCGGGTCACGCCCTTGTGCAGGCCGGTGGCGACGATCTGGCCCTTGTCGTTGATGGCGCGCGCCTCCAGCAGCACCCACTGGCTGGCGACCTTGGGGTCGAGCCGGCTGTTGAGGTCGACGATGCCGGCACCGGTCCACAGCACCGCGCGGGGGTCGAAGGTGCCCGGCGGCGTCGAATAGCCCACCACCTGGCCGTTGCGGTTGATGCCGTAGGCGCAACCGTCGTTGCCGCCCAGTGACGGCAGAGCGCTCATCGCGCCCTGCTGGTGGATGAAGGCACTCTGGGCACTGTCGCCGTCGACGGTGGAGCAGCCCACGATCTGCCGGGCCTCGTTGATGCCGAAGGCGGCCGAATGGCTGCCACCGAGCGTGCCCAGGTCGCTCATCAGGCCGTTGCGGTAGATGAACGCGCGCTGGGCGCCGCCACCCAGCGTCGACACGCCCACGATGTCGCCCTTGTCGTTCACGGCCTGGGCGTCGCTGAAATCGCCGCCCAGGGTGCCCAGCGAAACCATGGTCGCGTCGCGGTAGCGAAAGGCGCGGGGAGCCCCGCTCACGTTGTAGGCCAGGCCCACCACGTCGCCCCGGTTGTTCAGATCGCGCCCCATGCTGTCGAGCATGCAGCCGCCGCAACCGTCTTCAGGCAGGCCGCCCAGGTCGAAGCTTTGCGCGCCGTCGAACAGGAACGCGTGCGTGGTCAGCCCGGAGAACGATGCTCCCGTGACCTGCCCCAGGTCGTTGATGCCGCCCGGCGTGGTGGCGCTGAAGCCCGGCGTCTGCTGAAGCGCGGGGATCAGGGTGCACTGGGCCTTGGTGCAGCGTGCCGCCGAGAAACCGCCGAAGTTGTAGCCGTACTCGATGGCGGTCTGGCCGTTCTTGTTGATGGCCTTGCCTTCCGAGTACAGCGTGATGTCGAACTTGGGCCCGATCAGCAGCTCGGTCAGCTTGTAGGCGGCCTGCGCACGCCCGACAGCCGGTACCGCGACGAACAGCGCAAGACAAGCCATGCGCACGGCGCGCCCATGGAACCAGCGGAGCATGGTCATCCCCCATTTGTTGTCGGGCGTCTCGCCCGTGGGCCGCCGCAGCGGTGTAACGAAAATTATCGCGCGTTACGGGTGAGCGGCGGAACGGGCCAGCGTGCTGATTTCCTCGGAGGACCGGTCCTTCAGCCGGTGGTCTGACCAGACCTGCCGCCAGCGCCGCGCCCCGGGCAGCCCGTGGCGCAGGCCCAGCATGTGGCGGGCCAGGTGCGACCAGGGCATGCCGTGGCGACCGGTGACCAAGGCCATGTGGTGGACCATGGCCGCCTCGACCTGGTCGCGGTCGAGGTCGGTGCCATCGACTCCGTAGAAGCGTCGGTCCCATTCGGCCATCAGCCACGGGTTGTGGTACGCCTCGCGGCCCAGCATGACGCCGTCCACATGCTGCAGGTGCCCGGCGATCTCGTCGTTGCCCTGCACGCCGCCGTTGAGCACGATGGTGAGCCGCGGGAAATCGCGCTTCAGGCGGTACACCACCTCGTAGCGCAGCGGCGGAATCTCCCGGTTCTCCTTCGGGCTCAAGCCCTTGAGCCAGGCGTTGCGGGCATGCGCAATGAAGACCTGGCAGCCGGCTTCCGCCACCGTGCCGACGAAATCGCGCACGAAGTCGTAGCTCTCGTTCTTGTCGATGCCGATGCGGTGCTTCACGGTCACAGGCAGACCCTGGGCCACGTCGACCATCGCCTTCACGCAATCGGCCACCAGCGCCGGCTCGTTCATCAGGCAGGCGCCGAAGGCACCGCGCTGCACCCGTTCGCTGGGGCAACCGCAGTTCAGGTTGACCTCGTCGTAGCCCCAGCGCCGAGCCAACTCGGTGGCGAAGGCCAGGTCCTCGGGCTCACTGCCGCCGAGTTGCAGCGCCAGGGGGTGTTCCTCGGGGTTGAAATCGAGGTGGCGGGGCTGGTCGCCATGGCGCAGCGCGCCGGTGGTCACCATCTCGGTGTAGAGCCGCGCGCGCCGGGTGATGAGGCGGTGGAAGTAGCGGCAGTGGCGGTCCGTCCAATCCATCATCGGTGCTACGGACAGGCGCCAATCGCCAGCGGGCTGCTCGGTGGCCGGGGCGGTTTCGGGGTGCGGGGCCGGCGCCTGCAGCGCGGCCGGGGGGACGGGGGCGTTCACCCCCGGATTATCGGCGGCCGGCCCTGGCAGCGTTGGTGGCCAGCCCGTCGACGATGCGCGGCAGCAGGGGCAACGGCAGGTCGTGGCCCATGCCGGGGATGATGTCGCTGGTGGCGCCGGGGATCCGCCGCGCGAGGTCGCGGCCGTTTTCCACCGGGACCAGCGGGTCGGCCTCGCCGTGGATGACGTGGGTCGGCGCCTGGATGCGGCCCAGCAGCGGCGTGCGGTCGCCGTCCGCCGCCACGGCCACGAGTTGGCGCAGCACCCCCGCAGGCCGCCAGGCGCGCTGCACGTTGCTGACCATGCGCGCCCGGAAGGCGGCCGGGTCGGGCGGATAGGCCGGGCTGCCGATCACCTTGAACAGCTGGACGTAGTGGTCGACCAGCGCTTCCACGTCGTGCGAGCGCGGGCGCTGCAGCATCACCCGCCGCGCTGCCAGCGTGGCCTGCGGCAGGCGGCGCGAGCCGCTGGTGGTCATGATCAGGCCCAGGCTGCGCACGCGCTGCGGCTGCTGGGCCGCGAGGTGCTGGGCCACCATGCCACCCAGCGAGGCGCCAACGACATGGGCCTGCGCGATGCCCAGCGCGTCCAGCACGCCGAGCGCGTCGCGCGCCATGTCGGCCAGCGCATACGGCGCCTTGACCGGCCAGTGCAGCAGATGCTGCATCGAGGCCAGCGCGATGTTGGGCACGCCCAGGTGGTCGAAGCCCTGGCTCAGGCCGGCGTCGCGGTTGTCGAAGCGGATGACCCGGTAGCCGCGCGACACCAGCATCTGCACCATCTCGGCCGGCCAGCTGGTGAGCTGCATGCCCAGGCCCATGATGAGCAGCAGCGGCTCGCCGCCGGGCAGGCCCTCGTCCTCGACCTCGATCGCAATGCCGTTGGCGCTGATCTGCATGCGGCGGCGCTGGCTCAGGCCGCCTCGGCGACGGGCGCATCGGCACCCGCGTTCACCTTGAAGAACCAGCGCCGGGCCCCTCCGGCCTCGAACCGCTGCCACCCGCCCACGGGCTGACGCAGTCGGTCGGCAATCAGGTACATGGCGAGCGGGTTCATGCCCATGCCGATGTGGCTGGCCTGGACCTGGATGTTCTCGGTGTGCGACAGGCTCGGGTTGATGCTGCACTGCCAAGCCACCACGCCGTCGCTGCGCGAATAGATGGACGTGGTGGGCACGCTGGGTGGCTGGCGGATGCCGGCGATGACCTCAGGGTCGTGCGCCGACTGGCCGCTGACCCATTCGAAGAAGCGCCAGGCGTTGGTGGCGCGCGGGTGGCCGGCGAACGGCGAGCCCAGCGTGATCACGCAGCGCACCAGCTCAGGCAGTTCCTTGGCCAGCTCGCGGGCGTAGACCCCACCCAGGCTCCAGCCGATCAGGCTGACCCGTTGGCCATGGCGGTAGTGCAGGGCCTTGATCTGCTCGATGCAGGCCTCCAGCACGCCGTGGCGCGGGCCGAAGTTGAAGCCCTGCCGCCAGGGGTGCGGGTCGTAGCCTCGGTCGCGCAAGAAGTTGCGCATCGGCACGGTGGTGAAGTCAGCCGCCCCGAGGCCGGGGAAGACGATCACCGGGTGGCCGTCACCGGCCGGCAACTGGCGCAGCCAGGGCGCGCTGGCCAGCAGCGCGGCGAATTCCCACGGGGCACGCCCTTCCAGGGCCAGCTTCAGGAGCCCCGGCGGACGCAGTTGGTCGTCGTCGTGTGCGGTGCGATCGGGCATGCACCGATCTTAGCGAGCAGCGGTGCGCGAAAGTCGGGCGCTTGCCCTAGTCGCCGATGTCGCTTTGGCGACAGGCTTGGCGCTCTTGGCCTTGGCAGTTGTCCTGGGCTTGGGCCTCGGTGTCGTCGGCGCCGCAGCCGGCACAGGCAGCGCCTTGAGTTCGTCGAACGACGCCTTCACCGACTCGGCATAGCGCGCCACATCGGGCATGGCCGCCGCGTCCGCCATCATGCCGAAGTCCATGTTGCGGTCGAAGCTCTGAACGGTCACGTTCAGGGCCAGGCCATGCACGACGATGCTGGTCGGGTAGTTGGTCAGCATGTGGGCCCCGGCCAGGTACAGCGGCACCTGCGGGCCCGGCACGTTCGAGATGGCCAGCGTGGCCACCGGCGGGATCTTCTCGGCCACCTTGGCCTTGCCGTAGACCGAGCGCGCCGCCTCCATCAGCCAGGGCACGCCGATGCTGGGGAAGTCCGTCGGCAGCACGCTCTTGAGCGAGCCCATCGTGGCCTTCATCGCCGCCGACGCGGCCTTGATGTGGGCCAGGCGCTTCTTCGGGTCCGCCAGGTGGGTGCCCAGGCTGATGAAGCTCATCGAGGCCTGGTTGTCCGAGCGCGTGTCGCCAGGCGCCCGCAGCGAGATGGGCACGGCCGCGATCATCGGCTTGCGAGGAATGGCCAGCTTGTGCGCGGCAAAGTACCGGCGCAGCGCCCCGGCGCACAGCATGAGCACCACGTCGTTCAGGCTGCAGTCGTGGGCTTTGCCCAGCGCCTTCATCTCGGCCAGCGGCAACGACAGGCTGGCAAACGCCCTGCCCGGCGTCACCGACACGTTCAGCAGCGTGCGCGGTGCCAACGCCAGGTTGCTGACCTTGCCCTTGTCGCCACCCAGCAGCGTCGTGTTCTTGGCCACCGCGCCCGCGGCGCGCGTGAGGCTGCCCACGGCCGACGGCAACTCGCGGATCAGGTGCCCCACCTGCAGCACCTCGCCCGCGAGCGCGCCACGCAGCATTTCGGCCATGTCGTGGCGGAAGGTCTTGACGCGCTTCGACGGGTGCGTCTCGATGACCCTTGGCTCGGGGGTCAGGTCAAAGAGGATGTTGGCCAGCGCCACGGCGGCCTGGCCGTCCACCGCCGCATGGTGCACCTGGCTGTAGAGCGCCACCCGCTTGTGCCCCTGGGGCGACGGGCCCAGGCCCTCGAGCACATGGAAGCGCCACAGCGGCTTGCTGCGGTCCAGCAAGCGCGGGTGCAGGTCGCCCACCGCCGCATGCAGCTCGGTCATGCCGTCGCCCTTCTTGGCAGCTGCGGGCAGCTTGATGTTGACCACGTGGTGGCTCAGGTCCGGCACCGCGTCCACCCAGGCCGGGTTGGCCAGGTTCAGCGGCATCCACCACAGCCGGCGTCGCAAGGCGGGCATCAGCGGCAGGCGGGCGGCCAGCAAGGCGCGCAGGTCCTTGACGAAATTGCCCCGGTAGCCCTTGGGCAGCTCGAGCACGTGCAAGGCGCCCACGTGCATGGGCATCTCGGGCGACTCGAGGTACAGAAAGGTCGCGTCCAGGCCGCTGAGCTGAAGCATGGTGGTCTCGTCCCTGGGTTGGATGGGCTGGCCCATGCTAGGCCGTCGCGCTGCCGCGAGCGCTCGGGGGTCGCCCTAGGCTGGGCAGGCTGCCGCCCCGCTTCAGCGCAGGTGTGCCAGCGGGTGCGCCCAGGCCGGCCAAGGGCTGGCGAAGAAGGTCTGGACCATGGCTGGCGTGACCTCGGCCGAGGTGCCGGGGTTCCAGCGCGGCGCGTGGTCCTTGTCGACCGCCAGCGCGCGGATGCCTTCCACCGTCTCGCCGGCCGTGCCCGGGCGCAGGTGGAAGCAGTGGCGCACCAGGTCGCGCTCCATGCGCAGGTCGTCGGCCAGGCTCATGCCGCGGGCGCGGCGGACCTGCTCCAGCGTCACCGCCATCATCAGCGGCGATTGCTTTTTCAGCGTCGCCAAGGTCGCAGACGCCCAGTCGCCGGGAGTGTCGGCCAGCGATTGCTCGATCGCTGCCACGCTGTCCAGCGCGAAGTGGCGGTCGATGTCGGCCCGCGCTGAGGCGATCCTGCCCTCGCCGGGTGGGGTGGCCGCCAAGGCGCGCAAGGCGTCGGACACCGACTGCATGGTCAACCACGGCTGCGCCGCCAGGGCCTCGATCACGGCCAGCAGTTCCTCGGCTGGCAGCGCGATGTCGGCCAGCCCGGTGCCCAGGGCGTCAGCCGCGTGCAGCACATGGCCGGTCAGGGCCAGGTACTCGCCCAGCCGGCCGGCGCAGCGCGACAGGAACCAGCCGCCGCCGACGTCAGGGAACAGGCCGATGTGGGTCTCGGGCATGGCCAGCTTGCTGTGCTCGGTGACGACGCGGTGCGAGGCGCCCTGGGCGATGCCCATGCCGCCACCCATGCAGATGCCGTCCATCCAGGCGATGCAGGGCTTGGCGTAGCCGTGGATCAGGTGGTTGAGCGCGTATTCCTCGGTGAAGAAATCTTCCAGACGCGGGTCGCCGGCCAGCGCGGCCTGGTGGAAGAAGCGGATGTCCCCGCCCGCGCAGAAGGCCGGCGCCTTGCCTGGTCGCGTGGCGCCGTGCACCAGCACCGCATCGACGTGGTCGTCGACCTCCCACTCGCGCAGGCAGCGGGTCAGGTCGCGCACCATGCCCAGCGACAGCGCGTTCAGCGCCGGGGCACGGTTCAGCGTGATGACGCCCAGGCGGCCATGCCGTTGGGCAAGGATGTGTTTGTCCATGGATGCGACAGGACTCAGGTGGTGGCCGGGCGGCGCAGCAAGGCGACAAGTTCGTTGCCAGCCAATGCACCCAGCACCAGCAGACCGCCCGACAAGGTGGTGGCCGAGGGCTGCTCGCCCGCACCCAGCCAGGCCCAGGCGACACCGAACAGCACTTCGAGCAGGGCCAGCAGCGCCACCTCGGGCGCGGCCAGCGTGCGTGCGGCCGTCACGGCCATCACACAAGGGATGGCCAGTTGGGTGACGCCCAGCAGCGCCAGCCAGCCGATGTCGGCCGCCGAGGCTTGCAGCGGCCAGGCCAGCGGCAGCGCGACCAGCGCGGACAGCGTCGCCCCAATCAGCAGCGCCGGCAACATGTCGGCCGAGGCCTCGCGGCGCGAGGCGTGCTGGATCAGCGTCCAGTTGATCGCGCCGGAGATCGGCACGCCCATCGCGATGGCGGTGCCCAGCACATGCCGGCCGCCCGCCCCGCTGATGTCGGCCCCGTACATCCAGGCGATGCCGCCGCCGGCCACGGTGATGGCGGCCCAGGTGCGAAACGGCAGCCTGTGGTGCAGCAGGAAGCGCGCCAGCAGCGCCGTGAACAGCGGCGCCGTGGCCATGACCACCAGCACGTTGGCCACCGTGGTCAGCGTGATCGCCACCATGAAGGCGGTGAACATCACGCTCCAGCAAACCCCGGAGGCCCACAGCAGCTTGCCACCGTCTCGGAGGCGAGCCACCAGCGCCTGCGGCCCGCGCAGCCAGCCCAGCAGCACGATCAGGCCCGCGGCGTTGAACAGGCTGCGCCAGAACGTGACCTCGAACGAGCGCGCCGCCTCGAGTTGCCGCGTGACCACCCCTGCCGTGCTCCACAGCAGCGTCACCAGCACCATCGTGACGACGGCCTTGCGATGGGTCATGCGCCTTCGCGCGAGGCACGCTTGCGGTCGTGCTCCTTCAGGAAGCGCTTGCGCACCCGGATGCTCTTCGGCGTGATCTCGACCAGTTCGTCGTCGGCGATGAACTCGACCGCGTACTCCAGCGTCAGGTCGATCGGCGGCGTGACCTTGATTGCGTCTTCCTTGCCGCTGACGCGGAAGTTGGTCAGCTGCTTGGTGCGCGTCGCGTTGACGACCAGGTCGTTGTCCCGGCTGTGGATGCCGATGATCAGGCCTTCGTACACCGGGTCGCCCGGCTTCACGAACATGCGGCCGCGGTCGTCCAGCTTGCCCAGGGCGTAGGTGAAGATCTCGCCGTCGTCCATGCTGATCAGCACGCCGTTCTTGCGGCCTTCGATGTCACCCTTGTGAGGCTCGTAGCCGTCGAAGATGTTGCTGATCAGGCCGGTGCCGCGGGTCAGGTTCATGAACTCGTTCGAGAAGCCGATCAGGCCGCGCGCCGGGATGCGGTATTCCAGCCGCACGCGGCCGTTGCCGTCGGTCTCCATGTTGACCAGCTCGGCCTTGCGCTCGCCCAGCGCCTGCATCACGCCGCCCTGGTGCGTGTCTTCGACATCGGCGGTGACCAGCTCGATCGGCTCGTGCTTCTCGCCGTTCACCTCGTGGAACACCACGCGCGGCTTCGAGACGGCCAGCTCGTAGCCTTCGCGGCGCATGTTTTCCAGCAGGATGGTCAGGTGCAGTTCGCCGCGGCCCGAGACCTCGAAGATGCCGTCCTCGTCGGTTTCCTTCACGCGCAGCGCGACGTTGCTCTGCAGTTCCTTCTGCAGCCGGTCCCAGATCTGGCGGCTGGTGACGAACTTGCCTTCGCGGCCGGCGAGCGGCGAGGTGTTGACGCAGAAGTTCATCGTCAACGTCGGCTCGTCGACGCGCAGCATCGGCAGCGGCTGCGGGTTCAGCGGGTCGGTGATGGTGACGCCGATGCCGATGTCCTCGATGCCGTTGATCAGCACGATGTCGCCGGGGCCGGCCTCGGTGGCCTGCACGCGCTCCAGGCCTTCGAAGGTCAGCACCTGGTTGATGCGACCCTTGATGGTCTTGCCGTCGGGGCCTTCCATCACCAGCACGTCCATCGCCGGCTTGATGGTGCCCTGGTTGACGCGGCCCACGCCGATACGGCCGACGTAGGTCGAATAGTCGAGCGACGAGATCTGCAATTGCAGCGGCGCCTCGGGGTCGCCCTCGTGCGCCGGCACGTGCTTGAGCACGGTGTCGAACAGCGCGGTCATGTCAGGGCCCCACTGCTCGCCCGGTGCGCCCTCTTCCAGAGACGCCCAGCCGTTCAGGCCCGAGGCGTAGACGACCGGGAAGTCCAGCTGGGCCTCGGTCGCGTGCAGCTTGTCGAACAGCTCGAAGGCGGCGTTGATCACGTAGTCCGGTCGGGCGCCGGGCTTGTCGACCTTGTTGACCACGACGATGGGCTTCAGGCCCAGGGCCAGCGCCTTCTTGGTCACGAAACGGGTCTGCGGCATTGGGCCTTCCTGAGCGTCGATCAGCAGCACCACGCCGTCGACCATGGACAGCGCGCGCTCGACCTCGCCCCCGAAGTCGGCGTGCCCCGGGGTGTCGACGATGTTGATGTGCGTGCCCTTCCATTCCACGGCGCAGTTCTTGGCCAGGATCGTGATGCCGCGCTCCTTTTCGATGTCGTTGCTGTCCATCACGCGCTCGGCCACCTTCTCGTTCTCGCGGAAGGTGCCGCTCTGGCGCAGCAGCTGGTCGACCAGGGTGGTTTTGCCATGGTCCACGTGGGCAATGATGGCGATGTTGCGGATCTGTCGGCTCATGACGCTTTCTCTCAAGTATTCAGCAGGGCCTGGACCTCGATGGGGCTCAACAGGCGGTCGGCGATCAACTCGCCGGCGGTGATGTGGGCGCTGCCCAGGAAGGCGGCGGGCTCGGGGCCGTAGACGCGGACCGTTGCCCGGTCCGGCTCGCTGACCCGGCGTCGCAACCCGGAAAGGAAGCGAGCCGCCTCGTCCGACGCCAACCGCAGCAGCGGCCAGTCGCCCACCAGGCAGTCCGGTGGGTGCAGCAGCGCGTCGCGGGCGGGCTCGTCGAGCTCGGCCAGTGCGTCCAGCGTGATGGCGCCGGCCAGCGTCAGCGCGCCGGTCTCGGTGCGCCGCAGCGAGGCCAGGTGCGCACCGCAGCCCAGGCGCTCGCCGATATCTTCGGCCAGGGTGCGGATGTAGGTGCCTTTGCTGCAACGAACGGCGATCGTCAGCTCGCAGGCGGCATCGTCCCAGCCCAGCATGTCGATCGCGTGAATCGTCACCCGGCGCGCTTCGCGCTCGACCGCGATGCCGGCGCGGGCATATTCGTACAACGCCTTGCCGTCCTTCTTCAGCGCCGAATGCATGGGCGGCACCTGGTCGATGGGGCCGACGAAGCCCGTGCAGGTCGCCGCGAGTTGCTCGGCGGTCACCGACACGGGGCGTTCTTCGATCACCGCGCCCTCCCGGTCACCGCCCACGGTGCGCTGGCCCAGGCGCAGCACGGCGGTGTAGGCCTTGTCGGCGTCCAGGCTGGCCTGGCTGAACTTGGTGGCAGCGCCGAAGCAGATCGGCAGCAGCCCAGAGGCCAGCGGGTCCAGCGTGCCGGTGTGGCCCGCCTTCTCGGCTCGGTAAAGCCGCTTGGCCTTCTGCAATGCATCGTTGCTCGACAGGCCCACCGGCTTGTCGAGCAACAACACACCGTGCAGCGCGCGGCGCGGGATGCGGGGACGCAAGGGCTGGCTCAACTCACTCGTCCTTGGCCCGTGTCGCGTTCGCGCGCTGGATCAGAGAGTTCAGCTCGGCCGCCCGCTCGGTGGTCTGGTCGAACTTGAAGTGCAGCGTCGGCACGGTGTGGATCGCCAGCCTTTTGAACAAGCCGTTGCGGATGAAGCCGGCAGCCTCGTTCAGCCCGGCCTCGCACTCGTGCGGGTCGCCCACGAGCAGCGAGAAGAAGACGTTGGCGTGCGCGTAGTCGGGCGTGACCTCGACCGCATTGATCGTGACCATGCCGATGCGCGGGTCCTTCAGCTCGCGGATCAGCTCGGCCAGGTCGCGCTGGATCTGGTCGGCAACGCGGTGGCTGCGGTTGGGAATGCTGCGCTTGTGTTTCATGGGTTTGCACCGCTCCTAAAGCAAGAAACCCCGCCGTCTCCGGCGGGGTTTTCCTGGCATGAAGCCGGGCCCGCCTTACAGCGTTCGGGCGACTTCCTTGACCTCGAAGAACTCCAGCTGGTCGCCCTCGGCGATGTCGTTGTAGTTCTTCAGCTTGATACCGCACTCGAAGCCTTCCTTGACCTCGCGCACGTCGTCCTTCTCGCGGCGGACCGAATCGACCTCGCCGGTGTAGATGACGATGTTCTCGCGCAGCAGACGGAACTTCGCGCCGCGGCGGACCATGCCGGACGTGACCATCGAGCCGGCCACGGTGCCGATCTTCGAGGCCACGAAGACCTTGCGGATCTCCGCCGTGCCCAAAGCCTCTTCGCGCTGCTCGGGGGCCAGCATGCCGCTCATCGCCGCCTTCACCTCGTCCACGGCGTCGTAGATGATGTTGTAGTAGCGGATGTCGACGCCGTTGCCCTCGGCCAGCTTGCGCGCGCCGGCATCGGCCCGCGTGTTGAAGCCGATGATGATGGCCTTGGAGGCGATCGCCAGGTTCACGTCCGACTCGCTGATGCCACCGACCGCCGCGTGCACGATCTGCACCTTGACCTCGTCGGTCGACAGCTTGAGCAGCGAGGTTGCCAGCGCTTCCTGCGAGCCTTGCACGTCGGCCTTGATGATCAGCGGCAGCGTCTGCGCCTGGCCTTCGCCCATGTTCTCGAACATGTTCTCCAGCTTGGCGGCCTGCTGCTTGGCCAGCTTCACGTCGCGGTACTTGCCCTGGCGGAAGGTGGCGATCTCGCGCGCACGCCGCTCGTCGGACAGCACCATGAAATCGTCGCCGGCCTGCGGCACCTCGGTCAGGCCCTGGATCTCGACCGGGATCGAGGGGCCGGCTTCGGCGGTGTTCTTGCCGTCCTCGTCGAGCATGGCGCGCACGCGGCCGTAGCTGGCACCTGCCAGCACCACGTCGCCCCGCTTGAGCGTGCCGGACTGAACCAGCACGGTGGCCACCGGGCCGCGGCCCTTGTCCAGGCGGGCTTCGATCACCAGGCCCTTGGCCATGGCATCGGTCGGGGCCTTGAGCTCGAGCACCTCGGCCTGCAGCAGCACCTGCTCGAGCAGGTCGTCCACGCCCTGGCCGGTCTTGGCCGACACGGGCACGAAGGGCGAATCGCCGCCGAACTCTTCCGGCACGACCTGCTCGGCCACCAGTTCGGTCTTGACCCGCTCGGGGTTGGCGTCAGGCTTGTCGATCTTGTTCATCGCCACGACGATGGGCACGCCCGCCGCCTTGGCATGGTGGATCGCTTCCTTGGTCTGCGGCATCACGCCGTCGTCCGCCGCCACCACCAGGATGACGATGTCGGTGGCCTTGGCGCCACGGGCACGCATCGCGGTAAACGCCGCGTGGCCCGGGGTGTCGAGGAAGGTGATCATGCCGCGTGGCGTGTCGACGTGGTAGGCGCCGATGTGCTGCGTGATGCCGCCCGCTTCGCCCGCGGCGACGCGGGCACGGCGGATGTAGTCCAGCAGCGAGGTCTTGCCGTGGTCGACGTGGCCCATCACGGTCACGACCGGCGCGCGCGGCAGCTCTTCGCCACCGGCGGCGGCTTCTTCCTCTTCCGAGAAGGCCTCCGGGTCGTCCAGCTTGGCAGCAAAGGCCTTGTGGCCCATTTCCTCGACCAGGATCATCGCGGTTTCCTGGTCGAGCTGCTGGTTGATGGTGACCATCTGGCCCAGCTTCATCAGCTGCTTGATGACCTCGGACGCCTTGACCGCCATCTTGTGGGCCAAGTCGGCCACCGAGATGGTCTCGGGCACGTGCACCTCTTGCACCACCGGTTCGGTCGGGGCCTGGAAGTTCGAGCCGACGCCGTCGCGGCTGTCGCCACGGCGGCCACCACGCGGCGCGCGCCAGCCGGGGCGGCCCGCGCCGGAGTCGGTGCGACCCTTCGCAGCCGCGCCGCGCTTCTTGGCGTCGTCCGCCCAGCTCGACGAGAGCTTCTCGGACTTGACCGACTTCTTGTCACCCGGCTTGGCCGCAGTGGCGGTGGTCGTCGTCGCGCCGGGCGCGCCCTTGGCCTTGTGGATGGTGCCCTTGATGCCTTCCTTGGAAGCGGCCGCATCAGCCGGCTTGGGCGGCTCCTCGGGCTTCTTGGCCACGAGCACCTTGTTCTTGCGCGACATCATGTCGCGGATGGCGGCAGCTTCCGCCTCGGCGGCGGTGCGGCGCTTGGCCAAGTCGGCCAGGCGCTGCTTTTCCTCGTTGTCGGCGTCGGCGGCCTTGATCACGCGCAGCGCCGGCTTGGGCGGCGCCACTGGGGCCGCGGGTGCCTCGACAGGAGCCGGTGCCGGTGCCGCCGGCTCGGCGGCGGGCGTGCCGGCGGCCTTGGCCAGCGCGGCCTGCGCCTGTGCGGCGGCTTCGGCAGCAGCCTTCTCCGCGACGGCCTTTTCAGCGGCAGCGGCTTCGGCGGCGGCGCGCTCGGCGGCCTCGCGCTCTTCGCGCTGACGGCGCTTCTCGGCGAGCTCTTCCTCCTGCAGGCGGATCAACTCCGCCTGGCGGCGCGCTTCTTCCTCGCGGCGGGCCAGTTCGGCTTCCTCGATCGCCGGGGCGGCGGGCGTGGCCTCTTCCTCGGCGGTGGCGCTGCCTGGCACGTCGTCGCGCTTGACGAAGACACGCTTCTTGCGCACTTCCACCTGGATGGTGCGCGCCTTGCCGGAGGCATCGGCCTGCTTGATCTCGCTGGTCGACTTGCGGGTCAGCGTGATCTTCTTGCGGTCGCCGCCGGCTGTGCCGTGGGCGCTGCGCAGGTGTTCGAGCAGGCGCTCCTTGTCCGACTCGGTCAGCGAGTCGTCCGGCGACTGTTTGGCGACGCCGGCCGACTGCAGCTGCTCGAGCAGCGTCGCCGCGGGCCGGTTCAGCTCCGTGGCGAGTTGGGCGACGGTGGTCACTGCCATGTCTTGAATTCCTTGATCTTGATGCCGGTGTCGTGGCGCGTGGTGAGGCGGTCGTTGATCAGGCGTTGAACCAGTGTTCACGCGCCTTCATGATCAGCGCCTTGGCCTGCGCGTCGTCCACGCCGGTCATCTCGATGAGTTCGTCGACGGCCAGGTCAGCCAGGTCGTCTCGGGTGTGCACGCCGCCGTCGGCGAGCTTGGAGATCAGGTCGGGCTGCAGGCCTTTGCCCTCGAATTCGAGGTCGCGCAGGTCCTGCGACACCTCTTCGACACGCTCCTCGCGGGCGATTTCCATCGTGAGCAGTGCGTCCTTCGCACGGTTGCGCAACTCGCTGACCGTGTCTTCGTCGAAGCCTTCGATCTCCAGCATCTCCTGGGCCGGCACGTACGCCACTTCCTCGAGGCTGGTGAATCCTTCCTCGATCAGCAGGTCGGCGACTTCCTCGTCGACATCGAGCTTCTCGACGAACAGCTTGCGGATCGAGCCCGATTCCTCGGCCTGCTTGGCGGCCGATTCCTCGGCCGTCATGATGTTGATGCGCCAGCCGGTCAGCTCGGACGCGAGCCGCACGTTCTGGCCGCCGCGGCCGATGGCGATGGCGAGGTTTTCCTCGTCGACCACCACGTCCATCGCGTGCTTTTCCTCGTCGACGACGATGGACTGCACGTTGGCCGGCGCCAACGCGCCGATCACGAACTGCGCCGGGTCTTCGGACCACAACACGATGTCGACCCGCTCGCCGGCGAGCTCGTTGGTGACGGCCGTGACGCGCGAGCCGCGCACACCGACGCAGGTACCAATCGGGTCGACCCGCTTGTCGTGCGAGACGACGGCGATCTTCGCGCGGCTGCCCGAGTCGCGGGCGCAGCTCTTGATCTCCAGCAGGCCCTGCTCGATCTCGGGCACTTCCTGGGCGAACAACTCGACCATGAAACCCGGCGCCGAGCGCGACAGCATGATCTGAGGGCCGCGGGCAGCGGTGTCGATGCCGGCGATGAACGCCCGCACGCGGTCACCCGAGCGCAGGTTTTCCTTCGGGATCATCTCGTTGCGCTTCAGGCGGCCTTCGACGCGGCCCGACTCGACGATGATGTCGCCCTTGTCCAGGCGCTTGACCGTGCCGACCATGATCTTCTCGCCGCGCGACAGGAAGTCGTTCAGCAGTTGCTCACGCTCGGCGTCGCGGATCTTCTGCAGGATCACCTGCTTGGCGGCCTGGGCGCCGATGCGCCCGATCGGCACCGAATCGATCGGCTCTTCGATGTAGTCGTCGACCTCGATGTCGTCGATCTGCTCCTTGGCCTCGAACAGCAGGATCTCGGCATCCGGGATCTGCAGGCCGGCCTCGTCCGGCACCACGTGCCAGCGACGGAAGGTCTCGTATTCGCCGGTGTCGCGGTCGACCGTCACGCGGATATCGACCTCGCCGCCGTGCAGTTTCTTGGTGGCCTGGGCCAGCGCCGCCTCGACGGCGCCGAACACCACGTCGCGCTCCACGCTCTTTTCGCGCGAGATCGCATCCACCAACATCAGCATTTCGCGGTTCATTCTTGTTGACCTCCGTCAGTTTCGCCGGCAGCCTCGGTCGTGGCCGGCGCGCCCTTGCCTCGGCGCCCCTTGAAATCGAGCACCGGCACCAGCCGGGCTTCGCGAACCTCGTCGAAGGCTTGAAAACCAACTGCCATCCCGAGCCTTCGGTGGCAGCCAGCAACGTGCCCTGGAATTTCTTGCGCCCCTGGAAAGGCAGCTTCAGCGTGATCAGCACCTGCTGGCCGGCGAAGCGGGCGTAGTCCTCGACCCGCTTGAGCGGGCGGTCGAGCCCCGGCGAGGACACCTCGAGCCGGGCGTAGTCGACGTTGCCTACCTCGAGCACATACTGCAGCTGTCGGGTGACCGCCTCACAGTCCTCGACCGTGACGAACTCGTGCTCGCCGGTGGGGTAGGCGTGGCCGGCAACGCGGTCGATGTAGACACGCAGCAACCCGCCTGCCGAACGCTCGACGTCGACGAGTTCATAACCCAAACCGGTCACCGTCTTCTCGACGGCCTGGCTCCAGCTCATCAGGTGGCAGATACCTTTAAAAAAAGCGCCAATCGCTCACGCAAAACGACCACGCAAAAAAAATGGGCTGGATGAATCCGCCCACTCTTCAGTGTGTTCACGCAATTCTAGTGAAGCGCGGATTGTAGCCTGCAAGAGCCATACCCGCAAGGCGCGCGCGAAAGAAGTGCGAGAATCCCGCCTCCACACCACACCCCACCGGAGACTGCATGGGATTCCTCGCCGGCAAGCGCCTTCTGATCACCGGCCTGCTCTCGAACCGCTCGATCGCCTATGGCATCGCTCAGGCCTGCCGGCGAGAGGGTGCCGAGCTGGCCTTCAGCTACGTGGGCGAGCGCTTCAAGGACCGGATCACCGAGTTTGCCGCCGAGTTCGGCTCCAGCCTGGTCTTCGATTGCGACGTGGGTGACGACGTGGCCATCGAGCGCCTCTTCGCCGACCTGAAGACGGCGTGGCCCGAGGGTTTCGACGGCTTCGTCCACTCGATCGGCTTCGCGCCGCGCGAGGCCATCGCCGGCGAGTTCCTGGACGGCCTGACCCGCGAGAACTACCGCATCGCCCACGACATCTCGGCCTACAGCTTCCCGGCACTGGCCAAGGCTGCGCTGCCCAGCCTGCGGCCGAACGCCGCCTTGCTGACGCTGAGCTACCTGGGGGCCGTGCGCGCCGTGCCGGCCTACAACACCATGGGCCTGGCCAAGGCCTCGCTCGAGGCCAGCGTGCGCTACCTGGCCGCCGGCCTGGGCCCCAAGGGCATCCGGGTCAACGGCATCTCGGCCGGCCCGATCAAGACCCTGGCGGCCTCGGGCATCAAGGGCTTCGGCAAGCTGCTCGATGTGTTCTCGAAGAACGCCCCCTTGCGCCGAAACGTGACGATCGAGGACGTCGGCAACGTCGCCGCCTTCCTGCTGTCCGATCTGGCCGCCGGCGTCACCTCCGAAATCACCTACGTCGACGGCGGCTTCAGCCACGTGATGCTGGGAGCCATGCCCGGGGAAGAATAGGCCCCCACGCCCCCTTCCGGGGGCTGCCCCGCGAGGGGGCTCGCGCAGCGGACCGGCAGAGCCGGACCCGCGCACGCCACTTGAACACGGGCGGCGCTTCGCGCGCCCGCCAAATTCAGTCTCTGACGCAGTCCACGCAGTAGCGTTTTTCGCCGTTCGGCAGCTCCTGCGCCACCAGGCCGTGCACGTCGGTGTCGAAGCCGGGGAAAGCCTTGTTGAACTCGCGCGTGAAGCGCAGGTAGTCGACGATCTTCTTGTTGAAGCGCTCGCCCGGAATCAGCAGCGGGATGCCCGGCGGGTACGGCGTCAGCAGCGAGGTGGTGATGCGCCCTTCCAGCTTGTCGATCTCGACCCGCTCGGTCTTGCGGTGGGCAATGTAGGCAAACGCCTCGCTGGGCGCCATCGCAGGCTGCAGGTCCGACAGGTACATCTCGGTGGTCAGGCGCGCGATGTCGCCCTTGGCGTACATCTCGTGAATGCCGGCGCACAGGTCGGCCAGGCCCATGCGCTCGTAGCGCGGGTGCGCGGCACAGAACTCGGGAAGGATGCGCCACAGCGGCTGGTTCTTGTCGTAGTCGTCCTTGAACTGCTGCAGTGCCGTCAGCAGCGTGTTCCAGCGGCCCTTGGTGATGCCGATGGTGAACATGATGAAGAACGAGTACAGCCCCGTCTTCTCGACCACCACGCCATGCTCGGCCAGGTACTTGGTGACGATGGACGCCGGGATGCCGGTCTTGGCAAACTTGCCGGACATGTCCAGCCCAGGCGTGATGATGGTGGACTTGATCGGGTCCAGCATGTTGAAGCCGGCCGCCAGGTTGCCGAAGCCATGCCACTTGGCATTGGCCTTCAGCACCCAGTCCGCCGGCTTGCCGATGTCTTCCTCGGCCAGCTTGTCCGGGCCCCAGACCTTGAACCACCAGTCCTTGCCGTATTCGGCATCGACCTTGCGCATGGCCCGTCGGAAGTCCAGCGCCTCACGGATGCTCTCTTCCACCAGCGCGGTGCCGCCCGGCGGCTCCATCATGGCCGCAGCCACATCGCACGAGGCGATGATGGCGTACTGCGGCGAGGTGGAGGTGTGCATCAGGTAAGCCTCGTTGAAGAGGTCGCGGTCGAGTTGCACCGTCTGCGAGTCCTGCACCAGCACCTGCGAAGCCTGGCTGATGCCGGCCAGCAGCTTGTGGGTGGACTGGGTGGCGTAGACCATCGCCTGCTTGGGCCGCACCCGGCCCTTGCCCATGGCGTGGTAGGTGCCGTAGAACTTGTGGAACGCGGCGTGCGGCAGCCAGGCCTCATCGAAATGCAGGGTATCGACCCAGCCGTCGAGCTTGGTCTTGATCGACTCGGTGTTGTAGAGCACGCCATCGTAGGTGCTCTGGGTCACCGTCAGGATCTTGGGGCGGACCGTCTTCGGGTCCACGTGCTTCAGCAGCGGGTGTTTGGCAATCTTCTTCTGGATCGAGGCCTTGCTGAACTCGCTCTCGGGGATCGGCCCGATGATGCCGTAGTGGTTGCGCGTGGGCGTCAGGAACACCGGCACGGCACCGGTCATGATGATCGAGTGCAGGATGGACTTGTGGCAGTTGCGGTCCACCAGCACCACGTCGCCCGGCGCCACCGTGTGGTGCCAGACCATCTTGTTGCTGGTGGAGGTGCCGTTGGTCACGAAGAAGCAATGGTCCGCATTGAAGATGCGCGCGGCGTTCTTCTCGCTCTCGGCCACCGGCCCGGTGTGGTCCAGCAGCTGGCCGAGCTCTTCCACCGCGTTGCACACGTCGGCGCGCAACATGTTCTCGCCGAAGAACTGGTGGAACATGCGCCCGATCGGGCTCTTCAGAAAGGCCACGCCGCCCGAGTGCCCCGGGCAATGCCACGAGTACGAGCCGTCCTGCGCGTAATGCATCAGCGCCTTGAAGAACGGTGGCGCCAGCCCGTCCAGGTAGCTCTTGGCCTCGCGGATGATGTGGCGGGCCACGAACTCCGGCGTGTCCTCGAACATGTGGATGAAGCCGTGCAGCTCGCGCAGCACGTCGTTGGGCAGGTGCTGCGAGGTGCGTGTCTCGCCATAGACGTAGATCGGGATGTCCGCGTTCTTGAAGCGGATCTCCTCGATGAACTTGCGCAGGTTCAGCACGGCCGGGTCCAACTCGGGGCCGGGGGTGAACTCCTCGTCGTCGATCGACAGGATGAAGGCGCTGGCGCGGCTTTGCTGCTGCGCGAACTGCGACAGGTCGCCGTAGCTCGTCACGCCCGTGACCTCGAAACCCTCTTTCTGGATCGCCTCGGCCAGCGCGCGGATGCCCAAGCCCGAGGTGTTCTCGGATCGGAAGTCCTCATCGATGATCACGATGGGAAAGGAAAAGCGCTGCATGGCGGCGGCTCCGGCCCGGGCGGGCTGAAAATGGAAAGCGCGAAGTGTAGGGCCGTTGCTTCGTGTTCCGTTTGACAATGCGAGCGGCCCGAACCGGGCCGAAGGAGAGCGCCGAGATGGACTGGACCGATGCAACCGCCTGGTGGCTGGCCACTGGCGTGCTGGTGCTGCTGGAGCTGACGTCGGGCACGTTCTACCTGCTGATGCTGGCCATCGGCACGACGGCCGGCGCCCTCGGCGCGCACGCCCACCTGCCCTTCAGCGGCCAGTTGGTGCTGGCGGCCCTCGTCGGCGGTGCGGCCGTGATGGTGTGGCACCGCCGGCAGCTGGCCAAGCCCGTCGCGCCACGCGCCGCCGAAAACCCCGACCTCAACCTCGACGTGGGCGGGCGCGTGCAGGTCGACATTTGGGGTGCCGACCGCCACGCGAAGGTGAGCTACCGTGGCGCGGCCTGGAGCGCACGCTTCGCCGGCAGCGGCGAGCCCGCTCCGGGCGAGCACGTGATCGTGGCCGTCGAAGGCCTGCAACTCGTTCTGGATCGCGCCGCGCGCTGAAACTGCCCCGCCCTCACAAGGATCCTCATGGAAATCATCGCCATCGTTCTGTTCGTCATCGCCGCGCTGTTCATCATCCGCTCGGTCAAGGTCGTTCCGCAGCAGAACGCTTGGGTCGTCGAGCGGTTGGGCCGCTACCACGCCACGCTGGCGCCCGGCCTGAACTTCCTGGTGCCCTTTGTCGACCGGCTGGCCTATCGCCATTCGCTCAAGGAGATCCCGCTCGATGTGCCGAGCCAGGTTTGCATCACGCGCGACAACACCCAGCTCACGGTCGACGGCATCCTGTACTTCCAAGTCACCGACCCAATGCGCGCCAGCTACGGCTCGTCGAACTACATCGTCGCCATCACCCAGCTGGCGCAGACCACGCTGCGCAGCGTGATCGGCAAGATGGAGCTGGACCGCACCTTCGAAGAGCGCGAGGTGATCAACGGCTCGGTCGTGGCCGCGCTGGACGAAGCGGCACTGAACTGGGGTGTGAAAGTACTGCGCTACGAAATCAAGGACCTGACGCCACCAGCCGCCATCCTGCACTCGATGCAGGCCCAGATCACCGCCGAGCGCGAGAAGCGCGCGCTGATCGCCGCGTCCGAAGGCCGCCGGCAAG